>JAKSLM010000099.1 GCA_024401225.1 Bacteroidaceae bacterium | reverse complement strand
TTTTTGTTTCAGAGCAGATGTTTAACTCAAAAGCCACTTTTTAAAGTGGACTCAAATATTCAACTTTCGCAAGTCTGCTAATACATTAAGTTATAGATTATTATTAAGATTTTAGTTCGGATTTCGAGGAGCGCAGCGACGATCCCCACAAAAAGACTCCCCAAAAAGCGAGGTATTCGAGCGTATTTTTAGTTGAGATTATAGTTTTAGATTATAGTGAAGATAAAAATCTTTAATTAACATCCTTACAAAAAATGCGCTCCAGTTCGTCGCTTTTGAGAAGGATTTTATTAGGGATCGCCCTTCGGGCTCGAAATCTAAACTAAAATATTTAGAAAAATCTAAAACTATTAGCATGCGACACTTGTACAACCTAACAACGTCAACACCCAATCATGAAAAAACTATTTATCACCATAATCATAGGTGCCCTCTCCGCCACCCACGCCCTTGCACAGCAATGGATTCCTATACCTCAGGAAGCAAAGCCATACACCCGTTGGTGGTGGCTCGGCTCGGCAGTCGACAAGGAAGGACTGACCTACAACCTTGAGCAGCTTTCAAAGGCAGGCATAGGAGGTGTCGAGATCACACCAATCTATGGCGTGCAGGGCAACGATGCCAACGACATTCCCTACCTCTCCCCACAGTGGATGCAGATGCTCCAGCACGTGCAGACCGAAGGCACACGCCTTGGCATCGAGACCAACATGGCCACAGGTACAGGCTGGCCATTCGGCGGTCCGCTGGTTACGGAGGCCGATGCAGCCACCAAGGCCATCTTCCACACCGATGCACAGGGTAAGGTAAGCGTGGAGGTAGGCAAGACACGCCAGATGGTGAAGCGAGCTGCACCGGGCGGCGAAGGCTTCGTCATCGACCATTTCGATCGCGGATCCGTGGCACGCTATCTTGAGCGCTTCGACCAGGCATTCGCCAGCCAAGGCGTCACACCGCCCCACACCTTCTTCAACGACTCGTACGAGGTGTATGGTGCCGACTGGACTCCATCCCTTCTGTCCGAGTTTCAGAAGCGCCGAGGCTACGACCTCACTCCACATCTGAAGTCATTCACCACTCCCGACTCATTGCGTACCGACGACGATCGCCGCATCCTCTCCGACTATCGCGAGACTCTGGGCGACCTCCTGCTCGAGAACTTCACCACTCAGTGGACCGACTGGGCACATAAGCATGGCGCCATCACCCGCAACCAGGCACATGGTTCGCCAGCCAACCTTCTCGATCTCTATGCCGAGGTTGACATACCTGAGTGCGAAGGATTCGGACTCACCGACTTCGGCATCACAGGCCTGCGTCGCGATCCAGGCAACACAAAGAAGAACGACTCCGACATCTCCATGCTCAAGTATGCATCGTCCGGAGCCCACCTCTCTGGCCATCGGTACACATCGTCCGAGACATTCACATGGCTCACCGAGCACTTCCGCACCTCACTCTCGCAATGCAAGCCCGACCTCGACCTCTTCTTCATCTCAGGTGTCAACCACGTCTTCTTCCACGGCTCATGCTATAGTCCTAAGGACGCCCAATGGCCAGGCTGGCGCTTCTATGCATCGGTCGACATGACGCCCTACAACAGCTGGTGGTCGTCCATGCCTGCCTTCTCCGACTACATAGCGCGAAGCCAGTCCTTCCTCCAGTGGGGCGAACCTGACAACGACCTGCTCGTCTACCTCCCTTACTACGACATGCTCTACGACCAGCCGGGCACCGTGGCACTCTTCGACATCCACTCCATGGACAAGCGCGCACCACGCTTCATCAGCACCGTGCAGCACATCATCCGCACCGGCTACGATGTCGACTATGTATCCGACCGCTATCTGCTCCGCGACGACGTCACCCGCCGCTATGCAGCAGTCATCATCCCCGATGTACGCTTCATGCCGCTCGCTACAGCCCGCCGCCTCCTTGCACTTGCATCCCAGGGCTACAAGGTCATCTTCATGGGCCACTACCCTACCTCTGTGCCAGGCTATGGACACAAGGCCGAGCAGAAAGAGTTTCAGAAGGTCATGAAGTCGCTGCAGAAGGTAGCCACCCTTGCCGACGACTATCATACAGCCCTTGCCTCTACCGCAGCGCGTCCAGAGCCTATGCGTTCCGCACAGGGACTCTCATGCATTCGTCGCAGCAACCCCGACGGCTACCATTACTTCATCACCAACCTTCAGGGCAAGGATGTGACAGCCAACATCGACCTCGGCGTCAAGCTTAGCGCAGCACTCTTCTACAACCCAATGAATGGTACCATCAGCCGTGCCAAGGTCAACAGCGCCGGACAGGTAGCCGTACAGCTTCGAAGCGGTGAGAGCATCATCCTGCGTACATTCACCAACTCCGATGCCTGCGACCGCATCGTTGCCTCCGACCCTTCCATCAAGGCACATAAGTACTACGACGCCATGGAAGCACGCGCCACCATCCTGCATGGCAACTGGACCTTCTCCTTCAAGGAGTCAGCCCCTACCCCAATCACAGGCACATGGCGCATGAAGTCACCATGTTCATGGACCGACCTCACCGAGCAGGGCTACACACCAGGCGACACCCCAGTGCCATCACTCACCTCAGCCCTGCAAACCACCATGGCAACTGGAGTCTACACCACCACCTTCAACATGGCATCCACATTCGTCAACCAGAAGGATCCATACGCCAGTGGTGCAGCAGCCTTCATCCTCGACCTTGGCGATGTCCGCGAGACAGCCCACGTCCTCATCAACGGTCACGAAGCCGGCACCCTCTTCTCCGTGCCTTATCGCATAGACATCACCCCATATCTCCAGACGGGCGAGAACACCATCACCATCGAAGTCACCAACCTCCCTGCCAACCGCATCTCGCAGATGGATCGCGATGGCATCGAATGGCGTCGCTTCAAGGAGATCAACGTCGTAGACCTCAACTACAAGAAGGAGCGCTACGACAAGTGGACACCACTCCCATCCGGCCTCTGCTCCCCAGTACGCCTCATCCCAGCCGTACTTCGCTGATTCAAATGACTTATAGACGAATGAATGGTTTGCAATGCGTATTGCAAACCATTCATTTCGTTATGGGGGGAGGAGATGCGGTCCGTGTTATCTTTGGACCAACAATACCTGCCCCTATGATCCTTTTGTAGTTTTGAATTTACGTTCTCATTCTGGCACTATGACTCAGACTTACCATATTCCACATTATCCTCAGCTACCATATTTGAACCTTCTTCCTCCGTGGCAAAAGCGTAGGCTTGAGAATAAGTACTTGTCGAAATAATCTGAATATTGAGACACTTTTCAATCTTTGATATCGTCTCAAGCGAAAGATTCTCCTGCCCTTTCAACACTTTCGAAACATACTGCTGACTGCACCCCATAAGTTCAGAAAGCTGCTTCTGCGACATGTGCATTTCCTCCATTTTGTCAAGCATCATCATGGCTATATGCTGTGAATAGCGTAGCCACCCCTTGTTCTTCATACGCCACTCTGCATTTTCACGCCACTTTGATGGAGTAGACGACTGATGCTCCTTCAGCTTAGAGACTATTTCTTCATGCGTTCTCATTGAGACCTCCTTTCATTATTTTAGTTCATGTCGTTCAGATAGTCATCGAAAGAATCCTTGTCCGTGATATCATTATCAAGCATAAACCTACGAACCTTCTCCATCCTTGCCAGTTCAACGAGCGTATGCTCACGTTCTTGCATCGTGCGAGTCAGCTTTATTGTACCACCCGTTATAACATAAATTCCATGTTCCAACTTAATAGCATAGATGCGCAGCCATGATGCATGTCTTGGTGCGTTGTGCAGACGTGCTTTTTCTTTTCCCAACAACATCTCCGATGACCGATTGTTCTCAAGTGGACGGAATAACTCATCAAGATTTGCATCAGGCGAAATATCCATAATAAGGCATTGCAAGCGCTCGCTATCCTCAATTGTATCGTAAATAGCTTGATTCACATCCGTAATCTTGAAATATGATGCTAAATCCTCAAGATTTGCCTTGAAGAAATCACGAAGCCATACAACATCGTTCCATTGATCAAGAATGGAATCAAGTACATTATCCAGACAGTCATCGTACCTTACTGCCCAAAGTTTCTCGTTTTCGGTTATTTGTTCGAAAGTCATACCTTGATAATTTGTCGCAAAAGTACAAATAATCCAGAAATCTTACAACTCATAGGTTGATTATTTTGCGATTTAGTACATATTTAACCATATTATAAGTAAAATGAATGGTTTGCAATGCGTATTGCAAACCATTCATTTCGTTATGGGGAGAGGAGATGCGGTCCGTGTTATACTTGGGTCAACAGTACCTGTCCCTATGATTCTTCTGCCCTGCCATTTTGTGGCTGAGCGGATAATGTTGAGGGGGTTGTTATTCCTCAACCCCCTCGGGAGTGTCTTGTCTTTCATGGTGATTGAATTTAGAAATTAAAGAACGTGATACAATTGCGCTGACTCCGAAGAGTGATGTGGTCACAAGGAGGAACTGCGCTACAAGGTAGAGGTTAGCCTCGGTAAGGTCCCCCAGCGGTGGAACTATGAAACCTGCAATTGAGAAAGCAATGGCAGCCACGAAACTCGCCACCGCAATCCTTGACTGTACATTCGACTTCT
>JAKSLM010000098.1 GCA_024401225.1 Bacteroidaceae bacterium | reverse complement strand
TATACTTACTTATTCTGCTGCAGGTGCTTCAGCCTCTGCCTCAGCTTCCTCTTCCTCCTTAGTGGCAAACTCTGTGATTCCGTAGTCGATGAGGAGGTTGTACCATGCCATGACCTTGCGCATGTCGCTTACGCGTACGCGATCCTTGTCATAGTTTGGAAGCACCTTCTCGAAGAATGCGATTACGTCGTCCTGCGAAGCCTTCTTTGGAGAGAGGTCAACAGCCTTGCCGTCGTAGTTTTCCTTGATTGACTCGAATACTGATGGGAGGCTTACCTCTGCATCGTCGTCTGTATAGATTGAGATGTCAGCAAGACTTACTACCTTGTCAGCACCGAATGCTGGCATGCGCTTCTTCTGTGCATCTACTGTCTCTACGATAAGACTCTTGTTGCCTCGGCTTACGAGCTTGTAGAGTCCTGGTTTGCCTGAAATGGCGAGAATTGTTCTTAACATTGTTCTAGGTATTTTATTAATTTATTAATCTCTGATGTTGTTGTCTCGTATTCTGTGTGATCAAACACGTAGTCTGCGAGGGATAATGCCTCCTCGTCGCTGATCTGATGGCTCATCCTTGCCTTGATCTGCTCGGCCGATGCGTTGTCGCGCATCATGGCACGATGCAACCTTATTTCGGCGGGAGCATAGATGAGTACGGTGGTGTCCACGGCATCTTGAAATCCCGATTCGAACAGTATGGCGCACTCCATAAACACGTAGCGTGCCTCTTGCATCCTTGCCCACTTGGCGAAGTCTTGCTTCACTACAGGGTGGACGATGCCGTTGATGGCCTTTGCGTTGTCGGCATTCCTGAACAGGAAGTCGGCTATGGCCTTCTTGTTGAGCGTGCCGTCCTGGTAGGCATCATCGCCTACAAGGTTCTTTATGCCCGCTATGATTGTTGCGTCTTCGACCATCAGTCGCTTGGCTTCGTCATCGCAGTTGTATACGGGGTATCCAAGTTCTTTTATGCAATTGCAGATGTAGCTCTTGCCGCTGCCTATGCCTCCAGTTATGCCAATCTTTGTCTGCATGGTAGAATTGCTGATTGTTGCCGGTGCCATTTATTCGTACTCGTTCTCGATGACAAACTCCACGCTTTCAGGCCTCATCCTTACATGCGACACGCCGTTTGGCTTCGAGCGTAGCTGGAGGATGCAGCTTTTGCTGTCGGGCTTGATCGATGTGTAGTCAACTACCACGATGAAGTCGTTCTCAGTCACCTCGTTGTACATGGTTGCCGATACGTGGAACGTGATGTTGGCACGAGGAGGGAACGTGCGCAGTACCTTATTGTTAGGTATGTTCTCGCAGTAGATAGGGACATCGATGGTCTTCTCCGTAAAGAGGTCGACGCATACGGTCATGTCGATGGAGTCGGGAACGATCTTTGCGCCTGGCACCTTGTTGAGTGCTATGCGGAATAGGGTAGTGTCCTCCAGATTCTTGAACGACTGCATTTCGGTGTGAATCACGCGTATGCTGTCATAGAGGCGCTGTGGAGCGTAGACGTCGACCGAGTCGGGCGACATCACGATACCGCACATCACGTGCTGCAATCCCGTAGTCACCTTGCCATCGAAGATCACCGGCACTCGCTTGCACTTGCCTGTGGTGTAGTAGATGTCCATGCTTGATGGGGTACACGAGATGAACTGAAGCGACGAACCAATCTTCTTCGTGATGGCTCGGCGCAGAGCGGCTTGCGACAGCTCCAGTTTGGAGTCCTTCTTCACTATGTCGGCAAAGTTGATGTCGATCGTGTTGCTGTTCTGCTGCATGTTGTACTGCAGAATGTCAAATCCTCGTCCGGAGATGTTGCATTGTATCTCGTCTGGCAGTTCGCTGGTGAAGATGATGGCTTGTGGCAAGCCCACGATGTTGAGCTTATAGTTGATGGTCACGTTGTTCGTCTCCTGCAATGTGCGCAGAACCCAGAAAGTGACTGAGATGCCGAGAAAGACGAGAAACACAAGAAAATTGCGGTTGATCCTTACCAGCCGCAACCTTCTGCCCACGATCCCAATGAATTTGAGCGTCGTATGCCATGCTTCCGTTATCTTTTTCTTGGTCAGCTTCATGCCAGTCCTTGTCTTGTTTTGTCCGCTATGCTTTGCAGCATGACGTCAGCTTCGCGCCATTACTTATTCTCTGTGCCTGCTGCCTGAGCCGAATCAGCGTAGATGTAGCCGCGCTCCACCTTGATGGTTACGCCCTTGCTAACCTCGATGATCATGTAAGTCTGCTCCATGCAGAGGTCTTTTACCACACCGTGCACACCACTTGCTGTGATGACCTTGTCGCCAATTGCCAGGTTGTTGCGGAATTTCTCGATTTCCTTCTGGCGGTTGCGCTGTGGGCGGATCATGAAGAAATATACGATGGCGAACATAACGACGAGCATAATGATCATCTGCATGCCGCCTCCTTGCTGTGCTGCTTGTAATGGAATAAACATAGTTGTGATATTTTATTTGTTATTTTCTATTTTATCTTGGTCCTTGAATTGATTACTTGGCTATCTTGCCTTCCTTCTTAAGGCGCTTGGCCACAGCATCGACGATGCCGTTCACGTAGCTTCCGCTCTTAGGAGTGCTGTACCACTTTGCAATCTCTACATACTCGTTGATGGTCACCGAAACAGGAATCTGTGGGAACGACAGAAGCTCGGCCACGGCAGTCTGCATGATCACGATGTCCATGTATGCGAGTCGGTTGAACTCCCAGTTCTTCACGCTTCGGCTTATGAGCTCGCGGTAGTACTCATCGTTGAGGATGGTGCGGCGGAACAGGCGCTGTGCAAACTCGCGGTCCTCCACATCTTTATATTCTGGCACCAGCTCCTGCTCCTCGCCGTTCTTAGGGTCGAAGCGCTTGATGGTCTTCAGCACGAATGTGTCCACGATCTCGCGGTCGTCGTTCCAGTACAGGCTCTGGTCCTCGATCACGTCGTCCAGTTCCTCATTCTTCATTACGATGTTCTTGTATATCTTTCTCCAGAACTCACGGTCCACGTTGTAGTCGGTCTTTTCCAGAGCCATGTACTCGGTGTAGATATCGGAAGCGACTATCTGCTCGTAGAGGTTCTTGATGAAGGCTATCTCGTTGTCCCAGCTCTTCTTTGAGTTGTTCTTGAAGTTCTGGAGCTGAATGTTCGATTCCAGCTGCATGGCAAACTGGTTGTCGCAGAATCGGCGGCTCACCTTCTCGTCAATGTGTGCCACGCGGTTCATCTCCTCCTTGTGCTCCACCTGCTGAATATCGTAGCGAGTGATGGCAACTATCAGCATGAGCAGGTAGTTGTAGAGGTCGTATGCTTTCGACAGACTGAAAAGGAGTTCCTTCTCAGCAGTTTCCATGTTTTTCCCACCGTTCTGGTAATATGCGTACATCAACTGTATTACCTTAAGACGGATCAAAGTGCGGTTAATCATAAATGCAAAAAACTCTTTTTTTGTAAATTTGTTCCTAAATCTATTTGTTATTTCCTTTTGTCGTAAATCATTCGGGGCGCCACCCTATGCGTTGCGTCCTTGATGTACGATTGCTAATGAACTTTCGAACGCTCTCGTACGAATAATTTCTGCAAAATTATGAATTTTATTTGAATTTTCGTTATGAAATGAAGAAATATTACGTCGATGTGAAAAAAAAACACCCAATTACTTTATTATTTGAAAAAAAATAGACAAATTTGTAAAGTTTTTGTAAACAACACTTAGCAAACATAATCAACAAATGAACGATTTGGACAGAGATTTAGTCTTTTCAGAGAGTGTCAAGGCTGGAAAGCGTATTTATTACTTTGATGTAAAGCAGAGTAGAAATGGCGATCGCTACATTGCCATCACGGAGAGTAAGAAAATCAATGAGGGCACAATCGACAACCCTCGCTTTTCATTCGAGAAGCACAAGCTCTTCCTCTACAAGGAGGACTATGAGAAGTTTGTTGGAGCACTCGTGAAGACACTCGAAGTGGCAAAGACAGGCATCATTCCTGAGCCAGAGCAGGTAGAGGAGCAGCCATACGCTCCATACGAGCAGCCAGCACCAGCACCCGCACCTGAAGCTGCAGAAGTGGCACCTGAAGCTGCGGAAGAGCCAGTGTCTACGCCTCAGCCAATCAAAATAGACCTCGATTTCTAACATTTGTCAAGAAATATTTTGTAGTGTGCGCAAAAGTTTGTACCTTTGCGCCGCTTTTTTGGGCATCCGTGTGATGGCGAATTAAGCGCAACACTTAATTTATAGTAACACAATCTTTTTTAAAGTAAAATGAAAGAAATTACTCTCAATGCTCAGGTACGTACTGAGCTCGGTAAGAAGGCAACACGCGACGCACGTCGTGCTGGCAATGTGCCTGCAGTTGTTTACGGTGTAGAAAAGGACGCTAACGGTGCTCCAGTTGCAAAGTCACTCCTCATCTCAGAGAAGGAACTTGCAAAGCTCCTCTACACTCCAAACGTTTACATCGTAAACCTCAACGTTGACGGTACTACAATCAAGGCCATCCTCAAGGACCTCCAGTGTGACTTCGTTACTGATCACCCAGTACACGTAGACTTCTACCAGATTACTGAGGACAAGCCAGTAGTAATGCAAATCCCAGTTAAGCTCAATGGTCTCGCAGAAGGTGTTAAGGCCGGTGGTAAGCTCGC
>JAKSLM010000097.1 GCA_024401225.1 Bacteroidaceae bacterium | reverse complement strand
TTTATTTATTTTTATCTATTGATATTTCATGCCCTACGGCAAGAACGCATCAGCAGCATGCAGACCAACTCTTATATAGTTAATCTTATTTTTGCTGCAAAATTAGGGAAAAGCACGATAAGCACCATAGATTTTTGTTTGCAAATTGTTCACATTTTCATTATGTAACAAAAACGGAGTTTGCAAATTGTTCACAAATGCAGTTTAACTCACTAATAATTAGTGTAATATCAGACATCCAACTGTATTAGCATACATAAGGATATGAATACGGCATTTTCATATAGGTTACATGCGTTTACAATGCAATATGTGCCATCAGCATCAGGCTCCAAGGACGCAATTGATAGATGATGTGCGACTGCATCATGTCATTCGCTGAATGGTAGGAAAAGGTGCGGAGGTTGGTGATGTTGTCTGCATCGAGGTTGAGCTGAAGTTTCTTGGACATAATGTACTTCAACCCTGCTCCGACGAATACATAGTCCTTTTGGGTGGAGGCAAAACTGCTGTTGTGGGTATGATTGGCTGTGATGTTGAGGAAGAGGCGTGATGGCACTATGCGCAGGTTGAACCTTGCATTTTGCAACCAGTCTTTATAGGTGTACTGATAGCCGTCGGATGATGAGTCGTGCCTGTTCCACCTTGCGCTGTACTCCACTCGATAGCCCTGCACGATGTCGAAGGCGAGTCTGCCGCTGAGATTGTAGCCACCTGAGCGGTAGCTTGTGAGAACGGATTGGCGCAATATGTCACTCTCGCCTCTGCTTGCTGTGGCATTGACTTCAATCTGTATGTCATGCCGACTGATATCCTTGCGGCCATTGACGGACAATGAGAACGTCTGACTATGGTTGGGCATTTCGGCTGACTCTATCACCGCATGTGCCTGATGGTCGAGAGTTGTGCCTAAGGCTATGTCCCTCCACGAACGGTTCCAACCTCCGTTCAAATATGCAAAGAATCCACCCATGATGTCCTTGAACGACACCTTGAAGTTAGCACCAGAACTGTGTGTGTCGCTCAACTTGGCACGATAGCGTGACAGACTTCTGTAGTTGTTCATGATGCTTGCCGTGAGCAGATGTCGCCAAGGCGTTTCTGATGCTCCGTAGTGTGCATTGGCATCAAAGGAGAAGTAGTCGTTCGCCTTCCAGAGAAGGGTGAAAGACGGTTGCCATCGGAAGTGAAAAAGCCCCCTAGCCCCCATCATCGCATCAGCGCTTTCGAGCGAAGTCGAGAAAGAACGGGGAGTTTCGTTACCTTCGTGAGCATTTTGAAACCAAGTGTGAGTGAGGGCTATGGGAAGGTTCAGGGTTGTGCGGAAGTTCTTGTTGACATAGCGGAATACCGGCCCAATGCCTGCACTGGTATAAAGATGGTGCATCTTCCCTTCGGGCGAAACGGGTGCCTCAGGATGGTTGAGGTCGGAAGTCAAATACGTATAGTCGGAGTTGATGTGACCTGACACCGCTATCGTCCAACGGTGTGCTCGTAGATTGCGAAGCGTCTCAAACTGATTGTTGGTGGCAATATGAGCGATACTGACTTTCTGCATGGCTGTCATATCCTCACCTATCAGAAGTTTCTGCGGAGATGTGCTGATGCTGTTGGTCGATGTCCATTCAAAGCCACCGCCATTGTCTGTGCGACGAACCCATTGTGTCTTGTTTTTCAACGCAAGCGAACGATAGTGCATTGCCTGACTGATGTGTTCTGCAGAATGGATAGTACCTCTGCCTTCGTCCCATTGACCTGCAAACGAAAGGGTGTTGTTCAAGAAGCGCTTCTCAGCATTCTGCTCATAAGTAAGTTGCAGATCGGCAGCGTCAGTATGGTTATGGTCGGCAATCTCTTCGGTGAGAAGGATGTTCGTCCCATCAGGCATTATATATGTGGTATTGGCGTATGACTCTCCTCTGGCAAAGTTGTGACGATAGTTGAGGTTATAGTTCAAAGTGGCATCAGCTGTCAATTTAGCTATATTATTGAGGTTCACTTCATGACGATAGCCAAAGAAACTATTGCCCACAGGCGACGAACCATGACCGATCACCCCCACCATACTACCTTCGCCACTTGCCAAAACACCGTAATGACTCCTTGCTGCATCCATACCACTTCCGCTATTGTCACCGGTGTATTGAAGCATGTGCTGACCTCCCTTGCCAAAGTACATTGCCTGTAAGGTCTCATCCCAAATCACCCCTCTGCCATAAGCACCAGCACCCAAGTCCATGCTCTTTGTCCACACGCCCTTTGCCTTATCTTTCAGTTTGAGGTTGATGGCAGCACTCTCGGGAGGCACCTGATCTTGCAAGGCTTTGATATGCTCATGATTCTCCAGCACCTGCACCGTGGCTACATCCTCAGCCTTGATGCCATTGGTGGCAAGACCGTAGCGGCCTTGCAGCATGTCGAGGTTCTCTATGTAGAAATGGTTGATGGGAGTGCCTTGATACTTGATTGTTCCATCGTTATCAATCGTGATGCCAGGCAACTGACGAAGCACATCGCCAATGGTGCGGTCGTGCTCCTTGGTGTAGGCAGAGACAAGATAATTGAGCGTGTCACGATTGCCCCACAACTTTTGAGCCTTAATCAGGACTTCACGCAATACCATATCTTCATCCTCTACGGTAAGGTTCAGTGTTTGTGAACGAGCAGTAATGCGCTTCACCTGTCGCTTGACATTGAACCCCGTCACTCGCATCAGCAGTTCGGAAGCTTGGCTGATGAAACTCATGCTGTATGCCCCCCGCTCATCAGTCACGGCATAGCTGAGCAAGGCAGAATCTGCAGGATTGAGCATGGCAACGATGCAAGCCTCAGCTGGTTCGCCTTGAAATCGCACTTGACCACGGATGGTAATAGTGTCGTTCTGCGCATTAACGTGAATGCATAGCAGAACGGACAAAAGAAAGAACAGTATGCGTGAAATTTGCATTGTTAGTGTCGTTTTTGCGCAAGCGCCATTTTCTCAAATAAGCCTACGGCAATATTCTGCTATTTTAGTTCTATAGGATAATAAGGCATTGGCTGATGCTCTAATCCCTCCAACGAGAATTTGATGCCGTAGTCAGCAGCAAAAGCACCATGATCCTTATGAATCATAGCCTCTGCTCTCAAGGCTTTGTCACGCTTGATAGGTTGTATGGAAGGCTCATCGAGCAACTGGATGCACTTTGCCTCCTTTGGCTTCTCGATGCCTGTAGCTGTGAAACGATATTCATTCTTCGTATCGGCCACTTCAAGTATCAATCCTGGCAAGCCACCCAACTTCCAAGGGCCATAGCTGAGGGGTATGTCGTCCGCAAACCAAGCCTCATACTCACGACCGCGGAACGAGCAAGTGGCACGCTTGCATTCATAGTCAAGCACCTTCTTCTTCTCGTCCGTTATCTTCCATTTCAGTTTTGGAGTGTCCTCTGTGTAGCGAAAGACACCTGCGGCATCAAGATCGACAATCTGCTCCAGCATCTTGCCATTTATGAAGGTTTCGCCAATCAAAGCGTGGGGTTCTACAGCCAAATGCCAACGGTTCTTCTGCTGATATGTGGTAAGTGCCGACAGAACAGTCTTCCTCTCCTCTGCCACATAGCTGTGTGCCTGATTGGTGCCAACCTCAAGCATCATAGTGTATTCTTCGCGCCATTCGGAATCACGCCATTGGTTCGGGTAGTCGCGCAACTGATCCACACGATAACTCACTTCTACCTTGATTTCACCCTCTTGTCTCATTTTGATGTCTTGTGCCATTGCGGTGCATGACATAAGTGTTGCTGCAAACAGCAGTAAAAGATTTCGTTTCATGTTACTTGTTGTTTTTAATTATTATAAGTCAATGTTTGTTTCTGTTTTTGGCAAAGTTATCACATTACGAGGAAATAGCTTCAACTCCAATGCATCAGATTTTGCATGTGTCCAAAATATTTACACTATTGTGTCCAAAAATTTGACACTATTCTTTATGATGTTGCCGTAGGGTATAAATATCAATAGATAAAAATAGATAAAAAGGTGATCGGATTAATAGAGAAAAATAGTAACCTTTGCCCGAATTTCTCCCACAGAGGCACGGAGATCACAAAGATTGTGCCATGCGGACAACGGAAGTGCACAGAGTCGCCCTTCTGGCGATTGTACCGATATAGGTGCCGCATGGCTCTGTGATCTCTCTCAAGCGTAGCACGAAGTGCCAAAGCCTCTACAACAAGAAAAAAACTCTATGTCCTCTGTGCCTCTGTGGGATATCGTTTTTGTGACTGCCCCAAGGCAGGCGCTCATCAAGAAAGCATTTTTCTCTTTTTATTTATTTTTATCTTTTGATATTTCATGCCCTACGGCAAGAACGCATCAGCAGCACGTAGGCAAATCGTGTATAGTCACTCTAATAATTGGGTATTCCATTTCTATCGAAAGGTTATAACGATTGAGGCAAAAGTGTATACCGATCGAAGCAAAATGTTATACCAGTTTGAGGAAAAGGGAATAACATTAGTTGGACCTGTAAGGATAAAAAATAAATTCTTTTATAACGTGAATGCCCGTAAATTGCCCGTAAATTTGTTCGTAAATTGGTTTAACTTATCGTGAGCAAAAATAAAATTTACGATTAAATTTACGGGATATTGGCTACGCCCAGCTAAAGGGTCACGGACATTCACGTACGCCGAAGGCAAAAAAGAAAAACAATTATTTTAAGGTACAGTTCGCACTAGTTGGAAAGGATAGTAAGGAAACAGGAAAGTCCTTGCAAGGAGTTGGCGATGT
>JAKSLM010000096.1 GCA_024401225.1 Bacteroidaceae bacterium | reverse complement strand
GACACACACAAGCAATATGCAGACATTCAAGTAGGAGCCGAACTGACGGACGAGGTACATAATTACGGTTCGTATCAGACGCTGGCATTCGCTTTCGAGAGGGTCTTGTAAAGCAATCTTCCCCAGATCTTCCCTAAATGTTCCCCATATTTTCCCCGACAAGATTTTTTCTTGCCGGGGATTTTCTTTATCCATACCTTTGCACCATCGAAATCAAATTACTCACTAAAAAACAAAACGATTATGAACACTTATTTCAACTTCAGCCTATGGCGCATCGGTATCTCTGTAGACGTAATCATCATGCAGCCCAAACCACTTCGATAGATGCCACGCCTAAGGTGCAGCGACTCTACGAGAAGATAGTCAAGGCGTACGAAGAATAATAATCATCAGGTTTACGCTAGATTGGAAAATATTTTAGGCCTTCGGCAAACGTGAATGCCCGTGAATTGCCCGTAAATTTAATCGAAAATTGAATATCAATACATTATAAAATAATTGGCTACGCCCAGCTAAAGGGTCACGAAACAATTCACGAAACAATTCACGGATAATTTACGGACATTTTCGTTCGCCGAAGGCAAATAAATAATCGGACCTCCAAAGAAAAAGTTGCATCCAAAGAAAAAAAAGATTGTTTGTCCCGAATTATAGAACCTTTCAGCTCGGCGTTAGCCAATTAGAGAAACTTGTGACATTTTGAATTCTTTTGAATTGCGCTCAGCGCTTTGAATGCCATCCGGATGGTTGAGTCCTCGCAAGGACTCTCTCAAATTCCTAAAAATCCTAGCACATGTTTGGGACCAGAAGATTTGTTAATGTCGAACTGAAGATTCGTTAATTCTCTAATTCGGGACAAAACAATGTTCTTGCCTTGCAAGAATCTTAATAAAAATCATAGAACAAACACTTGCGAAACTTGATTAAATCATGTTTTTAATAAATAAATAACTTTTCTTTCGGCGAGGTTCGTCGTGATGACGCGCCTCGTTTTTGTTTGTTTGTTTGTTTTGAAACAAAATTAAAACATATTGAAGAAAAAATGCCACCAGCGTGGGGCTGATGGCATAATGTATTGAATTGGAATGGTTGTACAAGTACTTAGCACTTGATGTTGAGTTCCTTAACGATCTCGCTGATCTGACCGAAGGTGGTGATGCGAGCAGGAACGAGTGGAAGGCGGAGCTGGTTCTCGATGAGTCCCATCGAGTTCATCATTGCCTTTACACCGGCTGGATTACCATCGACGAAGAGGAGCTTGAAGAGCTCGGTAAACTTGTGATGGATGACCAGCGCATTGTTGTAGTCGCCATTGAGGGCAAGACGTACCATGCGGCTGAACTCCTTAGGGAGTGCGTTGCCGATCACGGAGATGACGCCTGCTGCACCGAGAGTGATGAGTGGGAATGTGATGCCATCGTCGCCCGAGATGACGTCGAAGTCGGCTGGCTTGTTCTTGATGATGTCGTCAATCTGGGTGAAGTTGCCGCTTGCCTCCTTGATGGCTACGATGTTGTCGCAGTCGCGTGCAAGGCGGAGAGTGGTCTCAGCAGTCATGTTGACACCCACGCGCCCAGGTACGTTGTAGAGCACTACCGGTACAGGACTTGCCTCGGCAATGGTCTTGAAGTGCTGGTAGAGGCCTTCCTGGCTTGGCTTGTTATAGTATGGACATACGCTGAGGATACCGTCGATGCCCTTGAAGTCGAAGTTCTTGATTGCCTCGACAACAGCTGTTGTGTTGTTGCCACCCATGCCAAGGAGTATTGGAATACGTCCCTGAACCTTTTCCTGAACAATCTGAATAATGTTCTGCTTCTCCTCGGCTGTGAGACATGGTGTCTCAGCTGTGGTTGCAAGGATGCAGAGAAAATCAATACCATTTGAGAGTTGGTAGTCGAGTACTCGTCGAAGGGCGGTATAGTCTACCTCCCCGGTTTGTGTGAAGGGAGTGATCAGTGCTATTCCGAGTCCCTTGAATCTGTTTCGTGCCATGTATATTTTTTATGTATCTTTTTTTGTGGTTGCAAAGATAATGGTTTTTTAGCAAATGAAAAACAAATTGAATAACTTTTGTCTAAAAACGTGACACATTACTTTAACATGTCCAGAAATTCTTCTTCATTGACTATCGGAACACCCAATTTCTCTGCCTTTTCAAGTTTCGATGGTCCCATGTTGTCGCCTGCCAGTATGAAGGTGGTCTTCTTCGATATGGAACCGACATTCTTTCCACCGTTGCGTTCTATCATCTCCTTGTATTCGTCGCGACTATGCTGGGCGAACACACCGCTTATCACGATGCTCTTGCCTGCCAGCTTATCCGTCCTGCCTGCCATAGCCTCTTCGCTCAACTGCATCTGTAGCCCTGCTTCGCGCAGACGGCGCACGATGTCAAGGTTGTGCTCATCGTGGAAGAAGCGGATGATACTCTCTGCGATGACCTGACCTACCATATCGACCTCGAGAAGCTGCTCCAACGTGGCACCAGCCAGGGCATCCATGCTCTTGAAGTGGCGGGCAAGCAGCTTGGCTGTGGTCTCACCCACGAAACGGATGCCGATGGCGAAGACCACGCGTTCGAATGGCACATTGACCGACTCACGGATGGCGCTGAGGGCTTTGTTGGCGGAGATGCTGCGGTCCTTGTTGTTGTTGGATATCTGTGCTACGGTAAGCGTGTAGAGGTCGGCTATGTCGTGTATCAGTCCACGGCTATAGAAGTCGTCAACGATCTCCGGACCTATGGTCATGATGTTCATTGCCTTGCGCGACACGAAGTGTTCTATCTTTCCCTTGATCTGAGGTGGACACATGGAGTCGTTAGGGCAATAGTGTGCTGCCTCACCCTCGTAGCGTACAAGCGGTGCACCACACTCCGGACAGGTCTTTATGAACTCCACCCGTTGCATGCCTTCCGTACGCTGATCCTTATCCACACCCACTACCTTAGGGATAATCTCACCACCCTTCTCGACATATACCATGTCGCCGATGTGAAGGTCGAGCTCGGCAATGATGTCGGCATTGTGGAGCGATGCACGGCGCACCACGGTACCTGCCAGCTGTACGGGATTCATATTGGCCACAGGAGTGACGGCTCCTGTGCGTCCCACCTGGAAGGTCACCTCATTGAGGCGTGTGCAGGCACGCTCGGCCTTGAACTTGTAGGCTATTGCCCAGCGTGGACTCTTGGCTGTATAACCAAGGTGGCGCTGCTGACGGATGCTGTTGACCTTGAGCACTATGCCATCGGTTGCCACGGGGAGGTTCTTGCGTTCCTTATCCCAGTAGTCGATAAACTCCAGCACCTCATCGATGGTCTTGCACTTCTTCATGCCGTCCGAGATCTTGAAGCCCCACTTCTGCGCCTCCTGAAGGTTCTCATAGTGGCATCCGTTCGAGAAGTCGACCGAGCATGGAGCTGCAAAGAGCGAAGGAGGTTCGTTCTCGCCCAACAGATAATAGAGGTAGGCATCGAGCTTACGCTGAGCCACGAGTTCCGACTTCTGCGACTTCAAGGTGCCGGATGCTGCATTGCGCGGATTGGCAAAGAGCGGTTCCTCGTTCTTTTCACGTTCCTCGTTGAGTGCCTCGAACGAGGTCCAAGGCATGAGTATCTCGCCACGTATCTCAAACTCATGGGGATAGCCACTACCCTCGCGCAACTTGAGCGGTATGCTGCGTATGGTGCGAACATTGGCAGTAACATCGTCGCCACGCACTCCGTCGCCTCGTGTCACAGCCTGTGTGAGTTGACCGTCCACGTATGTGAGCGAGATGGACAGTCCGTCGTACTTCATCTCACAGCATATCTCGAAGTCTTCGCCCTCAAGGCCCGACTTCACACGATCGTAGAACTCACGCACCTCGTCGGCGCTATAGGTGTTGGCCAACGAGAGCATCGGGTACTTGTGGGGTACGGACTGAAACTGCTGATTGAGATCGCTGCCTACGCGTTGGGTTGGTGAGTTTGGGTCAGCATACTGCGGATAGAAGATCTCCAGATCCTGCAGGCGATGCATCATCTGGTCGAAGTCGTAGTCGCTTATGGTAGGCTGATTGAGTACGTAGTAGTTATAGTTATGTTGCTCCAGCTCTTTGCGGAGCTGCAATATCTCTTCCTGAGGTGTCATGGCTGTTGATAATCTTTAATCCGCTAATTCGGGACAAAAACATTATTCACATTGTAATCTGTGATAATATTATTCTACGACTTATCTGAAGAATGAGAAGTTTACGCTGCCATACTCGCGATGGTCAATGAGTCGAGGATGATGACTGAAATCGTAGTCGCGTCCATGCTCAAGGATATAAAGACCGCCTTCGGCGAGAAGGGCAAACGGACTGCCGGCATAGAACGCCTCATCAACGTCCTCACCTTCGGGAGGCATTGGGGCGAGGTCCTTCAGGTTGTCGAGTGCGTATGGCGGATCGGCAAATATGATGTCGTACTTCTCCTTACACGCGCGTACATATTTAAATACGTCGCCCTTGAGCGGGATCCACTCCTTCGACTGCAGTTCGTGAGCCACACGGTGGAGGAACTGCCAGTGCTTGAAGTCCTTCTCCACGCTCACCACCTTCCGGCATCCTCGGCTGGCAAGTTCAAGGCCAATGCTTCCCGTTCCGCCAAACAGATCGAGGGCGGTAGGTTCGTCATCGAAATCCACATACACGTTCTCGAGTATGTTGAACAGTCCTTCCTTGGCAAAGTCGGTAGTAGGACGTGCCTTGAAGTTGGTCGGCGTAGGTATATGCCTTCCCTTATATTTTCCTCTGATAATTCTCATACTTTAATATTTACTTTCCCGAATTTTAGAATTTGGGATTTCCTAAACCCATATATCAAGGATT
>JAKSLM010000095.1 GCA_024401225.1 Bacteroidaceae bacterium | reverse complement strand
TGGGCAAGCAGATGAGCCGCTATGAGTTCTTCGATTATACAAGCAACGAGGCACTACATCTCTCCGCTCAAGAGGTTGAAATCTTCAAGGGTGTCCTCTCTATGATAGAGCAGGAGTTGCATCACGCCATCGACAAGCATACACGCGAGTTGGTGGTAAGTCACATCGAACTCCTTCTCAACTATTGCCTCCGTTTCTATGATCGTCAGTTCATCACTCGCGAGGAAATCAACCACTCGGTGGTAAAGAAATTCCTACCCCTTCTCGATGATTATATCTCGGACAAAGCTGAACGTGAAGGTTTGCCTACAGTCGCCTACTTTGCCGACAAGTGCTGTCTTTCAACAGGTTACTTTGGCACACTCGTAAAGACAGAAACCGGTCGCACAGCCAAAGACCTCATCAACGACCGCATCCTCGCAAAGGCAAAAGAACTGTTGCAATCTGAGATTATGTCGGTTAGCCAAGTCAGCCAACGTCTCGGCTTTGAGTATCCACAACACTTCGTCCGCTTCTTCAAGGCTCTTACAGGAAAGACACCTACGCAATGGAGAGCGGCATAATAGCATGTACAATTTGATTTCAATAATCCTCATCTGCAAAATACAAATGCCGATGAGGACTTTTTTGCAAATCCAAAATAATGGTTAAAACTCCCAAAATTCAGGTATGACATAATATAAATAATGTAACTACCTTTGCACCCGAAATGAAAACATTATTTATACTTGCGCTATCGGCATTGTCACTCTTTGCTAGCGCACAAAACAAGACAACAAGTATGGCAGAACAGAACATCACCCTCACTCAGGAGTGGGACAAGACATTCGCATTGAGCGAAAAGGTTAATCACGAGAAGGTTACTTTCAAGACGCAGTATGGATTTACCATTGTTGCTGACCTCTACACCCCTTCGGAAAGTTCAAACGGTTTCAATGGTTCAAACGGTTTCAAGTATCCAGCTCTCGCTGTCTGTGGCCCTTTCGGTGCCGTCAAGGAGCAGTGCTCTGGTCTTTATGCCATGACAATGGCTGAGCGTGGTTTTATAACTTTGGCTTTTGACCCTTCTTTCATAGGCGAATCATCGGGCGAACCTCGTCGCACAGCTTCTCCGGACATCAATACAGAGGACTTCCTTGCTGCTGTTGATTACCTCTCATTGCGCGAGGATGTTGACGCTGAGAAGATTGGCATCATAGGCATCTGCGGTTGGGGTGGTATTGCTCTAAATGCCGCTGCAATCGACCCACGCATCAAGGCAACTGCCGTGATGACAATGTACGATATGAGTCGCGTGAATGGCAATGGATATTTCGATGCAGACAATAGTGAGGCGGCTCGTTTCGCTGCTCGCAAGGCACTTGCCGCAGAACGCATGAAGGCAGCACAGACAGGCAATACGACAGCTGGTGGTGGCGTTGTTGACCCATTGCCAGAGGACGCTCCTCAGTTCGTGAAGGATTATTACGACTACTACAAGACACCACGCGGCTATCATGTTCGCTCGGGCAATTCGAACGACGGTTGGCACACTTTCGGTTGTCAGGCATACGCCAACACTCGCTTCCTTTATTATATCAATGAGATCCGCAATGCAGTGCTCATCGTCCATGGCGAGAAGGCACATTCACGCTACTTCGGCGAGAATGCTTTCGAGTATATGATGACTGGCAAGGCAGAAGGTTATGATGCCGTTCGCAAACCTAATCCTGTGCCCGAGAACAAGGAGCTGATGATTATTCCTGGTGCAAGTCATTGCGACCTATACGATGGTGGCAAGGATAAGGTTATTCCTTGGGATAAGTTGGAGAAGTTCTTTGCTCATAACCTGTAACTCCAATGCACCCAGAAAATCATACATCATAAATCCAAAATCATAAATATAACGATGCAAGGTAATTTCTCATTCCACAACCCTACACGACTCCACTTCGGTAAGGAGTCGCTCGCAAAACTTAGTGAAGAACTCCAGAACTATGGACCTAAGGTGATGCTCACCTACGGCGGTGGTTCCATCAAGAAGAACGGTATCTACGATCAGGTTGTTGCCATCCTCAAGGAAGCTGGCAAGACGATTGTTGAGGAGCCAGGTGTTATGCCAAACCCAACGATAGACAAGGTGCTCGAAGGCGCTAAGCTTGCCAAGGAGGAGAAAGTTGACCTCATACTTGCTGTGGGTGGCGGTTCTACCTGCGACTATGCAAAGGCGGTGGCTGGTTGCGCTTATCAGGACAAGGACGTTTGGCAGCATTATTTCCATGAGTTTGGTGCACTCGATTGCCAGTGGATTCCAGTGGCTTGCGTGCTAACAATGGCAGGTACAGGCAGCGAGATGGATGCTTGTTCTGTAATCTCGTCTCATGCTGAGAACCGCAAGATGTTCTACTATTTCCGCAATCCTGACTTCTCTATCCTCAACCCAGAATTCACATTCACAGTTCCTCAGTATCAGATGGTTGCGGGTATCTACGACATTATGTCACACATCCTTGAGCAGTATCTCTCTGACTCTGACGACAATACTTCCGACTACATCGCAGAAGGTCTTATGCGCTCTCTCATCGTCAGCAGTCGCAAGGCACTCCAGAACCCACAGGATTACGAAGCACGAAGCAACATCATGTGGACAGCTACATGGGCACTCAATGGCCTTACCGCTTGTGGCAAATCTACCGACTGGATGGTACACATGCTTGGTCAGGCAGTAGCTGCTTACACCGATGCTACTCACGGTCATACCCTCTCTGCTGTCAGCGGTGCTTATTATCGTTTCCTCATCAACAATTCTGATGACGCAAAGCGTAAGTTTGAACGTCTAGCAAAGAACGTCTGGGGCGTAGAGGGTGCAATTAATGGCCTCGAAACCATGGAAGCATGGATGCGCGAACTCGGATTGGCTATGAACATCACCGACTGCGGTGCAAAGGCAGAAGACCTTGAGAACTACGCCGATGCATGTCCTATCAACGAAAGCGGCTATGTAGTGCTGACTCGTCAGAATGTAATTGACGTGCTCCGCGCAAGCTTGTAATTTAGTTCTTCGGCTGATGTGCCGCCCTATACTCCGTAGGCGACATGCCCAAATGCTTGATGCAATAGCGAGTGAAATAGTTTGAGGTCGTGAAGTTCAGAGCATTGGCTATCTGCGCTACGGATAGACGAGGGTTGTTTAGATACTCAATAATAATCGGTTTTGTATATTGGACAATGAAGTCCATAACTGTATTACCTGTCTGACGCTTAACGGTTTCAGACAGGTATTTCATTGATACGCCCAGCTCGTTTGCATAATAGCCCACCTCTCGTCTTGTTTTCGTGGTTCCAGTTGAAAGAAGCAGCATCAACCGTTTCACAATGTCTGTATTACGGTCGGTGTACAGATCGCTGGCGTGCAGTTTGGCATGGAACTCAAAGAGGTCGTACATCATAGTCAATGCCATGGAGCCGAGTAGCTGGTCGTAGAAATGATGTTCTGTGTGGTCGAGCCTTTCCTTGATGCGATGTATGTCCTGACGGAAGATTGCAGCATCCTCCTCGCAGACAGCAATTACAGGGTCTTGATACAAAGCTATCGCCCCCCCAATGCCGTAATGGTTGGCTGGCAGTTGATTGTGGAGGAAGCGCTCATCTGCCAAGAGTATCTCCACCTCTATGTCGTCCGAAACCCATAGCTCTTCTATCTCGCTACCTCGCGGCATAATGAGGATGTTGCCCGAACAGAAACTGACCGGGCGCTTGTTGTACAGGAAATGACCGTCACCTGCAAGGCAAATCATGTGTATGCACTCCTCGTGATTCTTTGCCATTACAAGGTCATGCCAATCGGTTGAAAACCTTATTTTTGCGTGTGTTTGTGCCATAACGGATGCAAAGATACGTTTTTTTGTGTAAAGGAACAAGCGAATTCATAAATATGTGAACTTTTTGACGAAAAATGTGTACCGAACGAATGGATTTTTGTCTTTACCTTTGCACCGGAAAAACAATACATTT
The DNA here is from genome assembly GCA_024401225.1 of Bacteroidaceae bacterium. Classification (GTDB taxonomy): domain Bacteria; phylum Bacteroidota; class Bacteroidia; order Bacteroidales; family Bacteroidaceae; genus Minthosoma. Next base: position 1,021 of record JAKSLM010000095.1, on the reverse strand, counting down.
GAATTATGGAACAGACAAAAGACATCTTTACACGCCTCCGTGAGAGTGAGGCGATAGATATGCGTGACCCAGAGTATCTGCCAGCCATTATGCACATGGATAAGGTTCGCAAACAATGTTTCCGTATCAACCAGACGGAGCCTGACATACAGGTGATTCACCCGATGATGGAGGATTTGTTTGATGGTCGATTCCCTCAGAGTGCTTGCATCATTCCACCTCTGCAGATTGACTTCGCTTGTCAGATCAACATCGGCGAGGGGGTGTTCATCAACCACAGCCTTACTTGTATGTCAGCAGGAGGAATAACGATTGATGAAGGTGTTCAGATCGGACCTGAGGTCTGCCTTGTGACGACAAATCATAACCTTGAGGAGCGCATGATCATCCAATGCAAGCCGATTCACATTTGCCGTGGTGCATGGATAGGAGCAAGGGCTTTGATCCTACCGGGAGTAACCATCGGAGAGAACGCCGTTGTAGCAGGTGGAGCAGTTGTCACCAAGGATGTCCCTGCAGATACTGCTGTAGGCGGAAACCCAGCAAAGGTTATCAAAGAATTTTAATCTTACTTAAAATGAAGAAGTTATTTATTATTCTCACCACTTTAATCATCAGCATCAACAGTATGGCACAGACATTGGAAGAGCGCGTACAGGTCATTGAAGACCGCATCGCATTGAAGCACCTCGTAGATTATTTCTCGGTTCTTGCCGACGAGAAGAAGGGACATGAACAGGAAGCGTTGTTTACTCCGGATGCCACCGTCACCAGCATCAACGATCTGACGGGCAGCGTGTTCAAGGCAGAGGGACGTGAGCAGATAGGCACGTCGTTTCAGAACTTCCTTGACCTCCACGAGATTGTCTATCACAGCAACGGTCAGCAGGCACTGGACATTGATGGCGATAAGGCAACAGGCGTAAGTTATTGCACCGTGACGATGATCCGCAAGAACGAGGACGGCAGTCGCAACAAGTCGCACATGCTGACTCGCTATAATGACTCCTACGTCAAGGTC
>JAKSLM010000094.1 GCA_024401225.1 Bacteroidaceae bacterium | reverse complement strand
GGCATCCCATTCCTCTGGGCAGGTGAGGAGGTGCTTCGCGATAAGAAAGGTGTTCACAATTCCTACAACTCACCCGACAGCATCAATCAGATTGATTGGAACAACCTTAGCAAGTACCCTGATGTCTTCCTCTATTATAGAGGTCTCATCGAGATGCGAACAGCCCACAAGGCTTTCCGCATGGCCGATGCCGAACTGGTTCGCAAGAACGTGCGTTTCCTTGATGCTCCATCATGCGTTATAGCCTTCACACTCAATGGCAAGGCTGTGGGGGATTCGTGGAACGACATCATCTGCATCATGAACTCCAACAAGACTCCTCAGCAAGTTACCATCCCAGAAGGCACCTACACCGTTGTCTGTCGTGATGGCATGGTTGCAGTCGGTGGTCTCGACAAGTGTCAAGGTGGCACCATTACCGTAGGACCACAGCAAGCGTTGATAATGCATAAATAATAACTATCTCATAAAAAAACAGTTATCTCTATATTGGCTGCACTGGTGTCACTTATGGCATCAGCGCAGATAAATACACATTTGAAGTAGGCGGCAAGAACAAGGGGAAGAAACAAATCGAAGACGTGCCTAATGGTATTGTTGTGCGTGATGATATAGAATATGGTCATGGCATCATCATTCCTTTATGGCATTTCGGACTTACTTATTAAGTAGTTTTTATTTGCATAATTCATACTTATCAGCAATAGCTATTCACGAGCTCATCCAAGTCAACTCCGCTACCGTCATTGCCAGTAAGTTTGCAAAATAGTCGGCGGCGAAGGTTGCTGACATTCGGTTTTGAATAGACTAAAAGAATTGCCATCTGTGAGGGAGTACATTTAGCCACTATCAGACAAACTACGTGCTTTTCCTGCTCCGTCAGAGTATAATCCTTCGAGAGGGATGGAAAAAGATTCGGATGCTGCTCGTCGACAAGACGGTAGAGTTCTTGCCACTCTTCGGCTGAAGGATGTGAATCATGAGATGACAGTTCGTGGAAATGTTTCACAATATTGCTTTCCAATATTGCATCCTTTGTTTGCATCGAATGGAGCAAGGACACGTATTCTGCATTCTGTTGCAACAATTCTTGATGTCTGCGGCGGAGCATTCGTTGACGATAGAGCAGGAAAAGGACAAGAACGAAAACGATAACGAAAACGAATGCTATGAATGTATGAAGTCGATTGACGGCTTCTTCATGTTCCATCTGTGTATGAAGTGAGTTGTAAATGTGTGAAAGCACCTTGCCTTCGTTTTCCATCTTCACTCTTTGATCGTTGAAGGACACATCACGAACCATTTGTTGGTAATAATCAGCTGAATCGTTTTCTCCATACTCTCTGAATGCCTGGGCTAAGTCTGAACATCCCCTGATGCTCGAACCTTCAAATCGCTGCAAGTCGGCATGTGCCAACATTCTCAGGTAGTGAAGGCACGAGTCCTTCTCCTCCATACGTTGGAATGCATTAGCACGAGTCAGCCAATATTCCCTTGCCCACCACGATTGAGGGTGGATGACGTTGTGGTGTGAATATTTTGCAAAACGGTCGAGCAGCGTGAGACATGAGTCGGGTGAGTATGCCATTACAGAAAGAAATAGTGCTGCCCCATAACCATCTACTGCCAGTTGGCGCTCATCGTGAGTCCATAGGTAGTGGTATGCCTTGCGTGCTACATCAAACCCACTGGTCGTGTCACTATGAAACATGTTGTAGTTCGTACAGCGGAAATACATGGCATGCACCGTATCGCCCATCTCTTCTGCCATTCTTATAGCACGAAAAGTCTCATGGCGTGCCTGTTCCGGGTGAAGCGTCTGAGCCAACACCTGTGCATACTCTGTCAGCGTGGTGGCAAAGAGAAGTGTGTCGAAAACTCGTGTGGTGTCGATGCTGTTCACCGCCATACGGTATGCTTCTGCCTTGTAGCCTGCATTATTCATGCGATCATACACTTTGCCCACATTGCGCCATGCCTGCATACGCTCTTCGGGGGTACCATTCATCTCCATGTATGTGGCAACCTGCAATGCAAGAGAGTCGGAAGGTAAATGGTCGAAGTCCTCAATATTAGCCTCTACCTCTTTTATATATGCTTCCCTTTCACTGTGATTCGTTGTGCAGCTTTGAGGGAAAAGCACAAATGCTGCTAATGTAAGAATAATGAATGATGTAGATAAATGTTTCATTTGCCTTATGATTTTTGATGCAAAAATAAGGAAAATGCATGAAAAACCAATGAAAACTCAGTTTTCAAACAGTTGAAAACTAACTGAAAACATAAAAATGCTTGCTTTATGACCATAATAAGTACCTTTGCGGACAAAATCAACATAATTCACTTATTTATCATGAAACGAATCCTACTTGCAATTTTATTCGTGCTTATGGCAATAATCAATGCCAATGCACAAGACACCAACACTGCTTCCGGTACCATTCGAGATGCATTCTTGAAAGTAGCATTACCAGGTGTAAAAATGACTTTGATGGCAGAGGACAGTACCGTCATCAAGGAGTCTATCAACGCAGTTGAACTTAAGAATAGTTCGGGAGAGGTCCAAAGGACTATGTTCTACATACCTGTGGAATGCGGAAAGAAGTATCACCTCCGTGCTTCGCTCGAAGGGTATGATGATGCGTGGCTGACATTCAAAGCAAATACGATGAAGGGTGTTACATTCAACGCAGGTAACTTGGAACTGCGCAAATCACGGAACATCAATCTCAAGGAAGTGACGGTCACTGCAACGAAAGTTAAGATGTTTTACAAAGGCGATACACTTGTCTATGATGCCGATGCCTTCCAACTTCCGGATGGCTCCATGCTCGATGACCTCGTGCGTCAGTTGCCAGGTGTGACTTTGAACGACAACGGTGAGATATTCGTCAATGGTCGCAAGATTGACGAACTCATCCTCGGTTCGCGCTCCTTCTTTCGTGGCAACTCAAAGGTGCTTTTGGAGAATCTGCCTTACTATACTGTCAAGAACCTGAAGGTATATGAGAAGCAGAGCGACCGCAGCAAGGCACTTGGTTTTGACATCGATCCTCGCCAATATGTGATGGATGTGAACCTGAAGCAAGAGTACAACAGGGGCATCATATCAAACATTGAAATTGCTGGTGGTACGGATAAACGATATCTTGGCCGTGGTTTCATGCTTGGTTTTGCCGACCCTTATCGCTTCACCTTGCTGGGTAATATAAATAATGTGAACGAGAGTCGGCATATAGGCAAACAGAACCAGTGGACACCAGCATCTGCACCTAAGTCCTTACTGACAACGCGAAGCGTGGCAGGAGAGTTCAGTTTCCGTTCGCCAAACGAGAAATACGAGGAAAACCTGAATGCAAGTTATACTTGGAGCAAGGATGAGAGCGAGATGAGCAAGCGCGGCGAACTCTTCCTCGATGGTGCAACACCACTCAACTTGTCTCAATCATCAGCCATGACAAAAGCATCGAAGCTGTCACTTCACAACAACTTCAAGTTCCTAAAACCCTACTTCCTGAGCATCGACTTCGACTACAACCGTAGCACACGTTCCGGCAATTCAAGTCTGCTGACAGAACAGTGGAACGACACGCTCACCAATAGCCTCCGGAACATCGGTATGAGCCATGGCAGCGATTGGGACTTCCATACACATTGGTCGGGAACACTTCCTGTCAAGATGGGGGCGAAATCGTCTATCTATCAGAGAGGTGGATATTTCAACTATATGTTCGATCTCCATCATGGAAAGAATAACAACGAACAGATGAAGCGCTACGATTTCGACAAGCCTTTTGCAACCCCACAGCACAATGTGAATGACTACAGGAAGCAGTATACCAATACATTTACTTGGCTTACGCTTGGTTGGTATAACAAACATAATGTAAAGTATCGCATAGAGGAGCAGTTTAATACTATTGCCGAACGTACACACGACTGGCTCTATCACCCTGACACACTCCTGTTGCCTTCACAGCGTGACGCGCTCCTTGCCATCACAGACCTTGCCAACTCGTATGATGGAAATTACAAGAAGCAATATGGAACCACACTATTTGCCGCCAGCAAGGTGGGCATGCTTACGCCAGAACAAGCGTTGATTCCAATGCCCTACGACTATCACATCTGGGATGCCGAAATTTGTGTAGTGCCTTATCATCAGTCTCTCGATTATCAACGCGGCATGCTCGATACGCTTGCCACAAAAACACAAGTATTGTTGGAAACCAGCTTGAAATACACGTTGTTCCCAAAGAAGAGTCGTAAGCAGGAATTGAATTTCTCTATCCATCATCATGTCGTACCAGCATCTCTCCACGACCTCATAACCTATCGTGATGATAGTCAGCCATTGGTCGTACAACTTGGTAATCCTGACCTGAAAGATGGTCGGATAACGGATGTCAAAGCCGACTATTATGCTCGTGGTACAAACCAGAGTGAGTTCCACATCGGTACTTCATTCCGCTTCCTCCATCGAGCCACAGCTCAGTCAGTAAACTATAACCCAATGACAGGAGTTTATACCTATCGCCCAGAGAATGTGGGTGGAAACTACACAGCTACAGCTAAGGTGGATTTTTCACGAGCATTGGACGAGAAGCGTTATTGGACATTCCAGACCAATGGTGATGCCAATTTCCACCACTCAGTTGACCACACCATGCTCACAGGTGAGGCCGTAAGCCATCTGAATAAGGTGAACACCCTCACCTTGCACGATAATACCTACGTTCAGTACAACAAGGGCCAGCTCAATCTCCGTGCCACAGGTGACATCCGTTGGCGCCACTCCGAAGGCAAGATGCGCGACTTCACAACTCTCAATGCCTTTGATTATCAGTATGGTTTCTCAGGTCGCTACACTATTCCGCACATCAACCTCACCGTCTCTGCCGATGCCAACATGTACAGTCGCCGAGGCTATGGATCGTCAGCCCTCAATACCGATGATTTCATTATCAATGCTTCCCTCTCACAACCTTTCTTCAAGGGCAAGCTCATCGCCCGCATCGAGGCCTTCGACCTCCTGCATCAGCTCTCCAGCACTCAGTATGAGGTCAATGCGCAGGGACGCACCGAGACATGGTACCGCTCGCTGCCTCACTACGTGATGGCACACCTCGTATATCATTGGAATAAGAACC
>JAKSLM010000093.1 GCA_024401225.1 Bacteroidaceae bacterium | reverse complement strand
AAGGAGCAGCATTTCTTCACTCCCCGACAGGTGGAGATGGTGATTGAATACCTCGGCAACCCCGTTCAAGTGATTTTAAGTAAGACGCAGGGCAACTCCTTGCAAGGAATCAAGCAACTCCTTGCAAGGAAACAGCCAACTCCTTGCAAGGAGTTTACCTTTTTATAGCACTGGATAATCAATGGGCAAGCATCGTGCCGCTGGCTTAGAAGTCGAACAAGTCGTCAGGGTTTGGCACTGGCTCAACCCCTGTGAGCTGGTTGATGATGTGCTGCTGGAAGCGTCGCATGCGCTCCTCACGTCCAGCTTGTCCATTAGAGTAGATATCGGTAGTGCTGCCATTGGCGGTCGATCTGTGTTTCGTCCATGTGCTCACGCATGCCTTCCAATTCTTCACAGGCGTGTGGTGACGGCCGTACACCCATCCGCCCTGCTCGTAGAAATCGACAAACTCTTTGCCGCTGAACGCCACAATGCCTTTGCTGTCGAGATACTGCTGCACCTCCTCGGCTGTGGGCGGTGTGAAACGCTTCGCGGGTGCTGTGGACTGTCTGCCAGAGGAAGGAATAGATTGAACATTTTCAGAACTTTCTTTTTTATTATATTTTTTCTTTAAATTATCCTTCTTTTTTATTCCTTCTATGTCTTGGGTCAAATGCTGTGTCAAGCCATCGTGTAAGGCATTGATTGTCAGCAGCGAATACTGGGTCAAATGGTGGGTCAAGCCACAATTGTCGCGCTGAATGGTTATAACTTCTTCTTTCTCAAGGCGTTCGAGAATGCGGCGTGCCACATCCCTTGTCACTCCCCATAGGGTGGCAAGCATCCTCTGCGATGTCAGCATCTGCCCGCACTCCAGATGCACGGTGCCATAGCGCGACACGTAGTCATGGGCAGAATAGGCAACGACGGAGCAGAGGGTGACGATTGCCACCCTTTGCTTGTCATCGCCCTTCCGCCAGGCATCCGTGGTGAACAGAGCCCGTGGAATACGTACGAATCTGTCCATGGCTACACCTCGCTGATTGACAGTCCTGTGCTGTCGTAACTGCTCTCGTCGCACTGGCGCACTATGGCACGTTGATGGTAAAGATGGTTCTCGAGTTCCGAACACGTGATATTCTGTTTCATGTCTCTTATTGTTTTTTTGTTTTGCTTTTTCCAGGCGTACGGTCGGGGCGTCCCCCGATGCGTCATCCCGGTGGTTGTTAATTTTTGTTCCCATCGCGAAAGGTGCGCAAAGATAAGAATAATAATGCTCTCCGACAAGAAAAAATCATGTCGAGGAGCATGCCGGGAACTAACGGGAACTAAAAAGAACTAAAAAGAACTTTTGCGGGAACTGGCGGGAACTAACGGGAACTGTTGTAGGCTGTCAAGTTAGCACACCTTCTATCTCAAAATCGATTTACGTCGTGTGTATTATTGCTGACCTGTTCAAGCCTTTCCTTCATATTTGCGTACAGCGATTTTGCATCTGGGACACAAAACAGTTTGTTGTTGACAATGCGTTTTGTGTTCGTCAAATGCTGCGGACTGATATTCAGGAGCAACACGATGATGAGTGGTCTTGATGCCATAGTCGATGTAGAATATATACATTTGCAACGACCTTATGATCGCTGTCTGACAGCCTCAAACAGGAGGATTGCGGCACTTACGGAGACATTGAGAGAGTCGAGCTGGCCAAGCATCGGGATGCGGATGTGGGCATCGGCTGCCTTGCGCCAGATGTCGGTAAGTCCGGTGGATTCGGTGCCCATGATGATGGCTGTGGAACACTTCATATCGATGTCGTAATAGAGATGAGAGTCCTGCAACTGAGCTGTGAGAATCTGAATGCCATGCTCCTTGAGGTAGGTGATGCATTCGTCGGAACTGCAGGCCACACAAGGCACGCTGAAGATGGCGCCAATACTGCTGCGTATGAGGTTAGGGTTATAGAGGTCGGTGAGCGGATCGCACACGATGACTGCATCGGCACCGGAAGCATCAGCACTGCGGAGAATGGCACCAAGATTGCCAGGCTTCTCCACGCTCTCGAGCACAACGATGAGCGGATGCTCGCTAAGATGAAGGTCGGAAAGCGAGAGGTGGCGGGTACGAACCTCGGCCATGATGCCTTCTGTACCTCCACGGTAGGCTATCTTATCGTAGATGGCTCTTGACACCTCATATACACGGCAGTCAGGGCGGACGTTTCCGCCCTGCCAGTCAGATGCAGAGTCGCATATCTCAGGGCAAAGGAAAACCGTATCGACCTCAAGCCCCGCATTGATGCAATGCATGAGTTCACGCTGACCCTCCACCACGAAGAGACCTTCCTTGCGGCGTTCGGACGACTTCTGCTGCAATGCAAGCAGCTTCTTTATCTTTGGATTCTGTGCGCTTGTTATTGTTTCCATCTTTCTATGATGACCTGCTTACTGTTTGTCTGTTTCTTTTTCCTCCAACAACTCAAGAATCTCTTCTGGACGCTCCACCGAAATGTAAGCACCAGCCTTTTCGAGGAACTCCTTGTCACGGAATCCCCAAAGTACAGAGATGCATGGCATTCCTGCGTTTCTGGCTGTCATGATATCAACATCGCTATCGCCTACATACACAGCATCATCGGCAGCAGCCCCCATGTCCTCAAGTGCTTTAACCACCATGTCGGCCTCAGGCTTGCGGCGAACATCTTCGCTCTCACCTACTGCCACATCAACCGTGTCGCGGAAGAATGCCTCATAAAGCTCTGTCACTCCTGCCTGCAGTTTGTTTGACACGATGGCAACCCTGTACTGCTTCTGGCGAAGAGTCTGAAGCAACTCTGCTATACCTGGGTACAACCCTGTGGCATCCATGCAATGGTCCACATAGTGAGCCTTGAACTCATCGAGGCATCGCTGCACATCCTCATCGGAAGTACCTTCCGGGACCGCACGCTGTATGAGAGCAGCAACACCATTGCCTACGAACATACGAATCTCATCAAGGGTGCGCTCTGGATATCCACAGGTGCGAAGTGCATGGTTTGCGCTGGAGCAGAGATCTGTAAGTGTGTCGAGGAGTGTGCCATCGAGGTCGAACACGAGGGTGCGACGCCCTGCAATGTCCTTCATTGCCTTCTGACGCAGAGCCTTAAGGTGAGCAGCATGCTTCTTCTCCTTTACAATGGCTGTGATCCTGTTCTTCAACTCCTTGTCGGACTTGATGCGTTCCAGCGCCATCTTGGCAGCCATCTGATCGCTCTCCTTCTTGCTATAGCCCTCACCACGTCCTACCACTGTATTCTCGATGCTTGCCTCAGAGAAGAACTTAGGCGATGACCCCTCACGACTCTCTCGCTGCGAGAACGAGAAGTGGAACTGGTACTTCTGACACCACTCGATAAACGAGCTCTTGAAGTTTTCGTCCTGCTGTGCCATCTGTTCCACATTGATATAAGTTTTGAACACGCGATCCTGCATGAACTTATAGCAATATGAATAACCACGATCCAGATAGATAGCACCGAAGAAGGCTTCAAAGGCATTACCGTTCATGAAGCTGTTGTGGGCAGTAGTGACAGAACCTGAGTACTGGATGAGTTTGTCGAGTCCAATCTGTACGGCAAGGTTATTGAGCGACTTGCGACACACGATGTTGGAGCGAAGCTTGGTGAGGAATCCCTCCTGCTTATTGCCATAGTGGCGGTAAAGGATGTCGGCTACGACTGCTCCCAACACAGCATCTCCCAAAAACTCCAGGCGTTCGTTGTTAAGCCGACTGACATGGGGTACCTTATCACCACGCTCACGTGCTTCCTCACGCTCAAAGTGGGCTACGCTCTTATGCTTGAGCGCCAACTGGTAGAAGCGGATATTGTGCGGATAGAAACCGAGTATCTTTTTTAATTCTAAAAAAGGCTTCTTTTCACGGCGGAAAAGAAGCCTTATACTATCGATAATCTCCATCAATTACTTGTATTTCTTGAAGATTGCACAAGCATTGTGACCACCGAAGCCGAATGTATTGCTGAGTGCAGCACGTACTTCGCGCTTCTGAGCCTGATTGAATGTGAAGTTGAGGTTGTAGTCGATCTCTGGATCCATATCCTCTGGGTCGTGGTTGATAGTAGGAGGAACGATGTCATTCTGTACAGCGAGTACAGAGAACATAGCCTCAATAGCACCAGCAGCACCGAGGAGGTGACCAGTCATAGACTTTGTAGATGAGATGTTGAGCTTGTAAGCTGCCTCACCGAACACATCCTTGATAGCCTTTGACTCAGAGATATCACCAACATGGGTAGAAGTACCGTGAACGTTGATGTAGTCGATATCCTCAGGCTTCATCTCAGCATCCTTGAGTGCGCGCTCCATAACGAGCTTAGCACCGAGACCCTCTGGATGAGAAGCTGTGATGTGGTGAGCATCAGCCGACATACCGCAACCTGCTACCTCTGCGTAGATCTTAGCTCCACGAGCCTTAGCATGCTCGAGCTCTTCGAGTACGAGGATCACACTACCCTCACCCATGATGAATCCATCGCGGCTTGCGCTGAATGGACGGCTTGCCTTCTCTGGCTCGTCGTTGCGAGTAGAGAGAGCCTTCATGGCATTGAAACCGCCTACGCCCAATGGGAAGATAGCAGCCTCAGCACCACCAGTCACGATAGCGTTAGCCTTACCGAGACGGATGAGGTTGAATGCGTCAGCAAGTGCATTTGTTGATGATGCACAAGCAGAAGTAGTTGTATAGTTTGGACCATGGAATCCATAGTCGATAGAGATGTGACCTGCAGCGATGTCCGCAATCATCTTAGGGATGAAGAACGGATTGACCTTAGGACCAAGTTCTGCGCCTGTAAGTGCCCAGTTGCCTGCTTCCTCTTCGAAAGTATGCATACCACCGATTCCGACACCAAGCACAACACCAACCTCATTCTTATCGATGCCTTCGCCTGCGATGCCCGAATCCTCGATAGCCTGCTTAGCTGCTACCATAGCATACTGGCAGTAGAGGTCCATCTGGCGTGACTTCTTACGGTCGATGTGATCTGCTACATTGAAGTTCTTAACCTCACAAGCAAACTGAGTCTTGAACTGAGTGGTATCAAAGTGTGTAATAGGAGCAGCACCGCTCTTGCCAGCCTTAACGTTTTCCCAAGTCTCCTCGACCGAGTTGCCAAGTGGAGTGATGGCACCAAGTCCTGTTACTACAACTCTTTTTAATTCCATAACTTGTATTCAATTAAAAAATTCATAATTCAAAATTCATAATCCAAGACCTTCTGTGCAGTTCAGCATAAAGCTTAGTGCATTAGGGTTTTGAATTATGAATTACGAATTATGAATTACTAATTCTCAAATTTACTTTGCGTTAGCCTCGATGTAAGCGATAGCGTCACCTACAGTACCGATCTTCTCTGCCTGATCGTCAGGGATGTTGATACCGAAAGCCTTCTCGAATTCCATGATGAGTTCTACAGTGTCGAGAGAATCTGCACCAAGGTCGTTAGTGAAAGATGCTTCTGGCTTTACTTCAGCCTCGTCTACGTTGAGCT
>JAKSLM010000092.1 GCA_024401225.1 Bacteroidaceae bacterium | reverse complement strand
AAGCACGCGACTATCTGCCCAGCACGGGCAAATTCAACCTACTCGCCGCAGCACTCCTTACCATCATATTAATAATAATGATAGTACGCATAAGGCTCCCGACACGTTGATGTCGGGAGCCTTTGCTGAATGGTAAATAAAAAGGGGGCTAATTTTCTAATCAAAACAAAAGGGGGCTAATTTTCTAAGAATGTTTTCAGAGGTCTTTCCGCTTCGATACAACCGACCTTCGGAACGATAACTTTCCGCTTCGCTACTCATCGCGAAGCGCTTTCGCAGAAAGAAACCTGCGAAAGGTTAAATAATATATAAAAAGTGGGGGTGCAAATGCAAAGAATATAAAAACTGTTTGCACATAATAGATAAAGGTGTAACTTTGCACGCAAAACAATTTGCAGAAACATTAATGAATACGTCTATTATTAAAATAATTCGAGGGCACGGATAAAATGTGTATTTCTTTTTATAACGTGAATGACCGAAAATTGCCCGTAAATTCAAGCGTAAATTGCTTTCACTCGTGAACATAATAAGATTCAACGGAATAATTTGCGGGCAATTTACGACAAATTCACGTACGCCGAAGGCAAAAAAGAAAAATAATTAAATTTACCGTTCTGTTCGAAATAATTCTGTACACTTACTTATGAAAAAAACTTTTCACATCTTTATTCTATTCGTAGTTATGGGTTTTTTCTTTACAAGTAATGCCTCTGCTCAATCGTATGATCAGCTTTGGAAGCAGATTGAAAGTCTGAAGGACGATGATAAGCCTAAGTCGATGATTGAACTGGCTGAGAAGGTCTATGAGATGGCTCGGAAGGAGGATAATTTTCCGCAACTCATGAAGGCCAAGATCTGCATTGTGGAGAAGCAATGTGACTTGGACCCTGAACTGTTTGCAGGCGACGAGTATGAGAAGATGATAACGGAGTTGGAGGGCAACACGACCATCAGCGCTGAGGAGCGCTGCGCTCGCCTCGCCCTGTCGCATTGCATGCTTGCCAGTGCCTACAACTCCATGCATGACACCAATGTACACGACTTCGACCAGGAGACGCGTGAACAGTTTCCTGCCAAGGCTAAGGAGCACATGATTGCCTCGCTGGCTGACATGGAGACGCTGAGCAAGGTAAACTGCAAGCAGTATGAACCTCTGCTCAAGACCTACGCTGATGGTGAGATGCTCAACCACGACTTGCTGTACCCTCTCGTGGTGAGTGCGCTGAGGTATTCGTTTGCACCATTCTCGGAGGATGAAAAGCTGGACATCATAGGCCGTGCCATAAAGGTGTACCAGAAGAATGGCAACAAGAACGGTGAAGCCATTTTCCGCCTGCGCGAACTGGAGATGCGTAAGCAGTCGAGGATCAAGGCCAACATGATCAGCAAGGCTGAATGGCGCAAGGAGATGAAGGCTCTGCTCGATGTATGTGTGGACGAGGAGTACGGCATCGATGTGGCTATCGACTATGCTGAGGACTACAGCAACGATAAGGATGAGCGCCTTGCCTTCGTGCGTTGGGCTCAGGAGAAGTGGAAGGGCAATGTGAGGGTCAACGCTTTCAAGAATATGGAGGCGAGCATAATGGCTACCAACATTACCATGAAGGGTGAGGAGAATATGCTGGCTGGCAAGCCATTCACACTCAATCTGAGCTATGTGAATGCGACTGAGGCCACGCTTACCATACGCGAGTATGCGGGAGAGACTTCGGACCGCAAGCTCAGCGAGAAGGGCAAGGTGGTGCTGCAGCGCAGATACGATCTGCCTCTCGATGAGGACAACCAGAAGCGCAAGCTCAGCAATCTGCCAACATCGGGTATTGCAACCGACGAACTGACCCTCCCGGCAGGCCACTACACCATGGTGGCTGAGGCTAACGGTACAAAGAGTGTGTATGAGGTGAGTGTACGCTCCATTCGTGCCGTATCGATAGCGCAGCCTGACCAGGAGAGCGTGAAGATTGTGGTGCTCGACAATGCCACGGGTCGCCCGGTGCCGGGGGCTTCGGTGCTCCTGTTTGACACATGGGACAGGAAGCACGGCAAGAAGCCTTCGAAGACATTCAAGTGCAACGAGAAGGGCGAGGTGCTGATAGCCAAGTACAAGGACATGGAGGTGAGGTATGCCATGGCTGTGAGGGATGTATCGGATTATGGTACTCCGAAGGAGGACTGCACCAGTACGTTCAACCCACGCTATAACTACACGAGCTACACCAAGTACGACTCGAAGACCATAAACGCATACACGGACCGTAGCATATACCGCCCAGGACAGAAGCTGCATGCGGCATGTGTTGAGTTCTGGCAGCACGCCGATACGGTAAAGGTGATAGCTGGCAGCTCGGTGTATGTCACCATCAATGACCCTAACGGCAAGCAGCTGTACAAGGAGTATGTGAAGACGAACGAGTTCGGTTCGCTGTCGGTTGACTTCCAGATCCCAGATGAATGCAAGCTCGGCCGATACTATATCAATTTCAGGGATGGTGTCGCTAATGGCTCGTGTGCATTCAACGTGGAGGAGTACAAGCGCCCTACGTTTGAGGTGCTGTATGACGACAGCCAGAAGGACGTGAAGCATAAGCTTGGTGACAAGATAGAGGTCAAGGGCTCGGCAATGATGTTCACAGGCGTGCCAAACCAAGGCGCAAACGTGGAGTACACCATAGAGTGGGCAAGCGCGAGCCGCTGGAGGTACATCCTGGACTGGAAACCGCTGGATGGAGGCGAGACTACTACGGGCGATGATGGTGTGTTCGTGGTGGATGTCAATGCAGAATTGCCAGAGATAGTATATTCGGACAGCGTAGCTTTCCGCATCAAGGCAAATGTCACCGATGCTGCAGGCGAGATGCAGAGTGGCGAGTTTGTGTTCAACGTGAAGAATCCTGACTACAAAGAGATAAAGGAGCCTGAGCAGGAGGATGAGAACGCTCCGAAGGACGAGCTGCACTTCTCGAACAATGAGATATCGGAGAATCAGCCTGTACAGGTGACCTTCAAGGCAAAGGAGAAGGATGTGCTCGTATACTACTACATCATGTCGCGCAACAGCATGGAGCAGGAGGGCACCAAGGTGCTCAATGGCGATGAGCTCAAGCTTGACATCAAGTACAAGAAGGAGTGGGGCGACGGCGTGAGTGTCAACCTATTCTATGTGCACAACGGACGCTTGTACAGCGATGGCAGGGAACTGCCTTATGTGCGCCCCGAGAAGAAACTGGACCTGAAGTGGAAGACTTTCCGCGACAATCTGCAGCCTGGACAGAAGGAGGAGTGGGTGCTGAGCGTGAAGGACCACAAGGGACGCGTAGTGCCGGGTGCTGAGGTGATGGCAGTAATGTACGATGCATCGCTCGACAACATCATACACCATGACTGGCAGTTCAGCCTGCGCTTTGCCCGTAAGATACCATTTGCGGACTTTGCAAAGACTGACGCCAACAGCGACTTGTATCTCAACATATATCCTGGCAGCAAGTACCTGAACTATCCATCACGCTCGTTCGACAAGCTGGAGTCGTTCCAGCATCAGCGCTGGTACCGTATGCCTATATACCCAGAGCCTAGGCCTATGGTAAGGATGGAGGCGATGATGGCCAAGGCAAACATGGATGGTGAGCGCGAGGTGGACGAGTCGCTTGACGATGAGGAGGAGCAGAATGAGGGTACACAGCAGGTGCGCAGCAACTTGGATGAGCTGGCATTCTTCTACCCACACCTCGTGACTGACGAGAATGGAGAGGCGCAGATAGCCTTCACGCTGCCTGACTGCCTCACGGAGTGGAAATTCATGGGTATAGTACACTCGAAGCAGGTGGACTACGGAAAGATAGTGGCAACGGCAACGGCAAAGAGGGACTTCATGATTCAGCCAAACATGCCTCGATTCCTGCGCACAGGCGACAAGGGTGAGATAAATGCCAAGATCACGAACCTGTGTGAGAATGCCGTGAACGGTACGGCTACCATGCGTATACTCCGTGCCGACAATGAGGAGGAGGTGATGAAGAAGACCGTAAGCTTCAATGCTGAGGCAGGAAAGAGCACCACGGTGACTTTTGCCGTGGAAGGCACACTGGACTGCAACGACTATATATGCGAGATAATAGCAACCGATGGCAAGGCAAGCGATGGCGAGCGCAACCGTCTGCCTGTGCTCACCACGAAGGTGGATGTGGTGGAGAGCGTGCCTTTCTACCTCGACGGGGCAAGCACCAAGGATGTGGACCTCTCGGCAATATTCAATGGTGGAAGCGCAACTGTCACCGATAAGCATATCAGCATAGGATACACAGACAATCCTGCGCTGTCGGTGTTCGAATCGCTCAAGGCCCTGCAGAACCCAAAGCATGACAATGCTCCTTGCTATGCAGCTGCACTGTACTCGAACCTTGTCATGCTCGACATGAGCAAGGTGCTTGGCGACCGCCTGAAGGATTTCGATGCTGCAAAGGCTCAGAGGACTGCTGACAAGGCTATCGAAAAGCTCCAGAAGCTGCAGAAGGGCAGTGGAGGATGGTCGTGGTTTGAGGGCATGGAGGAGAGCTTCTACATCACCCTCTCGGTGGCAGAGAACCTGCATCGCCTTCAGTCGTACCTGAACCGCCACGAGGAGAAATGCCCTAAGGAGGTAAGCAAGATGCTGAAGAGTGCATTGAAGTATCTGGACAAGGAGGAATACAGGATATTCAAGATAAGAAAGAAGGATGTGCACGACTCGCTCCGCCCATACGACACCGATCTGCGCTACCTCGCCATCTGCACCAATCCTAACAAGGAGATGCTCGACACATACCTCAAGAGGTTTGAGGGCGACTTCAAGAACCTGACCATCTATGGCCGCTCGGAGGGTGTGCTGATACTGAAGAAGTACGGACACGAGAAGCAGGCATTGCGATTCCTTGACTCGGTAAAGGAATACACCATGTACAAGGAGGGATTCGGACGCTACTTCGCTACCGACCTTGCCTACTACTCATGGATGGACTACCGCATACCTACCCAGCTTGCTGCCATGCGAGGCATCACTGCCTTTGAGGCAAAGAAGCCAAAGGAGAATAGACAGTACCTCATCGACATGCAGCTCTGGCTCCTTCGCCAGAAGCAGACCCAGGTGTGGGACAATCCAATCAATGCGCTTGATGTGGCGGACTTCCTGCTGACCAACTCGCCTGAGGTATCGCTACATGAGGTTACCACGCCAGAACTGAAGCTGGATGGAGTGGATGTAAGGCAGGATACGGTGTATGACGATGTGAAGGAGGTGAAGACTCTCAGCGTGACTAAGACTTCGCCTGGCATATCGTGGGGACATGTAAGAAGCGAGTTCAAGGAGGAGGTAAGCAATCTCAACGCATACTCATCGGGCGAACTGACCATAGAGCGCAAGGTGATACGTGATGGCAACAAGGTAACCATACGCCACATAATCCATGCAGACCGCGATATGGACTTCGTGTCGGTAATGTCGCAGCATGCAGCATGCCTCGAGCCTTTGCGCGCCGTAAGCGGATACCAGTGGATGGGAGGCCGTGGTTGCTACCTTGAGGTTCACGATTCGTGCATCAACCTTTTCTTCAACAGGTTTACCCGTGGCACCACTACCATCGATATGGATTACTACATAGCTCGCGGAGGTGAGTACAACACGGGTTATGCCTCGGTGGAATGCAGCTATGCACCAGAGTTTGGCGCTCATACCGCAGGCAATGTGATAGACTGCAATAAGTAAAAAA
>JAKSLM010000091.1 GCA_024401225.1 Bacteroidaceae bacterium | reverse complement strand
GACTCTGCCCTTCGCATCAGCAATGACGGAACACCAATTCCGGCAGAGGTCAGGAGGGACATCTTCATCCCATTCTACACCACCAAAAGTACTGGCACAGGAATTGGCTTAGCATTGTCCCGACAGATTATGACTATGATGGGTGGTTCGCTTGAGCTATCGGACAAAGCGGATGCTGGCTACCACACAACCTTCATTTTGGGATTTGAACCATGATTTGCCACCCCTGAATACTCCTTGCAAGGACATCGCTAACTCCTTGCAAGGAAACGGGCAACTCCTTGCAAGGACTTCATCGATTCCTTGCAAGGAGTGTTTTGACTTTAAGTAAGGTGTATGAAGTAAGAAATGTTCAATCAGGGCTCTGCTGCTTAATTCTTATTTAATACTTCTTATTTATTACTTAAAATGCAACTGCTAACCGCATTGTCATATTGTCAATTGTCATGATTGTCATTAAGAAGATGAAAAGTGCGCATCAAGCCCAATATAGAAGTAAATATTTAAAATATAATTATATATCTCTATTTTGCGTGGTTTTCACCATTTTCCAATCCTTAATGACAATCATGACAATTGACAAGATGACAACGACCCCGCACTATCATCGCTGACGGTGCGAGGTAAGTTGCTTATTTTCAGGGTTAAAGAATGGGGTATTCTATCTAATTCAAACGGAAGGTGACGGGGATGTGGTATCTGACGCGAACCTTCTCGCCTTTCTGCTCACCAGGAGTCCAATTGCCACTTGACAGTTTGATGACTCGGATTGCTTCATTTTCAAGTAGTTTTGCTGCGGCTTCTACTTGTTCGAATGTTGGTTTTGCTTCTTCCTTTTCTGCTGAACCGGTGCTTGGCTCTGCGTCATCGGAAGTGGCGTAGTCTTCTATTTTAGGCATGGCACCATTGTGTGCAATTTTCACTTCATGAACCGAACCATCCTTCTCTACCACAAAGTTTACAACCACTCTTCCGGAAACTCCTAATTCCTGAGCGCCCTTTGGATAGCGTATGTTTTGAGCTACAAAGTGCATCAACTCGGGTATACCGCCTTTGTATTCTGGTTGTTTTTCGACAACCTCAAATGCTTGTTCTGCTGCCTTTGCATTCTTTGTCTTGATTTCAATCACACCGTTCTTGCCCTTTTCTCCGTAAAGAGATACGGCAGAGGCGTCCTTGTACACATTGATAGCCTCAATATCATCAGAATTGAGTTTAGCCATCTCTTTTTCGTTACTATCCTTACCGTCAATAATGATAAGAGGTTCGCTTTTCTTATCTTTGGTTTTTCTGATCATTATACCATCAGGGTTCACTATTACAACCTTAGGAACGGTGTCGTTTACAGCATTTTTTTCATCAGAAACTTGTGAGTTTGAAGAAACATTCGTAACTTTGTCACGACTTTTGGCATGACTTGCTGCTACGGACTCAACCTTTTCGTTGATTACCGACTCAATCTGCTCATTGAGTTCTGGAGTGGCAAAGGCACTAAGTGCGATGCATGCCACAGGGAGGATGTAGAGGGCCTTGCCCCTCATCCATGGATTCGATTTTTTCTGTAACATCATAGTTATTCTCTTTTTAAGTAAACTGTGATTAAAGCTGTTGGCAAAGGCGTAGGAACTGGAGCCAACGGCTTTCTTTATTAATAGTGATTGATATTGATGAGCGTTGACACCGCTGCGCAGTACGGCATCGTCAGCCTCGTATTCGTGAACATCGCGAAGACTGTTGGCAAGTATCCATGAGAGAGGGTTGCACCATTGTATCACCTGCAGGATGTTGACCAGCACGATGTCAATAGAATGATGGTTCTGTATGTGTCCCATCTCGTGGCGAAGTATTTCCCTTGCATTATGGTTGTAATCATCCTCGCTGATTACGATGGTACGCCACCAACTGAAGGGAGCGATAGCGTTGGCATGGCAATAGATGGTTACGCCATCGTGCTTTTCGGTCCATAGCACACCTTTGTGGATTTGGCGATAGAGAGCTGTCAGCTGGAATAGCTTCCAGATAATAGTAGCGCACATACCTATTATATATATAAGCGAAACTACTGCCCACCAGTTTATGTCTATGCCCGATCGTTCCGCAATCCGTGTGCCTTCCTGCTGCGATAGTGGAGTAGCAAAAGGCATCCCAATTTCTATCACGCCTTGCAGCTGCACGTTTACGGGATTGTTGCCCAATGACAGGATATGCACATTGCACACAGGCAATACCAACGAGAGGACCATGATGCATATCAGCATCAGGCGGTTGAAGCGGAAGAATGATTCCTTTCTCAGCAAGAGCATGTATGGGATGTACATGATGCTGAGGAATACGATTGATTTGATAATGTATGCCATCATGGTCAGTCCTCCTTGATCATGGCGAGAAGTTCCTGAAGTTCGCTCTCGCTGATTTCTTCCTCCTTGACAAAAAAGTTGACGAGCGACTTTGCCGAACCACCAAAGAAGCTGTCCTTCACATCCTTCATCACACGCTTGCGGTATTCATCCTGCGAGATAAGGGGACGGAAGAAGAATGTCTTTCCATCGCCTGGGTTCTTCTCGGCAGCCACAAATCCCTTCTGTGTGAGAATCTTCAGGAACGTGGCGGTAGTGGTGTAAGCAGGCTTAGGCTCTGGATAGCATTCGAGCACATCACGCACGGTACCACGGCCATCTTCCCTCGCCCAGAGGTAGTTCATTATTTCCATCTCAGCCCTTGTGAGCGTCATGTCCTTCTTGTCTCTTGTCATAATTACTAAGGTTTTAGATTTACGCTGCAAAAGTACAACTAAACTTTTGGATTACGAAACTTTTAGTAGTAGAAAATGCCTTTGCTCCCAAAACTTTAATAATTATTATTAGTAATACACCTTGCATTTTTAGTAATTAACAAAAATTGATGCCAGTGTGTCGTACTTCTTCATACATATGAATGAAATATTGGCAACGAAACGGAACTTATGGACTAAAACTTGCAAGGATATGGAATTTTATTATTACCTTTGCACGGCTACTTAGATTATTTACCTTATGAATAGAATTTTTACTACCATCGCATCCCTGCTTGCATGTATCATCATGAGTGCAGCAAATAAG
This sequence comes from Bacteroidaceae bacterium, assembly GCA_024401225.1. Classification (GTDB taxonomy): domain Bacteria; phylum Bacteroidota; class Bacteroidia; order Bacteroidales; family Bacteroidaceae; genus Minthosoma. Next base: position 2,791 of record JAKSLM010000091.1, on the reverse strand, counting down.
GATGCAAGCATCAACATCGACAGCAGGGTTAAGTTTCAGCACGTGACGGGCTTTGGCGGTTTCTCACCAAGTCCGCAATGGGCATACTGGCTCGGCGATGCCGAAATGGACAAGCTGTTCGGTAAGGGCGAGAACCAGCTTGGACTGAACATAGTGCGCCTGTACATCTCAAACAGCAAGAACGGATGGAGCAGCGGTGTGGCCAATGCCAAGCGCGCCAAGAAGTACGGGGCGTTTGTGTTTGCCTCGCCATGGGCGCCTCCAGCATCGTGGAAGACGAACAATAGCGACTCCAACGGCGGTTCGCTGCTTGAGTCGCGCTACAAGGACTGGGCAGTATGGCTCAATGACTACTATAAGTACATGAAGCAGCAGGGGGCTGTGATAGACGCCGTGTCGATACAGAATGAGCCCGACTGGAAGGCTGAGTACCAAAGCTGCATATGGACGGGCGAACAGATGGCTAAGTTCCTGAAACTGTATGGTTCGCTCATCGAGTGCAAGATAATAGCTCCCGAGGCCATCCACTTCACAAGGAGCATGCACGAGCCTATACTCAACGATCCCGAAGCATGCCAGTATCTCGACATCCTGGGTGGCCACTTCTACGGATGGGACGGATCGTCATATCCACTTGCTGCGCAGAAGGGCAAAGAGGTATGGATGACCGAATACCTCATCAACGAACGCCAGCAGAACGAGAAGAAGAACATCAACTGGAAGGACGATGGATTCCTGTTTGCACGAAGCGTGAACGATGCCATGCTTGCCAACATGAGTGCATGGGTGCACTACTCCCTGAAGCGCTACTATGGATGTCTGGGCGACGGTGAGTTCGGTACCACCAACAATCAGATCACCAAGCGCGGATACATCCTTTCGCACTATGCCAAGTACGTGTCGGGCACTACACGCATACGCCATTCGCTTGTTGACAATACGGGCAAGCTCTCATCGTCAGCCTATCTAACAGAGACGGGCGACAGCATCGTAGTGATGTTGCTCAACCAGAGTGCTGACAGCTACAACACTACCATCACCCTACCCTTCTACACCGCCAACGGAAGGTCGATCGTGACCACCGAGACCAAGAACATGGAGAAGAGCGACCTGACATGGGAGGAGGACACCTATCAGCCTGTGATCAGCGTGCAGCCATACAGCGTCAGCACCTACATCTTCGTGAAGAAGGCGGTAAGAACTGACATTGAGGATGTTGCCGACGATGCCAACATCGTGTTTGCCGACAATTACGACCTGAGCGGAGCATCGTGCATACCTACAGGATGGAAGGCAAAGTATGAGGACGGTACACGCAGCGCTGGCAGCTATTCGCTTGGTCCTCGCATCATGTCGTTCTCGCCTGAGGGCATGATGACCTACGGTTTCTATTTCCGTACCGGCACATCGGGCGCCGGATACGTATCGTACGGAGAGGATAGCAAGTCGCGCCTCACCCTCGAACCAGGCGACTACACCCTGTACTTCTCCACCGTAGGATGGAAAGCGAAGCCAAGCATCACCGCAACGGTGCAGAAGGTGGGCGGTGCGAATGCAGGCAGCGTGAATGCCACTCCACAGTCGACCATATCAGCCAATGGATCATCGTCGCGCATCACATCGACTACTGACAAGAAGATTGACTTCACCGTGACCGAGACGGGCAACTACATACTGAAATGGCAGGTGGCAAAGGCTTCAACCTCCCTCAACGAGGCAATAGTAGGCAACATCAAGCTCGTGAAGCATGCTACCACAGCTATCATCCCACTCCCTGCTGCGACGACCGAGGACGGCGTGATGTACGACCTGAGCGGCCGAAGAGTCAAGGAAGCAGCACACCCAGGCATATACATCAGCAACGGCAAGAAGGTCATGATACGCAAGTAATCAACCTATTACGCTACATAATACCACAAAAAAAGCCTTGCAAGGCCATCCCGGAATGGGCAACCTTGCAAGGCTTGAATTATTTATATGCTTGTATGTTCAAAAATATTAGTTGAACCACTTAACGTAGCAGAAGTCGAGACGGTGTGGGAGGTCAGCATTCTTTGGATACATACGGTATGCAACCTTGAATGAACCTGCAGTTGGGATGGTGTGAGTACCCTCGAATGTGTAGAGGTTGCCATCGTGGCCAGTAACCTCGAGTGGCTCAACCTGCGATACGTGATCGCGACCATCAGCATCGGTGAAGAGAGTTACGAGCTCTACGCCGATAGCGTCGTTGAGACCCTGCTCGTCGATAACGTACTTAACGTTGTACTTCTTACCCGATACTACCTCACCCTTGAGCATTTCCTCTGCCTTCTCAGATGATACAACCTTGATGTTGTCCCAACGTGAAGCAACGAGTTCCTTCCATGCTGCGATCTCCTTAGCCTTCTTGTAGTTGTCGGCGAAGAGCTGTGCGCGGCGCTCAGCGAGTGGCTGATAGAATTTAGTGAAGTAGTCGTCGAGCTGACGCTTCATTGTGTAGTGAGGTGCAATCTGTGCGATTGAGTTCTTAACGGTGCGGATCCAACCCTCTGAGTAACCCTTAGAGTTCTTTGAGTAGTAGAGTGGAAGGATCTCGTTCTCGAGGAGGCTGTAGATTGTAGCTGCATCGAGCTGATCCTGCTGCTCCTGGTTCTGGAATGTACGCTTCTCTGTGAGTGCCCATCCAGCGCCCTCGCGATAGCCTTCGAGCCACCAACCATCGAGTACTGAGAGGTTGACAACACCGTTCATGAGTGCCTTCTCACCTGATGTACCAGATGCCTCGAGTGGACGAGTTGGAGTGTTCATC
>JAKSLM010000090.1 GCA_024401225.1 Bacteroidaceae bacterium | reverse complement strand
CTCGGTCGCGTATGGCAGTGGAACCACAATCCTGACGACACCAAGTGGCGCCTGAAGGGTGGTCGCCTCCAGCTTCAGTCCATGCCTGCTGAACAGCTTATGTGGGCTCGCAACACGCTTACCCAGCGCGTCATTGGTCCTTCAAGCATAACAACCGTCGAACTATATACCAAGGGCATGAAGGATGGCGACGTAGCAGGTCTCGGCAATATCAACGTGCCATGCAGTTGGATAGGAATCGTGAAGGACGGTAAGAATCTCACACTCCGCTGTTTCGAACAGATGAACAACGACACCATCGACACGCAGATCACTATGCCTAAAGACGGACGCATCTGGCTCCGCTTCAATGGCGACTTCGACAACGATCGCGGACAGTACGCCTACTCGCTCGATGGCAAGGAGTTCAAGACCCTTGGTCGCATGATGCCACTCACCTATCAGCTCATCTCATTCCAGGGTTCGCGCATGTCGCTCTTCGCATTCAACAAGAAGGGCAGCAACGGTGGTGTAGCAGAGTTTGACAACTTCACAGTCGATGAGCCACAGGCTGATCGTAGTGGCAACATACCTTACGGCAAGACATTCCGCATCATCAACCTCGCAACAGGCCGCCCTATGCACGCTCAGCCACACGGACTTATGTACGACACTCGTGCCAACGACAAGTCGCCTCAGACCAAGTTCCACCTCATCGACCGAGGCAAAGGTAAGGTTGTGCTCCAATGTGAGGATGGACGATACGTCTTCGTAGCCGGTTACGGTATAGCAGGTGATGTACGACTCACGACCGATATCAACAAGGCTGAGGAATTCATGTGGCAAGACTATCTCGACCACAAGTTCATGCTCATGTCTACCCGTACCCACACCTACATCGGCAAGAGCCCGACTACAGGCAGCCCATACTCAATGGACTTCAAGGGTGCCGACCCAGCTTGTAAGAACGGTGCCGTATTGCGTTGGGAAGAATAACACTTTCATACAGAAAAAAAACAAATGGCAGACATCAAGGAGGTATTCTCATACCGGCAGTTTGACATACAGCAGAGCCATGCAGCCATGCGAGTTGGGACCGACAGCGACCTATTGGGAACATTGGGCGCTGGAGGTCAACGCATACTCGACATCGGCACAGGCACCGGTGTGCTCTCGCTCATGATGGCACAGCGCTATCCCGAGGCTACGATTACTGCCATTGAGATCGACGATAATGCCATCATCGATGCCTCCCACAACTTTGCAGCATCACAGTTTGCCGACCGCATCACCTTGATTCACACCTCCTTTCAGGACTATGTCAAGGAGTTTAAGGCAAAGGGCGGACAGCCTCTGTTCGATAGCGTGATCTGCAACCCACCTTACTTTGACAAGAGTCTGGAATGCAACAATCAGAGCAAGACTCGAGCCCGCCACACTTCCAGTCTACCCTTCCGCGACCTCATCGAGGGGGCGTTCGATCTGCTCGTGGATGGAGGTGTCTTCTCCGTGTGCATTCCGCCGGAGGTGCTATCCGACTTCACGTCCGAATGCATCATAGATGGCTTCTGGCCCCAGGATTTCTACCATATCAAGTCCGTTCCGGAGAAGGAGCCAAAACGCTTCGTGCTCGTACATCGCAAGGGAATGACCGAACGCCACGACCACACCTTCTGCATGCGCAACTCAGATCGTTCGCGTTCCGAATGGTACAAGCAACTGATGGCAGATTTCCATATATAATTGTCCCCCCATTCTCACATCCCCATCAATAGAAAAATGCAAGGCAACATATACAACATATTAGCGGTGTTCATCGGTTCCGGACTCGGAGGCGTATGCCGTTGGATGCTCGGATCCACACTCAATGGGCATCATCCATATGGCACCCTGCTGGCCAACGTAGCCGGATGCTTCATTCTTGGCATTCTGAGTCGCCACGTGCCGGGCAACGAACACATGCGCCTGCTACTGATGACAGGCTTTTGTGGCGGATTCACCACCTTCTCAACCTTCATCAACGAGGATCTTACCATGCTTCGTGGCGGACAACTCCTTGTTGCCATAGCTTACATGGCAATAAGCCTTGCATTAGGTATGCTCGGCGCATGGTTTGGGTACAACTGCAAATAAACAAACATCACATTGACTATGAACAAGGTAGACTTAGCAATACAGATAGCATCGAAGGCCCATGCCGGACAGGTGGACCGCGATGGCGAACCATACATTCTCCATCCACTCACTGTAGGTCTGATGGGCAACACCGATGAGGAACGATGTGCCGGATTCCTCCACGATGTCATCGAGGACACCGCCTACACGCCCGACTCACTAATTCAGGAAGGCATCCCCGAGAGCATTGTAAATGCGTTGCAACTCCTTACGCACGATAAGTCGACCGACTACTACGACTACGTTCAGCGCATCATCGACTCCCACAACCCTATTGCCCTGCATGTGAAATACAACGACTTGCAGCATAACTACGCTCGTGGCAAGGCCTACCCCGACCTCCAGGCAAAGCATGGAAAAGCATTGGAGATGGTACGCAAAGCCGTCGAGGATATGGACAAAGTCAGTCTCTACGATCCCAGTGAAGCCGAGAAGGAAGGACTGAGCATCGCCGTGTTCTGTGCCGGATGTTTCTGGGGCGTGCAGCACTACATGGAGCGTCAGAAGGGAGTAAAGCGAACCCTCGTTGGCTACACCGGAGGACAGGAGGAGTACCCGACCTACAACGAAGTACGTGCTCACCACACCACTCATCTCGAGGCCGTACTTGTAGAGTTCGACCCTTCCGTCATCAGCTACGATGCCCTATGTCGCCTCTTCTTCGAGATCCACGATCCAGCACAGACCGATGGACAAGGTCCTGATCTTGGTGCCCAATACCTCAGCGCCATCTTCCATGCCGACCAGTCGCAGCTCAACACAGCCAACGAACTCATCGGCATCCTGCGCAGCAAAGACATGGAGGTCAATACCCTCATCCGCCCTCTTGCCCCATTCTGGATTGCCGAACCATATCACCAGCACTACTACGACAACACAGGAGGCAGCCCTTATTGCCACATCCGCATCCGTAAGTTCTAATCTTGGAGCACATCATGCAGATAGAAGAGCACCCACTTGAACCGTTTTTGCCAGCTAATGCCAATGTGCTGTTTCTGGGCAGTTTCCCTCCACCTAAGGCAAGGTGGAGCATGGAATTCTTCTACCCTAATTGGATCAATGACTTCTGGAGAATCCAGGGGTTAATCCATTTCAACGACAAACAACACTTTGAGGCAGATAATGAGAAGCGGTTCGATAAGGACCGTATTATAGCCTTCTGTCGTGAGAAGGGTGTCGCACTTTTTGATACCGCTCGTAAGGTGCGACGATTGAAGGACAATGCGGACGATAACTTCCTGGAAATTGTGGAAGGTACGGACGTTTTCGCACTACTTGAGCAAATGCCAGAGTGCAGGACGATTGTGACCACTGGTGGCAAAGCAAGTGAGGAACTACAAGGGTATTTTGAATTGCACAGTATTAAGGTAAATATTCCAAAGGTTGGAGAGTGTGTAGAATTACCAAACGACCTCCGTTGGTGGCGAATGCCAAGTAGTTCCAGGGCGTATCCCATGAAGATTGAGAAGAAGGCGGAGTACTACAGACTACTTGTTATGTCATCACCGACAGGAACATCAAAATGATAGTTCATACCAAGTAGAGGCGTCACTATTAATGACACCGCTCAAAAGATAGAGGTATACATAATACGGATACCCTTGTGGAGGGGTGTATATAATATTCACACCCCTGTATGAGAAAATTATCAGTTATTCAAACCTTATTCAATACTCGTTTCAAAGTAGCAATGATTCTTACCTCTCCATCCTCTTCCTCAACATCAATCACTTTGTATTGAGGATCTTGGTTAAGTGGACGGAGTTCTATCTTTATATTGCTACCAGTACGAGGATTCTTCTCGCTGTGGTACAACTTGATGGTGTATTGGCAGTTGTAGTCATTATCCTTGCCATGCTGACGAGCAAGTACAATCTGCCCTTCACGACTGCCAGCATTACCCAAGGCACCATACAATTCAAACACACAAAGGTCTCCTGGATGAATCTTCGGCAGCATCGACTCGCCCTTGGCATGAACAATAAACATCTGTTCGTTAGGTTTGAAACCATAATCAGAAACGTCAATCCATCCCTCCATATCCACATCGTTATTGCCCAACGACTGGATGCCTTCATCAACCAACGCACCACAAGCAATGGCAATATCGTAGAGTGGTAAAAAACGAGTGAAGCGTTCGGAAACGGGTATTTCGGGTGTGTTAAGTACAACAAAATCATCTTGATCATCCTGTTTCTTATGATTTTCGATTCTATCCAAATAAGTGACCAAATCTTCAACATTTGGATTGTAGAACAAATCCGACAATTTCCAATCAATAGTGTCACTATTTAAGGCGATTTGCAAAAGGGTGTCAAATGTGCAGAAGTATATTTCGCAATCCTTCGTTGTAGGGAATGACGACAACTTCTCAATTACATTGAACACGTCACGACTTCCTTCACGAGGATATTCTCGCGTAATCATCACTCCTTTGCGTATAGGTCCAATGTTTCCTTCGTAGGTTATGAAATCGCCAACGAGTCGTCTGCAACACTCCAGAGAATCATTCCCATAATCAACTTCAACGAAACATGCTTCACCTGCTCTTGTTTGCATAAAACCATCAAAATTCATTGAACGATTGCGGTTCGTATTGGCAGCAAACTCTACAATCTGATCAAGGTAACTCAAAGCTATTGCATTAATCTGGAACTCTGACAATCCCGACAAATCAAGCGATTGTCCATCATCAGTAACCTCAAGGTTGTTTGCATGACAATTCATGGAGCACAAAGCACAATGTACACAATCCCTCCCAAATGAAGCAGGCTTCGTTTCCGACTCCAAAACACCAGTAGGACATACAGTCGTTTCTGTTCTTAGCGAATAGAACTGCTCCTTGATCCTTACATCAACGAACGCGCACGTTCTGTTCATGCAGTTCTCACATACTTCTTGATTCTTTATGCTTATCTTCATTGTGCATTATTCGTTAATTATTCCGTATTGAGTACAAAGTTCATCGAGATTAATCTGCATATTATCCCACACAACTCGTACGGCCATTTTTATAAGGCTTTGTGTATCACATGCAATTATCTTGATTCCAAGCTTCTGATTGGCATTATCTATGAATTGTATTGTTTCTGCATCGCTATCCGGGTGATTGAAACCAACAACAAACGATGCATAACTCAAATCGTCACGATGCTGAGAATCATAAGCACATACTTTGTTTTCGATTGCTTGACGCAAACCTTTGAGATTATAGCAAGGCGTTTCAGTAAATGACTTAATTTCGGCTGGTATCACATGGCTATTATATTGCGAATAAGCATCATACCTTCCAATCTCACCTCTGCAATCTAATCCGATTATTCTGAATAATGAATGTACGAAAGGATAGAATACACTCTTGTCAGTTTGTTTGTACATTTCAAGCAGAGACGAGATGTAAACGTTTTTATTCGTACCATTGTCACGAGCACCAATCATTTCGTTGAGAAGTGCATCTTGTTGCTCGTTTATTACCAAAACGCCATTTTTGCTTGCTGCATAATTCGCCTTCAATCTTAAGCGCGAAGCAGTTATTTCGCTATTTATGACATTGATTCTTCCTTCATGCTTTACTGGTGGTTTGCGTGGAGTTTGTTCAAATAGCCATTGAACGCACGCTTCTGGTAGTAACTGATAAGGAGAGAAAACAAGATTGTTGGGTATCGTGTCCAAAGAGACCTCACCTCTGTAATACAGATTGCTCAATCCTTCCTTACAAGCTGTTTTCTGATCAATGAGGTTGTACTTCCTAAACTTGTAAGGCGGCAGGAACTTCAATCTACTGAATTGTCTCTTGATTTCATCTACATAATCTTTACCCTCGTCCGTACAAACATAAAAACCTCGTTCGGCTTTAGGTTTCAATATTCCGCAAACCCT
>JAKSLM010000009.1 GCA_024401225.1 Bacteroidaceae bacterium | reverse complement strand
AAACACACCCATCAATGCAATGATTGCAAATACTTTTTTCATTGTTTTGAAAATTTTAAGATTAATAATTATTTTAATTTTATCTTTTTCTCTTATTATTGATTTTTGCAAGGCCTTCGACTCCTTAAACAAACCTCTTTGACTACTACATTTTTAACGTTTAGTACCCTTTGAGTCTGGGGAGTTCACACTAGTCCATGCTAAATCAGCACAAAAATAACAATTATTTTTCTATTGAAAAACTATATTTATGATAAACTTTACTTTTTTTTGAAAAAAAGTTGATTTTTCACTTTCTATTGGCATTTTTGAAATACTTTCAGAGCATTCTCTGTAGTTTTGCAATCTACAGTTTCCAAATCGACATCATATATCTCTGCAAGCATTTTTGCCACCTCAACCACGTACGAACTTTCGTTTCTTTTTCCGCGATGAGGAGTAGGAGCCATGTAGGGTGCATCAGTCTCAAGAACTATCCTATCGAGAGGAACTGCCTCACGAAGAACTTCTGGGAGCTTTGACTTCTTAAATGTAAGCACACCGCCTATGCCGAGCATAAAACCAGGGAACTGCAACAGCTCGCGTGCTTGCTCCACACTACCAGTAAAACAATGGAACACACCTGTAAGATTATCATTTACATGTGCCTTCATTATTTTCAGAAGCTGATTGTGAGCTTTGCGGACATGCAACATGAGTGGCAGATGATATTTTACCGCCCACCCTATCTGCCTTTCAAGCACTTCTATCTGTTCCTTTTCGTATGTATCGTCCCAATAGAGATCCAAGCCAACTTCACCTACGGCAATCAACGACTGAGACAAGACGGGGTCGCAAAACATTGCTTCCATCCTATCAAGCACAGCATGATAGTCCTCATCCATCACATTTTCCGGATGAAGTCCCACCATAGGATATAGGTAGTCGGGATATTTGGCGCACACATCAAGCAGATGCTGAGTGTCCTTCATGCAAATACCAGGAACAAAGATCTTTTTTATCCCTGCACATTGTGCACGACGAACCACTTCTTCCAAGTCTTCGTTGAATTCCTCGGCATCAATATGGCAATGAGTATCGATCATAGGATATGAGAATGTTAGTATTTACGACCATGAAGCATATTGGCAAAATTGCGGAACTCAGCCTTCTTGTCCTCCGGAACTGAGACAGCATCAAGACTGCAAAGCGACTCAGCAAAGAGTTCCTCAACTTTCTTGCGAGCAAGTTCCGGTATACCTATATTATTATATAAGGATGTAACAGCTGCCACTTTTTCGTCCGAGTCGAACTCTGGCATCTCAATCCACTTCATCAGTTCTGCCTTCTGCTTTGGGTTAGCAAGCTGAAGGGCATTGATGAGCAGATAGGTCTTTTTGTTGTCGACAATATCTGCACCAAGCTTCTTCTTGAACAGTTTTGGATCACCATACACGTCAAGGATGTCATCCTGCAATTGGAATGCCAGTCCCATCTTCTCGCCGAAGTCGTACAAATGACTTGCATCTTCATCGGAAGCACCCGCCAACACAGCACCAATCTTGAGCGCATAGCCCAGCAAGAGAGATGTCTTCAGACGAATCATCTCCATATATTCCGCTTCGGTAACATCGTTACGAGTTTCGAATTCCATGTCATACTGCTGTCCCTCGCATACTCCAAGAGTGGCCTTCACAAAATCATCAAACGCCTTGTTGACTCCAAAATGCTTGAATGCAAGGACCAGCATAGCATCACCGGAGAGTATGGCGGTATTGTCGTTCCACTTCTTATGAACGGTTGCACTACCCCTTCGCAAGTCGGACTTATCCATCAGGTCATCGTGCAACAGGGTGAAGTTGTGGTACGTTTCGAGTCCCAAAGCCTGAGGCATGATGTCCATAACATTATCTTTGTACATGTTATAGGCCATAAGCATCAGTACTGGGCGAATCCTCTTTCCACCCAAAGTGAGCATGTAACTTACAGGTTCATAAAGCCCGGAAGGAGCGGATGGGTACTCGGCGCTCTCCACCTGCTTGTTCACCAAGGAAATTAGTTCATCAATCTTATACATAATTAATATATAAGTAGGTAATCAAAATTATTTATGCATTCATCTTCGTAGGTGAGTCCTGACCACCTACTTAAAAACAATAAATGCCGCACAAATAAGAGCGGCATTTATTTATATGATTGTTATCTTGTATTACTGGAGACGGAATGTAACAGGGAGTGTGAAACGTACACGCACTGCCTTACCACGCTGCTTACCTGGCTGCCACTTAGGCATTGCAGATACTACACGGATAGCTTCCTTGTCGAGTGCTGGGTCAACTGACTTAACAACCTTAGGCTCAACGATTGAACCGTCCTTGTTAACGACGAACTGAACAACAACACGACCCTGAGTTCCGTTTTCCTGACATACTGCAGGGTACTTAAGGTTCTTTGAAAGCCAAGCCATGAGCTTATCCATACCACCTGGGAATGCAGGCTGCTGCTCAACGACTTCGAATACTTCACCTTCATCACCCTCTTCCTGTGTTGGAGCTGGAGGACCTGCCATTACAGGACCTGCTACTGGAGAAGAAGGACCAGAGATTGCCTCAGTTGTAGACTCAGAAGTTTCAATCTTCTCTTCCACGATATCCTCGTTGTTGTCAACGATATCAAGGATTTCAGCTACCTGAGGTGCCTCAGCTGGTGGAGGTGGAGCTGCAGTAAAGATTGGCTGCGTGATTGGAACTACTTCCTCCTCAGAAACGAAGGATGCAGTAGAGTAAACAACATCGTTGTCTACATACTCTCGAGTAGTGTACTCAAAGCATGCAAACATTGCACTGAGTGCAACGATGTATCCAATGAGAAGTCCAGTGCCTTTCTGGCCCTCGAGATCTGCTTTTTGTGATTTTTTGATTTCCATATAGATGTATTTTAATTTTAGTTATTCTATGTATTTGTGGCAAAAGTAATACTTTTTTTTCGATTAATCACTACATTAAATAAACTTTTTTCGGATATTAGTTGATTTTTTTTCAATTTACCACAATTTATAGTCGTTTAGTATAAGAATAGCGCTTATTTGACGCCACTAACGATCACCGTCATCTCTCCTCCACAATGTCCTTGATTCGCTTGTAAAACTTCTTTCCGAACACATGGGCTTTGCCATCAGTCTCCTTGATTTCTTCATCGAAAAGTTCGTCGGCAACCATCTCAGTTTCCACCTCGTCCTGCTCCTCGTCCATATAGCTGGTGATCGAGCCTTTCATGGTGGTTCCTGCCCTGCTAAGCATTCCTTTCACACCACCGTTGTGCTGGAAATGGATGATTGCACGGCGACGGTTGACAGCACGTATCTTAGATGCTTTTCTGGCACGCTTAGTCCATTGCCAGAAGGCTATTGCGCCATTTTTTGTAGCCTTTGCCATCTTAATGATGGTAGGCTTCATGTGAATGATGAGTTCAACGGTAGCGTGTGCCAGCCAGATGGAACCTGCCACCAGGGCTTTGAATGCCTTCACGGTCCATTGCCATGCGGCTATTGCACCGACCTTTGTCCACTTCCAAGCAAATGCAAGAGCCTTTATGGTCCACACCTTGGCATTATGCCATCCGCGTTTGCACGCTTCAATCAGCTTTCGCTTCTTCTCCTGAGTGTCGTTGGAATTCCAGAACTCCACCAAAAGCTCGATGCCTCGCATCGTCCAATACAGGAGGAGGGCAAGAGCCTTTATCAGCTTCTTGAAGCCCTTCTGCACCACTGCCCACAAGAAAAGCAAGAACAGCTGAAGGATTTCCTTCAACAACTGTCCGGTCGACTTATCCTGATGTGGTTTTGGTTCCATAATCTTATTAAAACGATTTCTTGAGCTTGTGCATGAAATTTTGTGCAAAGATATAAATATTTCTTGAGATTACAATCGCCGCAACAACTTTTTTCGTTACACCTTATATATATATTATAAGTTTTTCGTATCTTTGCACACAAATTTACAAAGGAATAGTAAAACATCAACATTTTTTCTAATGAAGAATATTGTTATCACGGGCGGTGCCGGATTCATTGGCAGCCACGTAGTCAGACTTTTTGTCAACAAGTATCCAAATTACAACATCATCAACCTCGACAAGCTCACCTATGCAGGCAATCTCGCAAACCTCAAGGATATCGAGGACAAGCCAAACTATAAGTTTGTAAAGATGGACATCTGCGATTTTGACGCTTTCTACAAGCTTATGCAGGATGAGAAGATAGATGGAATCATACATCTTGCAGCAGAGAGCCACGTGGACCGAAGCATCAAGGATCCATTCACATTCGCTCGTACAAACGTGATGGGTACCCTATCACTTCTTCAGGCAGCAAAGCTTTACTGGGAGTCGCTCCCAGAGAAATACGAAGGCAAGCGTTTCTACCACATCTCAACCGACGAGGTATACGGTGCACTTGAGATGACTAATCCAGAGGGCATCGAGCCTCCTTTCACAACTACGGCTTCGAGCGGAGAGCATCATGAGGCATATGGAAAGGACTTCTTCCTCGAGACGACAAAGTACAATCCACATTCACCATACTCTGCATCGAAGGCTTCGTCCGACCACTTTGTTCGTGCATTCCACGACACATACGGTATGCCAACCATCGTGACCAACTGTTCAAACAACTATGGTCCATACCAGTTCCCAGAGAAGCTTATTCCTCTTTTCATCAACAACATTCGTCATCGCAAACCTCTCCCTGTATACGGAAAGGGCGAAAACGTTCGCGACTGGCTCTATGTAGTTGACCATGCACGTGCCATCGACACAATCTTCCACAATGGTAAGGTTGCCGAGACATACAACATCGGCGGATTCAATGAGTGGAAGAACATTGACATCATCAAGGTGGTCATAAAGACAGTAGACCGTCTGCTTGGCCGTCCTGAGGGTGCAGACCTCGACCTCATCACTTACGTTACCGACCGCCTTGGCCACGATGCCCGCTATGCTATCGACTCGCGCAAGCTCCAGGCTGAACTCGGCTGGGAGCCATCGCTCCAGTTTGAAGAGGGAATAGAGAAAACGGTCAAGTGGTACCTTGAGAACGAGGCATGGATGGACAACATCACAAGCGGCGAATACGAGAAATACTACGAAAGCATGTATGCTAACCGTTGATTCGCTTGCCAATAGACAGAAAAGACAACAAAACTAATCTACAATAATGAAACAATATCTTGATCTGCTCGACCGCATCTTGACCGAAGGAGTACAGAAAGGAGACCGTACTGGCACAGGTACCATCTCCGTATTCGGCAATCAGATGCGCTTCAACCTTGCTGAGGGATTCCCACTCCTCACCACAAAGAAACTTCACCTTAAGTCCATCATCTACGAGTTGCTATGGTTTCTTCAGGGCAACACCAATGCACAATGGCTTCAAGAGCGCGGAGTGAGGATTTGGAACGAATGGGCAGATGAGGATGGCAACCTTGGTCACATCTACGGCTACCAATGGCGCAGCTGGCCAGATTACAACGGAGGTCACATCGACCAGATCACAGAGGTCATCGATCAGATAAAGAACAATCCTAATTCGCGCCGACTCATCGTGAGCGCATGGAATGTTGCCGATATCAACAACATGAACCTCCCTCCATGCCACATATTGTTCCAATTCTATGTAGCCGATGGCAAACTCTCATGCCAGCTCTACCAGCGTAGTGCCGACACCTTCCTGGGAGTGCCATTCAACATCGCAAGCTATGCCCTGCTGACCATGATGGTGGCTCAGGTGACAGGTTTGCAGCCAGGCGACTTCGTCTACACAACAGGCGACACTCACCTCTACAACGACCACATAGAGCAGGCAAAGCTACAGCTCACACGCTCCCCTCGCCCACTTCCTAAGATGGTGATCAATCCTGAGGTCAAGAGCATCTTCGACTTCCAGTACGAAGACTTCCAACTGACCGATTACGATCCACATCCACACATCAAGGCAACCGTCAGCGTGTAAGGTTTTAAGTAATAGGAAAAATTAAGAGTGAAAAATTAAAGCAAAACTACGGCATTTAATTTTTCACTCTTTACTTTTTACTGCATGTCCTCAAGACTCTTCTGGTATTCGAGTTTCCATTGGAACTGACGAATTTCCAACACATCCTTGAGTTCTTCGTAAGTCTTCTGCGATATGAACCTTACCGACTGGCAACGCTCAGCATACTTGGCAGGAACGTCAGGCATTGGAAGGCGAATGATCTGCGAACCAGCCTCCTTCACCACCTTTGGACATGAATACACTCCTGCACCGATATCGCCAAATTCGCCTGTGAACACATAGTAGAGTTCATTAAGCTCTTCTTTTGGATCGAGGTCGAATGTCAGATATGCATAGCTCACCACAGTTTCGCCAGTTTCGCGAAGCACCTCAATGGCTCTGATATTCATTTCGGAAGTGATGGCGAAAGGCACATCCTCGTCTACCGCAAAATCGACCTGATAGCCCTTGAGCCTTGTTGCCTCTGGCTTAGCAAGGTCGAATGCGATGGCTATCACCGAGTCGGCCTTCTGTTTTACAGCTACATCGGCTGCATCACGGTCGCCCTGGTTTGTATATATGAAGTTTACCTCCTTCGCCAACTCCGCAAACTGGTTCTCGTAGATAGAAGGTATGTTGCCGAAGATGCTTTCTGTCTTGCCCTTTGAGCACGAAGCCATAAACAATGGCAAACCTATGCACATGGCTATTGTCCAAAACTTTTTCATATCGATAAGTATTTTATATTTACACGCCTTTTACATCGCCTTTTTGCTCTGCAAGTCGCCTTACGGCTGTTGTTTTTGAGCGCAAGAAGGCAATTATTGTGCAAAGATAACAATTAATTCAAAATTTCTAAGTATTTTTGCAAAATAAAATATGAACAACATAGATAATCACAATCTTTTTGACATAAACGACATGAGAATTTCAATAATCGTAGCCATTGCTGAGAACAATGCAATAGGATTGGACAACAAACTCATCTACTGGCTGCCAAACGATCTCAAACGCTTCAAGGCGCTCACCACAGGCAACACCATCATCATGGGTCGCAAGACATTTGAGAGCCTGCCAAAAGGTGCATTGCCAAACCGACGCAACATCGTCCTGTCGCGTACAGGCCAGGCTGCCGACTTCCCTGGTGCCGACCTATACCAGAGCCTTGATGATGCATTGAAGACTTGCGAGGGCGATATATATATAATAGGTGGAGCTTCCGTATATCGTCAGGCACTACCTATTGCCGACCGCCTCTGCCTCACTTTCGTTCACGATACCCCTGCCGAAGCCGACACCTTCTTCCCTGAGTGGGATCCTGAGGAGTGGGTTGAAACATTCCGTGAGGACCACGACACAGACGAGAAGCACAACCAGAGATACTCTTTTATTGACTTGGAAAGAAAGACCGATGCTGCCAAAGGACTTTGAAACCATGATGCGCCGCCAGCTGGGTGATGATGATGCTGCACGACTGATAGACGCACTCACCAACACATCGCCGGTAACGAGCGTTCGCACCAATCCCACGAAGAAAGCGCCCGAATTCAAAGGCGAACCTGTGGCATGGTGTGCAGAAGGCATATACCTGAGCGAGCGTCCTCAGTTCACGCTCGACCCTCTGTTTCATGCCGGCACATACTATGTTCAGGAGGCATCATCAATGATCCTGAGCCACATCATATCCAACTATATCGGTACCTCGCCCGTAGTTGCGCTCGACATGTGTGCAGCCCCAGGAGGCAAATCCACGCTTCTGCAATCGGCTTTGCCCGAAGGTTCATTACTGATTGCGAACGAGGTGGTTAGACAACGTTCACAGATACTTGCCGAGAACATCATCAAGTGGGGCAACCCCTACTCCATCGTCACCAGCAACTATGCAGAGGACTTCGTGTCGCTTGGCGAGGTGTTCGACCTCATCGTTTGCGATGCTCCATGTTCAGGCGAGGGCATGTTCCGCAAGGACGAAGGAGCAGTAAACGACTGGAGTCTCGACAATGTGGATACTTGTTGGCGACGCCAGCGCGACATCATCGCAAATGTGTGGCAAACGCTCCGTACCGGCGGCCTCTTCATTTACTCCACATGCACATTCAACACCCTTGAGGATGAGGACAATGTGCTTTGGATGCAGAAAGAACTGGGTGCTGAGGTCCTACCACTTTGCGACAATCCTGAATGGAACATCCGCGGAGGCCATTTCTATCCTCACCTTACCCGTGGAGAGGGATTCTTCGTTGCCGTGCTTCGCAAAACGGAAGATACGGACAATCATCCACGCAAGCAGAAAGACCGAGGCAAGGCAAGCAAGGTACAGATCCCGAAAGAGATCAAGGCATGGATACAGGCCCCACACCTATTTGACTTCACAGAGGAGAAGGACGGCTACTATGCTTTTCCAAAGGCATACAGCGAACTGCTGAAGAACGTAAAAAACACTCTTCACACCATCCATTATGGCATCCATCTGGGCGAGATGAAGGGCAAAGCCATCCAGCCAGCGCATAGCCTGGCCATGAGCACAAGCCTCGACATCAGTTCCTTCCCAACCGTAGAACTGACATACGAGGAAGCCATCGCCTATCTACGTACAGAAGCCATCACGGTTGATGCGCCAAAGGGCTACATCTTGCTCACTTTCGGAGGCGTACCACTTGGATTTGGCAAAAATATTGGAAACAGAGTGAATAATCTTTATCCAACGGAATGGAGAATAAGAAAAAATTTGTAACTTTGCAACCAAAACCAATAACGATATGAATTTATACATTAGATATTTTGACCATGAGGCCCTTGCGAAGTCCATTGACGAAGCCATGGATTTCCTCAAAGGCATTCAAGAAATCAAACTGGACAACAGCGTGCCTGGACGCATCGAGAACTTCATCAATGCCTCCAACACTTTCCCTCTCCGCCTCAAGGTAAGCTACAGCAATTACGTGCTTTTCCTTAAGACCGAGGCTCAGAATTTGGACGAGTTTCACGAAATGGAGCAGAAGCGCAAGGAAGAGAAAGCCGAAGGCAAACTGCCTACCATGGCCGACCGCAAGCGCAGCCTACTCGACATGTTCAACGAGATTCAGGAAGGATGGTACGAAGCCGGAATCACATTCAAGCGAGTAGTTTTGGTTCCTGACACCAACAAGTTCCAATACGAGGACACCAAGTTCCGCGTTCGTTGCTATGCAGAGAGCATCAGCGACTGCTACAACCAGATCATCAACCATCTCAAGGGACGTCAGGACATCGACCAACGCAGCCAGTACCCAAGCATCAAGAGCAACAACTTCGAGTACAAGTTCCTTGGTGCGGAAGATCCTGTCGAAACCGATAGTGCACCAGAACCTGCAGTCGAAGAACCTGCAAACGACGTTCCAGAAGAAGCATAACAAGCATAACAGAACACATATCTGCCATCAGTATCTCACACGAGCATGCTGATGGCTTTTTCGCTTAAAACAGGCTCCTTGCAAGGGTGCAAAAGATGCCTTGCAAGGAAACAATAAACTCCTTGCAAGGAAACAGCCAACTCCTTGCAAGGAGTTAGCGAAATCATTGCAAGGAGTTGGCCATATTATTGCAAGGCGTTTTTTGATGCTTAGGAATCGCCTTCCTTACGCTTCAGAAAACGCTCTGAAGGATCGTGCTCTGTGTGCTTGACATCAATGGCATCCTTATTGTATTCCTTAAGAGTGGTGCCATAGGTGGTGCGAAGTACCTTGAACTCCGTACGGCGATTGAGGGCATTAAGTTGTTCCTGCTCATCCTTCGACTTCTTGAGGATGAACGACTCGGTGAGAGTATCGTTCTCTGCGACAAACTTATATGTTTCAGTAAGTTTCTTGGTGATGATCTTTGGACGCGACTCTCCGTAGCCTACTGCGGTAAGGCGGTCGCTCTTCACTCCATGCTCAGTCATGTAGCGAACCACGGACTCTGCACGACGCTGTGAAAGTCGGCGGTTGTAATCATCATTGCCTCGGTAGTCGCAATGCGCAGCAAGCTCGATGGTGATGTTAGGGTTGTTGTCCATCATCTCTACGAGTTTATCGAGAGCATCGGTTGACTCTGGAGTAAGGTCGGCCTTATCAAACTCGTAGAAGATATTATCAATAAGTACCGGCACATTGATAGGAGGCAATGGGAACTGCAGCACACTATCCATGCTCTCTTCTGCCTGAGGCACACAGATCTCGTTCTTCACATTGAGATAACCCTTGCACGTGCCAAGCAGGACGTATTCGACACCTGGCTTCAGCACATAGGTAAAGGAACCATCGCCCTTAACGGACAGTTTCTCGTTTGTACCATCATTACCAACAAGATACACAAGGGCTTCCGGCAGTTCGTAGCCATCCTTCTCGTACACATAGCCTGTGACCGTCTGGAGTATTTCCGGACATTCGAAACTATAGATGTGCTCCCATCCCTTTCCGTCGCCACGGCTCGAGCTGAAATAGCCGCGATTGTGCACGCCTTCAAAGGTCATGCCATAATCGTCGGCAGAGGAATTGAGCGGATACTGCTGGTTCTCAATCACCCATCCTATTGCCTTGCTCAGTTTCTTTGCCGATGAACGCTTGTCATCCTTCGAATCGGAACGGAGCAATTCGTTCACAAAGGCCTCCTCTGCAGTCTCCTCTGCATACTGTGGGTAAGCAATGAATATGTCGAGTCCTCCCATACCAGGATGGCCATCGCTCGAGAAGTAAAGGTCACCATTAGGGCGGAAGGCTGGAAACATCTCATCGCCCGGCGTATTGATTGGACGCCCTACGTTCTCCACACCACCAAAGCCAGTAGCCGTGATTCGAGTGCGCCAAATGTCCAGTCCGCCTTCGCCTCCTGGCATGTCGCTTACGAAGTACAGCCACTCGCCATCGGGCGATACTGCCGGATGGGCAAAAGAAGAAAGGGTATCCTTTGAGATCTCGCATTTAGTTGGTTTTGACCACGATGCATCGCTTCGAGTCGACTGCCATATCTCAGCATAGCGAGGATAGTCAGGATCGCTTGAACAGCGTGTGAAGTACATTGTCTTGCCATCGAACGCGAGGCAGCTTGCACCCTCATCGTAGGCAGTATTCACATCGCCCGTTATTGCTTCCGGCTGCTGCCATTTACCCTGCTCGTTCTTCTTTGAGAAGAAGAGATCGCCGAAGTTCATACCCGTCACACCGCTGGTCTCATCGCCCTCCACGCCGTTTCGTGTGGTCGAGAACACGATCTGGTCTGCATCATCGCCCACAAGCATTGGGCTATAGTCCGTACGGCGCGAATTGAACACCGCCTCACGCTTCACCGAGTAGAGGTTAGGATTCTCCTTCCATTCTGGTGCCAGTTTGCACGATTTCAATCCGTTCAGCGCCAGTTCGTCATTAGGCACCAATCGCAGATAGGTCTGAAAATTCTCTGCAGCCTGCTTATACTGCCCAGCCTTAAGTTGCTGGCGTGCAAGCTGAAGCGTGGCCGTGCTATCGGTCGTTCCGTATCGCACAGCCGACTGATAGGCAGCTATTGCCTTCTGCGTGAAACCAATGTGGCGATAGCACTCTCCCATCATGAATGCACGATGGGCGCGCTTTTCCTTATCTTTAGTAGGAGTCTTCGAATACGACTTCTTGAAGTGTCCCGCAGCTACATAATATTCGCCAATAGCATAGCTCTGCTCACCCTTCTTGAACGAGACATTCTCGTTGCTGCAAGAAGCGGCAAACAGTATCATGGCGAGCATGACAAAAGCAGGGACAAAGCGTCGTTTGAGATAGTTCATGAAATTAATAACGTAGAAAATCGGCTTTTATTATAAATAAAACAAACAGAATCGCTATCTTTGCACAAATTATGCTTTGCACAATGATTGTCATTCACAATAAATACATCCCATTCGGCAAGAAATACGGAGCCATCAATCTCTTTGGAACCATATTTACAAAGAGGCATTTGAGCGCCATCGACCTCAACCACGAATACATCCACACGCTTCAGCAACGTGAGCTTTTGTTCGTTGGTTTCTACTTGCTGTATGTGTTGGAATGGTTCGTCAAGTTCCTTGTGTATCGCGACTCACACAAGGCCTATCATTGCATCTCTTTCGAGCGTGAGGCATACGGCAATGAGTGCAATAAAAATTACTCCAAGCAAAGAAAATTCTATGCTTGGAGCAAATATTTAATCAAGCGACATTAATATATGGGTACGAGCAAGTTAGTCAATGTGCTTGCAATCGTCACTTCGTCACTTTACTTCCTCTACAATCTGCAGTTTTTCACCCTTCAAATCCACAAGGAAAAGGTGAGGAATTCGGACCGTGCGATCCTTAACCGTAGCATGCGAATGAACGGCCATCAAGGTGCGTCCCTTGAAATCCTTGAACAGCATTCCATGGCCAAAGTTAGGAGGCGTGATAGGCTCTGGTTCCTGCACCCAAGGACCGTCGAGAGTGCCGCTCTCGCTGTATGCTACACCCTGAGTATAGACGTCGTAGATCCATGAAGTCCAAAGCATGCCAAGCTTGCCTTTTCCCGTCTTGAACAGGAATGGGCCATCGGTCACATTGTTTGGAACAATCTCGCCTTTCTCGTTCTTGCGTTTGCTCCACGGGCTGTCGCTTGCACGGAACAGGATATGGCTCTCACCCACCGATCCGCTCAGGTCGCTGGCAAGCTCTATCTTCTCCACCGTACCATTCAAGTTCTGAAGCCACTCGTGGCAGAACACCATGTAAGGCTTGTTGTTGGTATCCACCCAGAGCGTACCATCCAGAGTAGGCTTGTTCTCAGGCAAATAGATGCGATGCTCCATTGGTCGGTAAGGTCCCATAGGATTGTCGCTCACCAGGACATGGCAAGCACGACGCTCGATGACATTGTTTGCCACGGTATCAATCTTGATGGCATGATTGGTGAACGTAGCAAAGTAATAGTACTTCTTGTTGTAGTAATGGAGCTCTGCTGCCCATATCTCAGGACGAGGTCCCATCCACGAATTAGGGTCGGTAGCCGTAACGTCATAAGGGCCTTCCCAGAGCTTCAGGTCCTTCGATTTCCACATGCGGCCACCGGTGCCAGTCATGTAGTAAGTCTTGCTTTTCTTGTCGGCAAGAATAAATGGGTCACTAAGGCGGATGGAGTCCAAAGGAACGTCCGTTCTTACCCTGCGCTGCTGAGCTGTTGCTATAGCAAAGGGGATGATAAGTGCCGCTACCAATGATAGTATTTTTTTCATGATAAAAGGTGTATTGTGATTCGAAATGTAATGTTTTGTGTTCTATTGTCGTTAAAACTTGCTCCAAAGGTAATGATTTTTGTTTAATTGCAAGCAAAAAGTTTGTAAAAATGTAGAATTATGTGTAATTTTGCCGAATATTTCATATAAAAGTAAGAAACTTAAGTATTAATTTTAACATAACAAGATGGAAAGAGACAATGCAATCTTCTCGCTCATCGAGAAGGAACATCAGCGCCAGCTGAAAGGTATTGAGTTGATCGCATCAGAGAACTTCGTAAGCGATCAGGTAATGGAAGCAATGGGTAGCTACTGCACAAACAAGTATGCAGAGGGTTATCCTGGTCATCGTTATTACGGCGGCTGCCAGGTAGTAGACGAAATCGAGCAGCTCGCTATCGACCGCGCTTGTCAGCTCTTCGGTGCTGAGTATGCAAACGTTCAGCCACACTCAGGTGCTCAGGCTAACGCAGCAGTTCTTCTCGCCGTTCTCAAGCCAGGCGACGTATTCATGGGACTCAACCTCGATCACGGTGGTCACCTCTCACACGGTTCGCTTGTCAACACTTCAGGTATCCTCTATCGTCCTGTAGGTTACAACCTCAACAAGGAGACTGGTCGTGTAGACTACGACGAGATGGAGCGCCTCGCAAAGGAAAACAAGCCAAAGCTCATCATCGGTGGTGGTTCGGCTTATAGCCGCGAGTGGGATTATGCTCGTATGCGTAAGATCGCTGACGAGGTAGGCGCACTCCTCATGATCGACATGGCTCACCCAGCAGGTCTTATCGCTGCAGGCCTTCTCGACAACCCAGTAAAGTATGCTCACATCGTAACAACTACCACTCACAAGACTCTTCGTGGTCCTCGTGGTGGTCTTATCCTCCTCGGTAAGGACTTCGACAACCCATGGGGCTACACTACTCCAAAGGGCGTAGTAAAGAAGATGTCGCAGCTCCTCAACTCAGCAGTATTCCCAGGACAGCAGGGCGGTCCGCTCGAGCACGTCATTGCTGCTAAGGCAGTAGCATTCGGCGAGTGCCTCAAGCCAGAGTGGAAGCAGTATGCTGCACAGGTTCAGAAGAACGCTGCCGTTCTTGCTGACGAACTCACTAAGCGTGGCTTCCAGATCGTTTCTGGTGGTACAGACAACCACTCTATGCTCGTAGACCTCCGCTCTAAGTACCCAGATCTTACTGGTAAGGTAGCTGAGAACGCTCTCGTTGCAGCCGACATCACTATCAACAAGAACATGGTACCATTCGATACTCGTTCAGCATTCCAGACTTCTGGTTTCCGTCTCGGTACTCCAGCCATCACTACCCGTGGTGCTAAGGAAGACCTCATGATCAAGATCGCTGCATGGATCGAAGAAGTTCTCAACGCTCCAGAGGATGAGAACGTAATCGCTAAGGTTCGCGGCGAAGTGAATGAGACAATGAAGGACTACCCTCTCTTTGCATGGTAATCTAAGATAAACGTTTATAATGAACAAACCTTTATTAGGAATGACATTGGAAGAGTTGCAGGACGTGTGCCTGCAACTCTCTATGCCAAAATTCACTGCTAAGCAGATTGCACAATGGATGTACGACAAGCATGTACGCTCCATTGATGAAATGACCAACCTCTCAAAGCAAAACCGCGAGAAGTTGGCATCTGCATTTTCTGTAGGATGCAGCGAACCTGTAGAGGCCATGCGAAGTGTCGACGGAACAGTAAAGTATCTGTTCAAGACACAAGGCGGACACTTTATCGAGACCGTCTACATCCCTGATGGCGACCGAGCTACGCTTTGCGTCAGTTGTCAGGTGGGATGCAAGATGAACTGTCTGTTCTGCCAGACGGGAAAACAAGGATGGCAAGGCGACCTGACCGTATGTGACATACTGAACCAAATATACTCTGTGGAGAAGGCCGATACGCTGACCAACATAGTATACATGGGACAGGGCGAACCATTCGACAATCTCGACAACGTGATGAAGTCGCTCTCCGTGATGACAAGCGACTGGGGCTACAAATGGAGCCCACGCAGAATAACAGTCTCGACGGTGGGACTGAAGAAGAACCTTCGCCGTTACCTGGAGCAGAGCGAATGCCACCTGGCAGTATCGCTTCACTCCCCTATCCATGAGCAGCGCCAGCAGATGATGCCAGCCGAGAAACAGTTCCCTGCTACCGACATCATGCAGATGCTCAAAGAATTCGACTGGAGCCACCAGCGCCGACTGACCTTCGAGTACATCCTGTTCGGAGGCATCAACGACAGCCCGCTCCATGCAAAAGAACTTGTGCGCCTTCTTCACGGACTTGATTGCCGCGTGAACCTCATACGATGGCACAAGATCCCCGATGTCGACCTCAACGAGGTTGCACCCGAAAGGATGGTAGCATTCCGCGACTACCTCAACAATCATGGCATAACCTGCACCATTCGTGCTTCGCGAGGACAGGACATCTATGCCGCATGCGGACTTCTCAGTACAAAAGAACAAGAAAAGAACAAACAATGAAAACCAAGATAATAACCATATTAATGATGTTGGCACTTGTCGTAGCAGCATGCGACGACAGCAACAACGGTGTCTCAAAGCGCCACAAGCGTTCGGGAAGCATACTCACCCCATTGTCGTCGGGCAACCCTTACGAGGTGATGGTGGTATGCGAGGACTCCGTGTGGAGTGGATATGCCGGCAAGGCCGTTCAGACCATCCTCGACAAGCCTTTGAAAGGTCTGCCACAGGCTGAAGAGCAGTTCCACAAGTCACACATCACAGAGAAGCATTTCGACCAGATCACGAACCTGTTCCGCAACATCATCAAGATCAACATCGGCCGCGAGTGGACTTTGACTAAGATGAAGGTGGAGAAGGATGTCCATTCTACACCACAGATCATCATCACAGTCAATTCTCCAAGCCAGACCGACGCATCGATGTACATCACAGAGCATACGAAGCAGATCGAGGAACTCATTGCATCCGAGGAGATCAACCGCCAGGCCAACGACCTTGTGTTTGAGCACAACATCCAGTTTGCAAAGAAAGTGAAGGAGATGTTTGGATGCGAGTTCTACATCCCTGTCGACATCAAGAAGATGAAGGTGGGCAAGAACTTCATCTGGGCAAGCGACGACGGCATGTCAACCATACAGAACATCTGCATCTATTCTTTGCCTTACGTTAGCGAGAAGATGTTTACCAAAGGCCCTTACATGGCACTTCGCGACAAGGTGATGAAGGAAAACATACCTGGAGGCAAGCCTAACCAGTGGATGCAGACCAACCACGAGTTTGTACAGACAAAGAACATCAGCGTCAACGGAAGCTATGCAATGGAGGCTCGCGGACTTTGGGAGATGAAGGACGATGCCATGGGAGGCCCATTCGTCAGCCACTCACGCATCGATACCATCAACAACAAGGTCATCGTTGTGGAAGGATTTGTATTTGCGCCAAACAAGATGAAGCGTACCATGATCCGCCGCCTCGAAGCAGCACTCTATACGCTCGAGACTCCAACTGAGAAAAGTGAAGAGTGAAAAGTGAAGAGTGTAGAGTGAAGAACTTAAGAACTCAAAAACTCAAAAACTTAAGAACTTACAAACTAATAAACTCAAAAACTACGAAAGTTAATATAATATTATAAACTTATATGATAAAAATAGGAATACCACAGGGAGACATCAACGGTGTGGGATATGAATTGATTCTCCGAGCATTGGAGAATCCAGAGATTCTTGATATGTGTACCCCTGTCATCTACGGTTCACCAAAGGTAGCCACTTACCATAGAAAGAACATCAACAGTCAGACATCATTCGTCGTTCGCAACACACCTCAGGAGTTGGAAGACGGATGCGTGAATATGATCAACTGTTTCGGAGAGACTGATTTGAAGATTGAGATTGGTCAGCCAACAGAGGATGCAGGCAAGGCTGCACTCATCGCACTTGGCAAGAGCATTGAGGACATTGCCAACAACAATATCGATGCTCTGGTTACTGCCCCACTCAATAACAACACCATTAAGAACAACGAGCGCATTTTCCCTGGCCAGCCACAGTTCGTAGAGCAGAAGATTGGCAACGGACAGAAGGCACTTGCCATGATGGTGTACGAGAACCTTCGCATAGCATTCGTTACCGTAAACAATGCCCTCAATCAGGTTCCAACCCATATCACAAAGGAACTTCTCGCCGAGAAACTTGAAACCCTCGCGAAGACCTTGAAGCGCGACTTCAACATCAACAATCCTCGCATAGCAGTACTCGCCATCAATCCTAACTACGGAAACGACGGCATAGTATATAAAGAGGAGGAGGAACTTCTCATCCCAACCATAAAGGAGGAGTTTGAGAAGGGCGTTCCATGCTTCGGGCCTTATGCAGCCGACAGGATCTTCGGCACAAGCGAATACAAGAAGTTCGACGCCATACTTGCGATGTACTACGATCAGGGAGCAGCCCCATTCCGTTCCATCACCTACAATGATGGAGTGCTCTACACCGCAGGTCTGCCAGTCGTTCTTGCAGCACCAATCAATGGCACAGACTATGAGTTGGCCGGAAAGGACATGGCTGACGAGTCATCAATGCGCCACGCCATCTACACAGTCATCGATGTGGTACGCAACCGCCGCCGTTACGACGAGTCGTATGCTCATCCGCTGAAGCGCCAGTACTACGAGAAGCGCGACGACTCTGACAAGCTGAAGCTCGACCAGCCTACTGAGGAGGATAACGCATAAAGACGTCCATCACATAATACCCCAATGTTCCATCGTGAATAAGCTACTACTGACATGTCTGCTTGCAGGGATTGGCACTTGTGCCATGGCACAGAATCTTGCATCCGGCCTTACGCTCGATGCCGAGATATCTGCCACGGGAAGTAGTGGCGATTATTCACCTCTGTGGCTGAACAGCAACCGCTACGGCATGTCAAGCACCGAGAGCTGGTCAGCCTATCAAAGGGTGAAGCTGTCAAGGAGCGAGGACAACGACTCGCTACGCAACTGGCAATTCGGATACGCACTTGACCTGGCACTCATGGAGAACAGCGCATCTGTCCTCAACGTGCAGCAAGCCTACATCAAGGCGGCGTACAGGAAGGTCAGCGTGACCATAGGCTCCAAGGAGCAGCCGATGGTGATGAAGAACCAGGCACTCTCGAGTGGAGGACTCGGGCTCGGCATCAATGCACGCCCTATCCCACAGATGCGTTTCGACATCGACTACTTCAGCATCCCTGGCACAAACCAATGGTGGAAGTGGAAAGCCAACATGTCGTACGGATTCACTACCGATGGCAATTGGCAGAGATCATTCGTCGCAGAAGGCGAACGCTACACAAGCAATCACCTCTATCACGAGAAGGCTCTCTACTGGAAGTTTGGAAAGGAAAACCATCCTGTGGTTCCCCTCACCTACGAGATAGGCATCAGCATGTCATCCCAGTTTGGAGGCACCTTATATAATATAACAGGCAGAAACCATAGGGACAAGACAGAAGTAGTAATGCCAAGCGACCTGCGCAGCTGGGTTGATGCCTTGTTCTGCCGAGGGCATGATGTGACCGACGGCACAGAAGCCAATACGGCAGGCAACCACCTGGGCAGCTACAATATGGCCCTTGCATGGCATGGGGAAAAGTGGAAGGCAAAGGCATACTTCGAGCGATTCTTCGAGGACCAGTCCATGCTTACCGTACAATATGGCATTCAGGACCACCTCATCGGTGTGGAAGGCGAACTGCCAGCGAACCCTTTCCTTTCGACTATTGTCATAGAGCACATCAGCACCAAGAATCAGTCTGGAGCAGTCTATCACGATCAGACAGCCAGCATCCCTGACAAGATGAACGGGCGCGACAACTACTACAACCACAACCTGTATTCCGGTTGGCAGCATTGGGGACAGACCATAGGCAATCCACTGATCACGTCACCATCGTACAATGCAAGCCACAAGATACAGTTCGACAACAACCGCATAAAAGGCTGGCACATCGGACTAAGCGGCGACCCATCCGAGAGCATCCATTGGCGCATGCTCCTGTCGCTCACACAGAACTGGGGTACGTACGTCAAGCCATACGTCGATGTTCGCAACCAGATGAACCTGATGGGCGAAGTGACTTGGACCCCTTCATTCCTGAAGGGATGGTCGGGAAAGATGGCAATGGGATACGACAACGGCAGCGTCATCGGCAACTCGTTTGGAGCACAACTAAGCATTCACAAGACGCTCAACTTGATGGGGTTGTGAGGGTAAAGAACTCGAAAAATCGAAAGCTCGAAAGCTCGAGAACTTGACAATTCGATAACTCGATAACTTAAAAACTAATAATGAAGATTTGGACTATCATCTTTTTGGCAATCATCACAACGCTTGCGACAAGCTGCGATAAGGTTCCAATCAATGGGGACCTGGATGGTATGTGGCAGGTGATGTCCATCACACATAACGGGCAAGTCGAGGAGGTCAAGGAACAGCAGTCCTACCTGTCGATACAGTTGCATCTCTTCCAACTCGGCACGCTGGCAAACAGCATTCAGTACTTCGGGTACTTTGATCACACCAAGGATTCCCTGTACCTGCGCAACATCTCCGTTCCTTCACAACACGAACAGGCTGGAGAGGACGACGTGCTGATAGACGAACGCGACATCGCCAAACTGCACCGATGGGGCATATACCGTTCGCCCGATGGCTTCAAGGTCATCACGCTCAACAATGACAAGCTCGTGCTGCAGTCGGACTCAGTCACCGTCAGCTTCCGCAAATTCTAACGACACGCCAAAACAAAGACTTACAGACAATGAACGAACTAAAATTTTACGATAAATTCCTCGCCACAGGATTCTTTTCGGGCTACTCCCCTTTCGCTCCTGGCACAATGGGGGCACTCGTAGCAACCGTAATATGGATCATCGCGAGCATCTACGTACCCGACCAGACCGCCTTGCAGGCATTGACACTTGGCGTTGCTATGGTCTTCACCCTGATGAGCATCGAACCTATCAACCGACTGGAGAAGGTATGGGGCGAGGATCCATCAAAGGTAGTAGTAGATGAGATGGTGGGTGTATGGATCTGCCTTGCTGTCTGCCCTCAGACCACATTGTTCAGCACCACCTACTGGCTCTACACAGCGATGGCATTTGCCCTGTTCCGTCTGTTCGACATCT
The DNA here is from genome assembly GCA_024401225.1 of Bacteroidaceae bacterium. Taxonomy (GTDB): domain Bacteria; phylum Bacteroidota; class Bacteroidia; order Bacteroidales; family Bacteroidaceae; genus Minthosoma. The sequence continues at coordinate 66,979 of JAKSLM010000009.1, read as the reverse complement.
GGAAGCCATTCGGCATCAGGAAGATGGAAAGCATCAAAGGCGGATGGGGAGTCATGATGGACGACATACTTGCCGGAGTATACGGATCAATGGTCATTATGTTATGCCGACTCTTGGGTTTGGGACTTTAACTCTGGCAGCATGAATCTACGTTTGATCAGACAGTTCCTCCGGGCCCAGACGTCATCGCTCATATGCACAGGCATCGACTTTGCCGTAACCGCAGCACTTGTGAAGTTTGCCGGGTTGTGGTATGTCATTGCTAACATCATTGGAGCAGTATGCGGTGGAGCCGAAAACTGCATCATCAACTACAACTGGGCATTCAAAGGCACATCACAGCGTAAGCAAACCATCTTCTACAGGTACGTGCTCGTATGGTTCGGCTCCATATTCCTCAACACAGCAGGAACAACGCTTGTGGCCAACATCATGTCGCACGATGGCACACCGAAGGCATTCGGCATCGTAATGGAGGCAAAGACCCTCGTAGCCATTCTCGTGGCAATATTCTGGAACTTCCTCATGCAAAAGAAATACGTATATAAAAAATAGAAAACAATGATAACATTCAAGGCTTTTCGCGACGGTATACAACAAGGAGTATACAAGGTCATCAATCCTTCAGTAAAAGTGATGATTAAGATTGGCGTTACACCCAACATGATAACGACAATCGGTTTTCTTGGCAACCTCGTAGCGGCAGCACTATTCATCTATTCTGCCCTCTACGTTCCTGCCAACGATTTCAGCGTGGTAGGCTGGGCAGGATTCCTCATCCTCTTCTCCAGCCTTTTCGACATGATCGACGGCTACCTGGCTCGCACCGGCAACATGTGCTCTACCTTCGGAGCATTCTACGACTCTGTGCTCGACCGCTTCTGCGAACTCTTCACCCTCTCAGGCATCGCATTCTACTTCATGAAGCATGGTTATGAGATGGCTACCGTCGTCACATTCCTCTCCCTCATCGGAAGCATCATGGTAAGTTATGTACGCGCACGTGCAGAAGGACTTGACATCGAGTGCAAGGTAGGCCTGATGCAGCGCCCCGAACGAGTAGTAGTCACCAGTCTTGGTGCCATATTCTGCGGCCTGCTTGCCGACAGCGTAAGCTTTGATCCTACATGGATTCTGCTTGTTCCGCAGATTCTCATCGCTGTGCTTGCCAACTACACCGTCATCGTACGCATCCTGCACGTGAAGAAGCAGATGGGAAAGTGAAAGTTACAAGTTAAAAAGTAAAAATCGATAAGTCGATAACTCGATAACTCGAAAAATCTCGAAAAACCTCGTCCCCCCACCAACTCAATGTCCACCCATAAGTATTCACACATACTCATCCGCCTTGTAGCTGCTATGACGCCATTCATCCTGTTTGGCATCATATACGACTCCATGCGCTATTATCCAAACTACCTATTCAACACCATTGATACCGAGAATGTATACAATCTGGAAAAGTCGTGGTTTGGCATTAGCACAGCAGCAGGAGTGATGACTCCCAACGAATACTTCAACATCAACAACTGCGCACTTGGCGACCTCCTGTCAGGCATCTTCTATCTGCTATGGGTACCGTTGCCAATCATCTATGGCATCTACCTGTTCTTCTCCGATCAGAAAGAGCTGTGCATCAAGTTCACCACGGCATTCCTCTTTGTCAATCTCATAGGATTTGCCGGCTACTATATCTATCCAGCCTCGCCACCTTGGTACGTACTCCAATATGGATTTGAGCCCGTGCTCAACACTCCTGGCAACGTTGCTGGATTTGAGCGATTTGATGATCTGCTGGGCATGAACATCTTCCATTCCATCTATGGTAAGAATGCCAACGTCTTTGCAGCCATTCCATCCCTGCATTCCGCCTACAACCCTATCGCACTCTTCTATGCCCTGAAGGCAAGGAAAAGCCTCGGCTGGATCAGCGTACTCACAATAGTGTCAGTTGGCATCTGGTGGGCTGCCGTATACAGTTGTCACCACTACATCATCGACGTGATGCTGGGAGTGCTCTGCACCATCATCGGCATTGCAATCATCGAACTCATCATCTATCGCATTCCATCCATATCATCATTCTACAAGAAATGGGCCGAATGGCTAAATAAATAGTATTAGTTTTAAGGATAAAAAAGATTATAATTAGGTAAACGATATGCGAAAACTCATTCTTTCAAGCATCTTAACCCTCATAGCACTCGCCACTCAGGCCCAGGTATCGGGCAAAGTCATCGATGCCAGAACACGCCAGGCACTTGACTACGTCAATATATACTATGAAGGAAAGAACGTTGGCGAGCAGACCGACGAGAAAGGTCAGTTCGTCATCAAGGAAGACTCTGCATGGCATGAGATTACTGTGTCCACCATGGGATATGTAACACAAGTCATCAAACTGAAGCCTTTCGGCAAGAACAAGAACATGACCATCAAGCTCGAGCCAGAGGCACGCTCACTATCCAATGTCACCGTCATAGCCCGACGAGGACGCTATTCACGCAAGAACAATCCTGCGGTTGAACTGATGCGCAAGGTCATAGCTCACAAGGACAGCGTTGACCTGCGCCAGAAGCCATTCTTCTCATACACCAAATATGAGAAGATGACCTTCTCAATCAACGAGTTCACCGAAAAGATATTCGATCAGGAGGACGGTAAGCCATTTGCCTTCCTCAAGGAGCACGTGGAGATATGCCCTGAGACCGGCAAACTCATCCTCCCACTCATAGTGCAGGAGACGGTGTCCGACAATTTCTACCGCAAATCGCCAAAGTCCGAGAAGCGACTCATCAAGGCACAAAGCGACAAGGGAGTCAACGAACTCCTCAGCACGGGCGAGATCCTCACCACCCTGCTCAAGGACGTGTTTACCGATGTCGACATCTACAAGAACGAATGTCGTCTGCTCCAGTACCCATTCAAGTCTCCTATAGCCGACAATGCTATCGGCTTCTACCGCTATTACCTTCAGGACACGCTCAAGATCGAGAACGACTCCGTCATTGATGTTGGCTTCATACCAAACAACCCTCAGGACTTCGGCTTCTCAGGCCATCTGTACATCCTCAAGGACTCCACCTATGCCGTGCGTCGCGTGGAGCTTAACATCCCAAGCCGTTCCGATGTCAACTTCGTTGAGAACATGATAATCCGTCAGGACCTCACCTGCCTTCCTACGGGCGAGAGAGTGTGCCTCAACAACGACATGCTCGTCGAGATGAAGTACACCAACTGGTTGCAGAAACTGATGGTGCAGCGTACCATACGCAACTTCGACTACAACTTTGATGAGATACCGGAGCGAGTGTTCAAGAGCATAAAAGGCCCATCCAAGACCGAGCCCGATGCCAAGATGCAAAGCGACGACTACTGGAACCAGTACCGACAGGTAGAGCTTACCCAGTCAGAGAGCAAGATGGGATCCTTCATGGAGAAACTGCAGAACATCAAGGGATTCAAATACATCATGATAGGTGCAAAGGCACTTATTGAGAACTTCGTGGAGACGGCATCATCGACCGACAAGAACAAATTCGACTTCGGACCTATCAACACCGTCATATCCTACAACGACTACGACCGTTTCCGCTACCGTATCAGCGGATTCACCACAGCCCATCTCAACCCTCACTTCTTCCTCGATGGTTACGTGGCACTCGCTCCCCACTCTACGATGCACCCTACCCGCCTGTACGGCATGTTGAAGGCCACCTATTCGCTCAACAAGAAGGCATACCTGCACCGTGAGTTCCCTAAGAGGAACATCTTCTTCCAGTACACGAACGACATTACCGATCCATACACCAAGTTCATGACCACCGACAAGGACAACATGTTCATGGCATTCAAGTCCGGCAAGGTCGACCAGTTCTACCACACCAAGGAGCACAAGCTGGCAGTCGACTTTGAGTGGGAGGACGGAATGAAATTCTATGCCCACTACCTGCGCACCAACAACGAGGCAGTCGACCGCCTCTTCTTCCAGCCGCTGGGATCATTCAATGGCAGCGACCCACGCCATCCAGTCAACGATCCTGCTGCATGGCAGAAGAGCATGACCACATCCGAGTTCAAGGCCACCATCACCTTCGAGCCAGGTGCAACCTACGTCAACACAAAGCAGCGCCGCCTCAAGATCAATGCCGATGCACCAATATTCTTCGTCAGCCACACCATGGGCGTAAAGGGACTCTTTGGCGGACAGTACAACTACAACGTCACCGAGGCAGGCATCTACAAGCGCTTCTGGCTTGGCTCGTGGGGAAAGATCGACACCGACATCAAGGCAGGATTCCATTGGAACAAAGTGCCATACCCATTGCTGATCCACCCAGTAGCCAACAACTCCTTCATCCTTCAGGACTTCCAGTTCAACCTCATCAACACATGGGAATTCCTCAACGATCGCTATGCATCCTGCATGCTTGCGTGGGACCTGAACGGAAAGATCTTCAATCGCATCCCGCTCCTCAAGCGCCTCAAATGGCGTGAGTGGATAGGCATCAACTGCCTCTGGGGACAGCTCTCGGACAAGAACAACCCAGCCACCTCCAACTATACCGACTCCAACCTCTGGTATTTCCCTGGCCACTTCAACGAGGCAGGCGAATTTGAGAACAACACCATCCTTATGGATACCAAGACCCCATACCTCGAGGCAGTGGTTGGTGTACACAACATCTTCAAGCTCTTCCATGTCGTATATGTTCGTCGACTGACCTACACAGGCGAGAAGTACAACAACCCTAATCGCAACGGCGTGCGCTTCATCTTCCGCATGTCGTTCTAAGGAAAGAAAGTTTCGTAAGTCGATTAGAAATTAACCCCCATTTTTATTTATTCAAACGATACAAAGACAATGAATGGTTTGCAATGCGTATTGCAAACCATTCATTCGTTCCTTGCAAGGACTTTGCTATTTCCTTACTAAGAGTTTGCCTACTCCTTGCAAGGACTTTGCCCTCTTCTTACTACCCCTATATCCTCTTACTTCTTACTTAATACTTATTACTTGAATGAAGCCTTTAACCTAAAACACCCCATCACCCTACTAATTTATTGCAACATATTAATAATAAAGCTTTTATCTTAGTAGAGTGTTTACCAAACACCCTACTAAGACCCTACGAACACCCTACTACCTCCACATTGGCATTTCAAACCGCGTCAGGTGATGGGCTACAACTGCTACCGCATGTGCATCTCATCAAGTCACACCATAGTCCATCCACAGGTATGTTTAGTAGAGTGTCAGTAGATAGTTAGTAGGGTGTTGGCAAAACACCCTACTAACTTATTATTATAACATTCAGTACGTTATAAGGTTTTAGTAGAGTGTTGGTACTTTTGGGGTAAAAACCTTATTTTTTCGTAATAAGAATATTTTTTTTTGTACCGAGTTTTTGTACACTAAATCAAAACAATGGTACACTCAATAACGAGCCTTTCCCTGACACCTACTTCAAGTTCCATGTCGCCACTGAAAGCGTGAAGCGATAAGACTTTTTTTTGTTACCATGCGGTCGCAATGAAAAATCTTTCCTATTTTGCTTGCACATTTCACAGATCATTACTATCTTTGTAGCAGATTTTATAGGAAAATCGGAAGTAGTACTTCTAATTAAAGTATGATTGAATGTTATTATAACATAATCAATGATTTGTTTATTAGTAGGTGCTAAAAAGTTAACGTACCAATAGTAATTTGACAATATGAAAAAAGAAGCATTTACCATCTATGCCCCCGTATATAACGAGATCGATTCTCTCCCTCGATTAGAGCAGGCCTTGGATGAATATAGCAAAAGTATAGAGGTTGAGCGTGATGTGTTTGTTCTGTTCGTAAACGACGGATCTACAGATGGCTCAGAAGAGGCGCTAAATGAAATGTGTGCTCGCCATACCCATTGGACAGTACTGCATTTTGACCGTAATTATGGTAACTCATCTGCCTTTAAGGCGGCAATTGACTACTGCCAGACGCCATTGTTGGGCCACATAGATGCTGATCTGCAGACCAATCCCGAAGATTTCAATCTGATGCTGCCACATATGGATGAATTTGCTTTGGTCTGTGGCGATCGAGTAAAGCGTAATGACAATTGGACAAGAAAAACTTGCACTGCTATCGCTAATAAGTGGAGACACCTACTCACCGGAGATAATTTTCATGATGTGACCAGTCCTCTCAAGATTATGCGGACGAAATATGCCAAGCAGATGCCTTTCTTCAACGGATCACATCGCTTTATTCCAGTAACGTTCCAGATGATGGGACTTCCTGTTCGTGTTGTTCCTATTAGACATTATCCGCGTGCTGCGGGCGAAGCAAAGTATGGCTTTTTAAATCGAGTGCTTGGCGGTGTGACTGCCGATAGTCTTGCCTATGGCTGGATGATTAGACGATATCTTAAGTATAATTTCAAGTAAACTATTTATGCTAATCCCCTTTCTTACGGAGGCCAATCATGATGTTGCGAATGGTAGGGATGATGCCGACCTGACCGATTACCAGCACCCAATCATGTCGTATGATGCCATAAGTGATGATTAACAGACCTCCGACCATCGCAAAATACCAGAAAATCAGTGGCAGTAACGATTCGCCTCGCTTGAAGCAATACAGCCACTGCACGATGAAGCGTGTCTTATAGACTATCTGTCCGGCAATACCGAACAGAATAAGCCACAATGGGATCATATTGTTGTGTAGAAAATCTGCTGCAAAACTGCCCCACCCCGAGATTACTACGGGTATAAATGCTATGGGAATCAGGGCTTGAACGATGGGTATAAACTTGTGGACGCGTTTATAGAGCCCTTTCGCGCGTAAGTTCCATATATATATGTAATACGACAGGTACTCGCCCAAGAGTATCGATACATCATTTCTTAGCCAGCCATAGTAAAACAAGATCGATGAGCCGATGATGCTGAATATCCAAAATAGCGACGGCGACTCAATCCGTCCCTTCTTTTCGGTCAGATACCATTGAATAATACTTCGACCGGTATAGAAAAACTGAGCCGAAAAACCAATAAGGTATATCCATAGTGGGCTGTCCATTTTACCATCGCTTGAAAAGTGATTGATTGGGTATGACAAATGCTAATGCAAAGATAATACTTTTTCTTTGTATTGGCAAATTTATGTAAAAAAAAAGTGCAAATACGCCCCGCATTGCGGGATCATAGGGACTGGAACTGTTAACCCAATGACACCCCGGCCGCTTCCCCTCTCCCCATAACGAATGAATGGTTTGCAATACACGCCAGCAAACCGTTCATTTGTCTAATGAGCCAAAAAATTACACCCCAATGGCATTGCTTTTCAAAAAAATGTGTATCTTTGCACCGACCTTTAAGAAGGTTCACACGGACAGGATCAATGATACACTTGATGACAATTTCATTTGAGCCATGCACCTGTCCCTTGTCCCACTATTTGAATAACAAAAGAATTATCACTTACTTATGAGTAAAATATGTATATTCATTCTGCTTTTTATTGTAACAAGTGGAAATGTATTCGCCCAAGAGGATGATGGAATCTTATGGGAGATAACTGGGAACGATGCGAAGAAATCGTATATTCTTGGCACATGTCATGCTGTAGAAGGCGATTTTCTAGATTCTATTCCTGGTTTTGCAACAGCATGGTTTCATGCAGAGAAAATCATGACGGAATGCGAGGTAAATAGAAGCCTATTAACCAAGATTGAAAATTCTGGGGAAAATGCAACAGAAATGCCTTCAGATACCACCTATGCAATGCTACTTGATTCTGCAGACCTTGCGAAGCTTGATAGCTTATTCCATGGAGTGTTTTCTACAATATCAAAACTTAAACCTATCGTCATTACTCCTTTTGTAAAACAGATGATGAATGGCACATCAAAAAGCGTCTCTACAAAAAAGTCACAATCCCGGGCATATATGGATGCTGAAATACAATTGCGCTGCAGAGAAAATGGAAAGATAAGCGCTTATTGTGAAACTCATGAGGTCCAGTTGAACCTAAATAGGTACACGCGCAACATAATGATTAATATACCATTGGATCAGCAAGCAAAAATGCTTCACAATGTATTGATAAACAACAACACCGTCAACAGAAATAAAAACAACCAGGACGATCTTGTTAGAAAATACAAAGCTGGTTCTATTCGATTTGTTAACATGGATGAATTATTAACTGATACAGAAGGTATAATGTTGCCTCCTGACATTGTGCAGAAAATTTATGATATGGCATTTACCAATCGTAACAACAGCTGGATACCTATTATCGAGAAACACATAAATGAGGCACCAACATTAATTGCTGTAGGGTTTGGACACTTGATAGGCGCAAACGGACTTATTGCACAACTGCGCAAACAAGGTTATATTGTAAATCCTATAACAAAAGAAGAATGAAAATGAAAACGATGTGTCTACTAATTGTTATTCTCTTTCATAATGTTTTTGGACACCTAAACCGCTTTTCCTCTCCCCATAACGAATGAATGGTTTGCAATACGCGTTGCAAACCGTTCATTCGTTTAATGAACCAAAAAAATACACCCCAATGGCATTGCTTTTCAAAAAAATGCGTATCTTTGCACCGAAATGAGAGATTCGTGCTGTAATTTCATAGAAATTAAAGCGTAATCCTCACTCAAACTAACGGAAACAAAAATGTAGAATTACATACAAAAAAGTATATATCATGACACGTCAAGAACTTATCAATCAGATTATGACAAAGAAGACCTTCCTTTGCGTGGGTCTCGACACCGACATCAAGAAGATTCCTGAACACCTCCTTACGGCTGAGGACCCTATCTTCGAATTCAACAAGGCTATAATCGATGCTACAGCCAAGTACTGCGTAGCCTACAAGCCAAACCTCGCGTTCTATGAGAGCATGGGCGTAAAGGGATGGGTATCGTTTGAGCGCACTATCAATTACCTCAACGGTGCTTACCCTAACCATTTCATCATTGCCGATGCTAAGCGCGGCGATATCGGTAACACTTCTGCCATGTATGCACGTACTTTCTTTGAGGAGATCAACCTCGATGCTCTCACAGTCGCTCCTTACATGGGTGAGGACAGCGTGACTCCTTTCCTTCAGTATCCTGGCAAGTGGGTCATCCTGCTCGCTCTCACTTCCAACAAGGGCAGCCACGACTTCCAGCTCACAGAGGACAAGGACGGCGAACGCCTGTTTGAGAAGGTGCTCCGCACATCTCAGCAGTGGGGCAATGCTGACAACATGATGTATGTGGTCGGCGCTACTCAGGGACGTATGTTTGAGGACATCCGCAAGGTGGCTCCTGATCATTTCCTTCTCGTGCCTGGCATCGGTGCTCAGGGTGGTAGCCTTGAGGAGGTATGCAAGTATGGTATGACTAAGGATTGCGGTCTGCTCGTCAACTCAAGCCGTGCCATCATTTATGCCGACAAGACTGAGGATTTCGCAAAGGTGGCAGGTCAAGAGGCAAAGAAGGTTGCTGACCAGATGGCAGCCATACTTGGATAAAATTTCACACCAAACAGACTTTATTCCTTGAAGACAATCATTGATCCCGTATTCGGATTCATCCGCATTCCTCGAGGACTGCTCCTCGACATAGTATCACATCCTGCCATGTTCCGCCTCAGCCGCATCAGACAGCTGGGCGGAGCAAGCGTGGTGTTCCCTGGTGCTCAGCACACCCGCTTCCAGCACAGCATAGGTGCTTTCCACCTTATGTCGATGGCGATACGCAGCCTACAGATGAAGGGCAATTTCATTTTCGACAGCGAGGCTGAAGCTGTACAGGCTGCCATTCTGATGCACGACATCGGCCATGGCCCCTTCTCGCATGTGCTTGAGCATACTCTCATCTCGGGCGTAGACCATGAGGAGATATCGCTCATGATAATGGAGAAGATGAATGAGGACCTCCGCGGACAACTTACCCTTGCCATCAAGATCTTCAAGGATGAATACCCTAAGCACTTCCTGCATCAGCTCATATCCAGTCAGCTCGACATGGACCGCCTCGACTATCTGCGTCGCGACTCGTTCTTCACGGGTGTGACTGAGGCGAACATCGGCAGTTCACGCATCATCAGCATGCTGGATGTGGTCGATGACCGACTGGTGGTGGAGAAGAAGGGCATCTACTCCATCGAGAACTATCTCGTCAACCGACGCCTGATGTACTGGCAGGTGTATCTGCACAAGACTGGAGTATCGTCCGAGCACATACTCATCAACGCTCTCAAGCGTGCAAAGCACCTTGCATATCAGGGCAAGGAACTGTTCTGCTCGCCTGCACTCCGATTCTTCCTGTATCAGGACATAGACCGCGACCGCTTCATCAACGATCCTGAATGCCTCTCCAACTACCTGACGCTGGATGACAACGACATCATGTGCGCATTGAAGGTGTGGTGTGGCAGCGATGACAAGATCCTCAGTCTGCTCAGCAACGACTTCATCAACCGCAAGCTCTTCAAGGTGGAGGTATGCGATGAGGCTGTACCTGAGTCGTTCATCACGGAGAAGATACAAGAACTGATGGAGAGGTATGAGGTAACGGAGGATGAGGCGCGCGAGTACCTTACCTGTCTGCTGGAAGTGGGAAAGGACATGTACAATCTGCACGACGACAAGATCGAGATTCTGCTTGCCGACGGCACCACACGCGATGTGTCGGAAGTAAGCGACATGCTCAATCTGCCTATGATGGCAAAGAAGGTACGCAAGCAATATTTCTGTTATCAACGATAACCCTACGCTACTTATGAACGAAGAAGAATATATTCACATCAAGGGTGCGCGAGTCAATAACCTCAAGAACATAGAGGTTCGCATACCGCGCAATAAGTTCGTCGTTATCACTGGCGTTTCGGGCTCTGGTAAGTCATCGCTGGCTTTTGACACCCTCTATGCCGAAGGTCAGCGCCGATACATAGAAAGCCTCTCCACCTATGCTCGCCAGTTCATGGGACGAATGTGCAAACCGGAATGTGACTTCATCAAGGGCATACCGCCTGCCATCGCCATTGAGCAGAAGGTGTCGTCACGCAATCCACGAAGTACCGTCGGCACTACGACCGAGATATACGATTATCTCCGCATGCTCTATGCACGAATAGGCCACACCTTCTCGCCTGTGTCAGGCAAGGAGGTAAGGAAGCACACACCTGAGGACATAGTCCAGTGCATGCTCTCTTACCCGGAAGGTACCCGATTCATGGTGCTCACACCGCTCATCCCCCACTCTGGCCGTACGCAGCGCGAACAGCTGGAGATGGACATGAAGCAGGGATTCGTGCGCATAGAGGTGGACGGTGAGGTGCAGACCATCGAGGATTTCCTCACCACCTTCCATCCATCAAAGCCTAAGACCATCAACCTGGTCATAGACCGACTGATGGTAAGCGATGACAAATCTGTCATATCACGTCTTGTCGATTCGTCCGAGACTGCCCTTTATGAGGGTGAAGGCAAGTGCATGCTACGCTTCTTCCCTATAGAAGCTGAGGGCAAGGAGGCGAAAGAACCAGGAAGATCAAAGCAAGCAAAAGGCGACCCGCACACCCACGAGTTCTCACTTCGATTCGAAGCCGACGGCATAGAGTTTGAGGAGCCATCCGACCAGATGTTCTCATTCAACAGTCCTGCCGGTGCCTGCCCAGAATGTGAAGGTTTCGGTAAGGTGGTTGGCATAGATGAGCAACTGGTCATCCCAAACAACGAGCTCAGCCTGTACGATGGATGCGTAGTGTGCTGGCGAGGCGACAAGATGGGAGAATGGAAGAAGGAGTTCATACGCCGATACAGCCATCCGGACGGACTGGAAACACCCGACACCTTCCCTATCTTCAAACCATACTACCAACTTACCCAGCAGCAGAAGGACCTGCTGTGGCACGGACTACCTGGTGAGGCCCCACACGATTCGGTATGCATAGACCGATTCTTCGACATGCTGCGTGAGAATCAGTACAAGATACAGTACCGAGTCATGCTCGCACGCTACCGAGGCAAGACTACCTGTCCGGCATGCCATGGCCATCGGCTAAAGAAGGAGGCTGAGTATGTGAAGGTGGGAGGCAAGAGCATATCAGAGCTTTGCGACATGCAGGTAGGAGAACTGAAGGAGTTCTTCCGCACGCTCCACCTTCCGAAGCATGATGCCGAGATAGGCAAACGCCTGCTCACGGAGATACGTGCCCGCCTCAGTTTCCTTGACGAGGTAGGACTGTCGTACCTCACGCTTTCGCGCCTGTCAAACAGCCTGTCGGGTGGAGAGAGCCAGCGCATCAATCTTGCCACTTCACTTGGTTCAAGCCTGGTGGGCAGTCTCTACATCCTCGACGAACCAAGCATCGGCCTCCATTCGCGCGACACTCAGCGCCTCATCCACGTGCTGCGCGACCTTCAGCGACTGGGCAACACGGTGGTGGTCGTAGAGCACGACGAAGAGATAATGCGTGCTGCCGACTACATCATCGATATTGGTCCTGATGCTGGCCGACTCGGAGGCGAGATAGTATATGCCGGAGAACCGACATCTGACCTGAAGGCTATCAAGGATAGCAAAAGCCACACGCTGGAGTTTCTCAATGGTCTTGACCCTATCGAGACACCATTGTCGCGCCGTGCATGGAACAATAGCATCAAGATATGCTGTGCACGCGAGAACAACCTCAAGGGCATAGATGTGGACATTCCTCTCAACGTCATGACGTGCGTAACGGGCGTGTCGGGCTCTGGCAAGTCAACGCTCGTACGCGACATCCTCTACCGTGGTGTGAAGCGCCATCTCGACGAGGCTTGCGACCGTCCGGGGCAGTTTGGAGGGTTCAAGGGCGAGATCGACATGATACAGCGCATTGACTTCATCGACCAGAATCCTATCGGAACATCGAGCCGAAGCAACCCTGTCACCTATATCGGAGCATACGAAGAGATACGTAAGCTCATGGCCCAGCAGCAGCTTGCAAAGCAGATGGGCTATACCCCATCCTACTTCTCCTTCAACACCGAAGGCGGACGATGCGAGGAGTGCAAGGGCGAAGGTACCGTTACCGTCGAGATGCAGTTCATGAACGACCTCATCCTGGAGTGCGAATCATGCCATGGGCGCCGCTTCAAGGCCGACACTCTCGAGGTGAAGTATGAGGGCAAGAGCGTGTACGACATTCTCAACATGACCATCAACCAGGCCATCGAGTTCTTCACTCAGTATGGGCAGAAGAAGATCATACAGAAGATGAAACCTCTGCAGGACGTCGGTCTTGGCTACATCAAGCTCGGCCAGACATCCAACACCCTCTCGGGCGGTGAGAACCAGCGCATCAAACTCGCATACTACCTCAGCCAGGAGAAGACAAAGCCTACAATGTTCATCTTCGACGAGCCAACCACAGGTCTGCACCATCACGACATCAAGAAGCTGCTCGTGGCATTCAATGCTCTCATAGAGCGAGGACATACGGTGGTCATCATTGAGCACAACATGGATATCATCAAGTGTGCCGACCACATCATCGACCTCGGTCCCGATGGAGGCGATGCAGGAGGAACGCTCGTCGCTACAGGCACTCCCGAAGAGGTGGCAAAGTGTGCATGGAGCTACACGGGACAGTTCCTGCAGGACAAGCTACAATAGACAAGATAACAATACACGCAGTTAGCATCGAAACTAACTGCGTGTATCGTTTATAATATATATAATAGTGTTTAGCGGATGCGATCGAGCGAACGTACCAATGCTTCGTCCTTGCGAATGCCATGGATAGCAAGGCAGTTGAGGATGATGTTGAGCACAGGAAACATTGCCATGAACGATGGACGGAAATCGACCGATACCAGTCCCTTTGTATAGTCATCGAGTGCCAATCCGTACTTCCACGCAAAGAGTGCATAGCAAGCCACATAGCCCACGAGGAGGATGGTGCTGATGATGGTCAGGCGCAACTGGCGCATACGCTTGCGGTAGAGCATAATGCTCATTGTAGTGAGGAACATGACAAGGATGAGCAGAACGCCAAGGCACCAAGGACCGGCACTTTCGTATCCCTTGTACAGTCCAAACGTCGTGAAGCAGAAGTTGGAAAAGTCAGCCACCTCAGTATGCTGAACAGAGTATGCTCCAAGGGGGCTGATGAGACACACGAACGATAGGATGAAGACCAATGCCAGATACACGGTCTGAATGCGCTGTATCATATCTATCCCCTTATTAGTCGAGTCGGTCCGATTCCTTTGTAGGATTGCGGTAGTATACTCGGTCGTTCTGGAATTCCTCGATAGCGATAAGTGTTGGCTTTGGCAGACGCTCATAGTAGCGTGAGATCTGAATCTGCTCCTCGTTCTCAAACACTTCCTCAAGGTTGTCGCTGTTGGTACCGAACTCCTGAAGCTTCTTTGCAAGTTCGTCCTTTACGTCGGCTGCAATCTGATTTGAACGCTTTGAGATGATGGCAACACTCTCGTAGATGTTGTTAGTGTCGCGACATAGATCCATCAAGTTACGTGTAACTGTGTTAGATGGTGCTGTTGTTTTCTTGAAATCCATATATTATCTATTGTTGTTATATTCTGAAATGAAAAATGCTGTATAAGTCTCTCTCTGTCTTTACTCTTCAACCTTCTTTACCTTCGAGTTTGAATGCTTGAAGATGTTGTCGGCCTCCTTCATGTGCTTGCTGTCAGGAAACTCGTTCTTGAAACCGTAGTACTCATCGATAGTCTCACGGAATCGTTCGCTCTCCTTCTCAGCTACCGAGTTGGCAGCAAGCTGATAGCGTGCACGCAGAATCATCATGTACAGGTCCTCGCGCATCTTTGTATAAGGATATGTCTTGAGGGCATTCTCGGCCGTGATGATGCAAGCCTGATAGTTGCTTCCTCCGTTGACGCAGTTACCTGTGTACGAACCGAGATTGTAGTACAGCAATGCCGAGTCGTACTCCTTCTGCACCAGTCGATCCTGAAGTCCGTAGATCATATCGTTCACATCCAAGCGGCGCTCAGAGTAAGGATAGAAGTCGAGAAACTCCTGCAACTTGTTGATGGCGCTGTAAGTAGGCGACTGATCGAGACGTGGGTCAGGCGACTGCAGATAGTTTGCCTTTGCGCTGTAGAAGCGAGCCAGTTCGGTATATGTGCCCTTCGAATACTGCGCTGAATATCGGTCCAGGTAGATGGATGCCGTCTCGTAGTCCTTGAGGTTATAGTAGCACATGCCAAGCATATACAGCGACTCCTCACCACGCTCAGTACCCTTGAACATCATGAACAGATCCTCAAGCACCTGATACGCCTTGGTGTATTGTCCCGCAGCATAGTACGACTTTGCAGCCTCGTATTTGTAGTCATAGTCCTGCGATTTTACCACTTGGTTGAAATCTCCGCACGAAGACAAAACCAGCGACAAAACCAGCGACATTGAAAATAATTTCTTCATATTTTATCGATAAAACGGTGCAAAGTTACACATAATTAATGACCTTTGCAACACTCAAAATGTGAAAATCACTTCTTTGTCGTGAAAAAATCGAAGATTTATGTTTTTTTAGACTATTAATAATAAATAAAAACGTAATTTTGCACTCTCAAAACAGAAACACATCATGGAATTTGAACTTACATCGCAATATCAGCCAACCGGCGACCAGCCTGAAGCCATAGAGCAGTTGACACAAGGAGTGAAAGACGGCATGCCTGCACAAGTGCTGCTTGGAGTAACTGGTTCGGGTAAGACATTCACCATAGCCAACGTCATCCAGAACGTAGGCAAACCAACACTCATACTAAGCCACAACAAGACGCTTGCCCATCAGCTCTACACCGAGATGAAGGGTTTCTTTCCCAACAATGCCGTAGAATACTACGTCAGCTACTACGACTACTACCAGCCAGAGGCTTACATTCCTTCCACCGACACATACATCGAGAAGGACCTCGCCATCAATGAGGAGGTAGACCGCCTCCGTCTGGCAGCCACATCATCATTGCTTTCGGGACGCCAGGATGTCATAGTCGTGTCGTCGGTATCGTGCATTTACGGTATGGGAAGCCCGATGGATTTCTCCGAGAACATCACAGAGATCCACGTTGGGCAGCGCATCGACATGAACGTATTCATACGCCGGCTGGTCGATAGCCTCTATGTGCGCAACGACCTCGAACTAACACGCGGCCACTTCCGTGTGAAGGGCGAGACCATCGACATCAGCCTTGCATACGACGACAAGGTGGTACGCATCAGCATGGACTGGGATACCATAGAGTCAATCAAGGAGATAGACGCTGTCACAGGCCATACCATCATGGCATTCGACACTTACAAGATCTATCCTGCCAACCTGTTCATGACATCGAAGGAGAAGACTCTCAATGCCATACGAATGATTGAGGACGACCTGCACGAGCGTGTGGAGTGGTACCGTGAGATTGGCGACAACGCAAAAGCACAGCTGCTGGAGCTGCGCGTCACCAACGATCTCGAGATGATCCGCGAGCTCGGTCATTGTTCCGGCATTGAGAACTACTCGCGCTACTTCGACGGGCGACAGGCTGGCGAGCGACCTTATTGCCTTCTCGACTTCTTCCCCGACGATTTCCTTCTCGTGGTCGATGAGAGCCACGAGAGCATACCGCAGATTCGTGCCATGTACGGAGGCGACCGAAAGCGCAAGACGACGCTCGTGGAGTACGGCTACCGCCTTCCTGCTGCATTGGACAATCGCCCATTGCAATTCGATGAGTTCGAATCGCTTACCCCTCAGACCATATACGTCAGCGCCACACCTGCCAACTACGAACTGGAGAAGAGCGAAGGCGTGATTGTGGAGCAGCTCATTCGCCCTACAGGCCTTCTCGACCCTCTGATTGAGGTTCGACCTACTGCCAATCAAGTGGACGACCTTATGGAGGAGATTCAGCAGCGCATCGAGCGTCAGGAACGAGTGCTCGTCACTACCCTCACCAAGCGTATGGCAGAGGAGATGTCGGAGTACTTGCTGGGCCACGGAGTAAGCTGTTCGTACATCCACAGCGACATCAAGACCTTTGAGCGCGTGGAGATCCTTAACCGGTTGCGATCGGGCGAGATTGATGTGCTCGTAGGTGTCAACCTGCTCCGCGAGGGTCTCGACCTACCTGAGGTTTCGCTCGTTGCCATCCTCGATGCCGACAAGGAGGGCTTCCTGCGCTCCCACCGTGCGCTTACGCAGACCATAGGACGTGCTGCACGAAACGTGAACGGCAAAGCCATCCTGTACGGCGACAACATCACCGAATCCATGCAGCGCACCATCGAGGAGACTGAACGCCGACGTGCCAAGCAGATGAATTACAACACGGAGCATGGCATCACTCCTACCCAGATCAAGAAGGCCATTCAGGACATGCACAACGGCAAGAAGGTGGACTACATCGGCAAGGCATACGTCGAGAGCGACATGCTCAAGGCTGCCGAGGATCCTGTAGTCAATGCCATGAACCACGAGCAGCTCCTTGCTGCCATCGAGCACACACGCAGTCTTATGCAGAAGGCTGCCAAGGAACTCGACTTCATGCTTGCAGCACAATACCGCGACGAGATGCTGAAACTCATGGAGATAGCAGAGAAAGAAAAGTGAATGGTGGAAGGTGAAAAGAGGAAAGAGGAATGAGGGAAGAAGAAAGAGGGAAAAAGGATAATGGTTAATGGATAATTAGCAATGAACCAAGTAAAGCAATTCATAAAAGACTGGACGCTCCCCATCTCCATGCTGACAGGAGCTGCGTCCTACTATGCATACGTCAGCATACCCTGCCTTGACAGCACTCATGCGCTGGCAAGCGAAGCCATCAGTTACGTACAGCCATTCATGCTCTTCTGCATGCTGTTCGTGAGTTTCTGCAAGGTTTCCCCCCACGAGCTGCGCCCAAGGGCGTGGATGTTCAAGATGATTGCCATTCAGGCCCTGTCGTTCGTAGGCATGGGAGGGCTGATAGTCTGCATGCCCGACATCCCAGGGCGAGTCATCATCGAGTCGGCAATGATCTGCATGATCTGCCCTACTGCCACAGCAGCAGCGGTGGTCACCACCAAGCTGAAGGGTAATCCGAGCGTGGTCGTATCCTATACCGTGATGATCAATCTCGTGGCGTCGATCCTCATCCCTTCAGTAGTGCCGTTTCTCTACGAGTCGGGGGCAGTTCACATGGACTTTGCCACCTCCTTCTCGCTCATCATAGCCAAGGTGTTCCCGCTGCTCATCATGCCTCTGGTGCTCTCGTGGGTGGTGCGCTACTCCATGCATAGGTTTCATGCGTGGGTGCTTGAGCAGAAGGATCTCGCGTTCAATCTCTGGGCTGTCTCGCTCGCCCTCGCCATTGCCGTCACCGTGAAGGCCATCGACCAAAGCAACGAGTCCGTATGGGAACTCGTGGGCATAGCCCTTGCATCGCTCATCACCTGCATCATCCAGTTCGTGAGCGGACACATGATCGGCATACGTCACCACGAGACCATAGCCGGCACTCAGTCCCTGGGACAGAAGAACACCGTCTTCGCCATATGGATGGGCTACACGTTCATGAATCCGGTTACAGCCATGGCAGGAGGCTTCTACTCCATCTGGCACAATGTGGTCAATTCCTACCAGCTGTGGAAGGAACGCAAGGGGTGACAAGCATCCGAACAGGAGGCGACGAGGCGAAAAAGTGTACTGCAAAAGTATAAAAATGCGCTTTCCATGTAATAAAAGTAACGTCAAACGTGCGACAAATGAAGTTTTTTTGCATTTTCATAGCGAAAAATTTTCCATAATGAATAATTTGTCGTAAATTTGCACACCGAATTGCGGAGTGCCTTGAGCATTCCTCATTGGTTCGCGCCCTTTTCCGTACCGTATTTATATATTAGGAGGGGCGATTGGTAAGACAAATAAACTCTATTATAAACTTTTAAATTTCAAGGACTATGCCAAACGGTAAGAAGAAGAAGAGACATAAGATCTCTACTCACAAGCGCAAGAAGAGACTGCGCAAGAATCGTCATAAGAGCAAGTAGTCTCAGGACGATTGCATAACGGACTACAGACTTTGCACACCCTGCATCGGCTGAAGTCCGTTTTTTACTAACATCAAGTACCAACGCAGCCCGTGCAATAGCGTTTGCATCAGGCTAAAACAACAAGCAAAAATGGTAAGCGAACTTATTATCGACGCGCAGCCGAAAGAAGTCACCATTGCCCTGCTCGAAGACCAGAGACTCGTGGAGTTTCAGAAGGAAGGACAGGACTCTAAGTACTCCGTAGGCAACATCTACGCGGGCAAAGTGAAGAAGATCATGCCTGCATTGAATGCGTGTTTTGTCGATGTCGGTCATGAGCGCGAAGCATTTCTGCACTACCAAGACTTAGGAGCCAATTTCCTATCACTCGAAAAGTATGTCAAACAGCTGACAAGCGACAAAAAGCATCTGGCACCGATGGCCAAGGCTGGCCGACAGTCCGAACTGGACAAGACGGGTGCCATACAGAATATTCTGGAGGTGGGACAAGAGATCATGGTTCAGATCACAAAGGAACCAATCAACACAAAGGGTCCACGACTCACAGGCGAGCTTAGCTTTGCAGGCCGATTCCTCGTTCTCATGCCTTTCTACGAGAAGGTGAACGTATCGACCAAGATAAAGAGCAAGGAAGAGAGAGCACGACTCAAGCAGCTCATCCAGAGTATCAAACCGAAGAACTTCGGAGTAATCGTACGTACAGTGGCTGAAGGCAAGCGTGCAGCAGAACTCAACAACGAGTTGCAGATACTCGTAAAGAGTTGGGAAGACTGCATCAGCAAGGTACAGCAAGCCACAAAGCTCCCAGTACTCGCACATGAAGAGACGGGACGTACCGTAAGCATGCTTCGAGACCTCTTCAACCCTTCGTACGAGGCTATCCACGTCAACAACGAGGATGTGTACAAGGAAGTAAAGAAATACGTGTCGCTTATCGCACCAGAGCGCGAGAACATAGTCAAGCTCTACAAAGGCAATGTGCCTATCTTCGACAATTTCTCCGTCACGAAGCAGATCAAGTCGGGCTTCGGACGCACAGTAAGCTACAAGAAGGGCGCATACCTCATCATCGAACATACTGAGGCATTGCACGTCGTCGACGTCAACTCCGGCAATAGAAACCGAGGTGTTGATGGTCAGGAGGACAACGCATTCGATGTCAACATGGGAGCTGCAGACGAATTGGCACGCCAGCTCCGCCTACGTGATATGGGAGGCATCATCGTAGTCGACTTTATCGATATGGACACGGCCGAGCACCGCCAGAAGCTCTACGAGCACATGACAGAGCTCATGAAAAACGACCGTGCAAAGCACAACATTCTGCCATTGAGCAAATTTGGACTCATGCAGATCACACGCCAGCGAGTACGTCCTGCCATGGATGTACAGGTCGAGGAGACCTGTCCTACATGCTTCGGCAAGGGCACCATCAAGAGCAGCATCCTGTTCACCGACACCCTCGAAGGCAAGATCGACTACATCGTCAATAGTCTTGGCATTAAGAAATTCAAGCTTTACATCCATCCGTATGTCAATGCTTACGTCAACGAAGGCTTCATATCATTATACCGCCGTTGGCAGATGAAGTACGGATTCGGCATCAAGATCATCCCAAGCCAGTCCATGGGTTTCCTTCAGTACGAGTTCAAGGACATGAAGGGCAACGAAATCAATGTGACCGAGGAGATCGAGACCAAGTAAGGCAAGCGTCATGAATACGACAAAAGGGAAGTCACAACGACTTCCCTTTTTCTTTATATCGTACTGCCTTCGAAAGGTCTAGTTAATTCGGAATTTTCCTTTTCCTATATCTTACTTCTTACTTTTTACTTCTTACTTAAAGAAATCACCTCACCTTCAGCAAATCACCCTCCTGCGGAATGTAATCCACATCGCGGTAGTTCATCTTGTAGAGGTTCTTCAGTCGTATGCCGTACTGCTGCGACACGCTGTACATCGACTCATACGCCTTCACGCGGTGCCAGTAGTCCTTATACAGCTTGGCAGCCTTGGTCTTCTTCTTTTTGAGGAACACGTTCATGCCCGGATAGAGCGGATAACTGTCGTACACTTCGTTGTACTTCAGCAGTTTATTCTTGCTGATGCCAAACTCCTGTGCTATCTGATCCCATGTCTCGTTGCCCGTAGCTACAACACAGACGATGTCGTTTACCAGCACCACACGGTGGGCAGGCAAGCTCACGTTCGACTGCGACTTAGGCTTGACGGCAGTCTGGCCGAAGCGGTTCGTGTCGTACTGATGCAAGTCGTAAAGCTCAATGAGGCTTATGAGCTTATCGCCATACTTCGAATCGGTAGCGTAGCCGCATGCCTTGAGCCCATACGCCCATCCCTTGTAGTCGAGAGGATCGAGGGCAAAGAGGCGCTTGTAGCGGGTCTGCTGCAGGAACTTCGAATGATCGGTGTAGCTATCGGCCACACGCGAGTACACACGGAAGCAGTCGTTCTTGTTGTCGTCGTCCTTGTAGGTGCGAGGTCCCTTCCAGTCCGAATGGCACTTGATGCCGAAATGATTGTTCGAGCGCACAGCCAGCTGCCCCTTGCCTGCCCCACTCTCCAACAGTCCCTGAGCCAGGGTGATGCTGGCTGGGATGTGGTACTGGCGCATCTGGTCGATGGCTACGTCCTTGTACTGCTGTATGTACGCCTCGTACGTAGCGTTGCGTCGCTGCTGAGCATGAAGCCCAGCCGCCACGGTCAGCATTAGCACAAGCACGGCTATCAATCGTCTGTTCATTCTGGCTGTCATAATCATACGATCTAATATATCTTAGCGCGGAGCTCCTTGATGTCATCGCTATGGATGTACTCGTCGTACTCCATAAGCTTGTCGATGTGTCCGTTAGGCGCAAGCTCGATGATGCGGTCGGCTACGGTCTGGATGAACTCGTGGTCGTGGCTGGCAAAGAGCACATTGCCCTTGAACTGCTTCAGGTTGTTGTTGAACGCCTGGATCGACTCGAGATCGAGGTGGTTGGTAGGAGTATCGAGTATGAGGCAGTTAGCATTCTTGAGCTGCATACGTGCTATCATACAGCGCATCTTCTCACCTCCGGAGAGCACGTTCACCTTCTTCAGCACCTCCTCGCCGCTGAACAGCATGCGTCCGAGGTAGCCCTTGAAGAACACATCGTTGCCCTCACCAAACTGACCGAGCCACTCCACGAGGTTCTTCTCCGACTGGAAGAACGAAGTGTTGTCGAGTGGCAGGTAGGCTGTTGTGATGGTCACACCCCACTTGTAGGTACCAGCCTGTGGTTCGCGGTTGCCGTTGATGATCTCGAACAGAGCAGTCATGGCACGAGGATTGTGACTGAGGAACACGACCTTCTGGCCCTTCTCAACCACGAACGAGAGATCCTTGAAGAGCACAGTTCCATCGTCCTCGATGGCAGTCAGTCCTTCGACCTCCAGAATCTGGTTGCCGGCTTCACGCTCCATCGAGAAGATGATGCCAGGGTACTTACGTGTAGAAGGAGTGATCTCGTCAACGTTGAGCTTCTCGAGCATCTTCTTGCGGCTTGTGGTCTGCTTGCTCTTTGCAGCGTTGGCAGAGAATCGGCGTATGAACTCCTCGAGTTCCTTCTTCTTCTCCTCAGCCTTTGCCTTCTGGTTCTGAGCCTGCTTCAGGGCGAGCTGTGATGACTGATACCAGAACGAATAGTTGCCGGCAAACATGTTCACCTTGTTGAAGTCGATATCGACAGTATGTGTTGACACAGCATCGAGGAAGTGACGGTCGTGGCTCACCACAAGCACCGTGTGCTCGAAGTTGGCAAGGAAGTCCTCAAGCCACTCAACGGTGTCGAGGTCGAGGTCGTTGGTAGGCTCATCGAGGAGCAGGTTGTCAGGATTACCGTAGAGGGCCTGAGCAAGCATCACGCGCACCTTCTCCTTACCTGTAAGCTCCGACATCATGCGGTAGTGCAGATCCTCCTTGATGCCAAGTCCCGACAGTAGCTGTGCAGCATCGCTCTCAGCATTCCATCCGTCCAACTCAGCAAACTTCTCCTCCAACTCAGCAGCGCGTACGCCATCCTCGTCGGTGAACTCCTCCTTGGTGTAGAGGGCGTCCTTCTCCTGCATGATGTCCCACAGCACGGTGTGGCCCATCATCACGGTGTTGAGCACCGTACAGTTGTCGAACTTATAGTGGTCCTGCGACAGCACGCTCAGACGCTCGCCTGGTCCCAGGGTGATGGTACCCTTCGTTGGTTCCAGCTCGCCACTGATGGCCTTGAGGAGTGTAGACTTACCCGCACCGTTGGCACCAATCACACCGTAGATGTTGCCATTGGTAAACTTCATATTAACGTCCTTGTACAGGACACGCTTGCCAAACTGGATGGCAAGATCAGAGATTGTAATCATAATGTAATCTTTATTTTGCTGCAAAGGTACGAAAAAATATTTATTCCACCCTCCCCTTCACGCATAAATCTTGCATATTAAATAATAAATAAGGTGGGCAGATGCCCAGGCAAGCCTCATTTTACAGAGCTCTGGCGAGGCAAGGCAAAAGCATCACATTGCAAAACCAACATTGCAACACCCCTATGATGCGAAATAAATTGACACCAGGAGTAAAAAAAAAGTGACACAAATCATCAAATTTGTTAAAAAAACAAACAAAAGCATTTTCAATAAAAAATAAATTCGTACATTTGCACTTGAAAAGAAATGTAAGAAAGGCTTTGGCATCACGCCAACGCCCGATTGTACAAAGATACAACTCACTTTTTATTATTAACAAATAAAACTTTTTTTACACAATGGTAAAAGTAGCTATTAATGGTTTCGGTCGTATCGGCCGTCTCGCATTCCGTCAGATGTTTGAGGCTGAGGGTTATGAAGTTGTTGCAATCAACGACCTTACTTCTCCAAAGATGCTCGCTCACCTTCTCAAGTACGATACTGCTCAGGGTGGTTTCGCAGGCAAGTTCGGTGAGGGCAAGCACACTGTAGAAGCAGGTGAGGACAACATCGTTGTTGACGGCAAGAAGATCACTATCTACGCTAAGCCAAACGCAGCTGAGCTCCCATGGGGTGAAATCGGTGTTGACGTAGTTCTCGAGTGTACTGGTTTCTACACTTCAAAGGAGAAGGCTTCTGCTCACATCGCAGCAGGTGCTAAGAAGGTAGTTATCTCTGCTCCAGCAGGTAACGATCTCCCAACTATCGTTTACAACGTTAACCACAACGTACTTACTCCAGCTGACACAGTTATCTCTGCAGCTTCTTGTACTACTAACTGTCTCGCTCCAATGGCTAAGGCACTCAACGACTATGCACCAATCGCTTCTGGTATCATGTCTACAATCCACGCTTACACAGGCGACCAGATGATCCTCGACGGTCCACAGCGTAAGGGCGACCTCCGCCGTTCACGTGCTGGTGCTCAGAACATCGTTCCTAACTCAACAGGTGCTGCTAAGGCTATCGGTCTCGTAATCCCAGAGCTCAACGGTAAGCTCATCGGTTCTGCACAGCGTATCCCAACTCCAACAGGTTCTACAACTATCCTCGTTGCTGTTGTTAAGGGTAAGGACATCACTAAGGAAGGTATCAACGCTGCTATGAAGGCTGCTCAGACTGAGTCATTCGGTTACACTGAGGACGAGATCGTATCTTCTGACATCATCGGTATGAAGTTCGGTTCACTCTTCGATGCTACTCAGACTATGGTATCTAAGATCGACGACGATACTTACCAGGTTCAGGTAGTTTCTTGGTATGACAACGAGAACTCTTACACTTCACAGATGGTACGTACTATCAAGTACTTCGCTGAGTGCAAGTAATTCTATCATACAGAACTCAACAAACAAGGCTGACATCCACACCGGATGCCAGCCTTTCTTTTTCCCCTGCCCTGCTTAACCGCAATTGCAGTAGTGCGAACTCTTGCAAGCTACCACGACAAGTAGCAAAACAAGCATGAATAGAAATAAAATAACACGTTGTCTCATAATTTTTTATGTATTTGTACCACAAATGTACAAACTTTTTTTTAACTT
Source organism: Bacteroidaceae bacterium (assembly GCA_024401225.1). Lineage (GTDB taxonomy): Bacteria > Bacteroidota > Bacteroidia > Bacteroidales > Bacteroidaceae > Minthosoma. Next base: position 41,877 of record JAKSLM010000009.1, on the reverse strand, counting down.
TGCACACAAATCACAAAAAAATCATCAACAACTTATAACAAATTACACTATCATGGCAAAATTTATTGACGAATTCAAAGAGTTTGCCCTCAAAGGCAACGTAGTCGACATGGCAGTCGGTGTTATCATCGGTGGTGCATTCGGCAAGATCGTATCATCAGTCGTAGCTGACCTCATCATGCCACTCTTCGCGGCAATGGGCGGAGTAAACGCAAGCGACCTCAAGATCACCCTCAAGGAGGCCGTAATGAACGGCGAGGAAGTAGTAAGCGAAGCTGTAACATGGAATTATGGTGCATTCATCCAGAACGTCATCGACTTCCTCATCATCGCCATCTGCCTCTTCTGCATCATCAAGGGCATCGCAAAGGCATCATCAAAGTTCAAGAAGGAAGAAGAAGCTGCTCCTGCTGAGCCAGAACCAGAACCAGAGCCAACTAAGGAAGAAGTTCTCCTCACAGAGATCCGCGACCTCCTCGCAAAGAAGTAATCCCTACTTCCACATATCACAACCATTAAAAGGCAGCCATCACAGCTGCCTTTTTTCATGTCCACTCAAGTCTTTCCATCCTCGTATCCCCCTTTACCACATACTGCCATATACCTCTAAGTCTTGCCTATCATGAAAAATTGTTTTAGAAATGCCCTAAAAGTCCACTTTTCCCACTTCCACCAAGCAGAAACAACGCATGATAAGCAGCAAATTTCTGCTATATGTGCCTTAAATAGCCCCAAAATCGCTCTAATCAGCAGGAAATTTCCGTACTATCATCATCAAACAACATATACTATCCTATCGCATAAGATATACTATCTTATTGCATAACATATACTATCTTATTTCATATAAGACATAGTCTTATCTTGCGAACCTTATTATGCATGCCATTTATGTATATTTAATATACATACCTACATACCAATATACATGCAAAAACATGCGTTTAGTACACTGATATTCTATCACTTGCAAGTCAGCATGTATATATGTATATTGAAAACGCATTTTTTTCGCATAATATGATTCTCCTTCTATCTTTGCAGAAAATTTTATTTCAAACATCATAATGGAGGAACAGGAATGAACGCCAACAAAGACAATTCCTCTTATTTCCTTCTAAACTTATCACAAAAATTGCCATCAGCGGAGGGCTGATGGCAATAATTGGTATGGGGGTATTTGTTCGCTATCGATGTATATTATGACAGTTCGGCGATAGAACATGGCTTGGCCTCCTGTGATAATGGACTTAGAAATCTACTTATCCGATTCTTTATGTACTGAATACTCAATATTCAGATTTCCGGTCTTGCGAAGAATTTCCTTGATGGATGAAACTGTGGACTGGGGGGCCTTTTCGCTCACTTCGAGCGAGACGATAGTGCGATCAGGAGAAGATACCTGCTTTTTGATGGAGTCGGACAGGTTGGAGAGATTGACAATATCGGTGCCAAGCATGATTTTGTCTTGACGGTTGACCCTTATTTCTATTTTAGAATACCTCGATATTCCCATCTTTTTAGAAATAACATAGAATGTACGACCTTTACATTCTCCGCTAATCTGTTTATCTCTAGATTCTTCTGATTTTGCTAAGATGCCGACATGCTCAATAGAGTCCATGTCAAGCTTCTTGAATTTCTCGAACGAGATGTGTTTCCCATCAAGAAGGAAGCTGTCTTCAGGAGTTTCATTCAAGTTCGCAATCTTTTCGGGGGTGAGAAGATATATTCCTATCTCTGCATCGCAGGTGTCAGCAACTTCGGTGGTGTTCTTATTGTCGGGAGTTTGTGATGGATTGCGTTCTTCAACGGTATCCTTAATTGAACTCACAAACTTAGGTGTTGCAAATGCCAAGATGGCTATTAAAACTACAGGGATAACGAACAATGCCTTGAGCATCATCCATCGGTTGGATTTTTTCTGGTACATCATAATGATACGTTTTTTTAGTGAACCGCGACGAAGGTTGTTGGCAAATGGCTGCAGACGGTTGCCCACTGCCTTGGTCACGAGAAGTTGTTGGTATTGTATTGCATCGATGCCTTGATTGATTACTGCTTCATCTGCTTCGTACTCATGTACTGACTTTAGATTGCTGGCAAGGAACCATACGAATGGGTTGAACCATTGCAAGGTCTTCACCACTTCAAGGAGTATGAGGTCGTAGGTGTGATGAAGTCGGATGTGCTCTTGTTCATGTGTGAGGATTGAGGTGCGATGATGTTCGTAGTCTTCCACACTCATCACAATATAATGGAAAATACTAAATGGGGATATTTCGCCAGATTTAAGTATTACCGTATTACCTTTCGAATCAGTATGGCAGAGTCCACCTCTCATGTATTGTATGAGCCCAATAGTATGAATCACAACAAACAAGAGGGAGATTGCAACTCCTGTATAATATATGATTAGCAAAATCTCTCCCCATGATACTTTCTCTTGAGTATCTGCTATGACTGCTGTTCTATAATAGATAGGAGTTTCGATTCTTGACTGAATGTCATATATTTCCGTATTGACAACCGATGGTTTGTAGGTATAAGTCTTTACGAGTGGAAGTCCCAAAGATAGCAGCATGATGATGATGAGCACCATTCTGTTGAAACGGTGGAAGGTTTCCTTGTTCAGCATGATGAAGTAGCAGCTATAGAGGATTCCAAGGATTATTGCAGATTTTACGATATAGATGACCATAAACCAGAAATATTAGGTAGGTATTCAAAATTATTTTGAACGATTGATAATGTCAAGAATCTCATCAATGTCCTCATCAGACATGTCCTCTTCTTTTGCAAAGAAGGAGATGAGTGATTTCAGACTGCCTCCAAAGAAGGTGTTTTTCACATCCTTCATAGTGCGTTTCATATAATCCTCGCGAGTGACGAGGGGATAGAAAAGGAATGTTTTTTCTCCTTCCTTCTTTTTACTTCCAATGAATTCCTTGGTAGTAAGTATCTTCAGGAATGTAGCAATAGTTGAATATGCAGGCTTTGGCTCCGGGTATTTCTCAATAATGGCATGGGTAGTCATGTCGTCTGCTGTATCCCAAAGGATATTCATGATCTCCATCTCTGCACGAGTGAGGGTGCGGTTTTCTTTATTTCTTTTCATAATTATCTAAAGAATTAAATTTGATACCGCAAAGTTAATCTAAAGTTTTAAATATCACGTGACTTTTCTAAAACAAAAATGAATATCTAAAAAAGATTTAACTCTTATTTTTAGATTTTCACTTCGATTTATTAGATATTAAGAAAGGCTTGCTTATCACAATCTTTTAACTGCTGTCATTATGATGCCTAATAGTGTCATTTGATACAAAAGAATAGCGGAGCGGTTCAGTTATCCACCGATGGACGTGGACTTATGCAAAAAAAGTTAATATATACAGCAAAAACGCAGAAAAACTTGCATGAGTTATAACAAACCACCACCTTTGCATCACAATTAAGGTGAGGGATTGAAATTTCCACCTAAAAAAAAATGATAAACCGACGTCACCTTTTCCTACGTTCACTTGTTGTTATAGTGAATCGGTTCAATAATCAACAAGAAGTTTAACTCAAAAAAAAGAAAAAGTATGGATATAGAATATGTAATTAACAATTTGGTCAATGCTCTTATCCCAATAGGCATTTGTGTGGTCCTGCCAATTATCGTTGTAAGGTTAATCACACGTGAGAGAATCAATCGTGATAATACGCGAAAGGATATTATCCTTGCTGCCATGGAGAAAAACTCCGATATAGATGTAGAAGATATGATGAAGAAGTTGAATGGACCAAAGAAACTTCTGAAAGAGAAACTGATGTCAAAACTACTCATTGGAAGTATCCTGGCAAGCTTTAGCATCTTTGTGTATGTGGCCATGGCTGTTTACATTTTCTATACGGAATTTGATAAAGGTATGTTTTTAGCACTCTCATTTGCCGCTGTGCCATCACTTGCTATTGGTATTGCATTTCTCATAAACTACTTTATTGGCAAAAAGATGCTTGCAAAAGAGATGGAGGCAGAGGAACAGAACTTGCGCCAGTCATAATGGGAGATGACACGCGAACAGTTCATACAACTCGTCAGCGACGAGCAGGAGGCACTTCGTGGATTCTTGCTCGCCCTCTGCTGTGGCAACAAGGACGAAGCTGACGACATTGCCCAAGATGCTTTGGTCAAGGCGTATCTTGCCTCGGTTGGGTATCAGGACAAAGGACGGTTCCGATCGTGGCTGTTCAAAATTGCTCAAAACACATTCCTTAATCATAAGGCAGTTCAACGGACATTTGAAAGCATCGACGAGGCAAGAACCGTCATAGGTACAAGTGAGGCTGATGCAAAATATGCTTATCAGGGTCTATATCTCGCACTCGCCACCCTGCCGCCCAAGGAACGAGCAGCCATAGTGCTGTTCTATCTCGATGGCTACTCCATCAATGAGATTGCGAAGATAACCGACACAAGCGAAGATGCCGTGAAGAAACAACTCTCGCGAGGACGCGACAAACTGAAAACAAGATTGAAACTATGATGAAAGACAAAGCACTTGAGGAACTCTTCCTCGCCAACCGTCCGACGTTCGACGATAAGGATAGATTTATGGAACAGCTTACGCACAAGCTGGATGCCGTGGAGTACCTGCGCCAGTATGAAGAGGCTAATCTTCGACGCTACAGGTACGCCATGGCGGTTGCCTTTGCCCTGGGTATTGTCGTTGGAAGTGTCATGTTGGTATTTATTCTTTCTGTACCGAACGATACGCCTCTGATTGTTTTCAACACTACTTCCAGCATACTACTTGCCATCGAACAGCATTCGCGAATGATAGCATCCACTGCGCTCATGTTATTACTCGGCGGAGGCATAGTGAGTATCATCAACAACGTTCTTGACATTGCCCAGATGAAGATGTCAACCTCTCACAACTTCTTTACTGCACCTTCACATTGATCTGAAGTGTGGCACGGTACTCCTTGCCCTGCTTATCGGTATAGATAAAGGCTTCGCGCACGGTGTAGGTCTTGCCACGGCTGAGCTTGCCCGGATACTGGCCTATGTTCATCGTGTAGTCCTTAGGGAAATACTTGGTGAAGATGGCAGAGGTGCTACCATTGTAGGTAACGACATTGCCCGAAGTACTGAACCAGTGGCCTGGCATGCCATCGTTATCGGTGATGGTGCGCTGCTCGTAGAGTGAACCATTGGCATTGACACCTGCCATGCGGAGGTAGTTGGTCGATGACTTCTTGCCTGCCACGACAGCCTTCATCTGTGAGGTGGACACTCCAAGAGCCTCGCTGACGGCATCCATGTCGACTGTGACCGTCATCCACGTGTATGTGCTGGCATCGTAAGCCAGACTGGTGTTGATGACGATGGTGGTGTCGCGACGCTCGTAGGAGTCAGGATAGCCGCTGTGGGTGTGATTGACACCGTAAGGGGCTGTATTGAGGAAACGGACGGCGTATGGCCACTGTTCGTCGTTGGAGGTATTTTCGTCCCATGCATGGCGCCAGTAGGTGGTAGGTGCGCCCATGACGACGAACCATAGGTAACTGCACTTGTCGGGTACGGTAATGGACACTTCGCCATCAGGATCGCTACCCATCTCGCCGTATGTGCGCTTGCCATCGCTCGAATAGGCCACGAAACCGTAGCGCCAGCCTGCATAGTCAGGATTAATCTTGCGGTAGCCCTGAAGGTCGGCATACTTGCTGCCTGCCAAGCCTCGGAAGGTGGCACGGACCACGGTGCCCGCTGCAGGAACTTTTAGAGGGTTGGCATTATAGCCGTAGTTCTGCGGACAGAAGTCTGGATTGACTATCCACCACGAGTCGTCGCCATCGAGGTAGGCATCGCGAGTAGCCTGAGGTACCTCAACAAGGCGCATCTGTTCGCTGCCCAAGTACCCCTGACCGTACTTCTGCCAGCGGTCGATGTCCATGCTGGCTATGTGGGCGTAGCCCTGGTACATCTCGTCGGCAAAGGTCTGTTCATTGAGCGAGAAGAGGCGCATATAGGCCTGTACGGGATCTTCTGGCTTGGTGGATTCGCGCCACACGCGTGCCACGGTGTTGAGTCCATGGAGCTGGCACCACCAGTCCTGATAGTAGCAGTTGTTGTAGCGCACGTTCTCATGATGTATGTTGAGGTGATGTCCTGCCTGATTGTTAGCCCAGTTGACCGAGAACTGCTTGGCAGGATAGACCTTGTGAGCCTGCCAGTTGGCACAGTCCTCCCACCACTCGTTGCCTCCCGAGGCGTTGGCGCCATAGCCGTAGTTCAGACCATGACTCTGACCGAGGTCGGCGCTGACGAGATACTGGAAGGTGTGGCCTATCTCATGAGCCACGGTGACATCGTCGCTTGCTGCCTGTGGGTTGCAATGGAACTGGCCCGTCTTCATCGACTTGGTGCGAAGGGTGGAACCGTCGTAGTACGACACCCTGCCATCAACTCCGCTACCGTCGGCACGCCAGTCGTACTGATTGACGACAAACATCTGTATCTTTACCTTGTCGGTAGTGGATGAACCTGGCATGAGGAAGCCGAGCGAATCGACGTAGACATTCCATATCTTCTCCGCGTTTTTGAGCAGCGTGGTGACGTTGCATACGGACGATGAGGCACCGCCCTTGAGGTCGCCATTTGGCATGATACTGAGTCCCTTAGCCCAGAAGATGGCAAAATGCTCGGACTCACGGCTACGCTTGAAGCAGAACTGCGAGTCGTCATCGTTGAAGTCGTTATTGTAATAAGTATTGGACTTGGAGAGGTAGCGTTCTGGAGTACCGAAGCGGTAGTGGCTACCTGGGCGGTATGACTTTGGCAGACCAATAGGCTTGCCTGTTGAGCCCTGCTTCCAGCGCTTGATGCCAGTGGTGGTGAACTCGATGGAGTCGACATCGACGAGGTCGATCAACTCATTCTCAATAAATCGGTTGTCGTACTGCAGCCATAGCGTGACAGGGGCTTCGTCCTGTGCGCAGACCGTCTGCACCGGCATGAATGCCAGCAGAAGGAGCAGCAGAGCTGCAAGTATGGTATTGTGTTTCATGTTCATCATTCCCTCCCCCCATTCTATCGTTTCATGACTTTGATGGACGACTGGCCATTGCGCACAATATAGGTGCCCGATGGCAGACGGTCGAGGCTAACGCTTGCATGGCCATCGGTCACGGTGATGTCGGCCTCCACCTCGCTGCCTGACGTAGCATAGACCTTGACACTTGGCTTACTGCCCACCACAGGGATGAGAAGCACATTGCCCCTGCGCGACGGACGAGCGGTCGATGGCGACTGCACAGCTGTAGGATCATCGGTATCGGAGATGTAGAAATTCTTTATCTGGGAGAAGGTGTAGGCATCGGCATTGACCGTAATACCTCCTTCAACAAATTTCATGACAGGGTTGGCTTCGCCGCCAATAAGATAGTACACTTTGGTACCGTCAGACAAAGTGAAGACTACGCTCTTTGCCTGAACCGCAATTGCAGATATGAGTGCAACTGCCAGGATAACAAGTTTTTTCATTGGTATCGGATATAATATTCAATAGCTCAAGCTGCGCTGTTCAATCCAATCGGACATGAAGAGCCCGTGCTTGTCGGTGCAGTGATCATGAATGTCCTTCTTGCGCTCGGCAGGGAGGGTAAGCCACCATCGGGTGCAATCAGGATAAAGGGACGATTGCTTTGGTTTGCCATCGTTGGCCAGTCCCTTTGCAGCTATGCGCTCCTTCTGATTGGTGGGAAGCGTAGACCACCATAAGTCCATTTCGTTCATAAATATTGCAGCAGAATTGATTTCGTATTATTTTTTAATTATTCTTTCAGCTGTTCACTTCCACTTACGTGTCTTGACGAACATGAGCACCTTTCGAACGGTGTTGAATGTACGCCAAGCTGTGAGTCCGTAACCTATGTAGCGGGCATAAGGTACGGAGGAGTTGACGAACTGCATAGTCTGCTGAGGCATGACGAGTTCCACGGCATCCTGCTGCACCCCCTTCAGCTCGGTACGCAGGCGGCGCCCCAGCTTGGCCTTGTCAGCACGTAGTTCCTCAAGGGATAGGTATTCAATCTTCTTCATCGCTGCCTCCTTTCTCTGTATCCATAATCTGAGAGTCAAGTATGCTGCGCGAGATGCTGCGCACCACCTTATCCTCGACCCAACGCTTGCGGTTCATGTAGAATACGACCATGATGACGACGAGCAGCCCGCCTACGATGAAGTAGCCGAGGGCCTCATTGCCAACCACGATACTTAGGGCCTGAACCAAGCCCGTGCTGATGAAAAATATGGCACTCGTACCCAGTGCAAACAATACGCCAGCCACAATGATGAAGGTTGTGGCAACCGAAAGCTTGTCGATCGACTCGAGACGTATGTAGCGCTCCAAGTGAGTGAGCAATCCTTTATCCATTCCTAACTATATATAAATAAGGTGTAGACTGGGAAGGTTGGTTCCTGATAAAAAACTGAGCGGCAATGTGGGCGGCCTGAGGTCACTCACATTGCCGACATGCGTAATCCGGTGACATAACCGAGATCCTTAAAGACCCTTAGGCGAGATGCGACTAACGGCGTCGATAAGATTGTCAGTAGTCAGTCATTCAGCATCGAAGTCCTCAGCAGGAACTGCTTCCTTGGCAGCGAACCTCTCTTTAAGATCGTCGTAGAGCTTTGCTACGAGTTCCTTTGTAGGCTTGATACCGTTCTTCTCAAGTGCTTCCTTGATCTTACGACGAGAGTCCTCACCCTTCTCTGGAGCAAGAAGCAAACCACAGGCAGCACCAGCTATAGCACCACCGATAAATGCAGCTGCAAGAGCCAAACCATTGTTCTTAGACATAGTTGTAACGTTGTTAAAATGTTAGTAAATCATCGATTTCGCGCCAAAATTACAACAATATATTGAAACAACAATGTTTTTTTGCGGTTTTAACGATTTTTCACGCTCAAAAGTTTGCAAATATCAAAAATTCGCTTTACCTTTGCAGTACACCTTTTGAAAATAAGGTCTAGAAGATAAAAAAATAAGGTCTAAAGCAAAAAGAAAAAAGGTGTAGAGACAATAAAATAAAAGTGTAAACTAAGATAAATCGTATGAGCATACCATACCGTCTGACTCCCATGAAGGACAACATCAGCAAGGCGCCAAAACAAGGCTACTACGCTCAGGTTGTAACCAAAGGGACGATAGACACACCAAGCCTCTGCAAGCACATAGCCGCTGGATGCACGCTTACCGTAGCCGACCTAAGAGCGGCAATCGAGGCTATCAGCAGCAGCGTAGCCGACTGTCTGATGGACGGTTACAATGTTTATATCGACGGACTTGGAACTTTCTCCGTGAGCGCGGAATCAAAGATAGTTGAAAAGGAGGGAGACCTGCGAGCACCTTCAGTAAGCGTGAAGAACGTGAATTACAGAGCGGCAGTAAGCCTAAAGAAGCTGGTCAAGGAATCGCAGTTTGAAAAGCTGAAAGGCTAACGGACAGAAAAATAAAGAAACAAAGAAAAAAAAACAAGGAAAATTCATTCAATTCAAATACAAATATCAATTATGAAAAAGAACATTCTCATGGGCCTCGCGCTCATTTCAGCACTCGCCTTCACATCATGTGGTTCAACAGAAAGCTCATATAAGAAGGCATACGAAAAGGCTAAGGCTCAGGAAACTGCAGCACAGACTACACAGCAGCCAGTGGCAGTAACTCCAGTACAGACAGTTACACCAGTCACTACTCCTCAGAACACAGCAAATGACCGTCAGGAGCGCCTCAACGTAATGAACGGCGGCGTACTCAAGGCATTCAACGTAGTATGCGGTTCGTTCGGCAAGATCGAGAACGCTAACAACCTCCGCAACACACTCGTTGCTAAGGGCTACAGCGCACAGATCGCTCAGAACCCAGAGACTGGCATGTACCGCGTCATCGCTTCTTCATTCGACGATCGCAACGCAGCAGTACAGTCGCGCGACGCTCTCCGTGCAACTTACCCAGATGCATGGTTGCTCTATCGCACATACTAATAAGATAAAAAGTCAGACTACATTAGACACAGAAGTTCCGCTCCCCTTCTCTTAAAAAACCACACAGGGGCGAGAAGCAAAGCGGAACGGACGTGGAAACGAAATACTTTGACGTTCTGTGAAACGGTATTTTCATTCAATCACAGATTATTAGACATTTCTTTTTGGTAAAGGTGAGAATATATTTGTAAGAATTTGCGGTTACCTGCTGTGAAGCACGTAACCGCTATGTTTTTTTTATTCATGATGATAAGGTTCACCTTTCATGATGGTCATGGCACGATAAAGTTGCTCGGTAAAAATCATGCGTATCATCTGATGAGAGAAGGTCATCTTGGAAAGGGATATCTTCTCGTTGGCCTTGGAATAGACATCGGGCGAGAATCCGTAAGGTCCCCCTACTATGAAGACAAGGCGCTTGCTGACGGTGTTCATCTTCTTCACCATCCAGTCGGAAAACTCGACCGAACGAAACTCCTTGCCATGCTCATCAAGCAGGACGACATAGTCGCCCGCCTGCAACTGTCGAACGATGAGTTCACCCTCCTGCTGCTTCTGCTGATCGGCAGAAAGGTTCTTTGTATTCTTCAGTTCTGGAATGACTTGAATATCAAATCCAATGTAGTGCTTCACACGCGAAGCATATTCATCAATGATGTCGGAAAAACGCTTGTCGACCGTCTTTCCCACAAGTATTAATTGCACCTTCATCGCATAACATTCTTTACGCCCTTCACCGTCTGGAGTTTCTTCACCAACTGGGTGAGTTGTTTCTGTTCGCTGATCATCACAGTAAGATTGCCCGAGAAGAGGCCATCCTCAAAGCTCTGGATAGAGATGCCTCGCAGGAGCACGTTCTTCTCCTTGTTGATGATGGACGTGATGTTGTTGACAATACCAATGTCGTCGTGTCCCACAACATGCAGAGTGACAGCATACTGACTACCGCCCTTGCCGGCCCATTGCGCCTTCAGTACGCGATAGCCTAACTGCTCGCGGAGGCGTGAAGCATTAGGACAGTCGGCACGGTGAACCTTGATGCCACGATTGACGGTAACAAAGCCGAACACGTCGTCGCCGTAGATTGGATTACAGCACTTAGCAAGCGAATACTCCACTCCCTTGAGATTATTGTCGAGTATAAGCACATCGCTACTCGTCTGCTGGCGGTCGTCCGAAGGCGCCTGGACATAGGTGTCGGCGCTTCGTTGCTCGGTATTGTAGGACTGCGGATTCTCCTCGCGCTGTTGCAATTCGACGTAACGTTCGATGACGGTGTTGACATCGAGTACTTCGTCGGTGATGGCACGGTAGAACTCGTTCACATGCTTGTAGCCCAACTGCTTGATGAGCTTCATCATGAACGACTCCTCTGGCTGGATCTTCTTATTCTTGAACTTGCGCTCAAGCATCTCCTTGGCATAACTGGCAGCCTTGAGTTCCTGTTCGTTGAGACTCTGTCGTATCTTATTCTTTGCCTTGGCTGTAACCGCGATGTTGAGCCAGTCGCGCTTAGGCAGTTGCTTCTGGTTGGTCAGGATCTCGACCTGGTCGCCACTCTGCAGTTCGGTACCAATGTAGACATTCTTGCCGTTCACCTTGCCACCTGTGCATCGACACCCCACATTGGTATGGATCTGGAAGGCAAAGTCGAGCACGGTCGAACCCTTCGGCAGTTTGAAGAGATCGCCCTTAGGAGTAAAGACGAACACCTCATCGCTATAGAGGTCAACCTTAAACTGATCGACCAACTGATTGTCAGTCGTCGACTGATTCTCAAGTGCCTGACGAATATCCTTCAACCAGTCCTCAAGTTTGCTGCCAGAGTCCTTTACTCCTTTATATCGCCAATGGGCAGCAAGGCCTCGCTCTGCCACCTCATCCATGCGTTCGGTACGGATCTGGATCTCCACCCACTTGCCTTCCGGTCCCATGACGGTGATGTGTAGCGACTCGTAGCCATTGCTCTTAGGAACCGACAACCAGTCGCGCAGGCGCTTAGGGTTTGGTCGATACATGTCGGTCACGATACTGAACACTTGCCAGCAGTCCTGCTTCTCCTTGTCGAGCTCGGAGTCGAGGATGATGCGGATAGCAAAGAGGTCGTAGATGCCCTCGAACTTACACTTCTGCTTGAGCATCTTCTGATGGATGGAATGGATGGACTTGGTACGTCCCTTGATATGGAACTTAAGGCCCGCTGCAAGAAGCTTCTGCTCGATAGGGCCTATGAAGTCGGCAATATACTTATCACGCGAGCTCTTCGTCTCGCTGAGCTTGTCCTTGATCATGTAGTAGACATCGTGCTCAAGGTATTTGAGCGAGAGGTCCTCAAGTTCCGACTTGATGAGATAGAGACCAAGCTTGTGAGCCAAAGGAGCATAGAGAAGGCTTGCCTCGGTAGCTACGCGGCGGCGATCGGCATCCGTACCAAGTTCCTTGATCTGACGCATGAGGTTGACACGATCGGCAATGATGATGAAAATGACGCGCATATCCTCGGCAAACGAGAGCAAGAGGTCGCGGAAATTCTCGGTGGCAATGGCAGGATTCTTGCTATAGATCTCATTGACACGCAGCAAACCGTGGATGATGTTGGCCACATCATCACCAAACTCACGCTTCACCTGGTCGATGCTTACCGTACCAAGTGACACAAACTCATGAAGCAGCACGCTTAGGATGCTGGCACGGTTGAGACCTATCTCCGAAGCCGTGATGATGGCCGTCTGCAAATCCAGCAGTATAGGGTGCAAACCAAACGCATTGCGCTTCAGCTGGCCCGATGCAGATCCATCGATCAGTATGTCCTTCACTTTGCGAAAATCATCATGATTGAGCACGTCGGCAACCAATGGTTGGAGCGTACGTATGGATTCGAGCAATTGCGCCCGTTCATCTTCTCTGATTGTTACAATTTCGTCCATAATAGAGTCGCGATTTGCTAATTTTCTCTGCAAAGTTATTAAAATCTCTTACAAAATTAGTATTTACCAATATTTATTTGTAATTTTGGGCAAAATTTCACATAAAGATGGTACTGAACCATCACAAACGTAACAACAATCACCTTAAAACAAATAAAACGATGCTTACACCACAGGACAAAGAATTTCTCGCTAAGAAGGGAATTTCGGAAGAAAAGTTGAACGCACAACTTAAGAATTTTGAGACAGGTTTCCCATTCCTCAAGCTCGCAGGAGCTGCTTCGCCAGAGAAGGGAATCACCATACCAACTGCCGACGAAAAGGCAAGCTATCTTGCTGCATGGGACGAATACCTGAACGGCACAGGCAAGGTACTGAAGTTCGTGCCTGCCAGCGGCGCTGCAAGCCGTATGTTCAAGGATCTGTTTGAGTTCCTGGACGGTGAAAGCAACGAGCCAAACAATGACTTCATCAAGAAGTTCTTTGCCAACATCAAGAACTTTGCATTCTACGCAGAGCTTGACAAGGCATGTGCTGACAACGAAGGCAAGGGCATCGACGCTCTTGTGTCAGAAGGCAACTACAAGGCTGTAATAGCAAACCTCCTCAACGAGAAAGGCCTCAGCTATGGCAAATTGCCAAAGGGTCTGCTCAAGTTCCACTCGTACGAGGAGAACTCACGCACTCCACTTGAGGAGCACCTCGTAGAAGGCGCACTCTACGCTGGAGGCAAGGATGGCAAGGTCAATGTACACTTCACCGTAAGCCCAGAGCACCGCCCTCTCTTTGAGAGTCTTGTTACTGACAAGGCTGCCGAATATGCAAGTAAGTTCAACGTAGCATACAGCGTAAGCTTCTCAGAGCAGAAGTCGAGCACAGATACTGTAGCTGCCAACCCTGACAATACACCATTCCGCACAGAGGACGGTAAAATCCTCTTCCGCCCAGGCGGTCACGGAGCGCTCATCGAGAACCTCAACGACCTCGATGCCGACATCATCTTCATCAAGAACATCGACAACGTGGTGCCAGACCGTCTGAAGCCAGAGACTGTGGAATACAAGAAGCTCATTGCGGGCGTACTCGTAAGCATGCAGAAGAAGGCGTTCGACTATCTCGCCCTTCTCGACTCAGGCAAGTATACTCACGAGCAGCTTGAAGAGATTATCCACTTCCTCCACAACGACATCTGCCTCCGCAACCCAGAGCTCAAGGTTCTCGAGGATGCAGAACTTGCCATCTACCTCAAGAGCAAGCTCAACCGACCAATGCGCGTATGCGGTATGGTAAAGAACGTTGGCGAACCTGGTGGCGGTCCATTCCTCGCATACAATCCTGATGGCACCATCTCGCTCCAGATCCTCGAGTCGTCACAGATTGACAAGAACAATGCCGAGTACCTCGCAATGTTCAACGGTGGCACTCACTTCAATCCAGTAGATCTCGTATGTGCAGTCAAGGACTATCAGGGCAACAAGTTTGACCTCACAAAGTACGTTGACCCACAGACCGGATTTATCTCTTCAAAGTCGAAGAATGGCAAGGAACTCAAGGCTCTTGAGTTGCCAGGACTTTGGAACGGAGCCATGAGCGACTGGAACACTATCTTCGTAGAAGTGAGCCTCGGCACATTCAACCCTGTGAAGACTGTGAACGACCTCCTTCGCGATCAGCACCAGTAAGAAAACAGAGCTACGAATTTGATAAAAGAATATGAAGAAAATAATGTTATTAGGTAGTGGCGAACTCGGCAAAGAGTTCGTCATTGCTTGCAAGAGAAAAGGACAGTACGTAATAGCATGCGATGCCTACAATGACGCTCCTGCAATGCAGGTGGCTGACGAGCGCGAGGTGTTCTCAATGCTCGATGGCGATGCCCTGATGGCTGCTGTAAGAAAGCATCAGCCAGACATCATCGTTCCGGAGATCGAGGCCATCCGCACCGAGAAGCTTTATGAATGTGAGGAGATGGGCATACAGGTGGTTCCAAGCGCCCGTGCCGTAAACTTCACAATGAACCGCAAGGCCATCCGCGAACTTGCTCACACCGAACTCGGGCTCAAGACAGCAAACTATAAGTATGCAAAGACATTTGATGAGTTCAAGGCTGCTGCTGATGAGATAGGCTACCCATTCATCGTGAAGCCTCTCATGTCATCGAGCGGACACGGCCAGAGCAAGGTCGACTCGCCTGCAGAACTCGAGGCTGCATGGAAGTGCGCAGCTGAGGGAGCACGAGGCGACATCAAGGAAGTGATCGTGGAGCAGTTCATCAAGTTTGACTACGAGATCACCCTCCTTACCGTGACTCAGAAGAATGGTTCTACCCTCTTCTGCGGACCAATCGGTCACGTTCAGAAGGGCGGTGACTACCGCGAGTCGTTCCAGCCAATGCCTATGCAGTCAGAGCACCTCAAGGAAGCTCAGCGCATGGCCGCCGAAGTGACAAAGGCACTTACTGGCGCCGGCATCTGGGGCGTGGAGTTCTTTATCAGCAACACTGATGGAGTATACTTCTCCGAGCTTAGCCCTCGTCCACACGACACAGGTATGGTAACCCTCTCAGGATGCCAGAACCACAGCGAGTTCGAGCTTCATTGCCGTGCTGTGCTCGGTCTGCCAATACCAAGCATTCAGCAGTTGCAGATTGGAGCCAGCGCTGTCATCCTCTCTGAAATTGAGGCAGAAAAGCCTGACTACACCGGACTGGAAGACGTGTGCAAGGAGGATAATACCTACCTCCGCATATTCGGCAAACCAGTAGCTCACGTCGGACGCCGCATGGGTGTTGTACTGTGTTGCGACAACATCAACAACGACCTTGATGCCCTTCGCGACAAGTGCAAGAACATCGCAGCAAAGGTAAAAGTAATAGATGGAAATAATTAAGAAATATTTTCCCAACCTGACAGAGACCCAGCTGGAGCAGTTTGCCCAGCTGGAAGCTCTGTACAACGATTGGAATGCGAAGATTAACGTCATCTCACGCAAGGACATACAAAACTTGTACGAGCATCATGTGCTGCATTCGCTTGGCATCGCTGAAGTGGTGCGCTTCAAGGACGGCACTGAGGTGATGGACTTCGGCACGGGAGGAGGATTCCCGGGCATTCCGCTCGCCATCATGTTCCCAGAGGCAAAGTTTCACCTCGTGGACAGCATCGGCAAGAAGGTGCGCGTAGCACAAGCCATTGCCGACAGCATAGGACTGAAGAACGTGAAGACCAGCCATGCCAGGGTTGAGGAGATCAAGGACAAGTACGATTTTATCGTGACGCGTGCAGTAATGCCGCTCATCGACCTCGTAAAGATATCGCGCAAGAACCTAAAGAAAGAGATGATCAATGGTCTGCCTAACGGCATCATCGCTCTCAAAGGCGGCGAACTGGAGAGGGAGATGGCAACGATGAAGAAGATCTGTACCGTATGGGACCTCTCTGACTACTTCGAGGAGGAATACTTCGAGACCAAGAAGGTGGTACACGTGGGACTCAAGGTATAGAACATTTTTGTATCAATAAAGAACTACCGGCCCGACCGGACAAAAGTACGGCCTATACAGACTGACAATGCTGAACATAAAGACATTTTCCGTAAACCCTCTTGAGGTGAATTGCTACGTAGTGAGCGATGAGAAGAAGGAAGCCGTAATCATTGATTGCGGTTGCTTTGCCACATCGGAATGGAACGACATAAAGAAATATGTCGCAGCCAACGGACTAACGGTAGTGCATCTGCTCAACACGCATCTGCACTTCGACCACGTGATGGGCAACATCTTCGCTTATAACGATCTTGGCATAGGGCCTAAAGCATGCGCATCAGACCTATATATATATAATAAGGTAGAGGATCAGCTGCGCATGTTCATGGGAATGACTCCTGCGCACATCGATATGCCAAAGCTTGAGCAGGAACTGCGCGATGGCGACACGATAGCATTCGGCTCACATCAGTTTATGGTATTGCAGACCCCTGGCCACACTCCTGGAGGAGTATGCTTCTACTGCAAGGAAGAAGGAATACTCTTCACGGGCGACACCCTGTTCCGCATGTCAATAGGACGAACAGACCTACCAGGTGGCAGCTACGAACAGATAGTGCAAAGCATCAATGACCGACTGGCCATACTCCCAGGCGAGACAATAGCCTACCCTGGCCACGGACCATCAACAACCATTGCGGATGAGTGCAAGTACAATCCGTATATCAGAAACTAAACAACCGACATTGTGCCAACAACCCAATTACAGAATATAAAGCAGCGCTATGAGATCATCGGCAACAACGAGGATCTGATGAGAGCGTTGGATGTCGCTCTGCAGGTGGCATCCACCGACCTGTCCGTGCTCATAGTTGGAGAAAGTGGTGTGGGAAAAGAGGTTATTCCACGTATCATACATGATAACTCAAAGCGTAAGCACAATAAATACATTGCCATCAACTGCGGCTCCATACCAGAAGGAACCATCGACTCCGAACTCTTCGGCCATGCAAAGGGTGCATTCACCGGAGCCATCGGAGAGCGCGAAGGATACTTTGGAGCAGCTGATGGAGGCACGCTCTTCCTTGACGAGGTTGGCGAACTTCCGCTTGCCACTCAGGCACGACTGCTCCGTGTGCTGGAGACCGGAGAATATATCCGCGTGGGCGAAAACCAACCAAAGAAGACCAACGTGCGCATAGTGGCAGCAACCAATGTCAACATGCGACAGGCTATAACGGAAGGACGATTCCGTCGCGACCTCTACTACCGCCTCTGTGCCATACCAATCTACCTGCCGCCTCTGCGCGACAGAGGAAAAGACATTGAAATGATATTCCGCAAGTTTGCATTCGATATCTCCGAAAAGTATCATTTCGAGACAAAGAGACTCACCGACGATGCAAAAGACCTGTTGCTGAAATACTCTTGGCCGGGTAACATACGCGAACTTCGCAACCTTACTGAGCAGGTAAGCATAATCTGCGACAACGAGTACATTACTGCCGACGACCTCAGACATTTCGGAATCACCGACGATAGCAACGTAGGAAGCAGCATGATACCGTCCCATCATCAGAGAGGTACCAAGCCGATGTACGACGATCCTCACTCTTGGGCAAATGAGCGTGAAAGCATCATCCATGCCATCACAAAGCTTGGCCAGGAGATTTCCGAACTGAAGGAATTCATACACAACGGAGGCGTTCCCGATCCGGTCAGTCCTACGCTCACACTTCAACACAGTCAGAATTCTCTTGACCAGATAGAGGAGATAATAGAGGCAAAGGATGAGGTTGACGTTCGTCCATCGCTATCCATCAAGGAGATTGAGCTCAACAGCATAAAGCAGGCACTCGAACGCTATCATGGCAACCGCCGCATGGCAGCACAAGAACTGGGAATATCAGAACGTACCCTGTACCGCAAACTGAAGGAATACGGTCTGATGGACGAAGTAAAGAAATAACCCTCTACACGCAATGACACTAAAAGGAAAATATATAATTACGATACTTGCCATAGTATGCCTGATACTGCCCACAGCATGCAGCATCAGCTACAAACTCAATGGTACAAGCATCGATTACAACAAGATCAAATCTGTCAGCTTCGACAAGTTCCCAATACGTTCCGCCTATGTGTGGGCGCCAATGGAAGCTATGTTCTACAATTCGCTTACAGACGCCTTTTCCTCAAAGACAAAGCTGAAATATCTCAAGCGAAACGGCGACCTCCAGCTTGCTGGTGAGATTACGGAGTACTCTCAGACGAACAAAAGCGTTGCAGCCGACGGTTTCTCAGCTCAGACACAGTTAAAAATCACTGTCAATGTACGTTTTACAAACACTACCAACCACGATGAGGACTTCGAGCAGGCATTCTCGGCTACTACCGTCTACGACTCAAAGCAGTCGCTGGCATCAGTACAGGAGAACCTTGTCAAGGAAATGTTTGACGACATCATCGATCAGATCTTTAATGCTACAGTAGCAAATTGGTAATATATGATAAACCTAAAAGAACTCATTCAGCACCCGGATCAGCTCAACGAGCAGACCTTGCCGCAACTACGGGAGATGGTGGATCGCTATCCATTCTTCCAGACGGCACGCATACTGTATGTTACCAATCTGTTCATGCTGCACGACAATGATTTCGGTCGCGAACTGCGCAAAGCCAGCGTATTCATACCCGACCGCACAGCCCTGTTCCTACTGACCGAAGGTATGAACTACCAGTTGGAATACGCAGGAGGCAAATCGGACATAGAGACTGAAAGCGATGCCAACCGCACCATATCACTCATCGACACCTTCCTGTCGAAACAGAAACAGCACAAGGAGGAGGGCGATCAGCCTTCGGCATCAGCCCAGCCTTCCAACATGCCATCCATTGCCGACCTCACCACTGACTATGCTTCATTCCTCATTCAGAACGACGACGAGGCCGAAGAAGAGGACACCGATGCCGATGCCACTCCACTACTGAAGGGAGCCGACCTTATCGACTCATTTATCGCAGAGACAACGGGCAAGCAACGATTCGAAATTGCGGATCTGCCAGTCGAACAGGAATTCGTCTCACCACAACTTTCAGACGAAGATGAGGAGATTTATACAGAAAGTATGGTAAATATTTACATTAAACAAGGCCGATATCAGCAAGCTTTAGAAATATTACGCAAAATTTGTTTGAATAATCCAAAAAAAAGTGCTAACTTTGCCGCGCAAATTCAATTGTTGGAAGTTATCACCTCGCAGTAATGACGTCTGATGACATAAAAAACAGCATTGAACCAACAAACAAGAAACGAACAAAAATAAATAAAAAACCAATAAGAAAATGTACATTTTAGTTATCGCACTCATCATCCTCGCATCAGTACTCATGTGTGGAATCGTACTCATTCAGGAGTCAAAGGGTGGAGGTCTTGCTTCTAGCTTCTCTGCTCAGAACAACGTACTCGGCGTACGCAAGACTACCGACTTCCTCGAAAAGGCAACATGGACACTCGCAGTTGCTATGGTAATTCTCAGTGTCGTATCTGCTGCTTTCGTTCCAAAGGTAAACACAGAAGAAGCACCTATCAATGTAGTTGTTCCTTCACAGCAGACTGATGCCAACAACGTACAGTCATTCCCTGCTGCTGCACCAAGCACAGACGCTGCAAGCACAGAGAAAGCAAAGTAATATTTGCTACTGAAAGAAATCAAAGACGTGCCTCCACGTGAGTGTACGTCTTTTTTTTGCTATAAAAAACGTAAAAAAATCTTTTTTATATCGTTTATATTGAGAATTATTCTTAACTTTGCATCATGATTAGTTTGTCAAGACATATAGAACTGCTTCTTCTGGACCATGACTGTGTCATTGTGCCAGGACTTGGCGGCTTTATAGCAAACCTTGCAAGTGCCCGCTACACAGGCTATCCAACCGATGGCGAAGGAGCACCTGCCGACAATCTATTCCTCCCACCCTACCGTTCTATAGGCTTCAATCCACAGCTGCTACTCAACGATGGCTTGCTTGTACAGTCGTACATGCAGGTCTACGATGCTTCGTACCCTGAGGCATACTTGCAGATGGAGAAAGAGATTGAGCAGGTAAAGGAGCTGCTTGACCTCGCCGGAGAGTATCAGCTCGATGGCATAGGCACGTTAAGCAAATCGCTCAACAACGGTGTTACGCTTACATCGACCGAGGCAGGAGTGCTGACACCTTCGCTCTACGGCACCTACTCGTTCGAAATGCAGAGCGTAGCAGAACTAATAGCAGAGAGAGAGAAGCAGAACATACTCCCTTCCGGCATCAACATTGCACCTATCCAGACAGAGGCTGACTTTACACAGCACATAGAAGAGAAGGCGCAAGACAAGGCTGACGATGCAGTCGCAGACCAAGCAGAGCAGCTTTCGGCAGAGGCCAATGATCAGCGGGCAAGCGGAGGCAACATCACCCTGCGCATCAACCGACGCTGGCTGGACGTATCGATAGCAGCCGCAGTAGCAGCCATACTGTTCCTGTTCGTGTCCTACCCTACGCTGCGCAACTTTGGCGAAGAGGCCGACACATGCATCGCCGGCACTCCATACATTGCCGAACCAACATCAACTACACAAATCAGCACCTCTGGTGCAAACAATACAACAAACACAAAGACAGGCGGAAAGCAGAGCCATGATGGTGCAGCCACTGACTCAACAAGTACAAGCGACAATTCAAATCAGGATACTGTTCCGTCTGACAACAAAAAGAGCGTAAAAGAATACACCATCGTATTGGCCAGCTACGTTTCGGTTGCCAACTCCAAGATTTTCATCAAGGATCTTGCAGACGCCGGATATGCTGAAGCTGAATACATTAAGGATGGAAAAGTGTCGCGAATCATATACTCAAGCTTTGCATCCGAGCAGGAAGCATACACTACGCTTGCATCACTCCGTGGCAAGGCTTCTGCATTCAGCGACGCATGGATCATGAAATTAAAGTAATAAACAGAAGATGAAAAGAGTGCGTTGTCCTAAATGTGACAACTATATAGTTTTTGATGAGACGAAATATGCCGACGGTCAGTCGTTGGTGTTCGTTTGTCAACATTGTAAAAAAGAATTCGGTATTCGCATAGGAAAGTCAAAGCTTCACGAGAAGCACGAGGAGAAACTCCTTGACGAGCAGGCCAACAACCAGAACTATGGCAGCATAGTGGTAGTAGAGAACCAGTTCGCATTCAAGCAAGTGATTCCTCTCGACCTCGGAGAGAATGAGTTTGGCCGATACATCAAGGGCATCAACATCAACAAGCCTATTGAGACTCGCGACCCAAGCATCGACACATTCCACTGCGCCATTACCGTAAAACGCAACAAGAAGGGTAAACTGCAGTACATCCTTCGCGACGCGCCAAGCGACACAGGAACATTCTACATGAATGAGATTCTAAGGGATTGTGACAGGATAAATCTGGAAGATGGAGCTATCATCACCATAGGCGCAACAACACTCATACTACGTACTGCTACAGAAAAAGATTAAATTAAAGGATACAACACATCTAATTATAGTTAAGTAAGCAAATAAATATGTTACAAGGTACACTTTTTACAGAACAGCAAGCAGATGGAGCATACTACTCGTCCTACAAGGAGAAGTTTATCATCATGGATAACCTCAACGAGAAGGGCGACCCAGTCATAAAGGCAAAGCCTGAGATATACAACACCTACTACACTTACGTAACAATCGTGACTCGCGGTACACTCCACATCCGTATCGGTGGCACATTGCTCGACGTTAAGGCCAACGAATATCTTGTCGTTATGCCATGTATGAGCATTGAGGTATTGGAGTCGCACTGTATGTATTGCTGTTTCCTCACGCAGAATCACATTGTCAACGATATCTACGAGCACAGCGGTCTTGGATCCAACATCTCCGTCCGCTCGTTCACATTCCACCACATCCGAATGACTGAGACCGATACAGACATCCTTGTTCAGTCATACTTCAAGATCAAGCGTGAGCACATGCGCCCTGACTCGTCGTTCAAGCTGGCAAGTCTCCGCGCCCTCTATTGTGCATACCTTGTACGCCTCCACGAGCTCAAGAAGACTGCCGATGATGAGATCAACCATCATCCTGACACTCGCCAGCGCATCTTCTTCGACAAGTTCCTCGAGTTCCTCAGCGTATACTGCAAGCAGGAGCGTTCAGTACAGTTCTATGCCGACAAGTTGCGCATCACTCCAAAATACCTCTCAAACATCACAAACATGTTTGCAGGCACATCATCATCTACTGTGATAGACCAGTACGTGATATACAGCATCAAGCAGGCTCTTTACACCAACGATCACAACATCAAGCGCATCAGCGAGATATACCACTTCCCAAGCCAGAGCTTCTTCGGCCGCTACTTCAAGCGAATCACAGGTATGTCTCCAAAGTCATACGTAAAGTATCTCAATCAGGAATAACTAAGCGCTCTATCACAACAACCAATCACTCTACATCCGAAATATGGAAAGTTTAGCATTTTCACAGCAGAAAGACTATTTTTCAAATCCACGCGTGATACCTACATGCGGCATCAATAAATATTTGCTATTATTTGACAACCTCAACAGCCCAAACCCACTTGAAGCCTTGGGCGATGAGAATGAGTGCAAGCTCTGGCAGACCACAATCTTCTACGTACTCCAGGGCGAGTGCCAGTTCATTGTCAATGGTAAGAAGGTCAACCTCAAGGCAGGACAGAACCTCATCACAATGCCTGACTGTACGTTCCAGTTTGTCTATGCATCATCCGACATCAAGTACTCGATGTATGTCATCTACCCAGAGGCATTGGTCATGACATTCAATGAGATACAGCTCAACTATGACATCACTAAGATTTCGCATCAGTACTACGTTCAGGATTGCCGCCCTGAGGATCTGCGCTACTTCCTCAACCTCTACCTTGAGTTGAAGGCTGACCTCATTGGTCCAAAATACGACTATCAGAAGTGCTATGCTCGCTGCTACCTCAGCGTGCTGTTCTGCAACAATCCACATATTGTCTCAAACATAGGCGGCGTATGCGGCGACATGACTTCGCGCCAGTACGATGTTTACAAGAAGTTCCTTATTCACCTCAACCAGTACACAGAGAAGGAGCGTTCGGTCAAGTTCTATTCTGACCTTCAGGACATCTCTCCTAAGTACCTCTCGTTCGTATGCATCCACTACAGCAACAAGAACGCATCATCGTGGATCGACGAATACGTAGCTACAAAGGCAAAAGCCCTGATGAAGGTTCATCACTACACGGTGGGAGAGACAGCCGTAGCGCTCAACTTCAACACTCAGAGCAGCTTCGTCCGCTACTTCAAGCGTGTCACAGGACAGAGTCCTAAGGAATTCATGTCGAACAAATAAATACGGCTTAGCACATGAGACTCATTCCTATTTACACCTGGACAAAAGGCTTGCACACCATGAAGCTTTCGCGCAAGAACTTCATGAATCAGCCTTGGGCAGGAGGTGTCACTCTGCTCCTTTGTGTCATCGTGGCTATGCTTCTTGCCAATCTGCCAGCCACAGCGCATCTCTATCACGAGTTTCTTGAGACCAACCTCACCATGCACATCCAGAGTCCTGATGGATCCATCGACTGGGTGTTCCCAAAGGAGATGAACGTTGAGAAATTCATCAACGACATCCTCATGGTTATCTTCTTCTTCACCGTAGGACTGGAGATCAAGCGCGAAGTGATATGCGGTGAGTTGTCGAGTGTCAAGAAGGCCCTTCTGCCTGTCATTGCTGCAGCAGGAGGTATGGCAGCCCCAGCACTCATTTACTTTGCATTCAACATGGGTACAAGCACCGTAGGCGGATGGGGAATCCCTACTGCCACCGATATTGCCTTTGCCGTGGGTATCATGTCGATCCTGGGCAACCGCGTACCCGTATCATTGAAGATATTCCTTACGGCACTTGCCATTGCCGACGACCTCGGTGCCATTCTCGTGGTAGCATTGTTCTACGGCGGAAGCATCAACTTCCCATTGCTCCTCATAGCATTGGTGCTGATCATCATACTCGTCATTATGAATCAGTTGGGTGAAAAGCGAATGATGTACTACCTCATTCCTGCCATCGTGGTGTGGTTCCTCTTCTACTATTCAGGCATCCATGCTACAATGTCGGGTGTTGTGATGGCATTCCTCATTCCTATGGAGCCACGCTACAACCAGGCTTACCTCAACCGTAGCAACCAGAAATACTTACGTCGATTGGGCGAATGCGGTCAGATGGAGGAATTTGCTGAGGAGACATTCCCTAACGGTCCACAGCGCCATTGCTTGCGCCGTATGGCTACAGTAGCTGACAACTCCATCGGTATGAGCTACCGCCTCGAGCATGCACTCAATCCATGGGTCAACTTCCTCATCATGCCAATCTTCGCTCTTGCCAATGCAGGAGTCGTGATCCCGGATGTGAGTTTCTTCAACATCTTCCAGGCACTTCCAGGACTTGAAGGTGTAGGATTCGTGGGCATGGGTGTGTTCTTCGGTCTGTTGCTCGGTAAGCCAATCGGCATCACTATTGCATCGTTCATAGCTATCAAGGCAAAAGTTGGCGAGATGCCAGCTGGTGCATCATGGAAGATGCTCTTTGCCGTAGCATGCCTCGGAGGTATCGGATTCACAATGAGTATCTTTGTCGATACACTCTCGTTCGGCGAACTTGATGCTCACACCATGGAAACCCTCCGTGCATCGGGCAAGATTGCTGTGCTCATGGGTTCACTCTGTGCCGGCATTCTCGGTAGCATCCTTATCTCGTTCTTCCACAAGTTGGAAGCAAGCAAAGCATAATATATATCGAGGAGTAAGATCCCCGTTTATTCCCCAAAGTAGAACTTCTCTACTACCTTTGCCACACCGTCGGCTTCATTACTATCCGTAATGTAGTCGGCGGTTTGCTTTACGCAGTCCTGAGCATTGCCCATTGCCACCCCCAGACCAGCAAATTCAATCATACCCATGTCGTTGTAGGCATCACCGCATGCTATGAGTGCATCGCGAGTCATGCCATAGTGGTCAAGCACCAGCTGCAGGCAGGCACCCTTGTCAATACCCTTCGGTACAATCTCCAGATAGTATGGTTCGCTTCGGAAGAAATCGACCGTCCTCATGCTCTCCATGTCCTTGGCATACTCACGCAGTTCATCTTCAAACACACCGAGCCTATCCGGATCGCCTACCACCATACACTTTGGCAGCACGCCCCACTCCCTTGTGGCGGTGAGGAAATCATCCACCACGCGTATCTCCATTCGGTTTCTGAATGCCGACTGCATCACATACTTGTTGCCATTCGCCTCCGTGAATATCTGTTTGCCGCAATACGTCATCATGGCAAACCCCTTGCTTTTCGCAAACCTATAGATGACAGGAACAGCCTCATCAGGGAAAGGCACACGATTGATGACCTCCTTCGTTTGCCAATCGGTTATCTCGCCTCCATTGTAGGCAAGCACCATGCCTCCGTAATCTGCCAATCGCAGTTCGTCGGCAATGAAAGCCATTCCGTTGGTAGGGCGTCCCGAGGCAAGAACCACCTTCATTCCCTGCTGCTGCGCCTTTATTAAGGTATCGCGCGTATGTTCCGATACAGTTTTGTCTGCTTTTGTCAGCGTACCGTCCAAATCGAGAGCAATTATACTATACATTGGCATGAGTTTTGATTAAGTTTTTGCAAAATAACAAAAAAAATCCCAACTATCAATGTTATTTGCAAATAAAGTGCTATTTTTGTGGGGAAATAATAATTACCGGCAAATGAAAAGAACAATACTCAGCATAATCACCATGCTTTCCATGACATGCGCCTTTGCGCAGTCAGCACTCAATGGCTCGTACTTCAACAAGGACCTCTACATCCGCATCCGTCTCAATGTTGACAAGGCTGACATACCTGTACCAGGTCTGGAACTTGACTCATGCTACGGTTATATCCAAGGCAACATCAACAGTTCGTGGATCATCCTGAAGGTAAAGAAGAACGAGGGCAACAAAGCCATCGTACGTGCCATGTGCGAGAAAGGCGACAACGCTCAGGACCTTGAACTCACCATCAACGAGACCGAGCTGAGCATCAAGCAGATTGGCGATTCGTACATCAAGGGCATCAAGGACCGCAAGTACGTCAAACTGCCAAAGACCATCATCCTCAATAAAGAATAATTAGGAAATGGATTTAAGTACATTCAATGCTCCACAGCGCGATGCCGTGGAATACTGTTCCGGTCCTTCGCTTGTCATCGCAGGTGCAGGATCGGGCAAGACCCGTGTACTCACATACAAGATAGCCTACCTGATGGAAAACGGTTACGAACCGTGGTCCATCCTCGCCCTCACCTTCACCAACAAGGCTGCCAACGAGATGAAGCAGCGCATTGCCAGGATTGTGGGCGACGAGCGTGCTCGCTACCTTTGGATGGGAACCTTCCACAGCATCTTCCTGCGCATCCTGCGCACGGAGCATGAGGCTATCGGTTTCTCGTCCAACTTCACCATCTACGATACAGCCGACTCCAAGTCGCTTGTCAAGGCTATCATCAAGGAGATGGCACTCGATGACAAGGTCTACAGGCCAGGCAACATACTCAGCCAGATATCCAACGCCAAGAACCATCTCATCACAGCTGGGATGTATGCCGAGAACACCACCTTCCTTCAGATTGACGAACGCAACAAGGTGCCAAAGCTCTGCGACATCTACAAGCGCTACAGCAACCGCTGCAAGCAGGCCGATGCGATGGACTTCGACGACATCCTTGTCTACACATACATGCTCTTCGAGCAGCATCCCGACATCCGCCAAAAGTATGTAGAGCGATTCGCCTACGTGCTTGTCGATGAGTATCAGGACACCAACTATGCCCAGCACCAGATTGTGCATCAGCTCACCCGTGAGCGCCAGCGCGTATGCGTAGTAGGCGATGACGCACAGAGCATCTATAGCTTCCGCGGAGCAAACATCGACAACATCCTTAAGTTCAAGGATTTCTATCCCGAAGCACAACTCTTCAAGCTGGAGCAGAACTACCGTTCCACCCAGACCATAGTCAACGCTGCCAACAGCCTCATCAAGAAGAACCGCGGACAGATACAGAAGGACGTATTCAGCGAGAAGGATCAAGGCGAACAGCTTACGCTCTCCGAGGCATACAGCGACATCGAGGAGGCACAGATCGTATGCCGCCAGATCCAGCACCTGCGCCGAAGCGAGTCGTTGGAATACTCCGACTTTGCCATCCTCTACCGCACCAACGCCCAGAGCCGCGTATTTGAGGAGACACTTCGCAAGCAAGGACTCCCTTACCGCATCTACGGTGGTCTGTCGTTCTATCAGCGCAAGGAGATCAAGGATGTCATCGCCTACTTCCGCCTCGCAGTCAATCCTAACGATGAGGAAGCCCTCAAGCGTGTCATCAACTATCCCGCACGAGGCATCGGCAACACCACGCTTCAGAAGATTATCGATGCTGCCGTGCAGTACAACGTGTCGCTCTGGACCGTCATTGCTACCCCACTCCACTACGGCATCAGCCTCACCAAGGGCACAGCTACCAAGATACAGGGATTCCACGACCTCATTGAGTCGTTCATCGACCTTGCCCAGCAGGTGGATGCCGAAAAGGCAGGAAGGGAGATCATACAGAAGTCGGGCATCATAGGCGACCTCTACCAGGACTCATCGCCTGAGAACCTGGCTCGCCAGGAAAACCTCGAAGAACTGGTAAACGGACTTGCCGACTTCGTGCAGGGACGTACCGAGGAGGACAATCCCAACGTAAGCATAAGCGACTATCTGAGCGAGGTGTCGCTGCTCTCCGATGTCGATACCGACAAGGGAGGCGACGAACATAAGATCACGCTCATGACCATCCACTCCGCCAAAGGTCTGGAATTCAACACCGTCTTCATCGTCGGACTTGAAGAGAACCTGTTCCCAAGCCAGA
The DNA here is from genome assembly GCA_024401225.1 of Bacteroidaceae bacterium. Taxonomy (GTDB): domain Bacteria; phylum Bacteroidota; class Bacteroidia; order Bacteroidales; family Bacteroidaceae; genus Minthosoma. The sequence continues at coordinate 13,414 of JAKSLM010000009.1, read as the reverse complement.
TGTCAGGCACCTCGCCTCGCGAGATGGAGGAAGAACGGCGCCTCTTCTATGTTGCCATCACCCGTGCCGAGAAGCATTGCTTCCTCTCCTATGCCAAGAGCCGCCTGCGCTACGGCAAGATGGAGTTCAGCACACAGAGCCGCTTCATATCCGACATCGACCCATGCTACCTCCGTTCCCAGTCCAGCATGCGCGCATCGCACAAGGCAAGCGCCAGCGACGACGTCCAACTGCCATGGATGCGGAAGCAGAGTCCCCCATCCTTTCAAAGCAACAACTACGGCAACAGCAGTTGGGACCACACCCCATCGCGACCTCAGCCTCGCCCCGCCCCACGCTTCGAGCCGCCTACCCCAGCCATCCGCAATCTCAAGCCCATCAATCGTGCCGTTCAGCAGCCAGCCCCTGCAGCACCTATTGCCAGCGCCAGTTCATCAGGCCTCAGCATAGGAGCGAGAGTACAGCATCAGCGCTTCGGCCAGGGCACAGTAATGCAGATAGATGGAAAGGATGAGAGCACCAAGGCCACCATCCGATTCGACAATGCAGGCGTAAAGCAACTCCTGCTGAAATTTGCAAAGCTCACCATATTATAAATCAATGCCTCCAAAGAAAAAGAAGATAGAATCATCATAAATCATAATTCTTAATTAAATGCAGTTTCTCTCTTCTTACTCTTCGGATGCCCCATAAATCTTAATTCTTAATTCATAATTCTTAATTCCAAAAACCGTGCTCCCCAACCCCTGCTACATACTTGAAGAAGAAAAGCTTCGCCGCAACCTTGCACTCATCAGCGACGTGAGCCAGCGTGCCGACATAGAGATCATTCTGGCATTCAAGGCCTACGCCCTGTGGAAAAGCTTTCCGATATTTCGCGAATACATCACCCACACCACCGCATCCTCACTCTACGAGGCACGCCTTGCAAAGGAGGAATTCGGTTCGCTGGCACATACCTATTCCCCAGCCTACACCGACGAGGACATCGATGAGATAGCCAGTTGCTCGAGCCATCTGACCTTCAATTCGCTCACACAGTACCAGCGCTTCCATGAGCGTTGCAAAGGCGTGAGCCTCGGCCTGCGTGTCAATCCCGAATACTCGGAGATCGAGACCGACATCTACAACCCATGTGCACCAGGTTCACGCTTCGGCATCCTTGCCGACCAGCTGCCTGCCCAGTTGCCAGCCGACATCAAGGGCTTCCACATCCATTGCCATTGCGAGAGCGGCAGCGACGTCTTCGCACGCACCTTGCAGCACATCGAGGACAAGTTCAGCCCTTGGTTCCCACAACTCGAATGGATCAACTTCGGAGGCGGACACCTCATGACTCGCAGCGATTACGACATCCCGCTGCTCATCGACACGCTCCGTGCCTTCCACGACCGCTACCCTCACCTGCGCCTCATCATGGAGCCAGGCAGCGCCTTCGGATGGCAGACTGGCCCACTCGTGAGCAAGGTAGTCGACATCGTTGAGAATCATGGCATTCGCACCGCCATCCTCAACATCTCCTTCACCTGCCACATGCCCGATTGCCTCGAGATGCCATACTGGCCAAAGGTACGCGGAGCAGAGACCATCGAAGGTACCTATGGCGAGGGAGAGCACGTCTACCGCCTCGGCAGCAACTCATGCCTCTCCGGCGACTGGATGGAGTCCTGGCGCTTCGATCACGAACTGCAGATCGGCGAAGAGATCATCTTCGAGGACATGTGCCACTACACCACCGTAAAGACCTGCATGTTCAACGGCATCCACCATCCATCCATCGGCATCCTCCACACCGATGGCAGCTTCGAGCTCTATCGCCAGTTCGGCTACGAGGACTACCGCGACCGCATGTGCTAAATAAATAAATCCCCACTTTCGCCGCATGGCTCTCCCCCTAACGGGGGTAGCGAACGCCCGGAAACGTGACTGAATGTCACGGTTTAGTGAGCGACCGAGCAAACGCCTTTACGAGGACTACCGCGACCGCATGTGCTAAATAAATAAATCCCCACTTTCGCCGCATGGCTCTCCCCCTAACGGGGGAGATGCCCAAAGGGCAGAGAGGGTCTTCACAAATCATAAATCCCAAATCATAAATCCCAACAACCATGAAACGACTACCACTCTTATTGGCAGCCTTAATGGCGTTGCCAGCGATGGCACAGAAGCAATCGACTGTGACCCTTCGCCCATCAGAAGCAAAAGAGACAATCAACAAGGAAATCTACGGCCAGTTTGCCGAGCACCTCGGATCCTGCATCTATGGCGGACTCTGGGTAGGTCCTGATTCCGACATTCCTAACACCAACGGCTACCGCAACGATGTGCTCCAGGCACTTCGCGACATCAAGGTGCCACTCATGCGCTGGCCAGGCGGATGCTTCGCCGACGAATACCACTGGATGGACGGTATCGGTCCTAAGGAAAACCGCCCTCGCATGGTGAACAACAACTGGGGAGGCACCGTCGAGGACAACTCCTTCGGTACCCACGAATTCCTCAACCTCTGCGAACTTCTCGACTGCGAACCATACGTCAGCATGAACGTAGGTTCGGGTACCGTGGAAGAGACAGCCAAATGGGTTGAATACATGACAGCCGAAAGCGGTCCTATGGCAAAGCTCCGCAAGCAGAACGGTCGCGAGAAGCCTTGGAAAGTCAAGTACATCGGCGTGGGCAACGAGAGCTGGGGCTGCGGTGGTACCATGCGCCCAGAATACTACGGCGACCTCTTCCGCCGCTACTCGACCTACTGCCGCGAGTACGATGGCAACAAACTCTACAAGGTAGCATCAGGAGCCAGCGACTACGACTACGACTGGACAGAGACCATGATGAAGAACGTAGGCACACGCATGCACGGACTCTCACTCCACTACTACACATGCTACACATGGGACGGCAGCAAGGGATCAGCCACCGACTTCACCGCCGACCAGTACTACTGGGCAGTTGCCAAGTGTGGTGTAGGCGTACAGGAAGTGCTCGACAAGCAGATAGCCATCATGGACAAGTACGACAGCAAGAACAAGGTAGGCCTCCTTCTCGATGAGTGGGGTACATGGTGGGACACAGAGCCAGGCACCAACCCAGGTCACCTCTTCCAGCAGAACGCCATGCGCGATGCCATGGTAGCAGCCTTCTCGCTCAACACCTTCCATCAGTACACCCGACGCATGAAGATGACCAACATCGCCCAGGTAGCCAACGTGCTCCAGAGCATGGTGCTCACCAAGGACAATAAGATGGTGCTCACTCCAACCTACTACGTCTTCAAGATGTATGTGCCAAACATGGAGGCAGTCAACATCCCACTCGACATCCAGTCCGACACATTCAGCGCAGAGAACGAGCGTGAGAAGTCGCAGCCACGCACCTCTCCATACATCTCGGCATCTGCCAGCCGCTCAGCCGATGGCACCATCAACATCAACCTTGCCAATGCCGACCTCAAGCAGAGCAACAAGCTCACCATCAACCTTGCGGGCATCAAGGGCAAGATCGTTGCTTCCACCATCCTCACATCCAAGGACATGAAGGATCACAACACCTTCGATCGTCCATCTACAGTCATCCCTGTAGAGTTCAAGGGTGCTAAGATTGACAAGCAGGGCAACCTCATCGTTGACATGCCAAAGATGAGTATCGTCACCCTTCAGGTAAAATAATACTCTCCCTCCCCCACGACAAGGCGGTTCCGCTATCCACCGATGGATAACGGAACCGCCTATAGTATATAAGAGGGTCGACTACGGACTCTATTCATTTTATTTCAAAAAAGCCCTAAAAGAATGCACTTTCCCCCACCTCATCATGCCTAAAAGCGGCATTTGAGGGCGCAATATGCACGCAAAGGCGTTATAATCGTGCAGCATTTGCTTTATTGTCGAAAAGTAATAAGATATACTATCTTATTGCGGAAGATATACTATCTTACCGAATATGATAGTATATCTTGTCGTTAAATCCTTACTTGGCATGTAGAGTCACTCTACATACATACATGGTCTATACATACTACTCTACATAGTATAGCGTACTGAAACATAATGGTTTGTGCCTATCATGTAGAGTATGTAGAGTGAAAACGTTATTTTCTCGCGTGCGCGCGTGATGCAAAACGACTATGAAGAAGTGGGGAAAGTGGAATTTTAGTTTTTTTCGGAAACAAGAAATTTGTTTATCCCCTCACACTCTCGATATTGCAATTGAGGTCTGCAGCACAGTCTTAGTTGAACGGAAAGATCAAAAAGACTACCTGCAATGTACATGAGCATTTGTATATATCTTTATTACTAAGATGTTTAGGTCAAAATACGCTAAACAAAAATGACCACCTTAAAATGATTGCCATTCAATAAAATTTTGTTATCTTTGCCCCCGATTTCAAATCACAGATACATTATAGTATGAAAAAGACAAGGTGTTTGCATGCATCCATAGCATTTGTAACTTCTGTTGGAATGAAAAGATTTGCTCTTTTATCTATCTGCATATTGATTGTGTCGCTATTCTCATGTTCTGAGAATCGTGAGGCACGATTGTTGTTTGAACGTGTAGATTCGTTGATGGATGTGGCTCCTGACTCTGTTTTGGCTTTGTTGGATGGTGGACACTTGAATCGTGCGAAGCTCAGCAAGGAGGTTGAAGCCAAGTATGCCTTGCTCTATACTATGGCACAAGATAAGAGTGGACTGGATGTGGATGACGACTCTCTTGTCCGCATAGCGTACAATTATTATAAAGATAGGGCTTCGGACAGCCTGTACGCAAAGAGCCAGTATTATATGGGACTATACTTCATGGGAAAAGATAGCATCTACGATGCAGAGATGTGCTTGAATCGGGCTATCGATAGAGGTAAAGCATTAAAAGACTATAAAACGGCATACATGGCATGCGAACAACTGAGTCGATCTTTGGCACTAAGTGATATCCACAAATCCATTCGTATTGCAAAAAAAGGATTAAAGCTACAAGAGATTTATGATTCATCCAACACTTCCAACCATATTTACATGTTAGTTAACGTCGGAAATAAATACATGTATACAGACTCGGGAAAAGAACAAGCACAGACATATTTGCTTAAGGCAAAAAATATGGCTGAATACTTTAATGATACGATATTGATGAGTTATGCCATGCGAAATCTATCCACTGCTTATATGACTCTATGTAATAAAGATTCTGCTTTGCACTATGCAAAGAAGGCTTTTTTACTTAACAATGACGAGCAAAGCCAACTATTGTATGGAATAACTTTATACAATGTTGATTCATTACGTATTTCTAAGCAAATACTAACTAATATTATTGAGAAAACAAGCTCTCATAAGGTTCTCTACTCTTGCTACAGTTATCTTAACAAAATATCAATCAAGACGGATGACATAAAAGCAACAACAGAAAATTTTGATTCTGCCAATGCAAAGATGAGTAGATTGTATATGAAAGCTCTACAGCTCCGTAATGACTATTACGAATCTACCATACAACAGGAAAAAGCAAACACCCTCCTCGTTGAGAATTCGAAGAAAAAGGACATCTACATAACAATCGCAATCTCAATAGGTCTGTTTGTTATTTCTATCATCATATTACTATATTTTTACACAAAGAGAGAATCTTTACGCAAAATGCAGCTTGAGCAGCAGCGTCATCAATTAGAGCTCCAGCATAAGGAGGAAGATGCAAGACGAGAGCGTGAACTTGAAGAATGTAAACACAAACTCGAAATGGAAGCTGTGGAAAAGCGCCATCAAGACGAACTTGCAAACCGTGAACTTCAGATCAAACTAATGCGTGACCATCTACTCAGCAAACTCGCTTTCAAAAAGAAAATTGCAAAGACAAAAGAAGAAAACAAAGCAATAAAATTGACAGATGACGATTGGAAGGATATTGAGACCTTCCTTGACGGTTCTGACAACCTCTTCGTGGAACGCATTAGGAAAAACTATCCTGACATGACCAAGAAAGATCTCCAGTTCTGCATGTTATTGCGTCTGCGTTGTACGACTCAGGACCTCATGAACATCTATTGCATCAACGAAGAATCGGTAAAACATAAGAAGTATCTTTTTAAGGGGAAACTCGGCATTCAGGGACAAGAAACATCCGCATTCCAATACATCTCTCACTATTAAACAAAATAATGTACACCCTGAAAATTTAATCAAAACACTGCATACAATGTTATAGTACAATACTTTAAGCAGCGGAAATAAGCACAACAAAATGTACACCCATAATTGTTTGACATTATTGAAAAACACTCTACCTTTGCAGAGCAAATCAAACAATCAAACAATTATCACATGAAAAAGTCACATTTATTTTTAGTGCTCTTATGTTGCATGTTCTTTCATGCATTACCAACATTCTCAGAGGATGTAATTATTATTGACGTAATAGTAAATTCCCCTAGTACCAGACCTCGTACCCCGGAACCTTCAATCTATGCCTATATAAAGGATGGTACTCTCACCATTAGTATCGAACGCTACCTCGGCTACGTATCCACATCTATTGAGGATGCAAACGGAACAGAGGTGGAGCGCGACTATGAGTATATCAATGGCACATCAACCTACGTCATGAACATGAGCACACTCGCACCTGGTACATATACTTTATATTTTGCATTCGCAGACGGCAGGGGATATTACGGAAGCTTTATTATAGAATAAGGTATGAAACCTACTGCCGCTAAAGGTCTAATTCATACACTTGCCAGTATATTGCTGGCAAGTGTACTAAGCATGTTCACGTCCTGTGAAAGGGATGTGAAACGTGCTTTGAATTTGTCTGGCGAGAATCGTGCTGAATTGGAAAAGGTTCTGGATTATTTCCGCGACGATCCTGATGGTCTGAAGTACAGAGCGGCAAAGTTCCTCATTGAAAACATGCCGTATCACTATACCTACTCCGATGACTACATGGATCGCTACGACTCCGTCTACACAGCAATGTCGGACGTTGCCCGTCAGGACAGGGATGCCTTCTTCAAGGAGCACATCCCGGGCATAGGAAGGAGTGACGGCAAGACATGCATCGACATACAGACAGTAAAGGCAGACTACCTTATCAAGGCCATTGACGACGCGTGCGATGCATGGCGCAACGCATCGTGGTCAAACGACTATGACGAGTCGCTGTTTTTCGACTTTGTGCTGCCCTATCGCATACTCAACGAGCAACTTAGCGACTGGCGAAGCACTGTGAGCGAGGAATATCCTTCACTTATGGAACCGACCGTGATGAGCAAGCGAGGCATACAGCTTGAAGCCGAGGACTGCCAAAAGGGACTCTTCACGCTTCAGGGAGCAGAGGGTGCTTCACAGGGCAGGATGGCTCTCCTTGCATCCGATGGCGACTATGTAGCATACGAGATCCATTCAGCCTATCCGGCTCGGAAACGCATGTCGATACGCTACACATCGGTGGCTCCGATGCCATCGGTGGTAGTCAAGGTGAACGGATGCGTGACTGACACGGTGAGGCTCACACCGACCAATGCTATGACTACCTTTGCCACAAGCAGGGTAAACATAGACATACGCCTGCAGAAGGGGGACAACCGCATATCCCTGTGCCACGTAAACGACACGGTAGGAGTGGACTACATGCAACTCAACTCCGTGGAGGTATACGACGCTGCCTCAGCACGCGACATCTCCACTCATTACAGCCTGATATCCAACAAGCAGACGCACAGATACCTGACCATCAGCACGCACAATGACTCCCTGCCATGTGTGGCGACCCTTACTCCATACAGGAAAGGTCATCCGTCGCAACTCCTGCGCATCGACTACAAGGGATATGCATGCTGGGGAATATACGTTCATGAGAAGGATTCCGACCTGTGCCTGGAGACCGAGTACTGCAGCGTGAAGCCCGGCTCGCCCGTTGGACTTTACCATTCGCTCAATGGCAGCAACCAGAAGTGGGCATTCCTTCCTGCAGGCGGTGGATACTATAAGATCATGAACAAGGACAGCGGACTATTCCTTGAGGCAAAGACCGTAGGACGCACCGACACCCTTTGCCAGAATCCATACACAGGCAGGGACACTCAGAGATGGAAGATCGAGGAAGGCAGCCTGAGGAGCGACGCACCATCGCCATTTGCCGTAGGCAGTGCATTGTCGGAGGCATTAAGGGTGTTCGACATCACGGGCCAGTACGAATGGATCAGCTATGGCGGCAGCTATCCGCCGAAAGCCTCGTCGCTGCTGCGTGGCAAGACAGGCAACTGCCGCGACGAAGCCGACTACACAGTATATATATGCCGCAAGCTGGGCATACCTGCTGCTGTGGACTTCACGCCGCACTGGGGCAACCGAAGCCAGTCCCACTCATGGAGCGTACTCATAAAGCCCGATGGCAAGGCTACTCCCTTCTACATGGGATGCGCTCCGTGCGACACCGTGCACTACTACCACAGCTACAAGAAGCCAAAGGTGTTCCGCCATCGATTCCAGCTGAACCGCCAGTATGCTTCCGACCTCAGGCACGAGCATGAAAAGCCGGGGTTGTTTGACTGTCCCGACTTCGTGGACGTTACTGACGAATACTACGAGACTACCGATGCCACCCGCGACGTTCCTGCAGAACATGCAGACAGGCGCATAGCGTACATCTGTGTGTTTGACAATCGCGACTGGGTGCCAGTGTTCTATGGCAACATCAGCAATGGCAGGGTGACGTTCAGCTCCATGGGCAGAGGCATAGTATACATGTCGGCCATCTATGAGAACGGACGCATAGTGCCATTCGGCACCCCATTCCTCATCACATACGACGGCAAGGTGAAGGACATCCGCTGCAGCGAGAAGCGCACGACCTCCATGAAGCTCCTGCGCAAATACCCATTCATGGGCAAGGAGGACTATTTCAACCTCCGCATGTCGGGCGGCAGATTCCAGGGAGCCAACCTGGGCGACTTCAGCGATGCATGCACATTCTACAAGTTCGAGGGAGCCACCAGCGGCAACTGGTATGAGATTCCCATCAAGGACGAGCATCGGTACCGCTACCTACGCTACATAGGCCCAGCCACCTCCCACTGCAACATCAACGAGCTGGAGTTCTACGATGAGTGCGGCGCAAAGATCGAAGGCACCATCATCGGTACGGAGGGTGAGCCACAGGCACTCAAGGAGAAAGCGTTCGATGGAGACATACTGACAGGATTCAGTGCGGTCAGCCCCGACGGCAATTGGCTGGGACTGAAGCTCAGGCAGCCGAAGCGGGTGGCGAAGCTGCGATTCATACCTCGCAACGATGGCAACTGCATCGAGATAGGCGACACATACGAGCTTCGCTACTGGGAGGCTGGTGGCTGGAAGTCGCTCGGCACAAAAAAAGCCACATCCAACACGCTCATATACACCAAGGTGCCGAGCGGTGGGCTCTATGTACTCAGCGACCTGACCAAAGGACATGAGGAGCGCATCTTCACGTACGAGAATGGAGAACAGGTATGGTGGTAAAAACATGAAACATATATAATTATTAACATCAACAACAATTCTACAATGAAAAGAAAACTAAACATTTTTGCAATCATTGCTGTAGTGATGGTTGCGATGGCAGCACTAATTCTAGGAAGCTGCAACTCTGATGATGAATTTGACTATTATGGTGAAGGAATGTACACCATGGCTGAAGGTCTATTGAACATTGGTGAATTACCACCTTCAATACAGGAAGATTCTATTGTATATGTTGGAACTAAAATCATTGACACTGATTACAATGAAGAGGTTGGAGGACCATGCGAATTCTCTATAACAATAGTCCAGAAAACAGGTTCAAAACCAATAATTAAGGAACATGGATGTGAAGGTATTGCGGATAATGAATACACAATAGTATTAAAGAGTGAGACAATAAATAACAACAAATGCTATGTTGACATTCTAATACGGCATTCATTCTGGGGGACAATCGATCTGAAAAATGTACAGTTTAATCTAACAGTAAAAAGGTCATGAAAAGAGTTCTGATAATTTTTATTATTTCAAGTCTGTACGCATGTTTCGCATACAGCCAGGAATTCAAAGAATACTCGGCAGAGTATTTCAATTGGATTAAGGAGCAGTCTGGTAAGGATTCGCTACCGATTATCATCTACAATGACAGAGAGATAAGTGTGGAGGAATGTGCAAAAATCCCAATCCACAAAATCAATACAGCAGAATGGATTCACCATAGAGCTGAAGAATTGATAGGCGAGCGGGGCAAACGACGAGATATTATTTACCTACATGAAAAACCAACGCATTTACCTCTCCTTCCTCCCACTGATGGGCGATATTATGATGACGAAAGGACCAATTTTGAATCCGAATTTCCCGGAGGCGAGGATAGTTTGAATGTATTTATAAAGAACAATATTGAAATACCAGAAGAACTACACAGTATATATGGTCATGTCTGGGTCTATTATTGTACAGATGAATATGGGAACAGGGAGAAAGTAGAACCGTATGAAGTAATAATCGCTGTTCCAGAAATGTTGCGAATACCATTAAGGGACGGCAAAAGAGCAAATAAAGGTTTGATATCGGACAAAGGGGCAAGAATTATAGACCTGATGATAGAGACAGCCACAAAGGTCGCAAACAAATTTCCACAGTTCAAGCCTGGAAATATATGGTTGCATGACGTTCCATTTAAAAAGAAAGTCAGGATTACGTTTGGTACTCTAAATGTGCGTGTCAGAGATTGAGGGGGCAATGCGGGCAGCCGAGAGTGCGGACAATTTGAGCAAAAAAGAAACCAAAAGACACAAAAACGATAGCCCATAATTATTAATATTCTATCGGTGGGAATTTATAAAACCCACCTTAAGATAAAAGAATCAAAACATCCACGACTGAGTGAATATAAATATTGATGAAATCATGAAGACAAGAAACTTTCTGTTGGCAGGATTATGTGCCTGCATAAGTTGCATTTTCGTTACATCTTGCTCTCAAGATGATGATTATGCTAATGTTTGTGAGTTTACGACTCTGGCAAAAGGCGTTCAAACAAGATCTGCGGAACAGCCAAATCAAGAAAAAGACTATTTTGAGGTTCAGGATTCCATAATGACCCCATACCCAATAACTTTACATACTTCGACACCAGGAGCCTATCCTTCTTATTTTAAGGCTACGGTTTATGTGATTTTCTCGCATGATAATGACAACAAACCTGAAGTCCAGATGCTTGATTATTCTGCTCCTCTACTCTTTAGAGTAACCGATGTTACTTTGGAAAAGGATCTGTTTAGAGAACTGTACATATTAAAAGCTACAGGATACGACACATACAATCGTGAGTTCGGTGGAGAGTACGATCATTTGTTCCGTCTATAAATACTTGCACACAAAAAGAATACACTTCTTTTCCGCAATCTTAGGAATATCAATGTATCTGCCGAAGGTGTATGTCTTCACGGATACATTGATACTTCCCAAATGTTACCTGTGCCTTGCCGTGCTGCTGGTATGGATAGCCTGCAGCTCGTCATGCACGCTGTTCAATAAGCAAAAAGGAAAAACACAACATGCTGAACATTCACGGTTCAATGCCGCAACCGACACAATCCTGTATGCTACCTGCATCGAGTGCATATATGCGCTACTGCATACAGCCATCTGCGGCTTGCCGGGAATAGGCGAGTCTGGGACCTTCGACAATCCCGCAGGGCTGGCGGCATGCACGGCAGCCATGCTGCCAGTGGCCATAGAGAAAGCCATCGGCCGTAAGGGCTGTAAGTCAAAAGCACTTTACTCACTGCCAGCATTGCTGATGTCGGCAACAATCATATTGACGAAGTCGCGCACGGGACTGCTGTGCCTCAGCCTGTTTGCCATCATCTTCCTGATGCGGATGGCAAACGGCAGCATACTGCTCCGGTGCACAATCGGCATGGCAGTGATGGCTCTGGCAATAGGCTATACTCTGGCAAGCAAGAAGGACTCCACCTCGGGCAGGTACTTCATTCTGTCCAACACCATGTCGCTGATATGGGAGCATCCCATCGCAGGGCATGGAAGCAACGGCTTTGAAAGGGCATATATGCGTAAGCAGGCAGAATACTTCCGACTGCATCCCGACAGCAGAAATGCCATGCTTGCCGACGATGTGCAGCATCCGCTTAACGAATATGCCTACGTCTGGACCAACCATGGCATCGTGGGCCTGCTGGTGCTCTTATCCCTTTTCGCCATTCCTACTGTTGCAGCCGTCAGGTCGAAGGACACTGACATGAAGACATTGTTGCTGCCATTGCTGGCAGTTGCCGTGTTCTGCATGTTTTCCTACCCTCTCAGATATCCGCTACCCTGTATTATCATTGCCGTCAGCGTGGTTCTTGCCATCAGGCACACAAAGGCGTACAGATGGTTGGCATCCCCGGCAAACGCAGCCTTATCGTCGCTGTCGGCAGTCACCCTATCCATATTCCTACTATGCATTCTCAGCTATAATGCATGGTACGAGTACCGATGGAATGAAGCGTGGAGGCACCTTCGTCATGGAAGCCCGACTGCACTGCACGAGTACAAAGACTTGTACTCACATTTTCAGGACAACCGCTATTTCCTGTACAACTACGCATTCGCCCTGTACAGCAAGGGCGAGTTCGGAGATGCAATAGAGGCGGCTGAGCGATGCAGCAGATTCAGTGATGGTTACAACATGCAGTTGCTTGCTGGCGACGCATTCAGAATGAATGGTAAAGGCGATTCTGCCTTAGCGCACTATCGCATGGCTCACACCATGTGTCCCTCGCGTCTTGCTCCGCTTGAGGGCATGTACAATACCTATGTTGCAATGGACAGCATACGTTCGGTCAACATCATTGCGGCAGAGATTCAGAACAAGAAGATAAAGATACAGTCCCCTGATGCAATCCGCATCAAGGGAGCATGCAAAACAATTAATTCATTAACAAACTAAAAAACTTTTTCAATTATGAACATAAAACAGAATTTTATCGCTATCTTTGCAATCGCATTGATGGCAATCGGTGCAAATCTTCTCACAAGCTGCAATGCTGACGATGAGGAGTACGACTTCAATGGTGTGTACACTATGGCAAATGGTGTGAAGACAAGGAGCGGAGAGAGCACTAATACTCAAATTGGTAGTGATACTACGTTTACTACAATTCATTTTGTTTTTGAAAGAGACTACGATTATCTGCCTAACATAAACCATGACACAATTGATGTTAAGTACGAGGGGGATATTTCTCTTAAAATATTTCACAAGCCTAATGGAACGCCGGGTACAGAAATGATATCATATCTTATCATCCCTACAGATTCCATGTTTAGAGTTAATAAAGTGTACTTTAGACCTGATACTTGGCCTGGACGGTATATTTTATGTGCCAGTGGAGAATGTG
>JAKSLM010000089.1 GCA_024401225.1 Bacteroidaceae bacterium | reverse complement strand
GCGAAACCTGCGAGTGCATCTGGCATATCTACGCCATCGGCTGAGAAAAGAATAACATTTACATAAACCTCTGCATGGTAATTAGAAGGGAACAGAGGACGGAGTGCACGGTCCACGAGGCGGCAAGTGAGGATCTCCTCGTCCGAAGCCTTACCTTCGCGCTTTGTAAAACCTCCAGGGAAGCGGCCTGCTGCCGCATACTTCTCACGATACTCTACCTGGAGAGGCATAAAATCTGTTCCTGGTACTGCATCTTTTGCTGCACAAACAGTGGCGAGGAGCATAGTGTTGCCCATACGGAGCATAACTGATCCATCCGCTTGTTTTGCAAGTTTTCCTGTCTCAATGCTGATTTCACGTCCATCAGGCAATGCGACTGTCTTAGTAATTACGTTCATCTTAAAAAAATAAATATTTTATAACATCTAAAAGTTCATGCGCCACATGCGCATAAAAGCGTACAAAGGTAGACAATTCTGCCGACATGCCTGCTACCTTTGACTATAATTCTGCATTCTTTTAGCGATTTTTTCATGATTTCGCGCGTTTCGGTGTGTTTTTGCGACCTCTGTATCTCGTTATTTAACGAAAAATATCTATCTTTGCCCAAAATTTACTGCAACATGAAAAAAATACTTTCTTTACTTGCGCTTGGGGCTTTGTGTTTTGCCTCATGCGACAACACACCTAAATTCCATGTCGAGGGTAGCATCACCGAGGCTCAGGACTCCATGCTCTACCTTGAAGCTGTGACTCTCGATGGGTTGAAGTCGGTCGATAGCGTAAAGCTGGCTGCCGATGGCAAGTTCTCGCTCAAGGGCGATGCACCTCAGCTCTGCCCTGAGTTCTACATCCTCCGCATCGGTTCGAAGCACATCAACTTCTCCATCGACTCCACCGAGACTGTCACTTTCACAGCCAGTCTGCCTACCATGACTACCGACTACACCGTGAGCGGCAGCGAAAACTGCGAGAAGATCAAGGAGATCTACGCTCTGCAGCAGAAGACTCAGAACCAGCTCATTGCCGTTGAGGACAACGAGGACCTTCTGCCAGGCGACATGATCGACAGCATCAAGAGCATCATCGAAAGCTACAAGGAGACCATCCGTACCGACTACATATTCAAGGATCCAGGTTCGGCCTATGCTTACTACGCTGTGTGCCAGAGCCTCATCGACCGCCAGGGTGCCTTCCAGCTTTTCAACCCGGTATCGGACCGTAAGGACGTCAAGGTCTATGCCACAGTAGCTACTGCATGGGATGCCAAGTACCACGACGCACCACGCACCGAGCAGCTTTGCAACACCGCCATCAAGGGTATGGACAACACCGCTACCCCACAGCAGAAGGTCATCGAACTTGCTGACGATAAGATCTCGGAGACTGGCATCATCGGCATCAACCTCCCTGACATCAACAGCAAGCTGCACGACATCACCGAGCTCAAGGGCAAGGTAGTGATGCTCGACTTCACCATCTTCAGCGCAAAGGAATCGCCAGCACGCACGCGTCAGCTTCGCGAACTCTACAATAAGTACCACGATCGCGGTTTTGAAATCTACCAGATCAGTCTCGATGAGGACACTCACTACTGGAAGACTGCCGTTGAGCATCTGCCTTGGATCTGCGTACACGAGACCGACGGTTCCGTTACCACCACCTACGGCATCCAGAACCTCCCTACATACTTCATCATCAATCGTAACAATGAGATTGTAGGTCGAAGCGACTTCCTCGAGACCACTATCGAAGAAGAAATTCTGAAACTTCTTTAAAATACAAAAGTGTTATCGTCCGCAAAACGATAACACTTTTATTTTTTCACTTCATCTTTCGCAAACTTGCGAAAGCAGAATCACACATACTCCTCTCCCAGTCCCAACTGGGCATCGTTGACAAACTTGCGTATGGCCTTCTGATCGTTCTTCCGGCACACCACAAGCACATTGCCATCCTCCACGATCACATAGTCCTTGAGACCCTGTATCACAGCCACGTGTCCGCTTGGAAGCTTCACGATGCACTCTTCACAGTCGTAAAGCAGCGACTTGCTGTCTATCACTACATTGTTGAACGAGCCGTTGCGGTTCTGAGCCTGAGTGTTTTGCTTCTCGCGCACAGCATATACGGAGTTCCACGATCCGAGGTCCTGCCACTGGAAATGGCATTGCATCACATCAAGCTTGCCGTTGCGCTCCAGCAGTCCACTCTCCAGGGTGAGGTTCGGGCACTTGGAGAACACATCGGTGATGATGTCGTCCGTTATCTGCCCTGTAGCATACAGAATCTTGACATTGTCCACCAGTCCTGTATACTCCGGACTCACGCCGTGTATAACGTCAAGGAAAGCACGTGCTCCCGTGATGAAGATGCCCGTGTTCCAGAGGAACTCGTTGCTTTCCACAAACAGTTTGGCAAACTCCTCCATAGGCTTCTCCGTGAAGCTTTGTACCTTATATATATTATCCGTATCGGTATCCTCGCCTATCTGCACATAGCCGTATTCCTGCGATGGGCGATCAGGCACCACGCCCAGTGCCAGCACACGGTTTGAGCGTTCGGCATAGTCGAGTCCGTTCTTTATGTCATTCTCAAAGCTGTCGAGTCCGTCGATGTGCTGGTCGCAAGGGCTCACCACGATGGTGGCACGAGGATTGCGTCGGCACACATTGAGCGAGGCGAATGTGACAGCCGGAAGCGTGTTGCGCCTCACAGGCTCGTGAAGCACGTTGCACTCTGGCACTTCTGGCAACTGTTCCTTGACCAGGTTGCCATAATCCTCGTTGGTGACGATGATGATATTCTCAGGTGCGATAAATCTGCAGAAGCGCTTGTATGTGGTCTGCAACAGGGTCTCCCCTACTCCGAGCACATCCAGAAACTGTTTAGGTTTGTGTTGTCTGCTCGTAGGCCACAGTCGCATACCCATACCTCCCGCCAATATCACGCAATAATGGTTTGGATTTGGATTCATAGTCTGGTATTTGGATTGTAACCTCAGTTTTCCTTACTTCTTGTCGGCTGGAGCATCGCCCGACTTGCCCGACTTCTCCTGAGCCTTGTCGCTTACTGTCTCAGTCTCATATCCGATCTTCTTGAATGCCGCCGTAATAGTCTGAGCATTAGTCTTCTCTGGGTCGTAGGATATAGTCACCTGCTTTGTCTCCAGATTGGTATCAACCTTCTTCACGCCACTCACAAAGCGGATATTGTTCTTGATCTTTGTCTCACAACTGTTGCAATGCATCTCAGGAGTAGTCTTTACCACGAGCACCTTGATGTCCTTTGCCATAAGTGTTGCTGATGCAAACATTGCTGCAAACAGCATCATAACATACTTTTTCATGTTCTTATCAGTTTTTATGTGTTACACTTCTGTTTGCAAAGATAGTAAAAAATCTTGAAGGTTTAGCATTTTAACTAAAAAAAACATCTCTCATTGTCGCCAAACGCCCCACTTTTCTGCTACAAATACGCAGTTTTGTAGTTCGCGGGTGCGTTTTATTCCCCATTTTTTGGTGTATTGAAAAAAAGATGGTACTTTTGCACCATAATCTAAACTAACAACTACTTTATGGAATCTATTTTTTCGTACATCATCAATCTCGGTGCTGCCGTGATGATGCCTATCATCTTCACCATCCTCGGTTGCTGCATTGGCATCAAATTCTCCAAAGCACTTAAGAGTGGACTTTATGTCGGAGTTGGTTTCGTCGGTCTCGGCGTCATTACCGGACTCCTCACCTCAAGCCTCGGACCTGCGCTCTCCAGCGTGGTAGAGATCTATAACCTCAAGCTCAACGTGTTCGACATGGGATGGCCAGCTGCCGCTTCCGTTGCCTACAACACCACCGTAGGCGCATTCATCATCCCTGTATGTCTGGGCGTCAACCTCCTGCTCATCCTCCTCGGATGCACCCGAACCGTCAACATCGACCTCTGGAACTACTGGCACTTCGCATTCATCGGAGCGGTGGTCTACTTCCTTTCCGACAGCCTCGGTTGGGAGTGGCCTGTAGCATGGGGATTCTTTGCAGCCATCATCTGCTACATCATCACCCTTGTTATGGCCGACCTTACAGCCAAGAAGTTCCAGTCGTTCTACGAAGGCATGGAGGGCATCAGCATCCCTCAGCCATTCTGCCAGGGTTTCACACCATTTGCCATCGGCATCGGTAAGCTCCTTGACATGATACCAGGATTCGACAAGCTCAACATTGATGCAGAGGGCATGAAGAAGAAGTTCGGCCTCTTCGGCGAGCCACTCTTCCTTGGAGTCATCCTCGGCATCATCATCGGCTGCTTCGCCTGCAAGGATGGCCAGGAACTCATCGACAACATTCCTGCCACACTCGGCCTCGGCATCAAGATGGGAGCCGTGATGGAACTCATCCCACGCATCACAGGCCTCTTCATCGAAGGTCTCAAGCCAATCTCCGAGGCCACACGCGACCTCATCGCCAAGAAGTTCGGCGACAAGAAGGAGTTCTACATCGGTATGTCGCCAGCACTCGTCATCGGCCATCCTACCACACTCATCGTGTCGCTCCTCCTCATCCCAGTGACCCTCGTGCTTGCAGTCATCCTGCCAGGCAACCAGTTCCTTCCACTTGCATCGCTTGCCGGCATGTTCTATGTCTTCGTGATGGTACTCCCTTACACCAAGGGTAACGTCGTGAAGTCATTCATCATCGGCCTGGTAGTTATTGCCATCGGCTTGCTCTTCGTCACCCTCATGTCCGACAACTTCACATCGGCAGCCCAGATGGTAAGCGCAGCTCACCCAGACGACGGAGCAGTCAAGGTACCGGAAGGATTCAAGGCAGGATCGCTCGACTTTGCATCATCGCCTATCGCATTCCTCATCTACGGATGCATGGCATACCTTAAATACATAGGTGCAGGCATCCTTACCCTCATTGCCATCGCAATGCTCGCATGGAACCGCAAGATGATCAATGCTAAATAAGAACAATAAAATGAAAATGGAAAATATCCGGTCCTATTGCATTCCATTGCT
Source organism: Bacteroidaceae bacterium (assembly GCA_024401225.1). GTDB lineage: Bacteria > Bacteroidota > Bacteroidia > Bacteroidales > Bacteroidaceae > Minthosoma. Next base: position 1,511 of record JAKSLM010000089.1, on the reverse strand, counting down.
CGTCCCTATTTTTCCATTTTCATTTTTCCATTCTCCATTTTCAATTTAAAAATAAACAACAAACATATTTATGAAGAAAATATTGACACTTGCTGCACTCGTTGCAGCATCATTCACAGCCAATGCACAGGAAGCCGACCGCTTCGTAGGCAACCAGCACGTTCGCTTCCAGACAGCATGTCATCCACAGGACGTGATGCACTACGACACAAAGACACTGCGCGACCGCTTCGTTATGGAGAAAGTCATGGAGGCCGACTCTATCCTCCTCACCTACTCACACTACGACCGCTTCATCTTCGGTGGAGCCATGCCAGTCAGCAAGACACTCAAGCTCGAAAACTTCTGGGAGCTCGGACTCGATGTTGACACCAGCATCAAGGAGAAGTATTTCCTCTACAACCGCGAGATCGGAATCGTCAACTGCGGACAGGGCGATGGCTATGTCATCGTAGACGGCAAGGAATACGCCCTCTCACCAAAGGAGGCACTCTACGTAGGCCGTGGCCACATGCAGGACAAGAAGGGCAACTGGACCGATGTCAACAAGTCGGTTGAATTCCGTTCAAAGGACGCCAGCAAGCCAGCCAAGTTCTACCTCAACTCAGCCACAGCCCACCAGCACTACAAGACCCAGTGGGTCACACTCGATGGCCGCAAGGGCTCCCTCAAGGCAGCAGTATGGGGACCAGTAGGCACAACCGAGGAAGCAAACAACCGTACCGTCTACAAGCTCATCGTAAACGACGTGCTTGAAGAAGGCCCATGCCAGCTCCAGCTCGGTCTCACACAGCTCAACCCAGGTGCCGTATGGAACACCATGCCACCTCACACACACGGTCGCCGCATCGAGGCCTACTACTACTTCAACCTCCCAGCCGAGCAGACCATCAGCCATGTCATGGGTCAGCCTAACGAGACTCGCAACGTATGGCTCCACAACGAGCAGGCCATTATGTCGCCAGAGTGGTCCATCCACGCAGCAGCAGGCACCTACTACTACACCTTCATCTGGGGTATGGCAGGCGAAAACCTCTTCTACAACGATAAGGACAACATCCCAGTCATCGACATCCGCTAATCCCACATCACTTGCACAATAAAAAAAATCAGGCTCCCGGCACATCAACGTGTCGGGAGCCTGTCTTTTTATTATGATCACATATCCTCCATGCTCAACCCACATATCATAAGGGAAAGTATTATTTTATATACATTATATACATCATCGTTATAACTATCTGTATACCATTACGTAAACGGATGTATAAAGTGATGTATATATGGTGTATACAAAATTTATATACATCATATACATCATTTTATACACCAACCTATAATACTATATTACAGCAACATAAGCATCCTTGTGTATATAATGTATATAAAATATTGTTTTTTTACGTATAAGATTTGAACCCTCGCTATCTTTCCTTTTAGACTTTCAGTCGCTTCCATTGCAATATTCCAAAGTCCTTGCAAGGACATCGCTAACTCCTTGCAAGGACATC
>JAKSLM010000088.1 GCA_024401225.1 Bacteroidaceae bacterium | reverse complement strand
TATTCTATAATTTTATAGTAAAGTAGACCTCAAAGTTACGGCGTGGCATTGGATGCGAGAGCACGGTGACATACTCGGAGGAGAGGAGGTTGTTGACCACTCCCTTGATGGAAAGGTCGAGCAAGCGCAAATCGAACCGCTTCTCCAACGACAGGTCGGTCATGTAATAAGGCTTGAGGCGCCCCGTGATGTAGGTGACCTCATTGCTCGTAGTGGTGAAGCGCTCGCTGTAGTGGTTCCACTGGCAAGAGAGGGTCCACGAGCGCCACTGGAGGCGTGCATTCACATTGGCCGATCGCAGAGGCACGTAGCATAGTTGCTTGCCATAGCTGGCATCGTTGGAGTTGATGCGTTCGCCCATGTTTTTCGATGGAGTCCATGCGAAGTTGGCAAGGAGCGAGAGCTTGACATCCCTGGCAATAAGCAGCGAACCGTTCAGCGTGGCTTCGATGCCATAGTTGTGCACCTTCTTCACGTTGGATGGTTGCCAATAGCCTTTGGTGTTCGGTGTCCAGAGTATCCAGTCGGAGATGTAGGAATCGAAGAATGTAAGGGATCCACCTACCTTACCCCGAGGGGAGGAATTGTAGTTAGTATTTGAAGGTAGACGGGTGGAGAACTCTATGCCACAATCGTAGGTAAAGCCCCTTTCTGGTTTCAGATCAGGATTGCCTCCCGGCTGGAAATAGAGATCATCCATCGATGGATAGCGATAGTTGCGGGCAGCAGAAGCCTTAATTACGAGATTCCACGGTCTGTAGATGATAACATCGGTAAAGAGTGCTGGAATAGGAGGTACGCAATCATTGCCATGAAGCTCTTCACGAACCACTCCTGCAATGGAGAATACAGGAACAGGACGCCAGCGAACCTGAATATTGGCATCAGCATCCAGGCGGCCTGTGTTGAAGTTGTCGCCCACATGGAAGGGACTCATATCGCTGCTCTTCACATGATGGTAGTAGGCAGAAGCACCAGCCGTGAGCATCCAGCGTTCGCTTAGGTAGCAGTCGAGGTCGGCCTTGGCAAAGGCTGTGTTGGCAAAGCTTTCGGACTGGGTGATGCTGTTGCGTTGCTGGTCGCGAAGGGTGTAGTAGTCGTAATCCACATTGCCATACACGTAGCCGCCCTTGAGGGCAAGCTTCCACGCTTCGCGGGTATGGTCCCAGGAGAGGACTGTACGCAGGTTGTGCTGCACATGCTCGTTCTTGAAACTGGTGCCATCCTTGTAGTCGACCGAGAGGAACGGCAGTCCGCGCTTGGAGTAGTTGTACCAGATGTTGAGCCCAAGCTTGTTGCCATTGCCCGCATTGTAGTATACCTCCTGCAAGGCATGAAGGTCGGAGAAGTAGCCGCTCTTGTTGCGTTCCTCGGGATGGTAGGAATCGATGATATGGCCCGCCTCATCGCGCACATCGACCATCTTGTCGTAGTTGGTATAGAGGTATTCATTCTTCGATGTGGAATAGACCACACGCGTTGATGCTGACCAGCGGTCCTTGCTGTATGTGAGACGAAGGAACTGATCGAAGGTGGCAAACGAGCCTACGCCCTGCACATACTGAGCATGGAACCCACGTTCGTGCACAGGCTTGGTGAGCATCTCGACTGCTCCTCCCAGTCCGCCTCCAACGAGGTTGAGCGACGAAGCTCCGTGGTAGAGGTTGGTCTCATCGATGAAGTAAGCAGGGATGGTGGAGAAGTCGACCGTACCAAGCATAGGAGAGTTGATGCGCATGCCGTTCCACATCACCTGGGTATGGGATGGCGATGTGCCTCGGAACTCAGCCGTGCTTTCCGTAGCGCGCCCGTAGCTTTTTATAAATAAGGTGGAATTTTTCGAGAGGATGTCGCCTAAGGACAGCGAGATGTTGTCGTGCAGAATGAGTGTGTCGAGTGTAGTCTTCACGATGCCCACATCCTTCAGTTTGCGGTTAGCCACCACCTGAACATCGTCAAGATGTACAGACTGTGGGGTCTGTGCAGATATTGAAGCACAAAATGCAAAATGCAAGATGCAAAATACTACAAAACGGTATGTTGATTTCGTTTTCATTCGCTAACAATACTATGCTTGTCCTTGTATCTATTCCCTCCATACAGGGAGGGGTTAGGGATGGGTCGTCCAGATACCATACACCTCCGTACTTATCTCGCCGAGATTAGGAGTGCAACCAGTCTGTGCAGTCTGCACCTTAACGAAATGGATGCAGTCGAGGTTGGCTGGCTGACCATCGGATGTGACCGCATTGGAGAGCTTGTAGTAACCCAGCTTCACATCGGCAAAGGATGGGTTGATGAAGTAGTCGGAACCATTATTGTCGGCATATCCCCATGCAAATGGCGGCATGAGCGAGTAGCCATCATCGTAGGTATGGGTATCCTTAAGGCGCGAACCGTAGTAGGTGCGGCATTCCCTACCCTGCTCATCCAGCTGCGTTGGTACCCAGTCCTGCCAGTAGGAGGCATGCTTGTTCCAATCGGCCATGTAAGGGATGATGCCCGAACCGCCCTGATTGTCCTTCCACTCGATGTCGGCACGAGGCGCAGTTGGCTTATAGTATGTTATGGCATAGTTGAGTGTCTCGTTCTCGGTGCCGTACTCGCTTCCCTTGAGTTCGTACCAAGGATCGTCAGGCAGGCCATTGGCATTCACATCCTTGCTCACCCACACGATGCCCGGTTCGGACTGATAGCTGTAAGGGTTGCCCTGGATGGCGAGGTCATAATCGCCGTTGCTGTTCTTCACTTCATGATCGAAGCCTGCCACGATGTAGCCGCCCTGGCCTCCAAGACTGATCATCCACCGGTGCTGAAGGTGATTGAGAGCCTCAGCACATGCCTCCTCCATGGTAGCACCATCGTGGATGAAGTCGCCCACTACGGAGTAGCCATTGACCTGATGGCCCGGTGCCGGCATGTATTCAAACACCTTTGTCACGCAGCCCTTCGACCAGTCCTTTTCCTCCTTCGGATCGGTGATAGCGGACGAGTCAGGGATGACTATGTCGGTTGGGGAATCGGTAAATGCGAAGTGGTTGGGAGTGATGCCCACGCGGAACTGATCGACCAGGCTGCCATCGGACGAATAGCGATATACCACTCCCGCCTGGCGATAGTCGATGGCATCGGCCACATATATATCATCGTCCTTCGGATTGACTCCTATGCCATACAGCTTGTGGCGAGTACCATCAGCATCTACTGGAGCAAGGATGAATGGATGCGAAGGCAACTGGCTATCGGTGACCTTCATGCGGTAGATGTCGTTGTTGACCACGTAGAGAGCATCGCCCTTGCTGTTGAGCGCCAGCTGTACGTTGGCTTCATCGCGACCAAGCAGCAGGTCGACCTCGATGCTGTGTGTACGGGCATCGATGCGATATAGGTGAGGCACATCGTCGCCATACGAACTGCCACCCTCATTGTAGCCTCCATCGGTGATAACCCAGAGCTTGCCGTTGCAGTCGAGCTTCATGGACTTAGGCTGCCAGCTGGTGAGCACGATGGAGTCGGTCACAGCTTCGAGCTTAGTGTCGATGATGAGTATCTTGTTGCTGTAGGACCAGCAGTTGACAAACACGAAGCAGCCGTACTGCACCATTTCCTCTGTTGAGCAATAACCTTTGTTTGCTGCACCTTCAACAGAGAAAGCACCGCGGTACTGGAATGTCTGCGGATTAAACTTGCTGATGTAATGCGAGTAAAGGTCAGTTACGTAGGCCTTGGTTGGTGAGACCTTGTGCACATAGCGTGGATTGATAATCTGTGTGTTGGAAGATGCTGTTAACTGGCCACACACCTTGAAGGTCTTAACGTCAATGCCCCATACTATTCCCGAATTCTCGACCGCAATGTAAGCAGTATCGCCATACACTACGATGCTTTGCCCCGTGTCGCCTAATTTGCGTTCATTGACACGACGAAAAACACCATTCTCAACAGTCTTCTTTTCCGGGTCATAATATGACAGGGAAGCATTGCCTGCATTGAAATTGCCTTCACACAGGATGAGCACACCGCTTGCAGATGGTTCTGGTAATGGGTCGTTGCCGTTTCCCTCACCGATAGAATCACTGCATGCTGCCATCAGCACTGAGGCCAACAGCAGCATGCAAGTGTATAGTTTAGAGTTTGTCATTATTCAGCGTAGTAGCTTACAACAACATTGTCAAATGCAAAGTAAGTAGGAGTCTTGATGCCACCGTAAGACGATGCATCAGAACCTGTCATTGTGAACTTGTAAGACACAGCCTTCTCGAATGTGTAAGTGCGACCGTTGACTGTACCGTTAAGAACGATAGTCTGCCAATTCTCCATGAACTTTCCGTCGCGTGCCATATCTATTTCCTGTGTACCAACTACATTGCCAGCCTTGTCATAACCTGTGATAGTAAGAACGAGGTTGTCGCCCTTGTCAGTAAGAGCCTTAGCATAGCCGTCACCGTACTTAGCAACACCGAGCTCGTAAGTAGTAGGAGAGACGTCGATCGACTTGATGGCACGTGCACGCTTGTCAGAGAATGACATTTCAGCCTCGCAGTATACTACAGCAAAGTTCTTGCCGTTATTAGCCTCGAGCGATGGAACAGAGAGCTGGTAGTTGTAGTTGTTGTGCTCCTTGATGTTATTGTCTACATAGTTAGAGATAGCGATACCACCCTCAGCGAAACCGTATTTGCCACCCCATGCAGCAGTAAGCTTGCTCGAGAGCTTAGTGTTGATATCAGTCCAGCTGTAATCAACGACGCTATCAGCGTTCAAGCCATAGAGGAGGTCGCCCTTGTACTGCTTGCTATCGATGAGCTCATTCCACTTCTCACCTTCGAATGTGACTGTGCGGATGTCCTCCTTGATGTTGAATGAGTAGTAAGCCTCAGAAGTACCGATCAGGTTCTCTGCTACGACCTTAACCTTGTCTTCACCAGCCACGCGTGCCTTGTATGTGTACGACTTGCCTTCGCCCAACTTGCTATTCTTAGCGTCGAACCAAGTGATCTTTGTATCTTCTGTGAGATTGTCAAACTTTGGTGAGAGAACGATTGTGTCACCCTGAGTAAGCTCGATAACCTTGGAATCAACTGTTACCGCTGGAGCTACCTCGTCCTTGCTACATGAAGTAAACATTGCTGTACCCATAACGAGGGCTACAGCCATAAAGAGAAACTTTTTCATTTCTTTGATTTTTTTGTTTTGTAAAAATGAGAAACAGACAGCATGCACCGTCTGTCTCTCTATTAATTAATATTATGGTGTACGTCTAATCTTTTAGTTCAACAGATCGTCAAGAGCCGACTTGAATCCATCGTTGTTTGCCTCACCCTCCTGTGGTGCAGCATCGCCACGACGCTCTGGACGTGGACCGCGATCGCGACGTGGGCCACGATCACGACGATCGCCACGCTCTGGACGCTCACGGCGCTCACGCTGTGGACGCTCTACGTAGTCAGCTGGCTTCTCGATGAGCACACGGTGGCTGAGCTTGAACTTGCCAGTCTTCTGGTCTACATCGATAAGCTTAACCTCGATCTCGTCGCCTTCCTTGATGCCTGCCTCTTCAACAGTCTCAAGGCGCTTCCAGTCGATCTCAGAGATGTGGAGAAGACCGTCCTTGCCTGGGAGGAACTCAACGAAGCATCCGTAAGGCATGATAGAGCGAACCTTACCCTTGTATACCTCGCCTACCTCAGGGATAGCAACGATAGCCTTGATCTTAGCCATGGCAGCCTCGATAGCCTCCTTGCCTGGAGCAGAGATCTGTACCTTACCTACACCGTCTACCTCTTCGATAGTGATTGTAGTCTGAGTATCCTCCTGCATCTGCTGGATGATCTTACCACCAGGACCGATCACAGCACCGATGAACTCCTTAGGGATGATGATCTGCTCGATGCGTGGTACGTGTGGCTTGAGCTCTGCACGTGGTTCAGAGATAGTCTTCATCATCTCACCCATGATGTGCTCACGACCAGCCTTAGCCTGCATGAGAGCCTTCTCAAGGATCTCGTATGAGAGACCGTCGCACTTGATATCCATCTGAGTAGCTGTAAGACCGTTCTTTGTACCAGTAGTCTTGAAGTCCATATCGCCGAGGTGGTCCTCATCACCGAGGATATCCGAGAGTACTGCATACTTCTCCTCGCCTGGGTTCTTGATAAGACCCATTGCGATACCTGCTACAGGATTCTTGATTGGCACACCTGCATCCATGAGGGCAAGACATCCACCACAAGTAGTAGCCATTGAAGAAGAACCGTTCGACTCAAGGACGTCACTTACTACGCGAACTACGTATGGGTAGTCCTCTGGGATCTGGCCCTTGAGACCGCGCCATGCAAGGTGACCGTGACCGATCTCACGACGACCTACACCACGCTGAGCCTTTGCCTCACCTGTTGAGAATGGAGGGAAGTTATAGTGGAGGAGGAAACGCATGTTGTAACGCTCGAGAGCACCATCAACAAGCTTTTCATCAAGTTTTGTACCGAGTGTACAAGTAGCGAGAGCCTGAGTCTCACCACGAGTGAAGATAGCCGAACCGTGAGGTCCTGGAAGTGGAGATGCCTCACACCAGATAGGACGGATGTCGGTAGTCTTACGACCATCGAGACGTGTACCCTCATCGAGGATGCAACGGCGCATAGCGTCCTTCTCTACATCGTGGTAGTAACGGTCGATGAGAGCATACTTCTCTGCGAGCTCATCCTCAGTGAGGTCAGTGTGAGCAGCAGCATAAGCCTCCTTATAGTCTTCACGAATCTTCTCGAATGCCTCAGCACGTGCGTGCTTCTCGAGTGCCTGCTTTGTAACGTCGTAAGCTGGCTGGTAGCACTTAGCGTTGACGTCAGCCTTGAGATCGTCATCGTTTACCTCGTGGCAATACTCACGCTTCACGTCTGTGCCAAGCTCTTTCATGAGTTCCTTCTGGATGCGGCACTGTGGCTTGATAGCCTCGTGTGCAGCCTTGAGAGCCTCGAGAAGATCCTGCTCTGACACTTCCTTCATCTCACCCTCTACCATCATGATGTTCTCCTCGGTAGCACCGACCATGAGATCCATGTCAGCCTGCTTGAGCTGCTCGAATGTAGGGTTGATTACAAATTCGCCATCGATACGTGCTACACGTACCTCAGAGATAGGTCCCTCGAATGGGATATCAGATGCTGCAAGCGCTGCCGAAGCTGCGAAACCTGCGAGTGCATCTGGCATATCTACGCCATCGGCTGAGAAAAGAATAA
>JAKSLM010000087.1 GCA_024401225.1 Bacteroidaceae bacterium | reverse complement strand
CTCAAGAAGCTCGGTCGCGAGGATATCCTCGTAATCGGTGGTGGTGTAATCCCAGCACAGGACTACGACTACCTCTACAAGGCTGGTGTTGCTGCTATCTTCGGTCCTGGTACATCAGTTGCCAAGGCTGCAGTTGAAATCATGAAGATCCTCAACGAGGAATAATGCATGACTCCATCACACCTCATTATTTGTCTTAATAATTAATAAGGTGTACATAAATACGACAGAGGCATAAGTTTTCACGAACTTATGCCTCTTTTGTTATCTTTTTTTCGTACCTTTGTAGCCAAATTGAATTATTATGGCACAAAAGTATAAAAACAAAAAAGAAACAGCAAAGAAGCCTTCTTTCGTAAGCGCTCCAGCAACAGCGCCAAAAACAAAAGAGCGTAAAACCTTTGCTATCCCGTCAAAAGCAAGTTTCATACTGCCTATCATATGCATCGCAGTGTTCGCAGGCATAGCATCATACTTCCTGATTGAAAAAAACAGCGACATGCTCTTCATGGCACAAAGCAAGAGCCGCTTCTTCTTCGACCAGACATTCTGGGAAGAGTGCCTCAAGGTGCCAGGTGCAGCTTTATCGTGGATAAGCAGTTATCTCACACAGTATCTCTACGAGCCAACACTTGGAGCAAGTATCATGATTGGAATGTGGGTGGTACTGTTCTTTGCTGCAAAATTCGTTTTCAAGGTAAAGAATGAATGGTCGGCATTGATTCTTTTGCCACTAACAGCTTTGCTTGTCACTATCATACAGACTGGCTACTGGATTTATTACATCAAGTTCTTCGGATACTGGTTCTCTGGTACAGTCGGTTTGCTTGCTGCAATGATACTTACATGGATCGGAATGCAGAGTTTCTTCATCGACAGGAAGTACACACTTGTAAACGCAGGCTACATACTCCTTGCCGTTCTATCAATTCTTTGCTACCGTTACTTCGGTACATACGGACTTCTGCCATTCCTGTACATTCCTATTATTGAGATGTTTAGAGGAAACCTGTCACGTAATGGTTTAATTGCTACAGCAGCCATATCGTTATTGGTTCTGATTGTAATTCCACAGGTGGCACACAACATGATGTACAACAACATCAGAGCCGACCTTGCATGGACTTACAGCGTACCAGCATTCCAGTCGGACAACGTCACATCGAGTGCAAAGCAGTATCCATTCTTCGCAGCCATGCTCACCCCTATCCTTCTCGCATTCGTACAGAAGAGAAAGAACAAGGGCTCGAATATTGGAGCATTAACTGCATTCTGCTCGCTCATCGTGACCGTTGGCATACTGATAGGCAGCTACATCATAGCGGACGAAAAGAACATTGACAATTACAACTACCATGCAGAAATGCGCATGTACCGTGCTATTGATGAGCAGCGCTGGGATGATGCATTGGAGGAGATGGCATCCATTCCGGGAGATGCATCACGAGAGATGGTATTGCTGAAGAACATCGCACTCTTCAACAATGGTCACATGGGTGACAAGATGTTCAAGTATAACAATATGGGTGAACCTCCATACGTTGACGATTCGCTTTATGTCCACATGGTACAGACTGCTGCGCCTATCATCTATTACAACCACGGAAAGGTGAACTTCTCGTATCGTTGGTGTATAGAAAACAGCGTAGAGTTCGGTTTCAGCTTTGACAACCTGAAGAATCTGACACGCTGCTCCATCATCAACCATGAATGGGAAGTTGCTCGCAAATACATCGACATTCTGAAGAAGACCATATACTATAAGGATTGGGCAGAACACCTTGAGAAGCTCGTAGACAATCCTTCCACATTTGCCGACTATCATGAGTTTGGCAATGTATATGAGCTCTACAGCCACATGGGAAGCGTGTTGGACGGCGACAACGGACTGTGCGAGATGTACGTGCTCAACTACTTTGCCAACACCCAAAACAAGGATAGCAAACTCCTTCAGGAACTTACGCTCAACTATGCCATGGTACAGAAGGACATCCAACTCTTCTGGCCTCGATTCATGCTCTATGCACAGCTTCACAATGGAGAGAAGATGCCTGTACACTATCAGGAAGCAGCATACCTCTATGGATGTCTTGAGCCACAGACAATGGACATTTCCCGTATGCCATTTGATGAGAGCATAATCAAGAAATATGAAGACTTCCAGCAGACATCGCAATCATTGCTCCGCACCGGACTTAATGCACAGGATGTAGGTAAGTCGATGAAAGCAACATTCGGCGATACTTTCTACTGGTTCTACTTCTTCTGCCGCGACATTCATTCTTATTAATCACACGATACACGGAAGCAAACAACTCAATTGACAATGAAAAAGATACTGACCATACTTTCACTTGCTGCACTCCTGGTGGCATGCAGCTCACGCCCATCAGTACCAACTGGTGCTCAGAAGGAAGACAAGACTCCGGTCATCCAGCCGGACTACACAGAAGTCACCATACCTTGCAACATTGCCCCATGCAACTTTGCCGTTCTTGAACCATGCGATGAGGTGGTGGCTCGCATCATCTACAATGGTGGCGAATACACCTATGGCGAAGGCCGTAAGGTCATCATCGACGAGGCAGAATGGAAGCAGATGCTCGAAGCTTCGAAAGGCAAGGATATCAAAGTAGAGGTGTATGCCAAGAAGGATGGTAACTGGAAAGCATACAAAGCGTTCAACATCAACGTTGCAGAGGAAGAGATCGACCAGTATATCTCATACCGACTCATTCAGCCTTCATATGTAGCATACGAACAGTTGTCGATCAATCAGCGCGATATCACCACATTCGAGGAGAAGGACATCTACAACAACATGTCTGTATCGACCGAGAAGGATGGGCAGTGCATCAACTGTCATTCATACCAAAACTATAAGACCGATCACATGCTGTTCCACATGCGTCAGTCGCTTGGTGGTACGATGATCGTAAACGGCAATTCGGTACAGAAGATTGACTTGAAGACCGAAGGCACTATCTCGGCCGGTGTATACCCTGCATGGCATCCAACTAAGAATGTCATTGCATTCTCGACAAACAAGACTGGCCAGTCGTTCCACACCAAGGACAATGCAAAGATTGAGGTACAGGACACACAGAGCGACCTAATCCTCTACGATGTAGACAAGAACGAGGTACACATCATCGCCAACGACTCGCTCGAGCTTGAGGTATTCCCAACATGGGCACCTGATGGCAAGACACTTTACTACTGTTCGGCTCACTTTGAGTATCAGAACGACTCCATAGCCAAGGAATCGGAGATGATAAAGCGCTACAAGGAGTGCCGATACGATTTATACAAGATGAGCTTTGATGAGAAGACACTCAAGTTCGGACCTCGCGAATTGATATACTGTGCATCAGAGAATGAGCAGAGCGCTACCCTGCCACGCATCAGTCCTGATGGAAGATACCTCGTGTTTGCACTTGGCAACTGGGGATGCTTCCACATCTGGCACCCTGAAGCCGACGTTAAGTGTATCGATCTCAAGACCAACGAAATGGTTGACGTATCCATCATCAATAGCAAATATGCAGAAAGTTATCCTGTATTCTCAAGCAATGGTCGCTGGATCATGATGGAAAGCCGACGCGACGATAGCAATTACACCCGTCCTTACATTGCCTACTTCGACAAGAAGGGCAAGGCTCACAAGGCATTCGAACTGCCTCAGAAAGATCCTTCGTTCTACACATATTTCCTTCGTTCGTACAACAGAACCGAGTTTATGGTAGAACCTGTCAGCGTCACTCCTCAGGAATTCACAGCAGTAGCAAAGACTGATGCAAAGAAGGCCACATTAGTAAAGTGAAGAAGGCTACAACTCGTTAAATGAAGAAAATAAAACTCACATACATATACATCGTAGCGTTCGTTATCGTAGCATACATACTGCTCCCGATAATGAATGCTCCGTATTTATACGCATTGCAGGAACACAGCCTCTTTGTGACTGGCCACACCTTCATGGAGGAGACAGTCAAGCATCACGGAGGCTGGCTCGTATGGATATCGTGCTACCTTACCCAGTTCTTCTATTATCCATGGCTGGGAAGCAGTATCATCATAGCCATGTGGGTGGCGACCTACTTCGTATGCATCAAAGGCTTCATGCTCAATGACAAGTGGGCATGGACTGCAATCTTGCCACTTGCATTCCGCCTCTACGACCTGCTGTCGCTGGGATATTGGTTGTACTATGCTAAGGAACCGGGATACGCATTTGAATCGACAGTAACGATGTTGCTTGTCGCATGCCTTGGATCCATATTGGTCTATCCTCTCAGACGATATGCAAAGAATCAGATCGTCAGCATGGCAATAGCTACCATTATACCTTTCCTATTACCTTCATGGCGTCATTACGATAACTTCGGCACAACGATGCTCGACACAAACTTCCGCAAGGAACTCAAGATGTACAGAGCTATTAACGAATGCCAATGGGAAAAAGCATTAGCTGAGGCTCCGCTATGCAAGGACGAGAATGCAAAGGATCCTACCAACCTCATGGTCATCATGAAGAACATTGCCCTTATGAATACCGACCAGACATTGGACAAGATGTATGAATACAATAACTGCGGTGTGCTTCCTTCCAAGACCGCCGATTCGCTCAATGTTTCAATGTCGCGCCAGGCAGGTCCTCTTGTCTACCTTCGCTACGGCATGGTAAACTATGCTTACCGTTGGGCAATGGAAAACAGCGTCAGGGGGTACCAGAACGTTGATAATCTGAAGATAATGATCCGCTGTGCCGTGCTCAATCAGGAGTGGGAAGTGGCAATGAAGTACATCACTATCCTCAAGGGTACGACCTTCCACAAGTCATGGGCAAAGACATGGGAAATCTACGTTCACGATGGTCAACTCTTCTCGTTGGATGAGGAATTCAGAACCGTCTACCCTCTCATGATGAATCATAACGATCTCGACACCGACGAAGGTAACGTGCAAAGGTATCTGCTTGAGCACTTCACGAATATGGACACCCGCAACCCTCGTCTTGAGGAACTGGCACTCACCTTCTCGCTCCAGGCACAGGCTTGCAATGAGTTCATGATCAACTTCTACTACTTCTTCATGAACCATAAGGACATACAGATGCCACGCATACTTGATGAGGCAGCATACATGTTCAGCCAGCTTGATGAATGTCCTATCGACATGACGGGCTACAACTTCGACCAGATCACCATAGCCGACAAATACAACCGCTTTGCGGAAGAATACCAGTCGCACCTCCATAAAGGCCTGGAAACAAAAGAGATTGGAGAGAAAATGCGCAAGCAGTATGGCAACACATACTGGTGGTACTATTATTTCTATACAGAGTTCAATCTATATTAACAGAAAACTATATTTATAGATTTCAAAACATAATAGCAAACCTCAAACAAATTAGCTTAACATACAAGATGAAGAAAACCTTTCTATTACTTGCGATGATGGCAGCAACCATGTCGCAGAACATCAATGCACAAGGCACTGTAAAAGACTACAAGAATGCATACGCCATCCGTGGTAAATACTCCAACAAGATGGCAAATGGAAGCGTCAGCGTACGCCAGAGTCGTGGTGAAAGCAACGACAAAATCGTATATTCTACATTCAATGGCGATAGCACCGTATGGTATGAAGTAAATGCCATCACAGGTGAAAAGACAAAGACTGCAAACCCAGAAATCGCACGCCACAGAAACAACCGAGGCAATGGAGGCGGCAATGGCCACCACTGGATGGAAGTGCTCGATGAGAAGGACGGACGCTCTGCATCGCCAGTCGACCGCAACCTCATCATGCTGCACAAGGCAAACAATCTCTATATACATGACAACGCAAAGAATGAGGACATCCCTATCACTACTGATGGTGTAGACACATGCTACTACTCATCATGGGGAACATGGTCGAAGGACGGCAAATACTATGCTACCGTGCTCATCAAGCCTGCCCCAAAGCATTATGTCACCTACACACTCTCCTCTCCTACCGACCAAGTACAGCCAAAATACTCGAAGCAGGAGTATGCAAAGCCAGGCGATTCGCTCAACTACCGCATACCAGTAGTCGTGGATGTAGAGAACCGCAAGACCATCTACCCAAAGTCGACCGCACTCTTTGCATCTCAGTACGAGGTCACTTCGCCTCGCTGGGATGAGAATCAGCAGACACTCACGTTCGAGTTCAACGAGCGTGGACACAAGACCTTCCGTGTACTTGAGATGGACCTTCAGGGCAATGTACGCACCCTCATCGAGGAGAAGAACGATAAGTACGTAGCCTACTCACGCAACCTTCGCCGCGACATGGATGCCGACCACATCCTTTGGAAGAGCGACCGTGACGGCCATGCACACCTTTATATATATAATAGGAAAAACGGCAAGC
Organism: Bacteroidaceae bacterium; assembly: GCA_024401225.1. Lineage (GTDB taxonomy): Bacteria > Bacteroidota > Bacteroidia > Bacteroidales > Bacteroidaceae > Minthosoma. The sequence goes on along the minus strand of JAKSLM010000087.1, from coordinate 883 downwards.
TCACTCAGGTCACAAAGGGTGACTATTGGGTACGCAACGTGCTGCACTACGAGATCGACAAGAAGGGCAAGGGATATATAATCTTCTCTGCCAACGGCATGAACTGCAAGAATATGGGCGTTGTTGCTTCAAGTTTTGATGGAGAGATTGCGGAGGAGGACCCATACAACGTTCACTACTATCGCATCGACCTCAACGGAAAGAATCTGAAGCACCTCACTCCTGAACGAGGCAACCATACCATCACACTTACCAACGGCAACAAGAACATAGTCGACACATATTCATCAGTCGATAAGGCACCTATCACCGTGCTTCGCTCAGCCATCGATGGTAAGATCATTTCTACGCTCGAGACAGCTGACATCAGCCGCCTTGAAGCTACTGGATGGAAGGCACCAGAGGTGTTCGTTGCTCCTGGTCGTGATGGTAAGACAGACATGTGGGGCATCATCCAGCGTCCATCAAACTTCGATCCTAACAAGAAGTATCCAGTCATCGAATACATCTACTCGGGTCCTGGCGATCAGTACGTGCCAAAGACATTCACTCCTTGGCTTTACAACCTTGCCGACCTTGCAGAGCTCGGTTTCATCGTCGTTCAGCTCGATGCTATGACTACATCGTTCCGTTCGCTCGATTTCGAGCAGGTATGCTACAAGAACCTGAAGGATTCTGGTTTCCCTGACCGTATAGAATGGATCAAGGCTGCAGCCAAGAAGTATCCTTACATGGACATCGAGCGCATGGGTATCTACGGATGTTCAGCCGGTGGACAGGAAGCCCTCGGCGCCCTCCTCTTCCACGGCGACTTCTACAAGGCTGGCTATGCTGCATGCGGATGCCACGACAACCGTATGGACAAGATCTGGTGGAACGAGCA
>JAKSLM010000086.1 GCA_024401225.1 Bacteroidaceae bacterium | reverse complement strand
ATCAACGTGTGCAACAATATCCTCGGCAGCCTCGAGCGCCTCGACATCGTGGACGAAGAGGATGAGCAGGGCTACCACAAGGTGAAGGGTGAGGCATGCTTCATCCGTGCTTTCATATACTTCTTCCTCAACAATCTGTATGGCAAGCCATACGATCCTGCAACCTCCCGTACCGATCTCGGCGTGCCGTTGAAGCTCACGGAGGATGTGGAGGACATCAAGTACCAGCGCAACACCGTGCAGGAAGTGTACGACCAGGTGAAAGCCGACCTTGAGGAGGCACGCACACACCTAAAGGCGTACAAGGGCGTACGCAAGAGCATATATCGTGCCGACTACACATCAGCCGTGCTCCTATCGGCACGTGTGGCACTCTACATGCAGGACTGGAAGGCTGCTGCTGAGTATGCCAAGGAGGTGATGGCACTTCATCCCGTGCTCGAGGACCTGAATGTCACCGATGCCGTGTTTGACCGTGCTGACAATCCTGAGGACATATTCTCGATGGCGGGAAATGACAACTATGGCATCTACTCCAATGGATGGAAGGGATTCCAGATCTCCAACGAACTCTACCACAGCTATTCGAACGATGATGTGCGCAAATCGAAGTGGTTCTGGGTCAATGCTTCCAACATCGGACTCCATCGTGTGACTCCACGAGCATATTGGGGCACTCTCTACGAAGTGTCAAATCCAAGCTACTACTTCATGAACATCCACTCTGTCTACGATGGCGCACGCATAGGCGTGTCAAACATCTGCCGACTCCGTTCCGCCGAGGCCTACCTTATAGCTGCCGAGGCCGAAGCCTATATGGGCAATGAGCAGGAGGCGCGTCGCATCGTCAATGTGCTGCGTAGCAAGCGCTTCAAGACGGGGTCGGAGAAGGCCCAGCTCACATCGACTGGCGATCAACTCATCACCGACATACGTGCCGAGCGTCGCCATGAGTTAGTGTCGGAAGGCCAGCGATGGTTCGATCTACGCCGCTATCAGGTATGTGAGAAGCTGCCTGAATCGCATGCCATCACTCACGACTATACCTACTATGTGGAGCGCAACACGGTTGTCAAGTCCGAGTGCCACCGATTTGTACTCGAACCCTACGACAAGGCTTATACTCTCGGCATTCCACACGAGGTGCTACAGTTCAACACAGGCATGACCGACAACGAACGCTACTATCGTGAGTATGAAGTGATACCTATTGATTAGGTTATAGGTTAAAGGTTATAGGTTAAAGGTTATAGGTTAAAGTTTTTTCTGACATGAAATCATATTTATATATATTAGGTGCTATGATGGCTCTCATGGCATCATGCTCGAAGGAGGATCCTATCCAGGTGCAGGTCGACGATACCCGCTACTACTTCGAACCACGACCTGAACGGACGGACGACGAGGCTCTGCTGCGCCGTGCCTTCTACGACAGGTACGACATCCATCTCCTCTTTTCCGACACGTTGCGTCACGACTCCATCTGTCCCGACTTCAATGGTGACACACATTACTTCACTGAGCGGATAGACATGTACTACAGCATAGGCAACTATTCGGCAGGCAGTACGGACAACACCTACAAGCTCCTCACCACCATGGAGCAGAAGTACAAGGCTACTAAGTATCTGGAGGAGCAGATACAGCCTCACTTCAGCGAGCACATGCGCCCTTTCTCATGGCTCTTGGTCAATGAGATAGCGGAGCGTACCAGCAGCTACGCCAAGTGGACATATCCCTATGCCATCACGGGTGAGCGCTGCATAGCCATAGCCCTCTCTACATTCTTCAAACTGACTCCTGCCCGCATCCCTACATTCACTCAGCAGGTGCTCAACATCATTGCGGTAAAGATGGCTAAGAACAATAGCAAGGCACTCGAGGACTTCTATGAGGTGTCGCGTAAATATTACAGGCAGCAATTTGCCGAATCGTCCATAGCTGCCGATGAGAACACCCGGATTCTGCGTGAGGCAGGATTCTTCTCAAAGGGTAAGGACTCCTTTGGCTCAGCAGCCAATGGCCTGTATCCTGACAACGATACCGATGTGGCTGACTATGTGCGCCTCACTATAGCCAACACAGCTGAGGCCATACGCAGCCAGTATGCCGACTACCCACTCATACTCCTCAAGGACAGCATCATCCGCAACATCCTTGTGGAGCGTGGATTCATCTACAATCCCGAAGTTCCTAAGGATCTGGTAAGTGACAAATTCAATCGTTGAAAATTATGAAGAAATACATATTCATTGCATTTGCAGCATGCCTGCTGCTGACCGCCTGCTCAAAGGACGATCAGCATGTTATTGACGTTCTTCCTGCCAATACGGGCACATACGTCGACCAGCGTGATGGTTTCGTGTATCACTATGCTCAATATGGCGATACCGACTGGATGCTCGACAATGGTCATTACTTTATCGACGATGAGACCAAGTGCCATAAGATTATCAGCCCGGACGACTACGATCAGGAATCATACACCAAGAAGTATACTAAGCGCTACGGCTATAGTTACACGCTGACTGGAGCGAAGGAGGCTTGCCCTGAAGGATGGCGTGTGCCTACCGATGAGGACTGGCGCAAACTGGAACAGGCATATGGCATGTCGGCTTCTGAGGCTTTGGAACGTGGCTGGCGTGGCAGTTGTGCCTATGCCATGCGTGAGGTGAAGGCTGATTCCACATCGCTTGGCATTCTGATGACAGGCTATTATACCTCCTATACCCAAATGTCGACTCCTGAACACAGACTGATGGGGTGCTTCGGCATGTTCTGGACTTCATCGGCCGATGAGACCAAGGAGAATGAGTTCTTTTACCGTAAGTTTGCATACAACAGGAAGGAGGTATGGCGTGACAGCACGGAGGACGGTCATGTGTTCCTCTTTGTCCGCTATTGCCGCGATGCAAAATAAAGGATAACCTCATAAAAAGAAACGTAGATCATTTTTTTTCATACAAAGACCACAAAAGTAAAAAGTGAAAAGAAGATTGTTTTCCTGTATGGCTTCCTTGCTGCTCTCCTTACTGTGCCTTGCACAGGAGGAGGACAGCGTGAGGGCTGAACCCGACTCATCCGACTACATCACGGCAAGTCTGCTCATCATGCAGCCCGATCCAAGTAGTCTCATAACCTACTATGGTCATACAGCTATGCGTCTGCAATGTCCTTCGGCAGGGTTGGACTATTGTTTCTCGTTCGATTCATACGCCAATGGCGACTTCTGGGCTTTGATCACCGGTAAGGACCGCACGACGTTGCTTCCCATTGCCTCGTCCGACTTCTTCCGTCAGTATCGCCAGCAGCATCGTAAGGTGTACGAACATGAACTCAACCTCACCCTCGAGGAGGAACGCCGCCTGTGGCAACTCATTGACCATCTGGTGGAGCAGGGGCCATACCTGCAGACCGACTTCCTCAATCATGGATGTGCCGGCGAGACGGCATCCATCATCACCTCGGTGATAGACGGTAGGGTGGTGTATCCTGCAACATTGAACCTTATGGACGACTCGCAGTATGAGATTATAGACCGCTACATGACCGAGGAGTCGTGGTATGAACTCATGCTCAGTATCTTCTCGGGTGCGGACTCACACCGACATCTTGCCGACAATGAAGAGAAGCTCATGCTCCCTACCATCCTTGAGATGATATGGAAGGAGACGAGTATCGTCACTCCCGATGGAGGACAGCGACCAATCTTCGCTCCTAAGGACATGAAGGTGTATGATGCACCGCACATGGAGGAACCAGCATCTTCCGTCATCCGTCCGTGGGTGGTTGCTGCATTGCTGCTGGTGCTGGTGGTCATGATTACCGTGTCAGAACTGTGCATAGGGCGCATGCGCTTGCTGTCAGCAATAACCGACGGCTTGCTGCTCGCCATGCAGAGTAGCATCGGTCTGGTGCTCTCGGCCCTGATGCTATGCTCTACACTCCCTACTACTGGAGGATGGAACTGGAACATCATAGTCTACAACCTCGTGCCGCTTGCCGTATGTGCCTGTTGGTTGTGGCGCCAACCGAAGGCGCGTACCAAAGCCGTGGTGTACGGCACATATAGCGTGGTGCTGATAGGTTTCCTTGCTGTCATGTTGGCTTGCCCAATGTTTTTCGTTCAGGCACAGTACTTCATGCATGCCGCAATGCTGGTACGTTGTCTATATCTATGTTATATAAATTATAACACAAAAACTTACAAATTTACAAACTTAAAAACTCAATAACTCACAAACTTATAAAACTCAATTAAATTATGAAGAAAGATTACTTTTCATCATTGAAGATTGCACTCTTTGCGGTGCTTTCGCTCGTATGTTTGTCAGCAAATGCTGGTGAATCATCCAACTTGTGGTACTACGTAGCAGCCAAGGCTTATCCTTCAGGATCGGGTACGGTCTACGTTACCAACACAGAAACTGACGATCCTGAGACTCATGAGTACAAGGACTATTCAGAGGCATTCTATCACGACAATACAGGCATCTACAATGGATTCAACTTCTATGCACAGCCAGCTGAGGGCAAGAAGTTTGTAGGTTGGGCTACTGTCGATACTGATGAGAACGGCAATGAGGTTATCTCCGACATCATCGATAATGACAACCCAAGCCGCTACTACATCACAGCAAAGACAGATACCGGCGAGGACGACTACTCTACAGGCGATGAGCCATGGCCTCTCCTTCCTGACACCACATTCGCAGCTGTGTTCGGTTATATCGACTACAAGTACATCCCAGGTCAGGGTGGTTATGCGCCTCTTGGCAAGGTAAGCATCAAGAATCCAGCAGCCGAGATTGGTGAGGAGATTACATTCACAGCTACTCCTAAGGACTCTACCTGCACATTCGTAAAGTGGATCGATGCCAATGGCAAGGAGTATAATGCCAATCCACTCACCCTCAAGGTGGAAGGCCCTAACACCCTCATCCCTTACTTCAAGTGCACCAACAGTCAGGAGTTCTCATTCCCAGAGGATGGTGCGTTGATGATCACCGTGTCCGAGCGTGAGTTCTACATCGGCGATGCATACGATAGCGGTGTTGCCAAGGCATTCTCATTCTACGATGAGTGTTGGCAGAAGGACTCGACTGGTGTACGCCTCAACAACTATGTTACCAACAATCCATCGGACGATGGCTACCAGTATCAGCGTCGTCGCTATGAGGGCTTCATCCTCTGGGGTAAGGGCAACTTCAACGTACAGCTTGACGACTACGAGAACTGCCTTGCCGACACAGCAACATACTGCCGCTACGACTACTGCGGATTCAAGGTTGAGGACGTGCTTGCCGAGGGTGGCATGAAGTGCTACGTTCTTGCAGGCGACCACAAGTTCCATCAGGTTACTGAGGGATTTGTCGATGAGACTCGCTGGGCACTCTGTGTTCCTGACTCAGTAGGCGAGACAAGCCCAGTACTCGACTTCGTGCTCGAGGCAGCAGGTGAGACCGTCGAGAAGCGTTTCCCAATCCTCAATCCATTCGACCTTAAGGAGTTCAAGCTTGTTGAGGATCCATCGGCTATCTCCAACCTCAGCGCAGAGGAACCTAAGACTCTCCAGCAGATCTTTGACCTTGGTGGTCGCCTCGTTGCCACACCTCGCAAGGGTGTCATGATCAAGGATGGCAAGAAGGTTATGATTAAGTAATTTTACAATGTATATGAAGAAGTGTTTGTTTGCACTCCTTGCGGCATGTCTCATGTCGCAAGGAGCCTTTGCACAGAGTCAGGGCTATACTATCAACGGTACTGCCGACTCATGTGTTGATGGTGATACCGTGTACCTCTGCGATATGGCAGGGTTCTTCCAGATGATACCCGTCGATACCACCTATGTCAAGGATGGCAAGTTCCAGTTCAAGGGCAGCTATCCAGGTGCCATCATGCGCTTCGTCTGTCCTATGCACAATGGCGAGGGAGTAGGCATGTCGACCATCATTCTTGAGAATGCCGACTTCGAGGTCAGAGTCATCGGTGGAGGCAAGGATGAAGTGAAGGGTGGACCTTCCACAGCTCTCTACCACGAATACGAAGCAGGCGTAGAGGCAGCCTATGGTGGCGAGGCCAACGACCTGTGGCGCATCACCAGCGATTCCACTTCGACCGAGGCAGCACGCAAGGATGCTCAGGCAAAGCTCGACGTCATGTACAAGCGCGTGGCTGACTACAAGTACGACTTCATCATGAAGCACATCGACTCACCAGTCAGCGGCATGATTCTCCTAGATCTTAAGAAGGATGTAGGCGAAGAACGCTATGAGGCTATCCTTAAGGCTATGGGAAAGTCGGGAAAGCACTATCCACAGTACGAGGCCGAGATGGCAGAGCGTGCTGCAGTTCAGGCTACAGCCATCGGTCAGCAGTACACCGACCTTTGCCTCAACGATCCTGATGGCAAGCCAGTTCGCGTGTCCGACTATGTGAGCAAGAACAAGATCACCATGATCGACTTCTGGGCTTCATGGTGCGGCCCATGCCTCAAGGAGATGCCTTGGGTCGTCAAGGCCTATGAGACCTATCACGACAAGGGCTTTGAGGTCATTGGCATCTCGCTCGACAATAGCAAAGATCCATGGGTGAAGGCCATCGCTCGTTTCAACATGCCTTGGCCACAGATGAGCGACCTCAAGGGTTGGGAATGTGAGGCAGCCAAGCCTTACAATGTGAAGGCAATTCCAGCCAATGTGCTCATCGACCAGAATGGTAAGATCATCGCCAAGAACCTTCGCGAGAACGACCTTCTCGACACCCTCTTCGACTTCTTTAAGTAAATTTGTCTCCGAAGAGATATGCCTCCGAAGAAATTTGTCTCCGAAGATGAAGAAGATAGAACAATAAATCATAAATCATAAATCATAAATTTCTTCTTATATCTTCTTCCTCTTTGGAGGCATTCAAAATTCAAAATTCTTTCCGCCCAAATATTTAATTTTTTAACGTGAATGTCCGTGAATTGCCCGTAAATTATTTCGTGAATTTAATTTTGTTCAAGAGATATACCAATTTACGAACAAATTCACGGGGAATTCACGGGCATTCACGTTCGCCGAAGGCAAAAACAAAGATACGCGTCGATAACTTAATTTTTTCCGCTTCGCTACTCATCGCGTAGCGCTTGGCTAGCCAAGAACCGTCCTGCGGACGATAACAAAATTCATAATTCATAATTCAAAATTCATAATTCTCTTGAAACCCTATTTATCCCTCATCATTACATTCCTGCTTTCAGTCACAGCAAGTGCACAGGAATTCTGCATACGCGGTAACCTCAAAGGCTTGAAGCGAGGCGTCAGCGTGTCCATCCTTCCTCAGGAAGACCCACTCGATGCCGACTATGCTAAGC
>JAKSLM010000085.1 GCA_024401225.1 Bacteroidaceae bacterium | reverse complement strand
AGATCGGTCTTTTCGGTGGTGCCGGTGTAGGTAAGACAGTGCTCATCATGGAGCTTATCAACAACATCGCAAAGGGACACAACGGTTTCTCTGTGTTCGCTGGTGTTGGTGAGCGTACTCGTGAGGGTAACGACCTTATCCGCGAGATGATTGAGTCTGGCGTTATCAAGTACGGCGACAAGTTCAAGGAAGCTATGGAAGAAGGCAAGTGGGACCTCTCACTCGTTGACCCAGAGGAACTTAAGAAGTCGCAGGCTACTCTTGTTTACGGTCAGATGAACGAGCCACCAGGTGCACGTGCTTCTGTTGCATTGTCAGGTTTGACAGTTGCCGAGGAGTTCCGTGACCAAGGCGGTGACATCCTTTTCTTCATCGACAACATCTTCCGTTTCACTCAGGCAGGTTCTGAGGTATCGGCTCTTCTCGGTCGTATGCCTTCAGCCGTAGGTTATCAGCCAACACTTGCTTCTGAAATGGGTACTATGCAGGAGCGTATCACTTCTACCAAGACAGGTTCCATCACTTCCGTACAGGCAGTTTACGTGCCTGCCGACGACTTGACAGACCCTGCTCCTGCTACAACGTTTACTCACCTTGACGCTACTACAGAGCTTTCTCGTGGTATCGCTTCTCTCGGTATCTATCCTGCCGTTGACCCACTCGGTTCTACATCTCGTATCCTTGACCCACTCGTTGTAGGCAAGGCTCACTACGAATGTGCTCAGCGCGTGAAGCAGATTCTCCAGAAGTACAAGGAACTTCAGGACATCATCGCTATCCTCGGTATGGACGAACTCTCTGACGAGGACAAGCTCACCGTAAACCGCGCTCGTCGTGTACAGCGTTTCCTCTCTCAGCCATTTACTGTTGCAGAGCAGTTTACTGGTGTTAAGGGTGAGATGGTTAGCATCGAAGACACTATCAAGGGCTTCAACATGATCCTCGACGGTGAACTCGACGATCTCCCAGAGCAGGCATTCCTCAATGTCGGAACTATCGAGCAGGCTATCGAAAAGGGTAAGAAACTCATGGCTCAGGCTGCATCGTAAACGAGTTTAATAGTTTCATAAAAGTTTCAATTGTTTCAATAGTTTCAATGAAACCCCTGAAACCCCTTGAAACCTCTGAAACCTCTAATCTATGCTTACATTAAGAATAATATCACCAGAAAAGATACTCTTTGAAGGCGGCGCTTCGCTTGTCAAGGTGCCGGGAGTGAGTGGTGAATTCGAGATTCTCGACAACCACGCTCCTATCATTTCCGCGCTGCAGGCAGGCACTGTGGAGGTGGAAAGCAACGGCGAGCGTAATTCGTTCAGCATCATGGGTGGCTTTGTGGAAGTACATAAGAACATGGTGGATCTCTGTGTAGAGATGGAATAAGCAGGAAAAGATGAACATTGCTGTAATCATTATCACGGTGCTTATGCATCTGATACTTACGGGCATGGCATTCTTTATTCTGAAGACCGTCATGAAGTCGAACCCATCGGCTGTGTTGAAGTCCATCTTCGCCATCATGGGTGTACGCTTCGTTTTCCCGCTTGCGTTCTATGCAGCATGCCTCTTCGGATGGAAAGACTACGGTTGGGAATTGGGAGAAATAAAGGTTTTCACAATCTTCTACCTCATCCTTTACCTTCTTTTCCTTGCTATCGACACCGTGTACTTCTATTTTACTCTTAAGAATTCAGACAAAAACAATAAAGAAGAAAAATGAAATATCTCAAATCCATAACACTTATACTGGCACTTGCTTTCTTTGCATGCACAGCAGCCTTTGCGCAGGAGCATGGCGAGGAGGCGGAAAAGGAAGGTATAAGCTTGAAGGAGATATTGTTCGGACACGTTCAGGACTCCTACAACTGGCATCTCTTTGATGTTAATGGGCATCCTGTCGTGATAGATCTTCCGATGATTTTCTACAGTCAGCAGAGCGGATTCCACGTTCTTTGCACATCGCAGTTTGAGCATCATCCAAATGCAGAACTGCTTCGTGAAGGTCCTGACGGATTCGCTATCCAGGGCTCTGCAGAAGAGAAAGGCAAGATTGTGGAGAATGTTAATGGCGAATGGCAGCCTGTCTGCTTCGACATTTCCATTACAAAGCAGGTTTGCGTGGTGTTCATCGACGCCATCATCCTCCTTCTCTGCATCCTTATCCCTGCACGCTGGTGCAAGAAGCATAAGATTGACGATGAAGCTCCAAAGGGTTTCACTGGTTTGATGCACATGTTCATCATGTCGGTCTATGACGACCTTATCAAATCTACCCTTGGCGAGAAGGCAGACAAGTATGCTCCTTACCTTCTCACTTGCTTCTTCTTCATCTTCTTCGCTAACCTCATGGGTGTGATGCCATTCCCTCCAGGCGGCGGTAACATCACGGGTAACATTGCGGTGACTGCTTTCCTTGCCATCTGTACCTTCCTCATCACGAATGCTACAGGCAACAAGCATTACTGGATGGAAATCTTCTGGCCTGAAGTGCCAACATGGTTGAAGTGCCCAGTGCCTTTGATGCCGGTTATCGAGCTCTTCGGTGTGTTCATCAAGCCTATCGTGCTTTGTGTCCGACTCTTCGCAAACATGCTTGCAGGCCACGCTATCGCAATCTCGCTTACTTGTATGATTTTCATCATGTTCGCAATTGGCGGTTTCATGGGCAATCTCCTCGGAGGATTCATCACTCCTGTCAGCGTACTCATGAGCATCTTCATGATGGCTCTCGAACTCCTTGTCTGCTACATCCAGGCAATGGTATTTACTCTCCTCAGTGCGATTTACATCCAGATGTCGCACGCATCTCATCATTAAAACAAATAATAAACAATAATTTAATACATTACGACTATGATTTCAATGTTTTTAGCAGAAGCACTGGCAACGCTCGGTGCAACTATCGGTGGTGGTTTGGCAGTTATCGGTGCAGGTCTTGGTATCGGTAGAATTGGTGGACAGGCTATGGACGCTATGGCTCGCCAGCCAGAGATTCAGGGTAAGCTCCAGTCTTCAATGATTGTTGCTGCTGCTCTCGTTGAGGGTGCTACATTCTTTACACTGATCATCTCACTTCTCGCACTCTTCGTATAATTTGAATAAGGTTATAAGGTTTAAGGTTATAAGGTTGTAAAGACCTCAAAACCTAAAAACCTAAAAACCTAAAAACCTAAAAGAATCCAACATGTCATTATTAACGCCTGATTTTGGATTGTTCTTTTGGATGACTGTCGTCTTCCTCTGTGTGCTTGGCATACTCTGGAAGTGGGGATTTCCTGTGATCATCAACATGGTTAATGAGCGCAAGGAATACATCGACGGCAGCCTGAAGAAGGCACACGAGGCAACAGAACGCCTCGCCAATATACAAAAGGAGGGCGAAGAACTTTTACGCGTGGCTCGTGAGAAGCAGGCTTCTATTCTTAAGGAGGCTAAGGAAACTCACGACACCATCGTAGCAAAGGCAGAAAGCGATGCACGCGAACAGGCAAACAAGATGATTGCCGAGGCTAAGTCGCAGATAGAGGCTGAGAAAGCAGCTGCTATCCGTGAGATCCGTTCGCAGGTTGCCGAGCTTTCAGTGCAGATTGCAGAGAAGGTGATTCGCCAGAATCTGAGCAACGACAAGGCTCAGATGCAGCTAATTGACAAACTGCTGGATGAGGTGAAATAAGTTGGCTAATAAAACTAAAACCTAAAACCCTAAAATGGACATAGGTGTAATATCTGTCAGATATGCGAGAGCGCTTCTCAAGAGTGCTACTCAGCAGAAGGTTCAGGCTGATGTATATAAGGATATGCAGCAGCTTGCCGATGCCTTCGTGCAGCTTCCTAGGTTGCGCCAGGTGGTCGATAACCCGATGTTGAGTGCTGAAAAGAAAGAAGCTCTGCTGCTTGCTGCCGTTGGAGAGAAACCTGCGGAACTCTCAAAGAAGTTCGTCAAGCTGGTGCTCAAAGAGGGTAGGGAGGCGATGGTGCAGTTTATTGCCAATTCGTATATCACTCTATACAGAAAACAGCAGAACCTCATTCGTGGACGTCTCATCACTGCCACAGAAGTTGCTCCGGAAACGGAAGCAAAGCTCCGTGGCATGGTGGAGAGCAGAACAAACGGCAAGGTCGAGTTCAAGTCGGAAGTGAACCCTGATATCATCGGTGGCTTCATCCTTGAGTACGACACTTACCGTATGGATGCCAGTGTGAAAAGTCAGTTGAGAAATATTCTCAATGCTCTTAATTAAAAGCCCTACCCCCAGCCCCTCCCCCTGATGGGAGGGGAGTAATTACACTTAAATGGGGAAAAGGCTCAATAATACTCTATACAAAGTAAAATTATCGTGATATAATCCCTCCCAATAAACACATATCACTCCCCTCCCATCAGGGGGAGGGGTCGGGGGTGGGGCTTTATTTATGTCAGACAAAATAAAACCAAGTGAAGTCTCTGAAGTTCTTCTCCAGCAGCTCAACGGCATTGAGGGCGGACAGGACTTTGATGAAGTAGGTACAGTGCTTACTGTCAGCGATGGTGTGGCTCGTATCTATGGACTCCGCAACGCAGAGGCTAACGAACTTCTTGAGTTTGAGAATGGCACGATGGCGATTGTGATGAACCTTGAGGAAGACAACGTTGGTTGTGTCCTTCTCGGTCCTACAAGCGGTATCAAGGAGGGTCAGGTGGTAAAGCGTACAAAGCGTATCGCTTCCATCCGCGTGAACGACAACATGCTCGGTCGCGTTATCAACCCTATCGGTCAGGCTATCGACGGTCTTGGCGACATCGACCTCACAAACTCATTCGAAATGCCACTCGACCGCAAGGCTCCTGGTGTGATCTATCGTCAGCCGGTAAAGGAACCTCTGCAGACTGGTCTTAAGGCTGTCGATTCAATGATTCCTATCGGACGTGGTCAGCGTGAGCTTATCATCGGTGACCGTCAGACAGGTAAGACAGCTATCGCCATCGATACTATCATCAACCAGAAGAGCTTCTATGAGGCAGGCGAGCCTGTTTACTGTATCTACGTAGCCATCGGTCAGAAGGCTTCTACAGTAGCTGCCCTCGTACAGAACCTCAAGGAGCACGGTGCACTTCCTTATACTATCATCGTTGCCGCTACAGCTGCTGATCCTGCTGCCATGCAGTATTACGCACCTTTCGCTGGTGCTGCTATCGGTGAGTATTTCCGCGACCGTGGTTTCTCTGCACTCGTAGTATATGATGACCTTTCAAAGCAGGCTGTTGCCTATCGTGAGGTATCTTTGATCCTTCGTCGTCCTTCTGGACGTGAAGCTTACCCAGGTGATGTATTCTACCTCCACTCTCGTCTCCTTGAGCGTGCTGCAAAGATCAATGCTCAGCAGGAAGTGGCAGAGAAGATGAACGACCTCCCAGAATGTCTCAAGGGACATGTCAAGGGTGGTGGTTCGCTCACAGCGCTCCCTATCATTGAGACTCAGGCTGGCGACGTTTCGGCTTACATCCCTACAAACGTAATCTCTATCACTGACGGTCAGATCTTCCTTGAGTCAGACCTCTTCAACCAGGGCTTCCGTCCAGCCATCAACGTAGGTATCTCCGTATCTCGTGTGGGTGGTTCTGCACAGATCAAGTCTATGAAGAAGGTTGCTGGTACCTTGAAGATCGACCAGGCACAGTATCGTGAACTTGAGTCATTCGCAAAGTTCTCAAGCGATATGGATGCCGTTACAGCCATGACTCTCGACCGCGGTCGTAAGAACAATCAGCTCCTCATCCAGTCACAGTATTCTCCAATGCCTGTAGGCGAGCAGATTGCCATCCTCTACTGCGGTGTTCACGGTCTTATGGCTAAGGTGCCAATCGAGAAGGTTCGTGAGTGTCAGGATGCATTCCTTGAGACAATGCGCACATCTCACGCTGATGTTATCGCTACTCTTGGCAGCGGTAAGATCGATGACGATGTAACAAAGGTTATCGAGGAAGTGATGGCTAACGTAGCTGGACAGTATTAAGCCTCTCCCCCCTTACCCCCTCCCCTTAATAATGGGAGGGGGAGGAATTACACTTGTATGATGTCGTTATACATGATGTAGTGTATTGATTGGGGAATTGAGGTGAAAATGAATAATAATATTTAGTGATATAGTTCCTCCCCACAAAATCATATCACTCCCCCTCCCATTATTAAGGGGAGGGGGCTGGGGGGAGAGGCTTTATGTCTTCATTAAAAGAAATAAAAACTCGAATAGGTTCTGTCAACAACACTCGCAAGATTACGAGTGCCATGAAGATGGTTGCCTCATCAAAACTGCACCATGCGCAGCGAATGATCGAGAACATGTACCCTTACGCTACATTGCTCAAGGGTATGCTCAAGACATTCCTCCAGGCGGAAGTTGATGTGGAGAGCGACCTTGTTCGTGAGCGTCAGGAGATCAAGCGCATTGCCATCATTGCATTCTCAAGCAATTCGAGCATGTGTGGCGGTTACAACAACAATGTAATCAAGCTTACCATGCAGGTTGCAGAGGAATACGCTCATCTTGGCAAGGAAAACATACTGATCTATCCTGTTGGCAGAAAGATTGCGGAAAAGGTCACAAAGTTAGGTTACAAGCCTGCTGGCAATTTCGTTCAGCTTGCCGACAAACCTAACGCGCAGCAGTGTGCAGAGATAGCACGCGAAGTGGCTGACATGTACCGCAACCACGAGATAGACCGCGTGGAGCTCATCTTCCACCACTTCAAGAGTGCTGGTTCGCAGATTCTCACTCGCGACACGCTCCTTCCTATCGATCTCAAGAAGGAACTCGACAAGAACATCTATCGCGACCTCACTTCCACCGTTACCACAAAGGATGCACAGCAGTACCTTCGTGAGAATGGAGCCGGAGAAGAGAAGCACGAGAAGGTTAAGGCATTCGAGGTTAACGACTATTATCTCATTGAGCCAGACCGCGAAACCGTTCTTAGCACCCTCATCCCTAAGGTCATCAACCTTCAGGTGTATGTGGCACTTCTCGACAGCAATGCTTCCGAGCATGCAGCACGAATGGTAGCTATGCAGACGGCTACCGACAATGCAGACGAACTGCTCCGCCAGCTCAACTTGCAGTACAACAAGTCACGTCAGCAAGCTATCACAAGCGAACTCCTTGACATCGTCGGCGGTTCTATCAACAACTAAAATCGTTCGCATAAATAGATTGAACATAATGAAAGCGGCAAGGAACATTCCTGTTCTTTGCCGCTTTTTTATGATCTGGAATTAAAAAAACGCGTATAACTCTCCACCTCTCCGCAAGTAACTCGTAAGTTATTGAAACATAATGTTTTACAATTGCGGAGAGTTTGCTCAACTCTCCGTAACTCTCCGCAAACTCTCCGCAGTTGGTAAACGTCTCCGCGATGACGTCTTGTGTGTGTCTCTCTGATTTATTATCTTT
>JAKSLM010000084.1 GCA_024401225.1 Bacteroidaceae bacterium | reverse complement strand
TGCTCACTATCCCTGTTGAGTCTTCTTTCAAAAACATTATAAAACTAAATAATGAGCTTGATAAGCTTGTTGAGGATTTTATCAATGTGATAAGCAAACAAGGCCTTCCTGCGGGTGTTATAATAGGTGTGTACAAAGGTGCTATCGATGATCTCTTCAAGCCGCAGAATAAGGCATTCAACGAGTTATATAAGCATTTCGGTTCTCTCTCTCCAAATGCTCAGAAATGCCAGAAGCAAGTCAACAAACTCACCGAGAAGTACATGAACAAGATGACCAAAGCTATGCAACATATAAAGTAAAAAGTTTTTTCACACTGAAATATGTTAATAAGCGCAACCGGTAACACCGTGCAGGGCTGAGAAGTTCTGCACGGATTTTCTTTTACAAAACGATTGAATTATCTGTTTTTGCGACACAAACATCAAGATTATTCCTTTTTCCATTCGTCGTTTGAAATAAATGTCGTACATTTGCGGGTAAATATGGTAATCTACTATAAAGGTATTATGTCAAAGGAAGAACTTCGCTCATACCGTTTGAACTCCATGGAGGAACCAACCGATGAAATGCTCGAGGCAATCATGCTTGGGGTGCAGGAGCATGCGCGTCAATCTACTATAAAGGCAAAGGCAGAGCTTGACCGTAGGTTTAGCGAAATGGTCGAGCAGATGCGCCAATTCAAGGCTTCACAGAATAAAGAATGTGCCTATGCGTAAACCAACTCTTTGTGTTGTTGCTGGACCAAATGGTTCTGGCAAGACGTCTACGACCATTCAGCTACTTTCAAATGAATGGTCAGAAGGAAGTCTTTACATCAATCCGGACAATATAGCTCAGGAACAGTTTGGCGATTGGAATGCGCCAGACGCCGTGATGAAGGCAGCGCAATATTCTACCGAACTACGCTACAAATGCCTTGAAGAACAACGTGACTTTGTATTCGAAACGGTATTCTCTTCTGATGAGAAACTCGAATTCCTTCGCAAAGCACACGAACAAGGCTTCTTCATCCGTTTCTTCTTCGTATGCACCGAAAGCCCTGAAATAAATGTAGCACGAATTACGAAACGCTTCCTTGAAGGTGGTCATGAAGTGCCAATTTCCAAGATTATTTCGCGCTACTACAAATCACTTCTTAATGCTCTAAAAGCTATTAGTTTTGTAGATCGTGCTTACATCTACGATAATTCCATCGAAAACCACCTCCCCCGTTTACTCTATCGCACATCAGACGGCAAAGTCTTCAAGCAATACATAGAAGATATCCCAGAGTGGGCAAAACAATTAGTCAACTAAAATTTACGTTGGCTTCTGCTTCTCTTTTTCTGCCCGTAGCTCTTCTTTTGCCTTGGCTATCTCCTCGCGCCGCTTGGCTGCTATGGCCTTTTTGCGACCAGTGCAAATCAGGGTAGTAAGAAAACGATGAAGTCCTTGCAAGGAGTTGGGCATTTCCTTGCAAGGATTTCATCAACTCCTTGCAAGGAGTTTGCTGTCTTCGTGCTAGGGCGTTTGTCATCTTTTTTCGATTGAAATTTGGAAATGATGCAAAAAGCAATTATCTTTGCACGAAATTAATTGCACAAAAGATTATGTCCATGAAAAAATCATTACATATATTGTTTGCAGCCATTGCGCTTCTTTGCTTCTCTTCATGCGCTAAGGATGAGGGAACTGATCTCGATAAGTTTGAGAAAAGGCTGACCAGAGGATGGATACTTCTGGACAAGGGATTGTCCCTGATGCCTGACCATACGTATACCTTCAGCAGAAGTGACGATGAGTATGGATATGGGCAAACCTCTATTGCGTACTACATCGAACGGGGTACGTGGAGCCTGTCGGCCGATTCGTGCCTTACGCTGACAAGCACTCGTTCTGGATCAAAATGCTACAAGATAAGCGAATATGAGGGTAAGAAGGACCCGATAGCTGATTATCTCACGTTTCAGCGACTTGGTACTAATACACGCCTCGCGGTCATGCTGAACGGTATTTATGGCAATGCAGAACTGAATTTGGGCCTTCCGCAAAAGTTTGATCATAGGGAGTACATTTACTATGTGCTGTGTGAAGATAGCGGCACTGGCGATGAGGCAAGGGTGGCATACATTATGCGCTACGTGAGGGAGACGGGCGAAATGCAATACTTCAGGCAGCATTGGATTCTCTACCCATCGCGCGAGGCTATCTACACCTATCCTGGCGATGCCGATGCTGAGGTTATATTCCATGAACTGCGACTGCCTGGCGACTATAAAAAGAAAACGAAGGATGACTTTGTCGATCCTTCATGCGAATATACTGCTGCGCAGATTCGCGATGCTGTACTCGAACATTGCAGATATTAGTTTGCACGAAATTAATTGCACAAAAGATGTTGATCATGAAAAACAAGAGAGTGGTGGCTGCCATCGTGTTGGCTTCGATGGCGCATGGCCTGATGCTGGGACAGACGCAGCAGGAGGTGGCTGACGCTGTCAGGGAGGCAATAGTCAAGGTGAACTCGGGAGACAAGGTGATACAGGTGGATAAGCTCAATCTGCCTGCCAGCACTCCTATCAAGGATGTGTTGGCATATCTGCCGGAGCTCGTGAACCGCAAGACGCAGTACATAGCATCCAATTACGACATACAGGTGGATGGATCGTCGGTTGGCGATGCCCGCGACGCTACGATCTCGATGCTACACATAGCCGATGTGAAGGCGATAGTGGTGACTGAGAATTCGCTCAATAGTCTCACTTCGTTCGGACAGGGAGGTGTGATCAACATCATGCTGAAGGATGCAAAAGAAGAGCTGACGGGAAGCGCAGTGGTGGACGGTGCCTACGTGCACGACTATGTAGGCGGACTGCTGCTCAGCAAGAAGACAGGGAAGTGGGAACTGAAGGCTATAGGCAATGTGGAGTACTATAAGCCTGAGGATATGATAACGGAGAATGTGGGTATGGAAAGCGTGGTACGATCGAGCGCATACAGGGAGCGCTTCTTCTCCGAGACGGCATCCCTGCATGCCATGTACAAAGCGAGCGAGCACGACACATTCAAGTTCCGCTTCTCGAACGTGGTGCTGGACCAGAAGGACGACTACTACGAGGATGGAAAAAAAGGTATGCAGTGGACTTCGGGTTCGCAGATCAAGACATACAACATAAATACGTGGGCAGAGTATTCGCACCGCTTCCAGAACAACTCCTTGCTCACGATGAATCTGAACTATTCGTACGTGCCTCAGTCGGTGGTGAATGATGATGAAGTTGTGCTTTTTGGACTGATAAACGGATATGTGGTAGACTACAACACAAAGGCTCACAACATTATGGGACAGCTGATCTACAACATGCCGCTGATAAAGCAGACGAGGAGCCATGCGCTGTCGCTGATTACGGGTTTGGTGAATTCGTACCGCACGTCATCGAACGTGGCAGACCTGAGGAAAGGAGAGGTGTCGAATATGACTCCTACCTTGGATACGAACGAGTATAACTACTTCCTGCGTCCGTATGTGCAGTTGACGGGCCAGCTGCATTCGCTGTCGTTTACGGGAATGGCGGATTTCCAGCACTATAACTATAGGGTGGGAAAGGGACATCTGCCTGAGTTCCATGCCAATCAGGACGACTTCACGGGCATGGCAAGTGCGTTGTGGACCATCAACAAGAGGCATAGCATCCGCCTGCTCTACAACCACTCAATCATTCGTCCTTCGGGGTCTCAGCTGTTCCCATACCGCGTGATAGACGGTTCGGGAAAGTTCGTGATTGGAAAGGCTGACCTCCGACCTACCAAAAGCGACAACATAGACTTGGACTATGTGCTTAACCTGTCGGAACGCGACTACACACTTACGTTCAACGTGGGTGGCGACTATACTCACGCTCACGACGTCCTCGGACCCTACACTTACGAGCGGTATGGCGATATGTATACGAGCTACAGAAACCGAGGTTCCTTCAACATATTCCGAAGCGACCTGATGGCATACTTCAGCAAGGGCATATTCTCCGTTTCGCTGACTTCCAATCTGTACTTCGGTCGCGATGCTGAGGGTGATGGAGAGAATGATTTCAATCACTTCAACATCTCATTCACTCCTTCGCTCAATTTCAAGTCGGGATGGATGGGATCGGCATCTCTCTATTACAACAGCAAGATTCAGAACGTATACTACGAGCAGGGCGACCTATGCTACGCCAACTTCCGCGTGGGTAAGAACTGGAAGCATTGGAATGTGCATCTGTTCAGTCTCGTGAATCTCAACGACCGAGGTCGGGACGTATACTATGATGGCCGAGGAGAGGTCATAGCACAGAAGAACTACGACTTCATGAAGTATGAGGTCGGCGCGGGAGTGAGGTATAGGTTTTGAAAATAAAGACCCTCTCTGCCCTTTGGGCATCTCCCCCTCTATGGGGAGAGCCATGCGGCGAGAGTCAAAAATCATAAATCTAGAATGTGCAGATGGAGTCCCAGTATGTGAAGCGTGCGCTTACGTAGCCTTTCTTGCCGTTGAAGTCGATGCAGAACCATCCGTTCTTGTAGCCGAGGCATTGGAAGACATCAGGGAGTTCGCCTTCCTTGTTGTACATAGCGCCAATGATCTTTGATGCGGTTCCTGGCTGCTCCCTTACGTTCACTTTGTCACCTGCGGCTATCACTACTCCCTTGCCTTCGGATGCGCGATATGTGACGACCTTGTTGCCCTTGCGAGGCACATCGACATCGTCCTGGACACCGACTGTGTAGGTGTCGGCATTGGTGCGGATCCAGCGTCCCACTACTTCGCCAGTCTTTTCATCGACTACAACCTTGGCTTCGTATTTGTGCTTGGCATCATCGTTGGTGAGATAGGTGTTATGACTGTCGGAAATGACGAAGAATCCATCGTTTGCACGGCATGCGACGATGCTGAGCAAGAGTATGAATAATGATATGCTACGTTTCATAATTGGTAGATGTTGTTTTGGGGTTATTGATGATGAAAATGCTCAATCATTGCTTATCTGCGAATGATTACGGTGCAAAGGTAAAGAATTTAACCGATTTATCGCATGTAATTGTGCATGATATTTCGCCGAATAAATAAAAATGTGTATTTTTGCACACGAAACTATATACTAAATCACGACTAAACAAATAAAGATGGAAGTTCACGCTCAAAACAAAGGTGGTCAGTTGACCATTACTCTGTCAGGACGAATAGATGCTGCAGAAGCCCAGAAGCTGCAGAAGGAATTGATGGCTCTCGTGGATGAACAGGACCGTGTGGATAGCATTGTGATCGATGCTACGCACATGGCGTTCATATCAAGTATGGGCCTTCGTGTCATGCTCATGCTGAAGAAGAGGGTTGACGATCTGCGCATCATAGGCGTAAATCAGGACGTATACAATGTGTTTGCCATGACTGGTTTCCATAAGATACTGACCATCGAGAAGGCTCTGCCTGAGGTGAGCGTGGAGGGATGCCCTGCGGTAAACGGACAGAAGGATGTGTACCAGCTGACCGATGACACCGTGCTGAAGGTGTATGCTCCAGGCACAGCAAAGGCTGTTGTGGACCATGAGGTGGAGATGACCAAGGAGATGTTCGTGATGGGTGTGCCTACAGCGATGGCGTTTGACGTCGTGATGGTAGAGGGTCGCTACGGACTCATCTACGAGAGCACTCAGCCTATGCGAATCTCGGCCATCGACCTGGGCACTATGCTGCGCAATCTGCACGAGCAGAAGGTGGATCCGGAGGAGACGGTGTTCGTGTACGGCCATCAGGAGATCAGGAACCGCATCGATGCCCTTGAACCTTACCTGGGCGATGATGCCGTGAGCAAGCTTCAGCAGATGATGAAGGTGCTGCCTGATGCCACCTCGCTGCTGCATGGCAACCTGACTCTCGACTGCATCATGAAGCAGAACAATGAGGCAATCTTCACCGGCATGGGTAGCGTGTGCTACGGCCATCCTGTGCTCGACCTGTCGCGTCTGTATGCTTCGCTGACTGAGGAGCAGAGGGGCGAATACTTCGATATGCTGCTCGATGAGTACTTCGATATGGAGTCGGCTGAGACCATAAAGCGCAACCGCGAGAACATCGTGATCCTGTCGTCCGTGTATGAGTTTCTCGACCTGCTGGATGATGGTGAACCTTCGCCTGAGGCTGTAGAGGCAAGTAAGGCACGCTTCAAGGAGTGCATCGCCGACCGATGGGAGGAGATCCTCTCTCGCCTCCGCTTCAAGATGGACTTCAATGAGGAGATTCGCGCCCTCGAACGTAAGCAGTTCTACCTCGATCCTGATGTCAACATCGACTGGATAGCGCAGAAGCTGGGTACCAACCGCCACTATGTGTCGGACTATTTCAATAAGGTGCTCCACTGCACGTTCAACGAATATATCAACAATCTGCGTCTCAATTATGCAGCCCGCCTGATTCGTGAGGGACGAGTGGCCAAGTCGCAGATATGCTACGATGCTGGATTTGGCAATGATCACACCTTCCGCCGCCTGTTCAAGCAGAAGTTTGGTTGTCTGCCTTCGCAGTACAAAGGTTAAAAGTTAAGAGTGTTATCGGTCGATGGCCGATAACACTTTTCTTTTTTTACTTACTAACAGGTACATTATAGAACTTCCAGTTGCTGCTTCCTGGTTCGATGACATCAGCCTGTGAGCACTCATCGCTTATGCGGTCGTAGTAGATGCGGAAGATGTGCGAGTCGCCTGGCATGACGTTCAGCTTCTTGTCGCTGTAGATGGCTTCGAACTTGCAAGGTGAATAGATTCTGTTTGCATTGCGATCCTTGAGGTAAGTGTCGGCATTGATCCATACATCGGTGCTATGGTTGTTGAGGTTGAAGTACTGCATCTCAACTACTGTGAAATCGCCTTCATTCTTGATGCTGCGTACGCGGCATGCCTTGTTGTCAGCCTTTGTAGTGTAGACGAGGCCGTTGCATGCTACCTCGCAGAGAGCGTTGCTATTGGATGTCTGAACTGCCTGAGTAGGCTTTGCTGCCTGTGCTGGAGCTGCCTGTGCTGGCGCCTCCTTCTTGCTGCTTACTGCGTTGGCGATGATGCCGCCGAGGATTGCTACGCCAGCTACGATGGCTCCGGCATCCGATACTTCCTCACGACGTGAAGAGGATGGGCGGTAACCGAAACGGATAGCTTCGGCACAACGATCCATCTTGCGTTCTATCTCCTGTGCAGGAACTACTGTGTGTCCCTTGTATTCGTTGTATTCACGAGCGCGCTTGTAGCTGTCCATTGCTTTCTCGTACTGGCCCATGCGGAACTCGTCATCGCCCTTCTGGATGTAGTCCTTAGTGTGGGTTACTTTCAGTCTGTAGTTGAAATCATCCCAATTCTGTGCGTTAGCTACTGATGAATTTACTGTGAACATTGCTGCTGCGAGAGCTACGATTGCAAAAAACTTTTTCATAATCTTTATTGTTTTTAAGTTGTTATTGTTTTTAAGTTTGTAAGTTCTTGTGTCATTTTTTTGTTTGACTTTTGTCTTACATCGTCACGACTCGGCATAGCTTAAATCCTTGAGGCTTTAGCTCTGCGCTCGCTGTTCCTCTGTTTGACGATGCAAAGGTACGGACTTTTTGCAGGGTGCAGCGTGTTCGTTGTGAAAACAAAACGTACAAATTGTGAACTTCACAACCTGTACGTTCTTTTCACGCAATGTACGTGATCCTTTCGTTTTTTACCAAATTTTATCGGGTCACCAGTAAAACCCCGTGTTTGAATTTTTGAGAAAACATGTATGAATCTCG
>JAKSLM010000083.1 GCA_024401225.1 Bacteroidaceae bacterium | reverse complement strand
AGATTCATACATGTTTTCTCAAAAATTCAAACACGGGGTTTTACTGGTGACCCACATTTTCTAGGACATTTTCATGTTCATATCCCGCTTCCGCATCCCTTTCTTTGCCGTTTTTCTTCAAATATGCATCTTCATCAATGAAAGCCTCATGTATCTTTATCGTAGCCAAGAAATACTGATTATGTTCATCTGACTCAAACACAGTTGCTGTACATATTTGTTAGTTTTATTAATTATGCTGTGCTGTAGAGAAATTCAAGCGATCATATTTTTATTAATATGTTATCTTGTTGCATAACTTTAATGTTCAATCACATTAATCTATAGAAATGATGTATATTATTCAATTATTACTTCCCAAAAACCTCCTTTGTCTGGGCCTACTCGGTTGAGGTATTTGCCACGCATGGCTGTGATGTTCGCACTGATAGCGGCTACACTAATACCAACACATTTTGATAGCTCTTCTTTCGAAATGTACGGGTTGTTGATCATAAGTAAAAGTATCTTCTTGCAGTTTTCTGTCAACTTATTGCCATTTCCCACAAAGTTTTCTGTCAACTTTTCTATCAACTTTTGATGATTTTCTATCAACCTTTCTATGACATCAGGCACCTTTTCTGTCACCCTTTCATGGTTTTCTATCACCTTTTCTGTCAACTTTTTTTTGTTTTCTATGACATCTGGCGCGTTTTCTATCAACTTGCATGTACTTCTTGATTACATATAATTGTCGGTAGCGATATGGTCTATGCATCATTCCAGAACCTTTCGCAAGGCGAGGAAGCGGCCGTCCTTTGTCACTCCATCTACCTTGATCAATAGGCGCTTACACTTTGAGTTGTTGCGGAATGTCACCGTGGCCTCGCCCTTGTAGTCCGTTATGAGTGAGGATTTCCATAGCAACGTGCGGCGATAGTTGGAAGAATACTTAGTCTGCCTCAGCCCAATATTCATGTCGTCTGTCATGGCGGAATGCGATGGAGTTAGGGATATGTTCAGCGGGCCGCCAAGCAGGTCGGCATTCTCTGCCATGTATACGCTATCGGTGCGTAGTGTCGATTCTGGTTCTCGGATCACACTTGCTGTAGGTTCGGCAGGAAGTGCATCTGGCTGGGACATGAATGTCACTACATCGTCCCCACTCATGTTGTCCATCATTTGTGAGAGGTCGATGCACGACAATGCAAGGTGTGAGAATGGATCGGCATGGAGCGTAAATGTCACCAATTTGTCTGGCTGTATCTTGGTTGACATATTTGTAATTTTCACTTGGTTAGTCGCAGGTATGCGATCCATGCTCAATGTGCTCATATCCAGTTCTGCAACTGGCAACTTCTTGTTGTTCCTCTTCTCGGAGAACACTATTGGATCTATCCTTACGTTCTTTACAAGTATACCATCGTCGCCCCAGTTTTTCGTGTAGCGGGTATATGCCTTCAGTTGATAGACTCCTGCCATGAGCGAGTCGGCAAGCTTGATCTGTCCGCTCGATTCGAAATGGCGCAGAGGGAATTTGGTCTTCGTAACCACCTTTCCTTCGGGATCTACAAGGTCTACATACAAGATGCGGCTCAGATCCTTGTAGCGCAGTCCATCGTTTCTTGCCACGAAGGCCTTGAACCACATCATCTCGCCCTTGCAGTAGCTTGTGTTGTCGAGTGTAAGGTAGATGCGTTCATGAGGATACTTGAGTGTGTCGGCCTTCTGCTCCTCCAGCGTACGTGCTGCGGTCATGGAAAGCATCTGCTCCTCTTCGTTGCGCTGTATGATGTTGCACTTAGCCATCAATGCCTCATCGCATCCCATGGCATTGATTGTCTCGATCATGTTCTTCCCTATCAATTGCCCTTCACCGGCACCCTTTGCATATTCTTCCACGTTCACCAACGACGAACGGTACAATACCTGTCCCTTGCCCAGGAATACGTTCATGTCGGCTATTTCTGCATATCCGTTCCTCTGAGTGTAGTTGATGTTTACATCCATATCGGCCGTAAAATCCACGTCCATTGCTGTCTTGTACAGTATGAAATTCAGGTCCTCTGCTTTGGCGTTGTACTTCAGCACACCGAAGGTTTCTGCATCCACATACAGCTGTCCGGTGACAGGCGAAGGTTCATCCACAGATACCAGTCGCATTCTTGTGCTTGTGATTGAGACATTTATGTAGCTTTCTCGCTTTTTCTTCGTATCGAATGTGAATCGGTATATCAGTCTTCCATCGCTATCTGTCAGTGTTTCCTTCTTTATTACGAACTTCTTTTTCAGTTCCTTAGGACTATCAATCACCATAAGCGGCATGATAAGGTTCTCCTCCCATATCGGGCATTCGTACACCTGAGCGCCAATGGCCATCGTGCGTGCCATTCCCACAATACCGAGCGAGGACTGAACGTCCGTACCGTTCATAGCCTTGGCCCAGTATCGTCCCGACACCAGCTTCATGTCGCGCAGGTTGACTGCCGACTTTGCCGAAATCAGGTTCTCCACCATCTCCGTTTCCCAATCGCACACCATAGTCATTCGGTTGAAGTAGTGCGTCTCCCGATTCCTGTTCGCCTTGTAGTCGGCAGCAAGCTTCTCCGCCACCTTCTTCAGTATACCGTAGTCTGACAGTACCACAACCTCGCCTACCGAAAGACCTTTCATCCTTATCGTCCTGCGAATGTCGCTGGCTTTCATATTCATTGTCTCGTATCCCACGCAGAATATCTTCACCTTGGCGTTAGCATCGATTCTGATGCTGAACTTACCTTCATTGTCGGTCAGCACACACTTTCGTCCCTCAATATAGATGTTTGCATAAGGCATTGCCTTGCCCGCCTCGTCAACCACGCGTGCTTTAACGTCAATCTGCTGAGCAAGCGCTATGATTGGTAGCACGCACATCATCAGTACCCACATTACGAATCTTTTCATCATTCTCCGGTATCTTGTATTAATATTCTTGCCCCCTCTGTGGGGTGTGATTTCGGGGGCAAAGATACTGAATAATTCTGTGACAACCTAACTATTCGCTGTAAAAATACGGTTCTTGCCCTTCAGCAATTATTCATTTTTCTGCAGAATAATGCATACAAAAAGTGTTTTCTTTGCAAATATATGCTGTATTATGTTGTATATGTTTGGAAAATACGCTAACTTTGCATGCAAATTTACTTATGATTATGAAAAAATACATATTCCTCTTTTTAGCAACTGTGGTAAGCATACTTACCGCAAGTGCTCAGAATGATGTGCGCCGTCTTCCTGTGCGCAACATGACCGATCCTGCTCACAACAATGTGAAATACGAGCCAATGACTACTCGCAGCAAAAATCGTGTGGGCAGTCAGGCTACTGCTCCGCTACGTAGCTTGGGAACTCCAAGCATACCTGTGGTGCTGGTGCAGTTTGACGACCTTCATTTCACCCTTAGCGGCACAGATGCTGGCAAGGCTCTTGCTTCGGCCGATGCATCCAAGAGCAAGGAGATAATCGCCGACTTCTACGATAAGTTCTGCAATGGTCGTCAGTATCGGGATCACAAGAGCTATGGATCGGTGTACGATTACTTTGCAAAGCAGTCGGACTCCATCTTCCAACCACAGTTTCAGATCATAGGTCCTGTGACGCTGTCGAAGGGTTATGCATACTATGGTGAAGGAACACGCGATAGCCACATGACCGACTTCTACAAGGAGGCTTGCAGCATAGCTGTAAATGAGTACAATGTCGATTGGTCGGTGTTTGATCAAAACAGCGATGGCAACGTGGACCTTGTGGTTTTCATATTTGCTGGTCAGGGAGAGAATGGCTGTGATGATGTAAACACCATCTGGCCTCAGGAAGGAACTTCGTCGCTTACGGTGAATACGGAGACTGGGAAGATCACCTTTGCTGCCTATGCATGCGTGTGCGAACTCTTTAATACGAGTGTCGATGGCATCGGTTTGGTTGTGCATGAGTTAGGTCACGCATTGGGTCTGCCTGACTTCTATGCTACCAACTACGTTGCCTATGGCATGGACCATTGGGATATTATGGATTCAGGCTGTTACCAGATAACAGGAAAGCAACCATGTTGGATGACTGCCTACGAACTCGAGTTCATGGGATGGCGCGACCTCGTGGAGGTGAAGACCAACGAGGAGATTGAACTCTCCCTCGAACCGATAGAAACTGGCGGTAAGGGCTACATGGTGCGCAATCCAGAGAATCCGGATGAGTACTACACCCTTGAGAACAAGCAGAACAAGAACTGGGACCAGTACCTGGGATGGGTAAGTACAGAGTATTATAAGACATTTGGCGCTAACCATGGCCTGTTCATCACCCACATCGACTACGACAAGTCGGCATGGAGCAGCAATAGTGTCAACAACAACCTGAAGCATCAGCGTGTCGCTCCTGTACCAGCAGACAAAGAGCTTGTTTCGAGTATTTCGACCCTTAACGGCTATAATGATAAATGGGCAAAAAGCATGACTGGCGACCTCTATCCAGGTGCTCTTGATGTGCACGACCTGCCTTACACCGATGCTTCTGCCTATACCGAGTCATACACCCTCGATGGCAAGCCTGTCTACTCTATCGGCTACTCGTTCCTCAACATTCAGGAATCGGCCGATGGCATCATCACGCTTACCCTGCGTCGTGCCGGCTACGAGCCTTCTGCTATCGATGACATACATAGCTCTGTACAGTCAGGCAAGACTTACAACCTCCAGGGCATGGAAGTCAGCAACCCTGCGCCAGGCATTTACATCAAGAATGGCAAGAAGATTGTCGTTCGATAATGATAGAGCAACATACTCATACTCTATATAAACCTCTGTAAAACAATGACGCGGGAAGAACTGAAGGGAGCATACAGCGAGGGAGAGGCTCTTGCCATCTACCATGAGGTACAGGCATCGGGCGACTTCGTTGGCTTTGCAATGACCTACATGCACGACGAGGACTATCAGGTGGCACGCAATGCCCTGTGGGGACTGACCAAGGCCACGGATGCCGAGCTGTCGCAGTTGCAACCATACATGGACCGCTTCATCGACCTCGCCATGAGTGCCAGCAATTCGTCCGTAAGGCGACTGAGCATGAACATCGTCGACCGTCTGAAGTTTGTGGAGGATGAATTGCGCACAGAGTTCCTTGACTTCTGCCTCGATCATGCAGTCGATGTGGCGGAGTACCCAGGCATTCAGTCGCTTGCCATCAAACTTGCCTACAAGATGTGCTCGTTCTATCCCGAACTGATGGAGGAGCTCAAACGCATCCTCGAGGGTATGGAGATAGACTATTACAAGCCTGCGGTGAAAAGCATCAGGACCCGTGTGCTGAATGGGAAATACAAAGGTTAGGACACTTTGTTAGAACAAACGAACAAACAAAAAGGATTATATCTATGATAGTATCGGTGATAGGTACGGGAGGCATAGGCGGCTACTATGGCGGACGCTTGGCTCAGGCAGGACACGATGTACACTTCCTGCTGCACTCAGACTATGAGCACGTAAAGCAACATGGATTGAGAGTGGACTCCGTAAATGGCGACTTCCACATCTCTGCGCCTAATGTATACGATGATGCTGACAATATGCCAGTGAGCGACCTCGTGCTCGTATGCCTCAAGACCACCAACAACCATCTGCTACCCCAGCTGCTCCGAAGCGTGGTGGGCGAACATACCGTGGTCATTCTGATACAGAACGGCATAGGTGTGGAGGAGGATGTACAGGCCATGCTGCCCAACGCACAACTCGTGGCGGGATTGGCATTCATCTGCACAGCAAAGGTGGCACCGGGACACATCAACCACCAGTGCTATGGCCAGATAAACCTTGGCAACTACTCATGCCGTGATGAGAAGGCTCTCGCAGCCATTGCCGACCATTTCACTCAGGCTGGCATCACCGCAGCGATGGTGGAATACCGCGAAGCAAGATGGAAGAAGGCGGTGTGGAACATGCCGTTCAACGGCATGACCGTAGCACTCAACACTCGCACAGACCTGCTGCTCAAGAATCCTGCCACTCGACTCCTCATCCGCGAACAGATGATGGAGATAGTACGCGCTGCCAAGCATCAGGGCATCAATGGTGTAGACGAGGCATTCGTGGAGAAGATGATTGCCATGACCGACGAGATGACGCCCTACTCCCCATCGATGAAACTCGATTTCGACTTCCATCGTCCTATGGAGATAAAATACATCTATTCGCGTCCGCTTGAGATAGCACGCCAAGCTGGCATGCCAATGCCGAAGCTTGAAATGCTCGAAGCAGAGTTGCGCTTCATAGAGAGTGAAAAGTAAAAAGAGTGAAGAGTGAAGAACGAAGAGTGAAGAATGCAAATTACGCAGATTACAATTCTTCTCTAAACAAAAAGTTATGAGTGTGCATACTCCCATTCTTCACTCTTCGTTCTTCACTTACAAGTTTCGCATGCAAAACTTGTATCCTCCTTATTCAAGTGTGAATGTCTCATGCTTCACATCGCGGCAGTTGAAACCAATCATGAGGTCGAAATCGCCCTTTTCGTTGATGTAGTTGAGCTGCGAGTCGTAGAAGCGGAGCATGTCAGGTGTTATGGTAAACTTCACCGGAGTTGAAGCACCAGGCTTGAGAGTGCAATGCTGGAAGCCCTTGAGTTCCTGTACAGGGCGAGTCACGGATGCTATCAGATCGCGAGTGTAGAGCTGGATGAGTGCCGTTCCCTCGCGTGTGCCGGTATTGGTGACTATCACGGTTGCATCGATGCTGCCATCGGCATTCATGGTTGGTGATGAGAGGTCGATGTCACTCATCTCGAACGTAGTGTATGAGAGTCCGTAGCCGAATGGATAGAGAGGAGCATTTGTCACATCAAGGTAACCCGAAGTATACTTTGCATAGTCGTTCTCGCCTATTGGACGGCCTGTATTCTTATGATTATAGTATATAGGCAACTGTCCTGCATGCTGAGGGAAGGTAGTGGTGAGGTGGCCCATAGGAGCCTTGTCGCCAAACAGCACATCGCATATCGCATCGCCAGCCTCGCTACCAGGGAACCATATGTCCATGATGGCAGGCACATTCTCCTGTTCCCACTTGAGCGCCATTGGGCGTCCGTTGGCAAGAAGCAGAACCACAGGCTTGCCAGTCTTGAGAAGAGCCTCGAGCAGATCGCGCTGCGATGCCTGCATCTCAATGTTGCACATCGATGCAGCCTCACCCGTCATCTCCTTTGTCTCACCCAGCACGGCTACTACCACGTCGGCCCATCGTGCGGTGGCAAGAGCCTCGTCGAGCAGTTCCTTATGGCTGCGAGTCGATGCCGAGTCGTTCCAAAGGAAGTGCTTCTCCAACTCAGGATCGTACGAATAGTGGCAGCCTTCAGCGTATTTAACCTCTGCTTTACCTTCGAGGTATTTAGACATTGATTCGTAGATGGTTGTGTACTTCGAATAGTCGGACGACACACTCCAGCATCCCGTCAGCTGCGCCTTGCTTCCAGCCACAGGACCGATGAGAGCTATGCGTCCCTTCTTCTCGAGTGGAAGCAGATTGCCCTCGTTCTTCAGGAGCACGAAGGTCTCGGCAGTTATGCGGCGTGCAGCAGCACGGTTTTCAGCCTTGAACAACTCCTTCTCGCCCTTCTCCTTATTAATATATCGGTATGGATCGTCAAATAGGCCGAGCGCATACTTGGCATGCAGCACACGCTCACAGGCCGTGTCGATCTGTCGCTCCGTGATGCGTCCCTCCTTCACAAGGCGGGTAAGCTGATTGATGTAGCAGTTGCCGCACATGTCCATATCGACTGTAGCATTCATGGCACGCTCCGTAAGCACATCTTCGTTGCCCAGGCCATGAGCCTTCATCTCGAAGATGGCACTATAGTCAGTCACCAGGAATCCGTCGAATCCCCACTGCTCGCGCAGCACGTCGTTCATGAGCCACTTGTTGGCAGAGGCAGGAGTGCCGTTGATATCATTGAACGAAGTCATCACGCTGCCCACGCCAGCCTCGACCGACATCTTGTAAGGCAGCAGATACTCGTTGAACATGCGGTTCTCGCTCATATCCGTAGTGTTGTAGTCGCGTCCCGACTCGGCAGCACCGTACAGCGCATAGTGCTTCAGGCAGGCCAAGATGGTCTCCTCGCCAGCGAGGTCATCGCCCTGATAGCCCCTTACGTATGCCTGGCCGATGAGTCCGCTGAGCCATGGATCCTCACCATTGCCTTCTGCAATGCGTCCCCAGCGTGCGTCGCGGCATATGTCGACCATCGGGCTGTAGGTCCATGCTATACCGTCGGTTGCAGCCTCACGTGCAGCTATGACAGCCGACTCGGTCACGGCAAGCGTGTCCCATGCACACGACACGGCGAGCGGAATTGGGAACTCCGTCTGGTAACCATGTATCACATCGAGACCGAACAGTATCGGGATGCCAAGTCGGCTCTCCTCCACAGCTATGCGCTGGTACTCGCGGATGGCGTCGGCACCCTTGATGTTAAGGATGGAGCCTACCATGCCCTCCTTTATCTGACTTACTATCTCCGTCTGCTCCGATATGCCCGTCACGATAGGTCCTGGAGCAGGCAGCAGGTTGAGCTGTCCTATCTTCTCCTCAAGTGTCATGTTCGACATGAGTTCGCTTATGAACTTCTGTTCTTCGCCCGACATCTGAGTGGACGTCTGGCTTGTGCATCCTGCCACGATGGTCGCGAGGCCAGCAGCGATGATGCTCTTCAACGAAAAATGCTTCATTTTCTGGGGGTGTTTATAGTTAGTTGGTTTAAGTTATATATTGAGTCCACTTTAAAAAGTCGGACAGTTTATTGTTAATACTTGTTTATCAC
>JAKSLM010000082.1 GCA_024401225.1 Bacteroidaceae bacterium | reverse complement strand
CAAATCATTACTATCTTTGCAGCAGATTTTCTTAAAAAATCGGGAGTGCTACTTCGGATTTTTCAAGAAAATCAGAAGTAGTACTCCTAATATTACAAAGTATGATTGAACGTTATTATAATATAATCAATGAGTTAGATGGTAGTGTCTTTCTTTTTGGTGCTCGACAGACTGGAAAAAGTACTTTTCTTGAACAACAATTCAAGGATGCTGTATTTTTTGACTTGCTTGATAGTGAAACGAAACGAAGATTATCACGCAATCCAGAACTCCTGTTTAGTATGCTTCAAGATAAAGAGGAAGGAAGCATTGTGGTAATTGATGAAATACCAGAAGTTCCAGAACTTTTGAATGAGGTGCATCGTTTGATTCAGAAAAAGCATTTGAGATTTGTGCTGTGTGGTAGTAGTGCTCGAAAGTTGAAGCGTAAGGGATATAATACTCTTGGCGGAAGGGCTTATCCATGTTATTTCTATCCTTTTGTCAGCGCAGAACTTCCGGACTTTGACCTCGACAGAGCATTGTTGTATGGGATGCTACCACCGCATTATTTGAGCAAGAGGCCAAAGAATCTTCTGGCAGCATATATTGATGTATATCTTCGTGAGGAAATAAAGGAGGAAGCATTGGTTCGTAATATTGATGCTTTCCAACGTTTTCTTGAAGTTGCAGCAATTACAGACTCGGAAATAGTGAATTATACAAATATTGCGAGTGATTGTGGTGTGAGTGCTAAAGCTGTAAAGGAATACTTTAATATTCTTGAAGATACCCTTCTTGGCTATCTTATACCGGCATATACAAAAGTAGTTAAAAGAAAAGTTTCGCAAGCTCCTAAATTCTATTATTTTGATGTTGGTGTATATAATTATCTTATGCATCGTACCACATTAGCGCCAGGAAGTGCAGAGTATGGTCATTGTTTTGAACATTTCGTAGTGCAGGAATTGGTTGCATACGTTGGCTATACTCATAACGAAAACAAGTTAAGCTATTGGCACACTTATAGTGGTAAAGAGATAGATGTCGTAATAGGTGATGCATTAATAGGCATAGAGATAAAGTCAACCGAAGAAATACAGAAGAGACACTTGAGTAATTTTAAGGACTTTAAGGATGAATATCCTCAAAGTCGTTGTATTGCTGTGTCAAGAGATAAATTCAATCGAAATATTGAAGGCGTAGAATGCATCTATATTCTTGATTTCTTAAAAATGTTGTGGGAGGGAAAATTTTTCTGATGTTGGAAAATAAGGCGAAATCGTTAAAAAAATCATTTAGTTCTGTGATAAGTGAGTGGTAATATTCGTTGATCCGACTCGTCGAACACCTTCACACGTCCTTATGTAATCCCTTCCACATCCTTATGTGTTCCCTCTCACATCCTTATGTGTTCCATAAAATCTATTTTTTGCATTTTTAACCCCAATACTCATGCGCTTTAGATAGTTGCTAATCAGCTGATTATCCCCAAAGCGCATGAGTGTTTGGCAAAATGACCAAAAACTTTTGAAATTAATCTTATTCATAAAAAGTAAGGCACGAATCTGTTGAATTGCAGATTCGTGCCTTGCTGTTTGTTTTTTGTGTCTTACCAATTGTCAGTTCGGAAAGGGGTTAATCAGTTGTTGCTACTTTGATGGTCTGTGCCTTAAGTCCCTTGCCGCTGATCTTCACGATAGCATCGCCCTTCTTGCCGTTGGACTGGATGCCGATGACGAGCTGGCCATTGAAGAGCTTCATGGTAGGACGGGTGAAGACTTCGAGCGATGTGGCATCACCATTGCAGATGCCCTTGAAGGTGGCTGCACCTGTCACGGAGACGGATAGCTGGTTGTCGGCATCGGGGACGATGTTGCCGTCCTTGTCGAGGGCGGTGACTGTGATGAAGGTCATGGAGTTGCCGTCGGCCTTGAGTGGGCGGATGGAGGCTCCGAGGTCGCCTGTTGCCTTGAGCGAAACGGCTTTGCCTGCTGTGTGGAGTGTTTCGGTGCCTGCTTCCTTTCCGTTGGCATCGTAGACTACAACCTTGAGTTCGCCTGGCTCGTACTTCACGTTGTTCCAACGAAGGCGATAGCGGTCGAGGGCTGGGTCGTTGATGTCGGAGATTTTGCCATCCTTGCCCGAACCTACTTTTACGGAGGTGTTCTTCGTTATCTTGCCCTGCGACTTGCCGTTGATGAAGAGTTCGGCAGTAGGGTAGTTGGTGTAGCAGTAGACTGGTGTCACTTCGCCTTCACGACCGGTCCATGTCCAATGTGGGAGGAGGTGGATGGTAGGCTCGCCTGGGTTCCAACGTGAGCGGTAGAGGTAGTAGCGGTCCTTTGGAAGTCCTGCGAGGTCGAAGATGCCGAAGTATGAGGAGCGCGATGGCCAATACTCATCGTAAGGTGTTGGCTCGCCGAGATAGTCGAATCCGGTCCATACGAACTCACCGATCACCCAGTCCTTCTCGTCCTGAAGGAGCCAGTCCTCCTCTGGGATGTTGGACCACCAGCAAGCTTCGGTGTCGTAGCTTGAACATTGTCCGTCGCTGTATGCTTTGCCATCAGCACGAACCACAGGGAATTTGTACACGCCACGCGAGCTGACGGTTGATGCTGTCTCACTACCAAGCACATAGCCCTGTCCGAGTCCGTCGTATGCCTTCTGATAGAGGTGGGTGCGATAGTTCATGCCCGGCACTTCGGCAACGGCAGCAAAGCCTGACTTCATGGCTGCCTCGATGCGGTCCATGCCGTTGGTGATGGGACGGGTGCCATCGTATTTGTGGACCAAATCCTGAAGGTGGCGCAGGATCTTTGGACCTGTGGATGTGGTGCCTTGTTCTGGGATCTCGTTGCCCACGCTCCACATCACGATGGATGGGTGGAGGCGGTTGGCACGAACGAGGTTCTCGATGTCGCGATCGCTCCATTCGTTGAAGAAGCGTGCATAGCCATTCTTGCACTTCTTGTATATCCACATATCAAACGACTCAGCCATGACCATCATGCCGAGCGAGTCGCATACGTCCATCTGCATCTGCGATGGCATGTTGTGGGCGGTACGGATGGCATCGCATCCCATGGCCTTGAGGAGCTCAACCTGGCGGATGAGGGTGGACTTGTTGACTGCTGCGCCTATCATGCCGAGGTCGTGGTGCAGGCATACGCCCTTGATTTTGCGTGTCACGCCATTGAGTTGGAATCCACCATCGGCCGAGCACTTCACGGTGCGGAAACCTATCTTCTTTATCTGCTGGTCGATGAGTTCGCCTTTCCTTCCATCCTTGAGTGCATAAAGCGATACCTTGAGGTCGTAGAGTGCTGGCGATTCAGGTGACCAAAGGCTGATGTCGCTGATGCTTGTGATGTGAGTCACCTTATTGTCAGATACTGAGCAGAGGGTGCTTGTGCGGCGTCCCTTATCGTTGGTGATTTCAAATTCGATGGCATATCTTGATGGATCCACGTTGATGGTCGATGCTTTCAGTTCGACCGTTGCGTACCCATTGCCAAGGTGCAGCGTGTTGGCCTCAATGCTCCATTGCTCTATGGCAGCGTGCTGGGTCTGGATAAGCGTGACGGGACGGAAGAGTCCGGCACCTGGATACCAGCGTGAGCTCTCCTCGAGGTTCTGCAGGTGGACGGCAAGGGTGTTGGCGCTTCCATCCTTATTGATATATGGCGTGATGTCGATGTTGAAGGCGTTGTAGCCGTATTTCCATTCGCCAGCCTTCTTTCCATTGACATACACTTCGGGTTCGGCCATGGCGCCATCAAAATTGAGTATGGCACGAGGACAGCCCTCATCGACCGTGAATGTGGTGCGGTACCAACCTGCGCCAATCCAAGGGAGGGAGCCCGAACGGCCTGTCTTCTCCGTTGCCTCCTTCTCTCCGTTCTGCTCGATGGCTACGGTCTGCTTGTCAATCTCCTTGTCGAAGGGTCCGCTGATGGCCCAGTCGTGAGGGACGGACACCGTCTGCCACAGTTTGTCGTTGAAGCCTATCTGGGCTTCGGGCGAACTGGCGGATGCCGCCTGGGAGGTGCGTGTGAACTTCCAATTGTCGGTCAGTAAGCTTTCCTTGCGCTGCGCGTGGAGCGACAAGGATGCAAGAAATAGTGCTGCGTAGGTTAATTTTTTTATGCTCATGTGGATTTTGTTTATCAATTATGATGCAAATTAAAGAAAAAACGTGTACATTTGCAAGAGATTTACATAGTTTTTGACAATAGAAATAGAAAAAGACCAAGACATGATTAGAAAGTGCCTTCCGATAATATGTTTTTTGTGTGCTCTGACAGCAACGGCTCAGCGCGACATCCCCTTCAACTCGTACTGGAATTTCCGTAGCGTAAAGTATGGTGTGGATGCACAGAATGTCACCCTGCCGCGTGCATGGAACGAGGACTATGCCTTCCGTGTGCCGATAGCCGACCTGCCAAGCGACACGGTGAGATACACGCGCTCGTTTGTGGCACCTAAGTCGTGGAAGGGCAAGAAGGTGTTTGTGGAGTTTGAGGGTGTGCGCCAGGCAGCGCAGGTGTGGATCAACGGATTCTACCTGGGCAGGCACGAGAACGGCGTGATGGCATTCGGCGTGGACCTGTCGCCCTATGTGAACATAGGCAAGGCAAACCTGCTGGAGGTGCTGACCGATAACGACTGGGACTACAGGGAGAAGGAGTACAAGCCACAGGCTACCGACCAGGTGCTGAGGGATGGCAACAACCTGCCCAACAATCAGCTGCAGCCAGGCACCTTCCAATGGAACAACAAGAACTTCAATGCCAACTACGGAGGCATACCTAAGAATGTGAAGATGCACGTAGTGGGCCGCCTGTACCAGACGCTGCCGCTCTACAGCTCGCTCGGCACCACGGGTACCTATATCTATGCTACGCAGATGGACGTGGCGCACCACTCGGCTGTGATCAATGCGGAGTCGGAGGTGAAGAACGAGACGGACCATGTGCGTACGTTCGACTACCTGGTGGAGGTGATTGACCCAGAGGGAAAGCAGGTGGCACAGTTCCGCTCCGTAAACTGGAAGGTGGGCAAGGGCGAGACGATCAACGTGAAGGCATCGGCACTCGTGCACGGACTGCACTTCTGGTCGTGGGGCTACGGCTACCTGTACACGGTGAGGACCAGCCTCATGGAGGGTAAGGACAATGTGGACATGGTGCAGACGGTGACTGGATTCCGCAAGACGGAGTTTGCCAACGGACAGCTGCGTCTCAACGACCGCACCCTCATGGTACATGGATATGCCCAGCGCACCAGCAACGAATGGCCGGGAGTGGGCATGAGCGTGCCTGCATGGCTGTCGGACTACAGCAACGGACTGATGGTGGAGAGCGGAGGCAACCTCGTGAGATGGATGCACGTGTGCCCATGGAAGCAGGACATAGAGTCGTGCGACCGCGTGGGACTGCTTCAGGCCATGCCTGCCGGCGATGCTGAGAAGGACGTGACCGGACGCCAGTGGCAGCACCGCCTGGAACTGATGCGCGACGCAATAATATACAACCGCAACAATCCGTCCATCATATTCTACGAGTGCGGCAACAAGGGCATATCCGAGCAGCACATGGCTGAGATGAAGGCTATACGCAACGTGTACGATCCTCACGGAGGCCGCGCCATAGGCAGTCGCGAGATGCTGTCGAACACCACCGAGGCTGAGTACGGAGGCGAGATGCTCTACATCAACAAGAGCGCCGGCAAACCGGTGTGGGCCATGGAGTACTGTCGCGATGAGGGACTGCGCCGCTACTGGGACGACTGGTCGTACCCTTACCATAAGGAAGGTGTGGGACCGCTGTACCGCAACGAGGATGCCTCGGCCTACAATCACAATAGCGACCAGATGGCCATCGAGATGGTGCGCCGCTGGTACGACTACTGGCTGTGCCGTCCGGGTACGGGCAGCAGGGTGTCGGGTGGAGGAGTGAAGATAGTGTTCTCCGACACGAACACCCACAACCGCAGCGAGAGCAACTACCGCACCAGTGGAGTGGTGGACCCGATGCGAATAGAGAAGGATGCCTTCTATGCACATCAGGTGATGTGGAACGGATGGGTGACTCCCGACAGCAGCATCACGCACATCATAGGCCATTGGAACTACAACGAGAGTGAGGAATATCAGCGCACGGGCAAGCTCGTGAAGCCAGTGTACGTGGTGAGCGACGCTCCGCATGTGAAGCTGTTTGTCAATGGTGAGGAGCAGGGCAAGGAGCGCATAGACTACCATTTCCTCCACACGTTCGATAATATCAGCTACGCGCCGGGCAGACTGAAGGCCGTATCGTACGACGACAACTGGCACCCTCTCAGCTCGTGCTCGATCGAGACTGCCGGCAAGCCTCTGTACCTCGTGATGGGCATCATGACCCGCGATTGCGGCATGCAGGCCGATGGAGCCGACATGGCGCTGATAGAGGTGGAGGTGACCGATGAGGACTACCGCCGCTGTGCTCAGGCACACAATATGATACACTTCGAGATAGACGGACCTATAGAGTGGATAGGCGGCATAGGACATGCCGAGGAGGGCGCCGTGTATCACGACATAAATGGAAAGATCATAGACCCAAAGGAGAATCCTAACCTCATACGCTCGGTCGACCTCCCGCTGGAGTGTGGCGTGACAAGAGCCCTGGTGCGCAGCACCGGCAAGCAGGCAGGCAAGGCGCATGTGCTTGCCACCTCGCCAGGACTGGTGGGCGCAAAGGTTGAGATAGTGCTGCAGAAGAAGGCTACCCCTCTGCGCGGATCGCTGGTGCGTGGCGAGACTCCTTCCACACCTTCGTACCGCGACACCAAGATGAGCCTGCGCCCTGCAAACGTGGTGGCTGGATGCAACCAGGCCGATGCTGCCAAGAGCATAGACGACAATGAGGAGACCGAGTGGAAGAACGATGGCAACCAGAAGACGGCATGGATAAGATACGAGTTCGAACGCCCTGTGCTTGTGGATGAGGTATCGATGAAGCTGACAGGATGGCGACGCCGATCGTACCCTATCGAGATACTTGCCGATGGCGTCACGGTGTGGAGCGGCAACACGCAGCAGTCGCTCGGATACGTGTATCTGCCATTGGATCTGCAGAAGATAGGCAGGCGCCCATTCCGCAACCTCACCATACGACTGAAGGGCAAGGCAAAGAGCAAGGAGGCATTTGGCGCCATCACCGAACTGGCACAGCCTGTGGCCAACGAACTGGACCTCTACAAGGCTAAGGATGGCGATAAGGTCAACTCCGAGCTGCGCATAGTGGAGTGCGACTTCCTGCGCTATTTGAACTACTGACGACATTAAACCTTTGACATGATGTACGGTCACATAGAAAAAAATAGATATGCACACTAACATGAAAAAGTTATTAATGTTTTTCCTTGCTTTTCTACTATTTTTCAATGTGACTGCGTATGCTAAAGACCGTACCGTATACATTGCTTGGAAAGGTAAGAATGTCGCTGTAAAGGGCGACAAGATGGATTCTCTGACCGTGACCGTAAAGGGTGCACGAGTCGTAGTGGACAACCAGATTCAGTCGCAGATGCTGACGTTCGTGCTGAGCGGACAGACCGATGCGGGATCGTTCGAGTACAAGGGCAAGCACAAGGCTACCTTCATGCTCGACGGACTCACCATGAACAGCAACGACAGCATCCCGCTCAACCTCAAGAACAAGAAGAACAACATACTGCTGCTGAAGAAGAGCAACAGCATCACCGTAGCAGCCGACACGCTGGACGGAGCATGCCTCTCGGTGAAGGGCAAGCTCACGGTGCAGGGCGACGGTAAGCTCTCGCTGAAGTCGGCTTCGGTAGGATGCAAGGGCCTCAAGGTGGGTGAAGACCTCATCATGAACGATGGCAACATCGACATCGAGACCTCGGGCATGTATGTAGAGATAGACAAGAACGCCAATCCATTCGGCGGCTTCGGTCCTCCTCCAGGTTTCGGAGGCGAAGGTGAGGAAGGCGAGCATCACGGCTTCGGCGGTTTCCCATTCGGAGGCGGAATGCCAGGTGGGGGCGACTTCCCATTCCAGTTGCCTGAGGGTGTAGACATGGATAGCCTGATGCGCATGGGTCCTCCTCCTGGATTTGAAGGCGGATTCCCAGGCGGTTTCCCAGGCGGTTTCCCAGGTGGATTCCCAGGTGGATTCCCTGGAGGCTTCGGCGGCGATGATGATGGCGAGGGAGGCGGAATGCCTTTCGGCAAGCAGAAATATAATGGTTCGTCAAAGGGCGTACGCGTAGCCAATACCATTACCATCAACGGCGGAAAACTCAATGTCAAGACTTCAGCTGCTGGCGCAGAGGCACTCGAAGGCAAGAAGGGCATCACCTTCAACGGTGGCGAAGTGTCATTATACTCAAAGGATGATGCCATCAACTCGAGCGGTAAGATAGTGTTCAACGGTGGCAAGATAAGCGCTGTAAGCACAGGCAACGATGCTGTGGACAGCAACAGCCAGAGCAAGGGTGCCATAACCATCAACGGTGGCGAACTCGACATCGTGTCGCTCTGCGGCTCGCCTGAGGAAGGACTCGACTGCGACTGGAACCCAATGGTGGTGACTGGCGGAAAGGTGTATTCGATGGGTGGCGCCATGTCGGGCAGCCCAAGCGCCCCATCCGAGAAGACGGCAAAGCAGCCTACGGTAGTGATCAACGGCATAGACT
Source organism: Bacteroidaceae bacterium (assembly GCA_024401225.1). GTDB lineage: Bacteria > Bacteroidota > Bacteroidia > Bacteroidales > Bacteroidaceae > Minthosoma. Next base: position 226 of record JAKSLM010000082.1, on the reverse strand, counting down.
ATAAGGAAGGTCAGGCTGTCACCATCGTGGACGACAAGGGCAAGGCAGTAATCACGTTCGTACCAAAATACAGCCAGCAGGCTTCGCACTCACTCATCACAAGCCCAGACTTCAAGGTGGGCAAGAGCTATAAGGTGATGGTGGATGGCAAGGCTGTGCATGAATTCACATTCGAGAGCACCTTCACGACTGTAGGCGAGAGCGGTGGCTTCGGTGGCTTCGGTGG
>JAKSLM010000081.1 GCA_024401225.1 Bacteroidaceae bacterium | reverse complement strand
GTTGTGAAAACAAAACGTACAAATTGTGAAGTTCACAACTTGTACGTTTCTTTCACGTATTGTACGTGTTTTTGGGGGGCTTTTTAGTGCTTTCCTATATATTTGCGTCCATTGCGGATGTAGATATCCTTGGCAGCCGAAGGATTGATAGCCTGGCCCTGGATGTTGTATGTGCTCGATGGGAGTTTGATGCTCTTGATGTCGGCTATGCCGGTTGCCTTGCCAGTGTAGAGAAGGTACGACTCGAAGTTATAGTCGAGTCCTCCTGCGGTGAAGGTGAATGGGCATCCGAATCCTGCAATGTAGGCACCATCGGCGCTGATAGCTACAGGATTGCCGACGTATTCGTCGTAGCCTGCGAACTGCTCGATGGTTGGGAATTCCTCCGAGAGGAGCGACGGACCGCTTGTGCCATTGCGCCATATAATGCCGAGCATGTTGGTTGCGGTCCTGATCACTCCTACGCATGTGCCATCATCAGCAATGGCAGTAGGGTAGAAGTTGTCGTTATCCTGATCGCACATCTCTGTGACAGGATTGCCCGATTCTATCACTTCGCCAGTCTCGAGGTTCATGCGTATCATAAACTCTCTGCCAGGCATGTTGTATGGTCCCTCCTTCTGTGCAGCGAGACAGAGCCACTTGCCGTTAGGACTGATGCCGAGTGGAGAGAACTCAAGGTAAGGCTTGCCCTCGCCCTGATTCAATTCCCAGCGACCTTTGGAGATCACATCGGCCTTGTAGGAACCATCGTCCTGCAGGCGCCATACGATGCCTGGACGCGATGAGTGCCAGTCCTGCAGATAGCCTGCTATCACCTTGCCATCGGCTGAGATGTACTGTGCGTTGGCTCCATCGTGCTGGAATCCGCACTCGTCAGGTGTAGGAATTGGGAGAAGGATGCGCTTGCCATTGCGCCATACTGCTGCTGTTGGCAGCCATGTGGCATCGAGGAGGCAGCCTACGGCTACGGAGCCATCGGGTGTCACGTCAAATACCTGCGACATGTCATGTTCGAGTATGCTCACCTTACCGTTGGCATCGATGATGCTGGCATTGGTGGTTACCATATCCTCGCTTCCCAGGATGCCATAGGCGTGGCCATCGTTGGTGATGGCGCGGAAGTCGCAGTTGGCATAGTCGCCATCGTTCTCGATGATGGTGCCAGCTTCTGTGTCCCAGATGAAGGCGCGGTATGTGCCTGCGTTCAGGCCTGTGATGTAGCGGTGGTTGGCCGACATGCCGAGTGCTTCATACTGATGCTGATCAGCAATATCGGAGGTCTGCAGACTTTGGGCAGAAACCGCTATGCCCATGATGAGCATAGCGGTTGATATGAATGATCGTTTCATTTGCTTGTTTGAATGGATCGTTATTACTTTATTACAACCTTCTTGCCGTTCTTGATGAAGATGCCAGCCTTGGCAGCCGATACTCGCTGTCCCTGGAGGTTGTAGATAGCATCGTCAGAGGCTGTGCTGCCTACGCTGTTGATGCCTGTAGCGTCAACATCAGCAATGAGGAGGTCGTCGATCACTACTGGGTAGATGTTCTGTCCGTCCACCTCCGAGCAGATGCGTACCTGACCCTTTGCAGCGCCCTTGAGAGCAGCAAGACTTACCTCTACCTTTGTCCAGCCTGAAGTCTCAGCCTGTCCGAGAGTCATAGTCTTCGCGTCTGTGAAGTTTGTGCCATCGGCCGATACCTGTACCTTGAGTTTCATGTCCGATCCGCCGTTAGCGATGTCGAAGAGGTAGAACGAGCATACAGGGTTGTTAGCCTCTGAGAAGTCGATGTTGCCGGTAGTGAAAGCATCCCACTGGCTCATAGACAAGAAATTGTTGTACATAGCGTATGCAAGACCGATGCCTGTGTGAGGCTCTACGTTCGAGTAGTCATCGTTGATGAAGATGGAGTTAGCCACGTTCCATGTGCAGTAGAAACCGCTGTAGTCCTTTGAGATGGTAGAGTGATCGAACTCATATCCGCCACCAGCCTCGAAGCCTTCAGCGTAAGGAAGCTTGGATGCAGGACCGAGCACTACGGCATTGGTTGTGGCGTGCATACCTTCGCCGCGTGCGTTGACAGCAGCGATGTCGTAGAAGAACTTAGTCTCCTCGGCAGGCGAAACAACATCGGTGAATGTGAGTGCCTTGAGCTCAGATGCGATGAGTTCGCCATCCTCGAATACGTTAGCCTTGCGGTACACATTGTATGTGAGTCCCTCAGGATCGCCGAAGTCGCCACCTTCCTGACCGGACATAGGTGCCTCCCATGTGATCACTACGCCCTCGCCTGATATAGTCGCATTGGCATTGCCTGGTTCGCCTGGAAGGTCAGAGCCTACGAATACGTCAGCAAAGTAGCCATCGTTGCTTCCAGCCACAGTTGAGAGCGACACGGTGTAGCTGTGTGAACCATCGGCAGCATTCTCGACAATGAAGCTGACAGACTCGCCTGGCTTCACATTTTCCTTGGTTGCAACTTCAACAGGCATAGGCATCATGCCGCTGAATACCATTTCTGACAGGGTAGCATTGACTGCCATATCAAGTGGGTTGCCATCGGTGTCGACAGTAGGAACGGTGAATGTGAGAGTGACCTTGTTGCCATATACGATAGTCACGAGATCATCAATCTCAGCAGGAATCTGACCTGCTACGACTGTAGTCTTGCAGTTCCAGTCCCACTCATCGCTTGTAGTCTCGCCTACGTACACGAGGACGCTGTAGTCCCATCGGCCGTAAGCCACATCCTCGTCGGTGAATGTGATTGCTTCGCCCTTCTTAGGGTTCTCGAATGTCTTGATCAGCTGATAGTCGTACATGTCGTACTCCGAGCGGCGTACCTCGATCTTGGTGATGTCGGCACCCAGGTCCTGGTAGTCGTACATCCAAGTCTCAGGGTTGTACGACTGCATCTGTGAAGGTGCAACGAATGAGAGAACGATGTTGTTCTTGCCATCCACACGCGACCATGTGCCGGCAAGTTCGCTCACGCCGCATGGCTGCCATCCTTCTGGCAGCTGTGCCATAGCTGTTGTAGCCATGAGGGTAAGGAAAAGAATGTGTACTAATAGTCTTTTCATTTTCTTTTACATTATTTATTTGTGATAAGCTTGTTTACTTTACCATCTTCTTGCCGTTCTTGATGAAGATGCCACGACCGTTCATGCTGTTCATCTGCTGACCAGCGATGTTGTAGATCTTATCGGTAGGGCGAACTGTGATGGCAGGAGTGCTGATGCCATTAGCTCCGTCCGAGTAGCTCATTACGTACGAGAAGATGTCAGTATTGGCATCGATGCCGAAGCCCATGATCTTAGTGCCATCGGCTGTGATAGAGCATGGAGTGTTGGCCATGAATGAAGGCAACTCAGGATTCTGAGCGAAGATGTCGTTGATGCAGATAGCCTTCTTCTCGCCTGCCTTCCAGATGTAACCGAGACGGCCTACAAGACCCTCTGCGAGGCTGTATGCTACCATTGTACCATCGTTGGCGATGCCTGAACCGTCGATGCCTACGCCGCTATTGTCATCAAGCACCTCGAGCTGGCCTGTCTTGAGGTTGAGGCGTGCTGCCTGTACCAGTGGCTGTGGAGTGCTGAAATCCCAATCGTCAAACTCCTTCTGTACCTGGAGCGACATCCATTCGCCGTTAGGGCTGAGGCTTCTTGTGGTGAACACCATGTAAGGCTTGCCCTGCTTGTAACCTTCCTCCCAGAATGGCTTGCTGACTATCTCGCAGTCGTAGTTGCCAGCGCTGTTCTTGCGCCAGATGGCAGCAGGCCATGTTGACATATTGTCCATGAGGAATCCAGCGAGGATGCTTCCATCGGTTGAGATCCAACGTACCTCACCACCGCTGATTTCGAAACCAGCCTCCTCGTATGTAGGGAGTGGCAAAGTGATGCGCTCACCCTTCTCGTTCCATATACATGGGAAGGTGGTGTAGTCAGATGCGAAGTAGTAGCCGGCAATCAGCTTGCCATCCTCCGATACTGCATAGGCAGCCGAACCAGCGTCGCCTGTAGAGTAGTCGAAGTCGAACTCATCGTTGTGCTTTATCTCGCCTTCATCGTGGTAGAGCACGAGCTGTGTGCCATCGGCACGGAATGCGATGGCCTGTCCCTCGCCCTGTCCGTCGTCGCCGACTGCAAATCCGCTGTTGTTGACTGCGTGGAATGCGCCTTCCGCATACTCGGTGTAGTTCTTCACAGCGCCAGTAGTGGTGTTCCATACCATAGGTGCGTAGTAGGCAATGTTGGTACCAACCACGTAGGTAGCATCAGGCGACATAGCCTCGCCCATGAGCTGAGTCTCGTCGTTGCGCTCCGATACCTTTACGCCAGCAATCTCGACTGGTGTAGTGTCGCCGCCCTGATCAGGGTTCTCCACTTCGCCAGCACCAGTCACGCGAGCACGTGCAGCATTGGCGATGTTACCCTTGTCGTCTATCACGATGGCAGTAACGTATATCTTGTTGTAGTCTAACGCCTTTACGAGTGTTGCTTTTGTTGGCATCTTGAGGACATACTCCGATGTCTCAACATCCGAAGCCTTACCCTTTGTGAATGCAGGGACGAGCGATTCGCCTATCTGGTTGTACGAGCTTGAGATGAGCACGTCGTTGTATACGAGGGCTACCTGCTCAGTTCCCCATTCGCCGCCTGAGATGAACTTTGCGATGTCCGGCATCTCTGGGTAGATAGGATGTGCCTGCTCCTCTACCTCCTCTCGGGTAGCATCGAAATAGTAGTTGTTCTGCTTCCATGTAGCCGTTGTGCCTGTGAGGCCGTCGGCTGTGATGGCAAATGCGATGGTGTAGCCCTTAGTGTCGGTAAGGAACTCGGTAGTGGCTGACACCTTGATCTGCTTGTTGGTTTCGTCCTCAAACTCGCCCTTCACCTGTACTGCTACGGTTGGTACCTCGGCGTTGTAGCTGTCCACGATTTCCAGGATGTTCTTCTTTTTGTCGCCTGCATAAGGGTCGGTGTTGATTTTACGATCCACGGTACACTGAGGAGCACCTTCGAAGTCGAGCTTTGCGTAGTTGGCTGTGTACATGGCATCCGAACTGTTGAATTTGTGCCATGCGATGACTACAGCCTTGTCGCTCTTCTGATTCTTTACTGCTTCCATACCTACCCATCCGCGTGGGCAGAAACCACAACCTGTACCCGTGAATTCCTCAACGACTGTGAGGCGTGGTACGACGCGTGTCACATCGGCACGTGTGCTGATGCCCGATGTAGACTGAGCAGTAGCCACGACCGAAGTCATGGCTACTGTTGCGATAAATAATAATTTCTTCATTAATTTGCTTTTATACATTAATATATTATAGTCAGTCTTATGGCTTTGCTATATACTTGCGACCATTGCGGATGTAGATGCCCTTGGCAGCCGAAGGTTTGATAGCCTGGCCCTGGAGGTTGTATGTGCGCGATGATGCTGCGTTGTCCTTGATGTCGGTGATGCCTGTATCCTCAGGAGCTTCACCATAGTAGAATAATACTTCGATTTCAGAGTACAATACGCCATCTGCGTAGAGTTGCATCTTTGCCAAGCAACTGCCTTCCTCTTGTATGCCGTCAGCGTTGTACGCTGGAACCCAATGGCATTTTGTGTCATTGATTGATCCTGCTTTCAGTTTCACGTCCTTTATTTCCTGAGTGCGTGGACTATCGTAGTTGCGACATAGGAGACCGAGGCACACGCTCAAATTACCAGTAATGCTCTTTACCTCTACTACCATACTTGCGTTGATGTCAGAGTCGGTATTGTTCTTGACATGTACGTCCGAATTGAATTCGTATTCTACGTCCATAGTTTCTGGGTTCGGAGTGTTGGCTATGACACGACTTCCAGGCTTGATGACTGTTCCGTCGCCGTAGCAGAAATCCAGAGGACTCTGTGCACTTGTTGCCATCGCAATAAGCATGGCTGCGAAAAGGGTAAATAATTTCTTCATATTTTATTTTGTTTTTTTGGTTTTTACATGATTTACGTTGCTTCATTTTACTTTCGCGCTGATCACCTGCTTCACTTCCAGGTCATCGTACACGAAGATTACGGCATTCATGTTGGCAGGCTTCCATTCCTTATTCACTTTGATGGTCCATGCCTTGTCGATAACCGACTCGCCAAACTCGATGCCTTCGCCCCATGTGCCATTTACTGGAGCACGGAATATGTGGTTGTGTACGTAGGTGCGATTCCAGCTGCCATCGGGCATGCGCTGCATATCCACGATGCTATCCTCGGTCACCCATACCTGCACCTTGCCCTTTGTGCCTGCCTTGGCGTTCAGCTTGGCGCTGATGCTGATGCAGCTGTCAGCCACGCTTGCCTCTCCGGTTATGGATACGTCGGTACTGACTTTAAGTGCATTTGTCACATCAGCCACCCAGTTGGTATAGTTGTCGGTAGCTTTACCTCGGTTGATCTTAGCCACTGGCTGTCCCTGGTCGTTGTTGAACCAATGGTCCCAGTATTCCTTGCCAGTATCGGTCAGCAGTCCTGGGCGTACCGCCGATACGCCGCCGAACGGACCGCTGTGTATTGCTACTGCAACCACGTTGGCACCGTATGTGTCCAGTATCTTGTGAATCTCTTCTGTAGCGTTAGGGCAGTTCACGCAGCGCTGTCCGGTGAAGTCCTCGATCAGCACGTTACGCTGTGCTTCAGCCGGTGCTACGTATATCAGTCGGTCGTTCTCATCTATGTGCGAGCATGCGACGAGAGCAAGGCACGCTGCTATTGCTATGCTATATAAGTACTTTCCCATTGCTTAGAAATTGTAGTTATAGTTAATCATTAAGCCCTTCGATGCTGGCACGTAGCGGCACACACCTCCCGTACAGTTGAATCCTGCACGAGTTCGGCCGTACGAGAGCATGATGCGGTGCGACTTCATGTTGAGGGTTGCAGCTGCGTTGTAGTAGTGTGCAATACCGCCGTACTCTCCTGCCTTAACCTCCGAGTGGCCTATCATGTCGCTTACGGAGAACATCAGGTATGGTGCCACCGAGAGTTCGAGGAGTCCGAAGCCCCAGTCGCCGCTCTCGTGCTTTGTAGTAAGGTACTGTGCCTCGGCACGCAGCGTGAATCGACGGTCGAACTTGTATTTGCCCTCGGCAATGAATATGTTGCTGTATATGCTGCCTGTACCCTCGTGCTGAATGATGCTCTTGTTGTACTGCTGGTACATGTACATAAGATGTATGTCGAACGACTTGCTCAGGCGCTTTTCCAACTGCACGTCAAGGTCCTGGTAGTATGTGTCGCCCATCTTGAAGAAGCTGTTTCCAGCACCATTTGAGCCGATATTGCCTGTGGCACCGTTGTTCTCCAGTCCCTTCACGAGCGAGTAGTTCAGCTTCACCTTTGTGCCATACTTGCCTCCGAGCGCAGTCTTACGCTTGAAGTTGTAGCCCAGTCCACCCTGGAATGCCCATTCGCCTTCCACCTGCGTAGCGTATGGATAGAGTGCTGCGAGTGCGTAAGTCTGATCGAGGGTGAACGCAGGCATGTGGTTGATGTAGTATGCTGTACACAGAGGCGATTCCGATCGCTTGCTGCGCATGGCCATATTCTCCGAACGCTTAGCCTGTGCAAGGATGGAGAGTCCCTTGTTGGCATAGCTCATGGAGAGCATGGCAGCCGAACCCTCACCGTATGTGTAGTTGTTCAGTTTGTTTGGATCGCCTGTCTTTCTGGCATATTCAGCAAGTACTGACACGCTACCTGCCTGCAGCTGTGCACGAACATCGAACGCATTGACGTATGCTGGCAGGCGAAGCTTGTGAGTAGGGTCGGCCATCACATCCTCATCATCGCTCTCGTGCTTGTTCACCCACGATGCTCCGATGTCGAAGCGTGTGCCGCTTTGCTTCATGCCTTCAAACCAGTCCTCGATCGAGAACTCCACATCAGCACCGCTCACCAGGTTCTTCTCCCACGACCAGTACGAGCGCTGAATACCGCTCAGAGCCTTGATCTGTACTCCGGCGAATGGATGCGTTACCACCTTGGCACCGAGTATGGAGTTGTCGACACCCAGCGAACGCTCCTCGTACGAGCGGAGTATGAATCCCGATCCAAACTGCTCGTAGTATGTACCTAAGGTCACCTCTGTGTTCTTGATCACCTTAGCCTTTACCCATCCGTTAGGCACACCCCAACCCTTGAACTTGTTGTATGTGTCGTTGAATCCAGGCATAGGCCATTGTGTGAGTTCTGCGCGAACGCCGAAGTCTACGTACTTGCTCTGTCCGAGCACGTCGACGTAAGTGTTGGTCAGAAAATACTTATTGTCGTATGCATCCTCAAAGGCACCGATAGCCTCGTCCGTTTGCGGAGCAATCATCATGTCGCTCTGCACGGAGCCCGACAGCGTCAGTCCTTTGTTTTCCTCCTGTGCCATGGCCATAGCCGATGCACAGAGCATGAGTCCTAAAAGCTTAGCCTTCATCTGTGTTTATTTGCCGGTTATTTCTCTGACCTTCTCTATCAGTTCATCCTCAGCACCATCGGTGTATCCGTTGTGCTTGTACACGATCTTTCCCTTGCCGTCGATGATGAGAACGTAAGGAATCATCTGTATGCCCAGGGCGCGCTTGAGGTCGCTGTTAGGATCGAGTAGCACCTGTTCCCAAGGCCATGCATTCTCTTCCACCAGCGGCTTCACCTTGTTGATGTTCTGAGCCTGGTCGATGCTGATAGCCACGAGTCGTACGCCAGTCTCCTTCTGCCAGTCCTCGTATACGTCGGCGATGGCAGTAAGTTCGCGGTTGCATGGCTTGCACCATGTAGCAAAGAAGTCTACTATCACGGGAGTGCCGTGAGTTCCAAGAGTGTCAGTTGCCACAGCGTTGCCATTGATGTCGTTGAGCACCACCTTAGGCATCTGGGCCATTGCGATGCTGGTCATAGCCAGCATGCAGATTGCTGCAAAAAATTTCTTCATAACAATAATAATTCGGCGTGATAAATCTTTGATTATTTTGCAAATATACAAATAATTATCGTAATTGCACTATGATTTCTCCTTTTTCTGCATTTTCGGCATGAAATATCATCCCTATCCATACTTTTTCTTCCCCTTTTGTCATCTTTCATTCGCAGTTCGTGTGCGCGTAATTATACCGCCACATCGCCCTTCTCGTATCGTTCCACAACGGAGCCGAACGGTATGTTGTTCAGCTCCGCAGTATCATATCTAACCATAATTTATTTACCTCCAAAGAAAAATAACATTAAACAATAAGAACTTACAAAGATTTACGCTAGATTGGCTTCGCCAAAGCGGACGAAAGAAAAATAAATAAAAACACAGGAAAATAATAAAAACATATCTTTCGTAACAATCATAGATCAAGAAGAATATATATATTAATGTTTTATCATATTTTTACCTATTTTTTTCTTCGTCCGCCGAAGGCGTGGTTGAAACACAAAAAAGCCCTATGCAAAGGACGAATCCAATGCATAGGGTATGGCAAGTCACAATAATAGGGAGGAGGTCTACCTGCTTACCCCCCCCC
>JAKSLM010000080.1 GCA_024401225.1 Bacteroidaceae bacterium | reverse complement strand
CGTTTGCCATATGGATATTCGTATTCTAATGAAACATTTTCGCGTGCAAAGATACAAATAATTTCTTTAAATCGTGCAGGTTATTGTTCAGGAGAGTGCTTTTTCTTGCGAATTGACAGTGTATCTCTTTCGACTCCATAGATGGCTACTGCTTCTTTTACTGATAAGAACTCCCTAACCTTTGGAACACTCTTGGCAATTAGAGCCAGCTTCTTTTCTCTGGCTTCAGTTCTCTTCTTTTTTGCATATGCAGCATCACTACATTTTTTGCAGCAATAATAGCTGTCGAGCGTCTTGATTAGAAATACCTTTCCGCAGAAACGGCATTTTCGCTTGATTTCCAGACCTAAATTTGGCATTGTTATTTTTCTTTTTAGTTAATATGTAACATGTAACAAATTGAAATTGCCTCAAATCGCCACTTCCCCATCCTGTGCGTCACCGACGTTTTTGTAAGGATTAGTAAGGTTTTGTATGGATTAGTCGAGCTTCACCGACTTTTTTGTAGTGTTGCACGCATGTCGCAAAAACGCCGTAAAAAAAGGAATAATAAGCACATAATAAACATGAGCCTATAAAATGCAAATAGCGTGTAACTCATTGAGCTACACGCTATTTGATAGTGTTTTGTTATATCTTTACTTATCGGTTCATTTCACCTCCTCGAAGTCGGCATCCTGGATGTCATCAGTCTGGTTGCCCTGCTGGCCACCTGGCTGTGCACCACCGTTGAAGCCGCCTGCGTTGAAGCCTGCATCGGCACCTGGCTGAGGACCTGCCTGCTGAGCAGCCTGATACATCTTCTGAGCTACTGCGTTGAGGTTGGCGATGGCAGAGTCGATAGCAGCAAGATCCTCGCTCTTACGAGCATCCTTGAGCTTGTCGATAGCAGCCTGCATCTCGTTCTTCACGTCAGCAGGAAGCTTGTCACCCTGCTCCTTGAGCATGTTCTCTGTCTGGAATGCCATTGAGTCAGCCTGGTTGAGCTTCTCGATGCGCTCCTTCTCCTTCTTATCAGCATCAGCGTTAGCCTCTGCCTCTGCCTTCATGCGCTCGATCTCCTCCTTTGAAAGGCCTGATGAAGCCTCGATGCGGATCTCCTGCTCCTTGCCTGTAGCCTTATCCTTGGCAGAAACCTTGAGGATACCGTTAGCATCGATGTCGAATGCTACCTCGATCTGTGGAACACCACGGCGTGCTGGAGCAATGCCATCGAGATTGAACATACCGATAGTCTTGTTCTGGTTAGCCATTGGGCGGTTACCCTGACATACGTGGATTGTTACAGTAGTCTGGTTGTCCTCAGCAGTTGAGAACACCTGCGACTTCTTGCAAGGGATGGTAGTGTTAGCCTCGATGAGTGGAGTCATCACGCCACCGAGAGTCTCGATACCCATGGTAAGTGGAGTAACATCGAGAAGTACCATCTGAGATGCATCGCCCGATACCTCACGGTTCATGATAGCACCCTGGATAGCAGCACCTACGGCTACAACCTCGTCTGGGTTAACACCCTTTGAAGGCACCTTGCCGAAGTAGTCCTCAACGAGCTTCTGAACTGCAGGAATACGGCTCGAACCACCTACGAGGATTACCTCATCGATATCGGAAGTAGAGATGCCTGCATCCTTGATAGCAGCCTTACATGGCTCGAGACATGCCTGGATGAGACCGTGAGCAAGCGACTCGAAGTTAGCACGTGTGAGAGTCTTCACGAGGTGCTTTGGCATACCGTCAGCTACTGTGATGTAAGGGAGGTTGATGTCGGTAGAAGCTGAAGATGAGAGTTCGATCTTTGCCTTCTCAGCAGCCTCCTTCAAGCGCTGCATAGCCATTGGATCCTTGCGGAGGTCTACGCCTTCCTCGGCCTTGAAGCCATCAGCAAGCCAATCGATGATTACCTGGTCGAAGTCGTCACCACCGAGGTGAGTATCACCATTTGTAGAGAGTACCTCAAACATACCTGTCGAGAGTTCGAGGATAGAGATATCGAATGTACCACCACCAAGGTCGAACACAGCGATCTTCATATCCTTATCGAGCTTGTCGAGACCGTAAGCGATAGCAGCAGCTGTAGGCTCGTTGACGATACGCTTTACCTCGAGACCTGCAATCTGTCCAGCCTCCTTGGTAGCCTGACGCTGTGAGTCAGAGAAGTAAGCAGGAACTGTGATGACTGCCTCTGTCACTTCCTGTCCGAGATAGTCCTCAGCAGTCTTCTTCATCTTCTGAAGCACCATAGCCGAGATCTCCTGTGGAGTGTAGAGCTTGCCTTCGATGTCGACACGTGGAGTGTTGTTGTCACCCTGCTTTACTGTATATGGAACGCGTGCGATCTCCTTCTGTACGAGGTCGTAAGTCTCACCCATGAAACGCTTGATTGAGTAAACTGTGTTCTGTGGGTTTGTGATAGCCTGACGCTTAGCAGGATCACCGATCTTGCGCTCACCGTCCTTTGCGAAACCTACTACCGATGGTGTAGTGCGCTTACCTTCACTGTTTGTGATAACGACTGGCTCGTTGCCTTCAAATACTGCGACACATGAGTTTGTTGTACCCAGGTCAATACCAATAATCTTTCCCATAATCTTGTATAGTTTTTTTGTTTATAAATCCTTTTTAATTAATCTGCGTGGGCGGAAAGGCTCTGCCTCGCAAAACGTGAGTGTGATGCACGTTCGCTTTTGTTGAAGGACAAACTCTGTGCCAACGATTACTGCATGCAGCCACAAAAAAGGTTTTCTGCCATCTTGGCACAATTACACATGGTTTTTGTCATAATCTCTGCCAAAAGTTTGGTAAAAACAAATAAATGTCCTATTTTTGCAACAGATAAGGTACTAAGCGGGTAAGCTGATCGTACTCGCTTGCTTGGTACATCATCTATTTATTAACTATCAAAAAACAAATCATTATGAAAAAGTATCTTGCAGAAGCAGTGGGAACACTCGTACTCACACTTCTTGGCTGCGGTACAGCAGTCAGCCTCAACTGCGGTGTTGATACTGCAAGCGTAGTAGGCACAGCGGTTGCATTCGGTCTGGCAGTAGTTGCTATGGCTTACACTATCGGCGGCATCAGCGGTTGCCACATCAATCCAGCTATCACCCTCGGATGCCTCATCTCAGGACGCATCTCAGGCAAGGACGCTGCCGGCTACATGGCAGGTCAGTTCATAGGCGGCATTCTCGGTGCTGCTATCCTCTTTGCAATGGTAAGCACCGATCAGGTTCTTGCAGGCTGCACAACTACTGGTGCCAACAGCTGCGGCGAGCACGGCATCATGGCAGGTCTCATTGCTGAGGTCGTACTCACTTGCATCTTCGTGCTTGTTGTACTTGGCACTACTGACTCAAAGAAGGGTGCTGGCAACTTTGCCGGTCTTGCTATCGGTCTGTCGCTCATCCTCATCCACCTCGTAGGCATTCACTACACAGGTACTTCTGTCAATCCAGCACGTTCACTTGGTCCTGCACTCTTCGAAGGCGAACAGGCACTCAGCGAGATTTGGGTATTCTTCGTAGGTCCATTCGTTGGTGCTGCTCTTGCTGCTTGCATCTGGAAGTGCATCGGCGAGGAGAAGTAATCTCTCGAGCAGAAATACAATAAGGAAAGAGTGAAGAATGAGGATACGTTACGGTATGAACCGGTAACTCTCATTCTTCACTCTTTCCTCTTTTTCTATTTTCTCTTCACAACAGAAGATCTCACTTCACACTTATCATTCGTTCTCAATCAGATTGAGCATCTTGATCGTAGCCTTTATGGCAGCTTCGGTCTGATCGGCATCGAGGGCACGGGTGCGATACGCATGCTCCTCGTATGTCCATGATATGGTGGTCTGCACGAGGGCATCGGTACGTCCGCCTGGCGGAATGCTTACCTGGTAGTTTGTAAGCCAAGGGAACGTGCGCTGCAGCTTATTCTTATATATATGTCGCACGGCACGCACGAAGGCATCGTACATACCATCGCCCATTGCAGACTCCTCATACATCTCTCCGTTCACCTCAAGCTTCACCGATGCCATAGGCTTCAGTCCGTAGGCAGTCGACACCATGTATGAGAGCAGTTTCACCTTATCATCGGGTGCAGAATGCTTGAGCACATCCGACACGATGTAAGGCAGATCCTCCTGTGTCACAAGCTGCTTCTTGTCGCCAAGTTCAATGATACGATCCGTCACGCGGCGCGTCTGCTCAGGAGTAAGTTCCAGGCCCAGTTCCTCAAGATTCTTCAGGATGTTAGCCTTGCCCGAATTCTTTCCCAACGCATATTCACGCTTGCGACCGAAGCGCTCTGGTATGAGGTCGTTGCAGTAGAGGTTGTTCTTATTGTCACCATCGGCATGCACTCCTGCCACCTGGGTAAACACCGACTCACCGATGATTGGCTTGTTGGGAGGCACAGCGATGCCAGCCAGGTTCTCCACCAGCTTGCTCACCTCATTGAGCTGCACTTCGCTCACACCTGTCTGGATGGACAGATGGTCGTGGAGTATGGCCTGCACACTCGACAGCGGAGCATTGCCTGCACGCTCACCAAGACCATTGACTGCCGTATGAATGCCACGGCAGCCGTTCTGCACCGCAGCAAGCACATTGGCCGAAGCCAGGTCGTAGTCGTTGTGGGCATGGAAGTCGAAATGCAGATCAGGGTAGCGGCTTGTCATTTGCAGGAAGAAGTCTGCCGTCTGCGTAGGATTGAGGATGCCGAGCGTGTCAGGCAGCATGAATCGCTTCACGCCCTCCCCCTTCAATGCATCCACAAAGGCAAACACATACTCAGGCGAGTCCTTCATGCCGTTGCTCCAGTCCTCAAGATACAGGTTGACAGCTATGCCCAGCGACTTTGCATAGGCGATGGAACGCTTGATGTCAGCAACGTGCTCCTCGAGCGTCTTCTTCAGCTGGTAGGTGCAGTGCTTCAGCGAGCCCTTGCAGAGCAGATTGATGTTGCGGCATCCGGTGTCGTTGATCCAGTCGAGCGATGTCGTTCCATCCACAAATCCCAACACCTCCACGCAGTCCAGTTTTCCTGCCTGTCGAGCCCATCGGCATATCATCTTCACCGCTTCCTTCTCGCCATCCGACACACGGGCACTTGCCACCTCGATACGGTCCACATTGACACGCTGCAGAAGCATACGCGCTATGAGGAGTTTCTCGTGCGGTACAAACGACACTCCGTTGGTCTGTTCGCCATCGCGGAGCGTAGTGTCCATTATTTCAATATAGTTTGTAGTCATGCTTACATTATAATTTTGAGTGTGCAAAGGTACGACAAAAAAAGCAAAATACGAAATGAGGTATTGATTTTTAATCACTTTCGATTAAATAATGGCATAAGATTATACTTTTTTTCATTCTCTACGCCATCCATTCCACATAAAAGCACTATCTTTGCACGCATGATATACTATTTCTCAGGTACGGGCAACAGCAAGTATGTAGCAGAACTGCTGGCCCTCCAACTCAACCAACCACTATCGGACATGACTGCATCCGACTGCCCTTCAGCCCCATCGGACGGGTGCGAGTCGCTCGGTCTGGTGTTTCCCGTGTATGCATGGGGAACGCCAAGCATTGTGGACCAGTTCATCCATTCGCTCCGGGGATGCAAGGCGCAGTACGTATGGGCAGTCATGACTTGCGGCGACGATATGGGCTTCACCGACCACATCCTTGCCAAGGCTCTCAAGCGCGAGTGTGGACTCACCCTCCATGCTGCATGGTCGGTGCAGATGCCTAACACCTACGTCTGCCTGCCAGGCTTCGATGTCGATAGTCCCGAGGTAGCCGAAAGAAAGGTGAAGCAGACCATAGCCCGCATACCAGCCATCGCTCAGCACATACTCAACCATGAGCACACTACCGATGTGCATCGCGGCGCAATGCCTTACACCAAGAGCTACGTGCTCCGTCCGCTGTTCAACGCTACCCTCGTCACCGATAAGTACTTCCACATCAGCGACGACTGCATCCGCTGCGGCCTGTGTGCCAAGAACTGCCCGCTCCACAACATCACCGACGACCTGCAGTGGAAGGGCAACTGTGCCGGATGCCTGCGCTGCTATCATGCTTGTCCTAAGCGTGCCATCCGATTTGGACAGTTCACAGAGAGTAAAGGACAGAAAAACCACATCCTCCGTCATACCGCCAACCAGCATTCACACTGAGGAGGCCATCAGACACTATCATTATGCCAAATACGCAATCAAATATCAAGGAACGTGACACAGTGCGCTTGCACGAACCGCGCAAATACAATGTCATCCTTCACAACGACGACTTCACCACCATGGAGTTCGTAGTCAAGATCCTTGTCACCATATTCCGCAAGTCGGAGCAGGAGGCCAACATACTCATGCTCATGGTCCACAAGGAAGGACAGGCTGTAGCCGGCACCTATTCGCTCGATATAGCCCAGAGCAAGGTGCAGCAAGCCACCAATCAGGCACGCATGGAGGGATTCCCTCTTCGACTCACCATTCAGGTCGATTAGTCTGCTGCCACCCCCGTTTTATATTATTCTTTTCTGAAAAAACGTCAACCATACATCTATTCAAGGTGGAATATTCAAAGACAGTACAGGAAGCACTCGACTTTGCCATCTCTCATGCCGAGAGGATGCGACACGAATTCCTTACCCCCGAGCATGTGCTCAACGCCATGCATTACCAGAGCCAGTTTGAGTATGCAGCATTCTTTGCCAATGCATCGATGGAGCGACTGGATTCTGACCTCGAACGCTACATCAACGAGCTTGACACATACCCAAAGGATCTCAACGACTACACCCTTCGCCTTTCGGCCCAGTGCGAGGTGATGATAGCCATCGCCGAGCGCCATGCCAAGAGTGCAGGGCGACAGGTGCTCGAGGTGCCACACATCGTGGTAGCCATGCTCGAGCTGCCCGAATCCAATGCGGGCTTCTTCATCCGCAAGCACTTTGCCAATAGCGATGCCGATATCATCAACATCTTCACCGATGCCTATACCGACAAGGACTCTGCGCCTGCCGATGGCGAATGGGACGATGACTATCTCCCATGGGATGAGGAGTCGGAGCAGTCCGCCCCTTCTGCCCCATGGAAGGACTTTGTGGTGTGCATCAACGACCACATAGCCGACCACAATCCTCTCATAGGCCGTGAGCAGGAACTGGAGCGCACCGTGCAGATCCTGTGCCGCAAGGACAAGAACAATCCTCTGCATGTGGGCGAGCCTGGTGTGGGCAAGACGGCGCTCATCTACGGACTGGCAGCCATGATCGAGGCTGGCAATGTGCCCGACCGCCTCAAGGGCATGCGTATCTACTCCATGGACATGGGAACGCTGCTTGCCGGCACACAGTTCCGTGGCGACTTCGAGAAGCGCATCAAGGCCATCATGGACGGCATCGAGAAGGAAGGCAACGCCATCGTCTACATCGATGAGATACACAACATGGTAGGTGCAGGCCAGACGGGCGAAGGCTCGATGGATGCATCCAACATGCTCAAGCCATACATGGAGAAAGGCAGCATACGCTTCATCGGTTCTACGACCTACCAGGAGTACAACCGCTACTTTGCCAAGAGCAAGGGCATAGTGCGCCGATTCCAGCAGATCGACATCTGCGAACCTTCGGTCGATGAGACCATACGCATCATCGAGGGCCTCATAGCCAACTACGAGGCTTACCACGGGGTGCGCTATGCATCCGATGCCGTGCGCTATGCCGTCGAGAAGAGCGCACAGTTCATCGCCGACCGCTTCCTTCCCGACAAGGCCATCGACCTCATCGATGAGGCAGGAGCCTACCGCCAGCTTCACCCATTGCTCGGCAAGACGGGGGCACCTAAGGCCAAGCGCTATCAGACGGTCGATACCGCCCTCATAGCCGACATACTCGCCAAGGTTTGCAAGATCGATGCCAAGGCACTCACCGAGCAGAACAACTCGCAGCTCGAGAACCTCTCCGAGCGCATCAGCAGCCAGATCTACGGACAGGACGAAGCCGTACGCAAGGTGGTGGAAGCCGTGCAGATGTCGAAGGCAGGACTGCTCGAAGCCGACAAGCCTCTTGCCAGCCTCCTCTTCGTCGGACCTACAGGAGTGGGAAAGACCGAGGTGTGCAAGGTGCTGGCAAAGGAACTGGGCATCGAACTCATACGCTTCGATATGAGCGAATACACCGAGAAGCACACCGTGGCCAAGCTCATCGGTTCGCCTGCCGGATACGTAGGCTACGAGGACGGCGGACTGCTCACCGATGCCATACGCAAGACTCCCAACTGCGTGCTCCTGCTTGATGAGATCGAGAAGGCACACAGCGACATCTACAACATCCTGCTGCAGGTCATGGACTATGCCCGCCTCACGGACAATAAGGGCAACAAGGCCGACTTCCGCAACGTCATCCTTGTCATGACATCCAATGCCGGTGCTCAGTATGCCCATCAGGCGTCAGTGGGCTTCTCATCTGTCATATCCAGCGGAAAGGCGATGATGGAGACCGTGAAGAAGACCTTCAAGCCTGAGTTCATCAACCGACTCTCAGGCACAGTCATCTTCAACGATATGGACATGACCATGGCCACCCTCATCCTCGACAAGAAGCTGCGCCAGCTCTCCGCACGCCTCGCCAGCCGTAGCGTCACCTTCGCCCTCACTCCCGAGGCACATGCATTCCTGCTCTCGAAGGGATTCACGCGTCAGTACGGAGCACGCGAGATGGACCGCGTCATCCAGCAGTACCTCAATCCGCTGCTCATGCAGTCCATACTCTTCGGCTCGCTTCGCAAGGGAGGCAACATAAGTATAACCATAAACGACACTCACGATGGTCTATCAATTGAATAAAAGCATATCATTTCCCGATCCCCATCTGGGCGAGGAAGACGGTCTCCTGGCCATAGGTGGCGACCTGAGCGTCGACCGTCTGCTACTGGCCTACAGCAATGGCATATTTCCCTGGTATGCCTTTCGCGACGAGATCATCCAGTGGTGGTGCCCTATGCAGCGCTTTGTCATATTTCCCGACAAGATTCACATCAGCCACTCCATGCGCACACTCTTCAACAAGGGGCGCTATAGGATAACCTTCAACCGTGCCTTCCCAGAGGTGATAAGACAATGCGGCAAACTGCGTGAGGACATGGAAGGAGCATGGCTGGGACCAGAGATCATCGAGGCTTACACCAAACTGCATGAGCAGGGATTTGCCGTCAGCGTGGATGTATGGGATGACCAGCGCCTGGTAGGTGGCCTGTACGGAGTAGTCATTGGCAGGTGCTTCTTTGGCGAGAGCATGTTCAGCCTTGTGCCTTCTGCGTCAAAGATGGCACTCATCTACCTGGCCAATCTGTTGCAGCAGGTGGGAGGAGTGATGATCGACTGTCAGTTTGAGACACCGCACCTGAAGACCATGGGAGGTGAATACATCTCCTATGAAGAATATATGAAATATGTCAGAATGCGCTGAGCATCCTGACATATTTTTTAGTTTTTGTTTTTCTCATTGGCCCAAAGGGCACTTTCATACAAAATCCGGTAGAACCTTTTTTACTTATTGCAGTCTATCACATTGCCTGCGGTATGAGCGCCAAACTCTGG
>JAKSLM010000008.1 GCA_024401225.1 Bacteroidaceae bacterium | reverse complement strand
TCAGGGATCTGATCACCAAGTACGGTATGTACGTGAGCACAAGCTGCCAGATGGGAGGTATAGCACAGACCACATACTCAAGAAACGCAAACTCATCGGAGACAAGCATCGAGTGGGCACTCAAGATGAAGGCTTCGGGATCACAGAACAAGACTGTCAATGAAACTGAGAAGAGTGAGCAGAAGATTGATTCCAAGATAATCAGCAAAATCGTACAGTCGACCCCAGCAGCTGCAAAGTTCACACTCAATGTCGACAAGAGCTCAAAGGTACAGGACATCCTGCAGACAATGGATGAGCAGACAGAGACTAAGTGCTGGGGTGGCAGTGGTGCTAAGGAGACAAAGGACTGGACCTTCAATGCCAACGATCCTTCACAGTGGGTATGCATCAGCTACTCATCTCCTTGCGAGGAAAGTATGGGATTCCGTGGCAATTCAAGCCTCATCCCTCTGTGGAAGCTCTGTATCGATCCTGCACGCCGTGCTGCTCTCCGCAAGCTCATCGAGCCAGATGAAAACCAGTGCATCAATTACTTTGAGTACAAGAAGGCTGGTGCAAAGCATCTCGTGATTGCTGACGTTCAGCTCAAGGTGTACAAGCGTGACGTGAAAAAGGAAGAAATCCTCCCTTACTACGCAAAGGACAACCGTCCAACAGGCTGCAAGACACACCTCTACATCCCACTTATCAACCGCATGGATGAATTCTCTGCAATCGACGAACCTGTAAAATTCGGACGTGCCGACCTGCTTCTTAAGGATAATGAAAATGAAGGCTATCACATAACACACACAATGGTTCCTTTCGTAGCATACGAGTGGGTATACGATGAGGATGTGAAAAATGGACTTGACTACACAGGTATCACTTCTATCGACTTCAACAATAGCAAGAAGAATGCAATAAGATGCAGCGAGCGTACATACAATATGATGGAACCACGCGCTGCGTACTGCCCACGCAAGGACATCTTCCTCCTCCTTACTTATGCACAGAACACAACACCTATTGAGAACCGTATCAAGGCTGTAGGCTTCCAGTTCACAGACAAGAAAAAGAAGAACACAGTGTTCGCAAGCAGCTTAGGCACCGAGAAGGGCGGCAACTACAACACTGAGGCTGCGTACAACGAGCACTGGGGCAATAAGGACTTCATCAACCACAACGTGGATACTGACAAGAACATATGCGAAGGTCTCGAACGCGTATTTAGAATGCCATTTACTGATGTGTATGCAGGTCCAACAGAACCTTACAGCACAAAGAAGACTGTCTACCCATGCGCAAGCGTCAAGGAAGTAACTGCTAACGTCACTATGTTGATCCAGGATGCTTTGCAGAGAAAATAAAGACCCCCTCAGTCCTTTGGACAGCTCCCCCGTAATGGGGAGCGCCATGCGGGGAGAAGATAAATTAAGTAAGAAGTAATAATTTAGAATTAAGAATTAAGAATTAGGAATTAAGTTATCGCGAAGCGCTTGGAGCGTAGCGGAAAGAAATTAGAAATGCAATTAAAAAGCAGGACTCAATGGTTGAGCCCTGCCTTTTTTTGCTGATAACTGGGATGGGGCTTCTATCGCAAAAAAAGAGATAATTGTATTGCCAATGTTCGCAAAATATAGGAAAAAGATTAGAAAAACGGTTAGTTTTCAATCAAAATGTCAAAAAAACGGCATATTGTTTTGTCATTTTGTAAGTTTTTACGAACTTTGCAACTCCAATAGCAACTTTAAGAGTAAAAAGATATAATAAACAAAAGTAAAAATTTTATGGCAGAAACATTGGAAGTGAAGGAACTGGCCGAAGTGGCGGTTCGTTTCTCAGGAGACTCTGGCGACGGTATGCAGCTCGCCGGAAACATCTTCTCTACAGTGTCAGCAACTGTAGGTAATAGTATCAGTACTTTCCCAGACTATCCAGCAGATATCCGCGCCCCACAGGGCTCGCTCACTGGTGTGTCAGGTTTCCAGGTTCATATTGGAGCTGACATGGTCTACACTCCTGGCGACAAGTGCGACGTGCTCGTTGCTATGAATGCAGCAGCACTCAAGACTCAGTACAAGTATGCCAAGCCAGGTGCTGCCATCATCATCGATACCGACTCATTCGGCGCTGCCGACCTCAAGAAGGCTGCCTTCCAGACAGAGGACTACCTTGGTGAGATGGGTATCGACCCAGATCGCGTCATCGCTTGTCCTATCACACAGATGGTGAAGGACTGCCTTGCCGACTCAGGTATGGATGTGAAGGCCATGCTCAAGTGCCGCAACATGTTTGCCCTCGGACTCGTGTGCTGGCTCTTCGACCGCGACCTCGACATCGCGTTCAACTTCCTCAAGGAGAAGTTTGCCAAGAAGCCAGGTGTAGCTGAGGCTAACATCAAGGTTATCCAGGCAGGTTATGACTATGGTCACAACACTCACTCAAGTGTTGCAAACGTATATCGCATCGAGACAAAGAACAAGGTGCCTGGACGCTACATGGACATCACAGGTAACAAGGCAACAGCATACGGATTTATCGCAGCTGCTGAGCAGTCGGGCCTCAAGCTCTATCTCGGTTCTTATCCTATCACTCCTGCTACTGACGTGCTTCACGAGCTCTCTAAGCACAAGTCGCTTGGTGTGACAACCGTTCAGTGTGAGGATGAGATTGCAGGATGTGCATCGTCGGTAGGTGCTGCATTCGCAGGTGCTCTCGCTGTAACTTCAACTTCAGGTCCTGGTATCTGCCTCAAGTCGGAGGCAATGAACCTTGCTGTCATCATGGAGCTCCCACTCGTGGTTCTCGATGTGCAGCGTGGTGGTCCTGCTACAGGTCTTCCAACCAAGTCGGAGCAGACCGACCTTCTCCAGGCTCTCTATGGCCGTAACGGTGAAAGCCCAATGCCAGTCATCGCTGCAACATCACCAACCGACTGCTTCTACGCAGCCTACGATGCAGCTAAGATTGCCCTTGAGCACATGACTCCAGTGGTTCTCCTCACCGATGCTTACATTGCAAATGGTTCGGCAGCATTCAAGCTTCCTAACCTTGCAGAGATGGACGGCATCAATCCTCCATACGTTCCAGAAGACTTGAAGGGCACATGGACTCCTTACATGCGTGCTGAGAACGGCACTCGCTATTGGGCTGTTCCTGGTCGTCAGGGCTTCGAGCACATCCTCGGTGGACTTGAGAAGGACGACAAGACTGGTGCCATCTCAACCAACCCTGAGAACCACGATCTCATGACTCGCAAGCGTCAGGCTAAGATCGACAACATCCAGGTGCCAGACCTTGAGGTGATTGGTGACAAGGACGATGCCGACCTCCTCATCGTAGGTTTCGGTTCTACATACGGACATCTCCACGCTGCAATGGACGAGATGCGTGCTGCTGGCAAGAAGGTTGCCATGGCACAGTTCCGCTACCTCAACCCTCTCCCAGCCAACACAGCTGAGGTACTCAAGAAGTACAAGAAGGTTGTCGTTGCTGAGCAGAACATGGGTCAGCTCGCTGGTTACCTCCGCATGAAGGTCGATGGTTTCGTTCCAGCTCAGTACAACGAGGTTAAGGGACAGCCATTCATCGTTGAAGAGTTGGTTGCTAACTTCACAGAACTCATTAACAAGTAAAAAGAAAGGACATTATATATGAGCTATTCAGCTAACGATTTTAAGAAAGGACAGCCAAGATGGTGTCCTGGTTGTGGAGACCACTTCTTTTTGGCTAGTTTGCACAAGGCAATGGCAGAAATAGGCGTTGATCCTTGGAACACAGCAGTAATCTCAGGTATCGGTTGTTCAAGCCGACTCCCACACTATATGGCTACCTACGGCATGAACACCATTCATGGCCGTGCAGCAGCTATCGCAACTGGTGCAAAGGTTGCTAACCCTGACCTCACAGTATGGCAGGTCAGCGGTGATGGTGACGGACTCGCTATCGGTGGTAACCACTTCATCCATGCCAACCGTCGTAACATCAACCTCAACATGATCCTTCTCAACAACCGCATCTACGGTCTTACAAAGGGTCAGTACTCACCAACCTCACCTCGTGGATTTGTCAGCAAGTCATCACCTTACGGTACAGTAGAGGACCCATTCCGCCCAGCAGAACTCTGCTTCGGTGCTCGTGGTCACTTCTTCGCTCGTGCCGTTGCGACCGATGCTCCTGGTACAGTTGACATCCTCAAGGCTGCCTACAACCACAAGGGTGCTGCAGTATGTGAGATTCTCCAGAACTGCGTCATCTTCAACAATGGTACTCACGATGCTGTCTATTCGAAGGAAGGTCGTGCCGAGAATGCCATCTACCTCAAGCATGGCGAGAAGATGATCTTCGGTAAGGACAATGAATATGGTATCGTTCAGGAAGGTTTCGGAGTCAAGGCTGTAAAGCTTGGTGAGGAGACCGATGGCAAGACTTACACAGAGGCTGACGTACTCGTTCACGATGCAAAGTGTGAGGACAACACTCTCCAGCTCAAGCTTGCTGAGATGGAATGGCCAGTAGCGCTCGGTGTGATCCGCGATGTTGATGCTCCTACCTATGATGACTGTGTTACTGCACAGATCGAGGAGGTCAAGGCTGCAAAGAAGTATCACAACTTCGCTGAGCTCCTTGAGACTAACGACATCTGGGAAGTAAAATAATCTCGATAAGATTTTTTTGTCCCGAATTATCGGATTATCGAAATATCGAGATTATCGAATTATTGATTTTCGAGATCATCGAAATATCGAGATTTAATATATAGAGGTAAGCCTGTTTCACATGGGCTTACCTCTGTCCTTTTATGAAGGCATAGTGAAAAGTTGTTTCGTAAGCGTAAGTTTTTGTAAGTTTGCAATCCACTTGCACATAAAAACTTACTATCTTTGCACCGTAAAAACATTTATAATCGTAAAAAATGAGACATAAGACCATTCTTTCCATTATAGCATCCGTGCTAATCAGTTCCTGTGGTGGAGGTCATGTTCATGAGGGACATGATGAACACGAGGGTCACGATCATGAGCATGAGGATGGCGTGATACACTTCTCCCATCAGCAGGCAGAAGCTGCAGGACTGACACTTGAGACCATCGTTGCCGGTCCATTTGAGGAGGTGATTCATGTCAGCGGTCAGGTTATGGCTGCTCAGGGTGATGAACTGGCCCTGGTGGCAAAGAGCAACGGAGTGGTGACCTTCACTCGCGACCATCTTACCGAAGGATCGCAGGTGAAGGCGGGTGAAACCATCGGCAGCATATCTGCACGAGGCATTGCTGGTGGCGATGCTGTGGCTCAGAGCCAGGTGGCTCTTGCAAAGGCTAAGGCTGCCTACGATCGTGCCAGCGTGCTGATCAAGGATTCCATCATATCGCAGAAGGCGTATGAGGAAGCCCGAAGCGAATACGAGTTGGCTCGCCTTGCTGCTGAAGGTGGAAAGGGTAGCGGATCGGCAGTGGTCTCTCCACTCTCGGGCTTTGTGAAGAATGTCATGGTGCGTGCAGGCGAATACGTAGAGATAGGGCAGGTCATAGCAACCGTGACAAAGGTGTGCAACCTGCAGCTTCGTGCAGAGGTGCCGGAAAAGTATTTCGCTTCGCTCAGCAAGGTGCGCTCTGCCAATTTCCAGATGGGATACGACAAGAAGGCGCGCAGTCTTGATGACATGGGAGGGCACCTCATAGCTATAGGCAAGACTGCGGAGGATGGCTCAGCCTATATTCCTGTCACGTTCGAGTTCCTTTACGATGCAGAGATTGTGCCTGGTGCATTTGCCGACATATGGCTCATCACGGGCGAGAGGGATAATGTGCTTTCCGTGCCAGTCAGCGCTCTTACCGAGGAGCAAGGCGTATTCTATGTCTACGTGATGCATGGCAACGATGGCGATGAGTTTGAGAAGCGTGAGGTAAGCCTTGGTGGCAATAATGGCCGAAACGTGGAGATACTTTCTGGTCTCAAGGCAGGCGATAAGGTAGTCACCCACGGAGTGTACCAGGTTAAGGTGGCAGGCAATAATGCCGTCCCAGAGGCACATAGTCATAGTCATTAACAACGATATTTTCCATCATGCTTAATAGAGGTATTTTCCATCATGCTTAATAGAATAATACGATTCTCACTCCACAATCGGCTTGCGATACTGATAGCAGCGGTGCTCATCACCATAACGGGCATCTATATATCCCAGCACATGGAGGTTGATGTGTTTCCCGACCTCAACGCTCCTACTGTGGTTGTAATGACTGAGGCCGATGGCATGGCACCTGAGGAGGTGGAACGCATAGTGACTTTCCCTATTGAGACAGCAGTCAATGGGGCTACCGATGTGCGCCGTGTTCGCAGCACTTCCACCACGGGCTTCTCCATCGTGCAGATTGAGTTCGACTGGGGTACGGACATCTACCGTGCCCGCCAGATAGTTAATGAGAAGCTGGTCAGCGTATCCGAATCGCTACCTCCAAATGTTGGCACACCAACCCTCGGACCGCAGTCGTC
Organism: Bacteroidaceae bacterium; assembly: GCA_024401225.1. Classification (GTDB taxonomy): domain Bacteria; phylum Bacteroidota; class Bacteroidia; order Bacteroidales; family Bacteroidaceae; genus Minthosoma. The sequence continues at coordinate 82,142 of JAKSLM010000008.1, read as the reverse complement.
CATCCTGGGCGAGGTGATGATAGTTGGACTCACATCCAGCATCGATTCTGCCAGTCATGTAGCAGCTGTGTCGCCTCAGCAGCTCCGCACCATTTCCGACTGGACCATCCGTCCGCGCTTGCTTAGCATCGGAGGCGTGGCTCAGGTGTCTGTGATGGGTGGCGAGGAGCGCGAGTATCAGGTGCTTATCCATCCTGAAAAACTGCGCCATCACGATGTCAGTATTCAGGACATACTCGATGTGGTAGGCGATATGAACCAGAACGTGTCGGGAGGTACGCTCTATGAGTTTGGCAATGAATACCTGATACGAGGCGTGCTTGCCACCAATGATGTCGATGTGCTGGGACAGACAGTCATTAAGAATATCGATGGTGTGCCTGTGCTTCTCTCGCAGGTAGCAGATGTGGTGGTGGGCAACAAGAGTCCCAAGACTGGCGTGGCATCCAACAATGGCTGTCCTGCCGTACTCCTTACCGTTACCAAGCAGTCGAATGTGAGCACCGAGGAACTTACTGCGCAGCTGGATCGTGCTTTCGATGAATTGCAGGCCCGAATGCCAGAGGGCATCAATGTGGATCGTCAGATATTCCGCCAGAGCCGCTTCATCGATGCATCTATCAATAACATAAGGGAAGCCCTGTTCGAGGGCGCATTCTTCGTGGTCATCGTCCTTTTCATTTTCCTGATGAACTGGCGCACCACCATCATCTCCCTCATCACCATACCTCTCTCGCTCCTTGTAAGCATCATCACTCTCCATGGCCTTGGACTCACCATCAACACGATGTCCATTGGTGGTATGGCTATTGCCATCGGATCGCTTGTGGACGATGCCATAGTGGATGTGGAGAATGTGTACAAGAAAGCCATCCGGGCACATGGACTCAATCATAGGGAGTGGATAGACCTCATCTTCAGCGCCTCTCGCGAGGTTCGTATGCCGATCCTCAATTCCACCCTTATCATTGTCGTTTCCTTCCTGCCTCTATTCTTCCTCTCTGGCATGGAGGGTCGTATGCTCGTGCCACTCGGCATAGCCTTCATCGTCAGCCTGTTTGCATCCACATGTGTGGCTCTCACTCTCACGCCGGTGCTGTGCAGCTTCCTCCTGCATCGTGGCATCGAGACTCCCGATCGTAAGGATCCGCTACTTGTAGCCTGGCTGAAGCAGCAATATGCAAAGGCTTTGGAGTGGACGCTCGGCCATCGCCGTCCTGTGCTTTGGGTGGCAGCGGTGGTCTTCATCCTGTCGCTTGGCGTGTTTGCAACGTTCGGCCGTTCCTTCCTTCCTCCGTTCAATGAGGGCTCGCTTACCATAAGCATCTCTACGCTTCCGGGCATCTCGCTCGAGGAGTCGGACCGCATAGGCCTGCAGGCTGAGCATCTGCTGATGGAGATCGATGAGATCCAGACCGTGGCGCGTAAGACGGGACGTGCAGAACTCGATGAGCATGCGTTTGGAGTCAATACCAGCGAGATTGAAGCGCCATTCACTCTCAAGGATCGCTCGCGTGATGCCTTCATGGCCGATGTACGCCAGCGCCTCAGCGTTCTTCCGGGTGTAAGCATAGAGATAGGTCAGCCTATCTCACACCGCATTGATGCCATGCTTTCAGGTACTCAGGCCAACATCGCCATCAAGGTGTTTGGTGACGACCTCAACCGCCTCTATCGCATAGCCAATCAGATCAAAGGCGAGATAAGCGGCATAGAGGGTGTAACCGACCTCAACGTTGAACAGCAGGTGGAGCGTCCGCAGCTTCGCATCGTGCCTCGCCGCAGCATCATGGCAAAGTATGGAGTCACTCCAAGCCAGTTTGCCGATTATGTACGAGTGATGCTCAAAGGGCAGCGCGTCAGCACCGTGTATGAGGGCAACAATGCCTTCGACCTCACGGTAAGGGTAGACCCGGAGGACCGCGACTGCATAGAGATGATACGCAGCATGATGATCGATGCTAATGGCAAGAAGATACCGCTCGAATACATAGCCGATGTGGAATCGACCTCAGGTCCTAACACCATCAATCGCGAGAACGTGCAACGACGCATAGTCGTCTCTGCCAATGTGGCTGGACGCGACATCCGCAGCACGGTCAACGATATTCAGGAGCGCATAGCATCGGAGGTTGCCATGCCCGATGACTACCACATCACTTATGGTGGCCAGTTCGAGAGCGAGGCTTCTGCCTCACGCACCCTTATGCTGGTGTCGTGTGTCAGCATACTCCTCATCTTCCTGCTTCTCTACAATCAGTTCAAGAGCATGCGTCAGGCAGCAGTAGTATTGATCAACCTTCCTCTTGCACTCATAGGCGGCATCTTTGCCATCGCCCTTACGGGAGGAGTGGTGAGCATACCAGCCATCATAGGTTTCATCTCCCTTTTCGGCATCGCTACGCGCAATGGCATCCTGCTCATCGATAAGTACAATGAGGTGTTTGCCTCAGCACCTTCCACCTCTCTTGCCCAGTCGTCCCCTCTGCTCGTCTCGGCATCGCAGGACCGCCTCACGCCAATCCTCATGACCGCTCTCACTTCGGCTCTTGCACTCGTGCCGCTTGCCCTTGGAGGCGATCTGCCAGGCAATGAGATTCAGAGCCCTATGGCAAAGGTAATGCTTGGCGGACTCATCAGTTCCACATTGCTCAACATGTTTATCGTACCATTAATGTACAGAATAAGAAAACAGAATCTATGAGACTTATCGCTATCCTCATACTCACCGTCTGCACCTATGCCACGCTCCATGCCCAGAGTGCTGACGAGGTGTTGCAGTCCATCGCAGCCAACAATCCTGCCTTGCGCACCCTGCGTGCCACGGCCGATGCCAGTCGACTCGACAATGCCACAGGCCTCAATCTATCCGATCCTCAGGTAGACTTCGCCTACAAGTGGGGAGCACCATCCGATGCTCTCAACAAGGTAGACCTCAGCGTCACTCAGGAGTTCGACTACGCCACAGTATTCGGACTCAAGCGTCAGGAGGCTCGTATGCGCAATACTATAGTCGATATCGAACAGCAACAGCAGGAGCAGATCATCATGCTCGAGGCGAGCGAACTGCTCATCAATCTTGTGCATTCCAACCGCCTTAGCCTGCAGTATGCCGAACGTCTCGCTCAGATGCGTACCCTGGTAGATAAATACCAGAAGGCACTCTCGGCAGGTGAGGTGAGCCGACTCGACATCAGCAAGGTGCGCCTTGCGCTTGCCGAATTGCAGGCTGAGGCCGATGCACACGGCGTGCAGCATCAGTCGCTTCTCTCCCAGCTTCGTGCTTACAATGGAGGCATCGATATTGCTTTCAGCGACACCGTCTATCCTTCAGCGCCCCTGTCCTATACCGCTTATTCTGCCCAGCCAACTGCCAGCCATCTGCTCCAGGTGCGTGGTGAGGCACAACAGAATCTCTCGGCACAGGAGGTGCGCATGGCGCGTGCTGCCTCCCTGCCATCGCTCTCCGTAGGCTATGTGTCTGAACTTACCAAAGCGGAGAAACTTCGTGGTGTAGGCATCGGCCTTAGCATACCCCTCTGGTCCAACCACAACAATGTGCGCCGCGCTAAGGCTCATCAGCAGGCACAGGCTGCAGCCATCGATGAGGCTCGCCTTCAACTTCAGTCGCAGCGTGAGCAGATGCAGGCCCAGGCTGCTGCCCTTCAGTCGTCGCTCACTTCCAGTCGCCGACTCCTTGCAGAGGTCGATGATACAGCCATGATGGCACTTGCCCTCTCAGCAGGCGAGATTTCACTCATCGACTACATCTGGAATATGCAGAATCTATACTCCTTGCGCCAGCAGGTTCTCCTTACCGAGCGCGACTACCGCATCGCCCTCCTTCGCCTTTCTGCCTTGTAGGAAAGGTAGCAAGCGGCAATAAAAAAGGATTCAAGAAAAGTACAGCAAATGGAACTGTTGCACTTTTCTTGAATCCTTTTCTTCGTAGTATGTGTTGCCTTCTTTAACTCCTTTTTCAATTATACACGCTCACATTGTCGCCATAGAAGGTGATGCGGTAGCGGTAGAGACCACGAGGTGTGAGGTGCTGGCACTGGTCGGGTACGGAACGAATGAAACCGTAGTTGTTGAGGTCGTACGTGATGCCGCACTTGCTGCATACCGCTGTGCCATCGTCCTTGAGGCTGAGGCGGCGCTCGGCTCGGTCGCAGTTGGGACAGGCGAGGTCGAAGGCGAGCGGTTCGGTATAGGTGCTCATGCCTATGATGAGGCCGCCAAGGCCATAGTTGAAGTAGCGCATGGTGGCATCGATGGCGTAGTTGTCAGTACTGAGCATGTCGCTCATCTGAATGACCGAGGTGCCCGACTGGCGATCGGTGGTCTGCCTCACGGTGACGTACTGCCCATAGCCTGCCATGGCGTTGAAGAGCTGGGTGTAGGTGGGCACGTAGAAGTTGCAGCGCACAGGATACTTGGTGCTGTAGGTCTTCTGTGCCTCATCCTTCTGGCACGAGGTGGCGAGAAGGATGGTAAGCACGGTGAGGACTATGGTGGTAGGTCGTCGCATCAGCGTTGTTACTGTTTGAGCAGCTGTGCCACGGCATTCTCCATCCTGCTGAAGTTGAAGCCCGACTCCACATCGTCCATGAGGGCCTGGATGCGGTCGTTGCAGAGGTTGCCGATGGAACCTTCGTGGGTGTGGTGTATGTTCTTGTTTGGAGTGAACAGGCCAGCTTCGATGTCGAGTCCCACCTTCTTGTAGGCATCGCGGAATGGCATGCCGTTGGCTGCGAGCTGGTTGACCTCCTCAACTGAGAACATTGGATCGTAGATTGGGTTGTCGAGTATGTTGTCCTTCACCTCCATCTTATTGATGATGTAGGTAGCCATCTGCAGGCAGTCCTTGAGGTCGTCGAAGGCAGGGAGGAACACCTCCTTGATGATCTGAAGGTCGCGGAAGTAGCCTACAGGCAGGTTGTTCATGATCATGGTGACGGTAACCGGGAGCGACTGGAGCTTGTTGCACTTGGCGCGTGTGAGCTCGAAGACGTCAGGGTTCTTCTTGTGAGGCATGATGCTCGATCCTGTGGTGCAGTTGGCTGGGAGCTTGACAAACGAGAAGTTCTGGCTGTTGAACATGCAGGCATCGAAGGCGAGCTTAGCCAGCGTGCCGGCTATGGATGCCATCGAGAATGCCACGTTGCGCTCGGTCTTGCCTCGTCCCATCTGGGCGTAGACCACGTTGTAGTCCATGGAGTCGAATCCGAGGAGGTCGGTGGTCATCTGGCGGTTGAGAGGGAAGCTGCTGCCGTAGCCTGCTGCCGATCCCAGTGGATTGCGGTTGGTGATCTTCCATGCTGCGAGGAGGTACTGCATGTCGTCCACAAGACTCTCAGCATAAGCGCCGAACCAGAGTCCGAAGCTGGAAGGCATGGCTACCTGCAGATGGGTGTAGCCCGGCATGAGCACGTTCTTGTAGCGTTCGCTCTGCTTGATGAGGGCATCGAAGAGCTGGCGCACGAGCACAGCGAGATCCTTGATCTGCTGACGGATGAAGAGCTTGAGGTCCACGAGCACCTGGTCGTTGCGTGAACGGCCCGAGTGTATCTTCTTGCCTATGTCGCCCAGGCGGCGTGTGAGCATAAGCTCCACCTGCGAGTGAACATCCTCCACGCCCTCTTCGATGACGAACTCGCCACGCTCGGCTGTGGCATATATGTCCTTGAGCTCCTTGAGAAGCGCCTGCAGCTCGTCGGAGGTGAGGAGGTTGATGCTCTCGAGCATGGTGATGTGTGCCATGCTGCCGAGCACATCGTACTTGGCAAGGTAGAGGTCCATCTCGCGGTCGCGTCCCACGGTGAACTTTTCTATCTCTTCTGTCATTTGGACATTCTTAGTCCATAGTTTATTTGAATTCACTTTATCTTTCCCTTTTTAACTTATAATTCAACTTTCGCAAGTTTCCAACTTGCTCTCGTTGAAAGTGAAGAGTGAAGAACGAAGAGTGAAGAATGCAAATTGCACGGCTTATAATTCTCCTCTAAATGAAGAGTAATGAGTGTGCGTATTCCCATTCTTCACTCTTCACTCTTCGTTCTTCACTTACAAGTTGAGCATGCGTTATCGCGAAGCGCTTTCATAGAAAGAAACTTGTACTTATAACTTATAACTTTCAACTTATTAACAAGGTTAATACGGAATCATTGCCAGCATATCGGCAAACTTCTCGATGCCATCCTTGAGCTTATTGCCTACCATGGCCTTGAGGAAGAATGGTATGTCGGCATCGATGGTGAGACGCATCTTGCTGGTGGTGCTGGTGGTAGGGAGTACTTGAATCCAGAAGTTGAACGATACGGGTGAATTGGTGGAGGCAAACTTGATGCATTTGTTCTCCTCGCGGTCTATGATCTGCAGACCGATGGTGCCTATCATGTCAAACTCGCCCGATACGGAGTCCTGTGTGAACTGGAGCTTATCGACGGCATTGGCTATCTGCTCTATCTTATCCTCAGGCACCTGTCCGCTGGCTATCATGGCCTGCTGCACGGCTGGGTCGCCGAATCGCTCCTTGATAACTGCAAGGTTGTTGAGGTCGGAGAGCTTTGAATAGACATTCTCAACCGGGCAGTTGAGCTGCTTGATGGAACTTTCGTACTTAGCCATTATTCGCCCTGCTTCCAAGTTGATGGGCTCTGGCGCCACTCCTTAAGTACCTCGAGATCGTCCTTGCTGATGTAGCCGATCTCGGCAGCGATCTCAGTTGTTGCATCGTAGTTGCAGATGGTGACGAGCTTCACGCCAGCCTCCTTGAATGCCTCCTCGGCAACAGGGAATCCGTAAGTGTAGGATGCTACCATGCCGATCACCTCAAATCCTGCCTTGCGGAGAGCATCAACAGCCTTGAGCGACGAACCACCTGTAGAGATGAGGTCCTCGACCACGATGACCTTCGAACCCTCAGGGATGGTGCCCTCGATCTGGTTGCCCATGCCGTGATCCTTTGGCTTTGGACGAACGTAGCAGTATGGGAGGCAGAGCTCCTCGGCTACGAGTGCACCCTGTGCGATGGCTCCTGTAGCCACACCTGCCACGGCTGTAGCCTCAGGGAAGTGGGTGTTGATGAGGCGCACGAGCTCACGCTTCACGAGCGAGCGTATCTCAGGGTAGGCGAGTGTCTTACGATTGTCGGTGTATATAGGTGAACGCCATCCGCTGGCCCATGTGAATGGATCGTTTGGCTGAAGCTTGATGGCCTTGATGCCGAGCAGCTTCTCTGCAAAGATTGACTGTATTGTCTTCATATTATTAAGTTTTAATTGTTTAATTATCGGAATAATTCGATGCAAAGATACGAATAATTCCCAATTCCTAATTCTTTTTCAAAAAAAAAGCGACCAATCGATGACCTATTTCCTAATTATTTTATACCTTTGCACGCAAAATAATAATAAAGAAACACCAATGGAACAGAAAAACTTCAAAAGAACCACAGTAACATCTGCTCTCCCATACGCCAACGGACCGGTGCACATCGGCCACCTTGCTGGTGTGTATGTGCCAGCCGACATATACGTACGTTACCTCCGACTCAAGGGCCGCGAGGTGGTGTTCATCGGCGGTTCGGACGAGCATGGTGTACCAGTCACCATACGTGCCAAGAAGGAAGGCATCACCGTACAGGACGTCGTGGACCGCTACCACGGCATCATCAAGAAGTCGTTCGAGGACTTCGGTATCTCGTTCGACATCTACAGCCGCACCACCAGCGATGTGCATCATAAGTTTGCATCCGACTTCTTCCGCAAGCTCTACGATGATGGCAAGCTCGTGGAGAAGGTGGAGGAGCAGTACTGCGATGCCGTGACAGGCGAATTCCTTACCGACCGCAACATTGTGGGTACTTGTCCACGATGCGGCGCTGAGGGTGCCTATGGTGACCAGTGCGAGAAGTGTGGTGCTACACTCTCGCCATCAGAGCTCATCAACCCTACCAACAAGAACAATCCGGGCAATCCGCTCGAACTGCGTGCCACCAAAAACTGGTACCTGCCTCTCGGCGACCATCAGGAGTGGCTCAAGGAGTGGATTCTGGAGGGACACAAGGAGTGGCGCTCGAACGTGTACGGCCAGTGCAAGTCGTGGCTCGACATGGATCTGCAGCCACGTGCCATGACACGCGACCTCGACTGGGGTATCCCAGTACCTGTGGAGGGTGCTGAGGGCAAGGTGCTCTACGTATGGTTTGACGCACCTATCGGCTACATCTCCAACACCAAGGAGCTCTGCGACAAGGATCCAGAGAAGTGGGGCTCATGGCAGAAGTGGTGGCAGGATGAGGATACACGCCTCGTACACTTCATCGGTAAGGACAACATCGTGTTCCACTGCCTCATCTTCCCTACCATGATGAAGGCACATGGCGGCTACATCATGCCTGACAACGTGCCATCGAACGAGTTCCTCAACCTTGAAGGCAACAAGATATCGACATCGAAAAACTATGCCGTATGGCTCAATGAATATCTCGAGGAGATGCCAGGACGCCAGGATGAGCTCCGCTACGTGCTGACTGCCAACGCTCCTGAGACCAAGGACAACGACTTCACATGGGCTGACTTCCAGGCTCGATGCAACAACGAGCTCGTGGCTGTGTATGGCAACTTCGTCAACCGTGCCCTCCAGCTCACACAGAAGTACTACGACGGCATCGTGCCTGAGTGTGGCGAACTGACTGAGGTCGATAAGGCTACGCTGGCTGAGTTTGTCGAGGTGAAGGCAAAGGTGGAGAATCTGCTTGAGGCATTCAAGTTCCGTGAGGCACAGAAGGAGGCAATGAACCTGGCACGTATCGGCAACAAGTACATCGCCGACGAGGAGCCATGGAAGGTGATCAAGACTGACCCAGAGCGCGTGAAGACCATCATCTACGTGTCGCTCCAGCTCACAGCCAACCTCGCCATTGCGTTCGAACCATTCCTCCCATTCTCATCAGCCAAGCTTCGCGACATGATCAACATGACTGAGTGCAACTGGGAAGAGCTCGGCAGCACAGACATCCTGCCAGCAGGCAAGCAGCTCAACAAGCCATCGCTCCTCTTCTCCAAGATTGAGGACGAGGCCATCAAGTTCCAGATGGACAAGCTCGAGGCTACCATCAAGGCCAACGAGGAAGCAAATGCAGTTGCAGCCCCTGTAAAGGACACTATAGCATACGACGACTTCGGCAAGCTCGACATTCGTGTAGCAACAGTATTGGAGTGCGAGCGTGTGCCTAAGATGAAGAAGCTCCTGAAGTTCAAGCTCGATGACGGCACCCCTAAGGGACGCACCATCGTGAGCGGCATAGCTCAGTGGTACGAGCCAGAGCAGCTCGTAGGCAAGCAGGTGCTCTTCATTGCCAACCTTGCTCCACGCGAGTTCAAGAACGGACTGGTGAGCGAGGGTATGATCCTCTCTGCCGAGAACTACGACGGCAGCATCAGCGTCACTACTGTCGAGCATCCTGTAAAGGGTGGATCACAGGTGTGCTAAGCGTATCTCTTTTTGGGAAAACGAATAAAGTGAAGAGTGTTATCGATGCTGTCGATAACACTCTTCACTTTTTACTCTTTACTCTTCACTTACAACAATCCATCAACATCCTTTCCCATCTGGTCAGCATCGGTGCCTCGATGCAGGATCTTATGCTTTGCGTTGGTGATGAAATAGGAAGGTACGGTGCTGATGCCTACTGAGGTGATGGAAGGCGATTCCCATGCCTTGCCATCGCAGTAGTGCTCAATGTTGTTTGTACTGTCGCGGCGAGTCTCTTCCTGCCAGCGGTAGCGTTCTACATCGAGCGATATGACCACGATGCGCAGATCATTCTTATCGCTGTGCTGGGCACGGATGGAGCGTATGCGGTTCATGAACTCGTACGATGACAGCATCCATGTGGCCCAATAGACCGTGAGTGTGTACTGCGACTCCTTGCCCGACCATAGTTTCACATTCTTGTCGTCGCGCGACTTGAGCGTCATGTCAGGCAGGTTGGTCGGCTTCTTCTTGTTCTTGCGTATGTACACATCCTCCAGATAGTACGATACTGCCGATTCGGGAAATGACTTGATAAACTGCTTTGCCTCGGCGACGATCTCCTCCTCGCTGTGGCCTTCGGTCTTCTTGCGGAACTCAGTCATGAGTTCGTTCTCCTTGTTGCCATCCACCGTGTAGTTGCTGAGGTTGGTGACATTGGCTGAGTATTCCACCACCTCGCCCGGACCAGCAAAGACCACCTGCTCCATGGCGTTGGGGAATAATAATATATAAGGTGTAACCTCGCTGATCGAACCGCCGTAGACAAAATGCCCCTCATCGACACGGATGGTGTCGAAGCGTGCGCTGCCGTACTCGGTGTTGTAGACGTATATCTCACCACCTTCCTGTCCGATGAGCGTACCCTTTATCCTGAATGAAGAACCGCCAGGTCCACACCCCATGAGCATGAGGAGTGAAACCAGCGGTAATATAGTCTTCAAGAGTTTCATTTGTACGGATTAGCGGAGAGCCTTTACGATCGATGCATACTTTGCAAACTCAACATCGTTGAGGGCGCGTGTAGCGAATGTGCTATCCATTGATACTGCCTTCTGGAGGTTCTCCGATACGTCGCTGCCTGAGTTGGTGCGTGCGCCGATGATAGCCTTGAGGTAGTAAGTCATGGCGTTGGCGTTCTTGATGCCGTTGAGGAGCTTGGTTGCAGTAGCGTAGTCATTGTTCATGATCTGAGCGAGGGCGCCGCTGTTGTTGCTTACCTCCGAGAGGTATGAAGCAGCCTGGCCATACTTGCCCTGAGCGATGTAGAGGTTGCCCTGAGCCTCCTTGAGGTTGTCGGCAGTAGCAGCCTTGGCGATGTAGTACTCAGCGTCAGCGATGTTGCCCTTGAAGAGCTCCATGTAGCCGAGGTTCACGTTAGCCTCACCAGCGTTGGTATTCTTGCTGAGAGCCTTCTTGAAGAAGCTTGTAGCCGAGTCGTAGTCGCCATGCTCCATAGCCTTCACACCGAGGTTGTTGTAAGCGCGGTAGTCGTTAGGGTAGAGCTCTGTGGCACGTACGTACATATTGCTTGTGAGGCGTTCGTTGTCAGAGAGGCAGTTGGCTGCGTAGAGTATCTCCTCGACCGAAAGCTTCGAAGCGTCAGCATTGAACTGGCTGAGAATCTCCTCGTCGCTGCGGCCTACTACATCGTAGTTGATGACCATGCGGGCACGGCGGAGTTCTGGAAGCACGGCAGTAGCAAGTTCGCCGTATACGGTAGCGATGTTGCGGATCTCACGCTCACGCTGCTCTGGGTCCTGATACATAGAGAGGACGCGGAGTATGATGTCCTTATCCTCGAGGTTTGACTGCTTTACGAGTTCCTGGAATCCGTCCCAGTCCTCAGCAGTATACTTAGTGTCGATGTTGCCATTGAGCTTCTGCTTCTTCATCTGGCCGCTGACATAGTTCTCCGATACTGCACCACGCTTTGCAGCCAGCTTCTCGTTGATGCTGTATGCGCCATCAGGCGAAGCGTATGCGCTGATCTCCACGTTCTGGAGCACGAGGCTCTGCTCGTCGCTCTTGATGTTCTTGAGAGTCTGGATGAACTCCTGCACGTTCTTGCTGTTGAGCTCCGAACCGCGGAGGTTAGCCTGACCGATGAGGAACTTGATGCTTGCAGCCTGCTTCTGGCTGATGATGCGCTGGAAGTTGTCCTGAGCCACGCTGTGGTTGGCATCGCGCGATGTCTCGCTCACGAGGGCAGCAGTACACTGCACGCCGTAGCCTATCTTGACGTCTGGCACGCTGATGGTCTTGTTACCCTTCTTGGCTGTGAACTGCATCCAGAGCTCGCTGTTCTGCATGCCGTTCTGGAATGGGAATGATGAACGCATTGTAGCGTTGCCGCCATTCTTGTATGAGATGATGGTATTGTTGGCCTCTACCTTCTCGCCCTGGAATGTAGCGCTCGAACCTACCGACTGTCCGCCGTTCCACTTGAGGTATGGAGTGCAAGTCACGATAGCCTTCTTAGGCATAGCCTTGGCAGGGATGTTGGCACTGATGGTAGCAGGTACTTCGCCTGCAACGTACTCGAGCGGAGTAGGAGTGACTGAGAAGTTGTCAGCTGTAAGCTTCAACTTACCACTACAGCTGGCAAGGAGTGCAGCAGCTGAGAAAAGATAAATAATGTTCTTGTTCATAATTGAAAATAATATTTTAGGATGTTTTATTTTGCAAACTTCTTTGTGAGCGACTTGACCGGATACCACACCGAGGCAAAGCCTACGATGATGACGGTGGCGAACACCACCAGTATGTCGATGGCATGCACGCTGCAGGGGTAGGAGTGGATGATGTACGAGCCGGTGCTGTTGCCGAACTTCACGAGTCCGTACGTCTGCTGCAGGTAGCACAGCAGCAAGCCGAGACCGAGGCCCACCACGGCACCGAAGGCCGATATCATGCGTCCCTCGAGCATGAAGATGCTGGATATCTGCTTATCGTTGGCACCCAGGTTGCGAAGCGTGCTGGCATCGTCCTTCTTCTCGATGATGAGCATGGAGAGCGAACCTATGATGTTGAAGCATGCCACCATGAGGATGAACGTGAGGAAGATGTAGGATATCAGCTTCTCAATCTTCATGATCTTGAACGTATCCTCCTGCTGCTCGTACTGGTCGAGCACCTTGTATTCAGGTCCCATCATCGCCCTTATCCTCTCCTTCACCGTGCCGATGTTTGCGCCATCCACCAGTCGAAGCTCGATGGAGCTCACATAGCCCTGGCGCTCGAACAGGCGGCGTGCAAAGCCGATGGAGGTGATGATGTAGTTGTTGTCGTACTTGTTCTGCTTCACCTGGAAGGCCACGCCCGGCGAGAACAGTTCCTCTTGGTTGAAGCTCTCCGTAGGGTCGGTCAGGTCGATCTTCTCACCCTCACGTGGAGCGTAGACCTGGAGCGGAGTCTTGAAGTCCTCGGTAGCGCCGAGCTGCATGAGCAGGCCGGTGCCGGGTATGCCGTAGTCGATGACATCGATGCCGAGGTCGAACACCCCATCGCCGATGAGTATGTTGTCGATGCTGGTGAGCTCCTCGAAGTTGTCGTCCACACCCTTCACGGTAGCCATGGCCTGGCGATTGTTCATCATGAGCAGGGCAGCATCCTCCAGCGTCTCCGTGTATACGGCCACATCCTTGTCGTTGCGCAGAGCCTCCAGTTCGTCGGCATCAGCTACCATGAACTTGCCCTCGGCAGGCAGCACCTTGAGCTGCGGGTCGAACGAAGTGAAGAGACCTGACACCATGTCCTCAAATCCGTTGAACACGGAGAGGATGCATATCAGGGCTGCAGTAGCGATGGCCACACCGCATACCGACACGCCACTGATGATGTTGATGGCGTGGTGCGACTTCTTTGAGAAGAGGTATCGGCGTGCTATGTAGAATGGAAATGCCATGTGTTCAGACCCTCTTGAAGACCCTCTCTGGGCTTTGCCCATCTCCCCCGTGAGGGGGAGAGCCATCCGGCGGGTCAAGGGTGTTTTTTTAAATTATTAGTACTGTTTGTAAAACTTGTGTGCAACCCTCTCCCCCTTATGGGGGAGATGCCCAAAGGGCAGAGAGGGTCTTTCCTTTTACTTATTCAAAAGTTTATCAATATTCTCCACATAGTCGAGCGAATCGTCGATGAAGAACTTGAGCTCAGGAATGATGCGCAGCTGGTGGCGTTCCAGGTTGCCGAGAGCATAGCGTATCTGACTTGCCTGTGCGTTGATGTTCTCAAGGAGCTCCTGCGCCTTCTCCGAAGGGAAGATGCTGAGGTACGCCTTTGCCACAGAGAGGTCAGGACTGACGCGGACCACACTCACTGAGATGAGGATGCCACGAGTCTGGCGAGTCTGCTGCTGGAAAATGGTGCTGAGGTCTTTCTGAATGAGACGAGCTATCTTGTTTTGTCTTGTTGTTTCCATCAATTGAGTTTTTTAATAAGGGTTAATCCATCGCGGAGTGGCAGAATGACCTTCTCCACACGGGTATCTTTGGCTACGAAGTCATTGAAAGCCTGGATGCCTCTGGTCTGCATATCGCATTCCTTAGGGTGCTTGTCGAGTACGTGGCCGTCCCAGAGTGTATTGTCTGCCAGGATGTAGCCTCCGGGATTGAGGTGCTTCAGTACCAGTTCGTAGTACTCGAGGTAAATGCGCTTGTCAGCATCGATAAATGCCAGGTCGAACATAGTGTTCAGTTGAGGTACGATCTGAAGCGCATCGCCAATGTGCATCGTTATGTTGTCCGCAAATGGTGAATTCTTGAACCATGGAAGAGTGAAATCCTCTTGTTCGTCGTTGATCTCCACCGTATGAAGGTGATAATCGTTGGTTGCCCATCCTTCCGACTTTGCAGCTGAAGCCTGTCCCTCTGCGAGGCATAGGCCGGAATAGCCGCTGTAGGTGCCGAGTTCGAGAATCTGCTTCGGGCGTATCATCTCCACTAGCATCTTCAGGATGCGTCCCTGCAGGTGTCCGCTTGCCATCCGGGAATAGAGCAGGTGAAGGTTGGTGGCACGATACAGCTTGTGCAGGTACTCGCCTTCAGGGTCGATATGGTCGCGGATATAGTCGTCGATATCGTCCTGAAACTTCTGTACGTCGGATATGAGTATGTCTTCTCGCATAGTGGGGGGCAGTTAGAGGGGGCTCCTATTTATCAACGCCTCCACGCCCAGACGGTAGCTGTCAAGCCCGAATCCACATATTACACCGAGGCAAGCGCACGATATCATGGACTTATGGCGAAACTCCTCACGCTTGTGGACATTGGAGATGTGTACCTCGATGACAGGAGTGTTGACACCTCGTATGGCATCCTGCAGCGCCACGCTGGTATGGGTATAGGCACCGGCATTGAACACTATGCCGTCCCACGAGAAACCAACCTCATGAATTTTGTTTATCAGTTCGCCTTCAACATTTGACTGGTAGTAGTCAAACTCCACCTCAGGATAGCGTGATTTCAACTCCTCGTAGTAGTCGACGAAGCCACGGGAACCGTATATGCCAGGTTCACGCTTTCCGAGCAGATTGAGGTTCGGACCATTGAGAATAAGAATCTTCATCATGTGTACAATAAATCGATTTACTTCTGCAAAGGTAGCGATTTTTTTTGACATTTGATGCATTTCAATACAGATTTATCAAAAATCTAAAGATTTTTAGGATAATCAAAGGGTCAGACCCCTTGATTATCCATTTTCTGTATGCTCATACTTTTTTACTTCATAGTACGGAGTGGGCTGACTCCTTGCACGGACTCGGGCAACTCCTTGCAAGGAAATGATCAACTCCTTGCAAGGACTTCATCGATTCCTTGCAAGGAGTTTGCTTTTTTATAGCATGGACAATAATCAATGCCCAGCATTGCGCCACAATGCCATTGCTGTCGAGATACTGCTGCACCTTCTCGGCTGTGGGCGGCGTGAAGCGCTTCGTGGGTGCTGTAGTTTGTCTGCAAGAGGAAGGGGTAGAGAGAATATTTTCAGAACTTTCTTTTTTATTATATTTTTTCTTTTAAATTATCCTTCTTTTTTATTCCTTCTATTTCTTGTGTCAATTACTGTGTCAAACCATCATGTAAGGCGTTGATTGTCAGTGTCGAACACTGTGTCAAATGCTGTGTCAAGCCACAATTGTCGTGATGGATGGTTATAACATCTTCTTTTTCAGGGTGTTCGGCCATGCCGGGAACTAACGGGAACTGTTGGGAACCGCACATTCTCACCATACCACCAAACACTTTCCCTATTTTTTGATTTTCCACATAAACCGCCATTGGGACGAAAAGCTTTAGAGGGGGAGTCGGAGGGGGCTTGAGGTCTTGATGAGGGACTTCGGCGTGTCCCCTTTATTTTCCGGTAAATAACTTGTAGAAGAAGCGTATGAATTTGCCAAGTGGGGTGTAGCGGATGCCCCAGTCGGTGATGGCTTCGGCGAAGAGGCGTTCGATGGCTTCGTCCTTCTGGGGATTAGGGATTTTGGTCAGCGCAAGTGGCTCTTGCGATGGTTCACGGTCAAACTCGTAGCGCTGCAGGATGTCGAACGACTTGAAGTGGGTGCCGTTCTTGAGGCCTATGTTGCGCACCATTGTCCTGCCTGGTGTGAGACATAGTCCTCCTGCCTTGTAGATGGCGAGCTCCCAACAGATGTCCCATGGGATAGGGCGCTTGTCAAGGCTCTTCAGACATGGGAATACACCTCCATACTGGATGGCGTCCTGATCGGCAGCTGTCATGCCTTCAAGGGCTGCTTCGCGGGTTTGATAATGGACGAAATGCTTCTGCCAGCGGTCGCGCCACGTACCCCATCCCCAACCCGACATGTGAGGGGTGAAGTAGAAGGGGAGAGTGGAGAGGTTAGAGTTGAGAGGTGAGAGGTTAAAGGTTAGAGGTGAGAGGTTAGAGGTGAGAGTGGAGAGGTCGAGATTGGTGAATCCTGCTACGTGCATGACGCGTGGCTCGTCCTTGTACAGGTCGAAGGCATCGTTCATGTACTGGAGGTAGTAGGGCGATGTGCAGATGTCGTCCTCAAGGACTATGATGCGGTCGTGATTCTCAAATATTTGGGCTATGCCTTCGGTGATGTTGCGCTCGAGGTAGATGTTCTCCGGGCGCTCGATGATGGTCATGCTCTTCAGGGCGCCATTGGCCTCTATATCCTTCTGTACCTTATGAAGATGGGCACGCACTTCGTTTACAGCCTTCCACGATTTCTCATCCTTGCCTCCATCGCTGAAGACAAATAGGTCGGTTTCCGCAGCAAGTGTGTTGCGAAGTAGGTGCTCAATGGTCTTTTGGGTGTTGTCCACGCGGTTGTAGACAAACATTGCAACGGGGGAGATCATAGAAAGTGAAGAGTTGAGAGGTTAGAGGTTAGAGTGGAGATGTCAGAGGAAGGTTTCGAGGATTTGGCAGTCGGACTTGTAGGTGATCTTCATGCATGCCTCGTCGCCATCGACGATGTGGATGGGGATGTCGGGACGGTAGCGGAGCACGATGCCGCAGTCGTCGGTAGCCTTGAAGTCGGGGTCCTGGAGTCCTATCTCGTATGCATTCCTGATGATGGAGATGTCGAATCCTTGAGGGGTCTGGGCACGACGGAGGGTGGAGCGGTCGGGTACGCTCTTGATGCATCCATCCTCGATGACGAGTATGGTATCGACCGATGGTTGTGCTACTCCCACGGCCTGGCAGGTGCGGAGCTTCTCCACCACATCGTCTATGATGCGCTGGGTGACAAGTGGGCGTGCTGCATCGTGGAAGATGATGTTGCAGTCTTCGTCCCGGTAGGCGTTGATGGCAGAGAGGCTGGAGTCGTAGCGCTCCTTGCCACCTACGAGTATGTGCCTCAGTTTCTTCCAGTTGTTGTGCGCAGCGATGTCCCTCATGGTGTCAACATTGTCGGCACTTACCACTACTGCCACTTCATCGATATTGGCATTGCGATCGAAGGCATCGATGGCGTATTCGATGACCATTCGTCCTCGGATCTCGAGGTATTGCTTGGGCACGTCTGTACCCATACGGCGGCCGGAACCTCCTGCTAATACTATGGCTATGTTGCGGGAGCATTTAGGGCCCCCTCCAGCTCCCCCATGAGGGGAGGGTTTGTGGTTACTATTTGACATGCAGGTTTTCGTTTTATGTTAAGGTATAAGGATTCGTTTACCTTCTGTATATCCAAGCCCCTCCCTTATGGGGAGGTTGGGTGGGGCCTTAGATAACTCAGACATTCCTTCAGGATGTTGGCACCAAGCACCCAGAGGATGGAGAGGTACAATGTGGCTGCAATGAGGATGCGTGATGCAAGCAGCAGATACAGGTTGTCAATCGTGAGCGTAAGGAAGTGGGTGGCTATCATGGTAAGGCCCGCTATTGCCATGAATGGGATGATGTCCTTCAGGCCCTGCATGAAGCTGAACCTGATCTCCCTCCACACGAAGATGTGCCAGATGCCTACCCATGCTATGATGATGGCGACGTGTGCCCAGATCATCTCGTTGATACCGCCTCCGAGGTAGTGTACGCCTGTGATGGCGGCAAGGATGGTGCATCCCTGCAGGATGACATTCCACATGTAGATGTTGGACTTACCCCGTGAGATGATCATGTTGTAATAGAGGGTGGCGATGGGGATGAAGGCGCCCTCGATGCAAAGTATCTGCATGAGATGGGCGCTTGCCAACCACTTGTCGGTCACGGTGATGACGATAAATTCCTTCGCAATGAGCGACATTCCGAACATGGCTGGGAAGGTGATGAAGCACGTGAGACGGAGCATCTTGGAGAGTGCGCGGCACAGCCTTTCCCTGTCGTCGCCTACCTGTACGAATGTAGGTTGTGCCACACCGTTCACCATGCCGGAGATGGTGTTTGCCCCCATCAGGTTCCACTTGTTTGCCTGACTGTATTCGCCCACCTCATTCTTGGTGTAGAGTTTGCCAAGTACCAGCGAGAAGATGTTGTTGTTGATGCTGTTGAAGATGTACGTGATGAGCATCTTGGCTGAGAATCCGAACATCTCCCTGACGGGTTGGAACGAGATGCGCAGGCTTGGTCTCCACCCGGAGTAGTACCAGCTCAGGATGCTGATGGTGAGATTGAAGGTGATGGTCTGCGTGGCAAGGCTCCAATATGCCATGTCGTTGAATGCCATGAGCAGTCCGATGGTGTTGGAGATGACCAATGCTGCCAGTCCTATGACTGCCAGTTGCTTCTGCTTCAACTGCTTGAGCAGCAATGATCTCGGTACGATGGAGAACGATGCGATGAAGAAGCAGAGGAAGAAATATCGCGACAGGTTTTCCAGTATAGGTTCGTCATAGTAGGATGCTATGAGCGGAGCACAGGCGAAGAGGATGGCATAGATGGATGCGCTGACGAGTATGTTGAACCAGAACACGGAGTTGTAGTCCCTGTGGGTGGCATCCTTCTTGTTGATAAGCGCTATGACAAATCCGCTATCCTGCAGCGCTGTTGCCACAGCTGAGAATACAAGCAGCATGTTGATGAGTCCGTAGTCGCCCTTGTCGAGGATGCGGCTCAGAACCACCCCGAATATGGCTCCCATGAGTTGGGTGGCGCCATTGTTGATAGCTGCCCAGAGAAAGCCCTTGGCTGCCTTTTCCTTTAGTGTTGCTGCCATATCTATCGTCCTCCTTTGTTCAACTTGTCCATGCCCCATGCATATACCTTGTCGATGTTAGGGACATCGATGCCATGTTCGTGAGCCAATAGCCAGATGTACTTCAGGCCATGTGGGAAGTCCTCGGTGAAGTAGCGGCTGCCGAAGTCCGGCATCCATCCCTCGGATGTGGAAACCATAGGCGAGGCGATGCCCTTGAAGCCCTTGATGGAGCGCAACTTGGCTGCAAGCGACTGGGCATCGTGGCTCTCGTAGTAGTCCAGGATGGTGGGCAGGAAGCCTTCTGATGCGGGCAATGCGCCAAGCAGGCGGAAGAATTCCTCGTCCATCCTGATCAGCATGTCGGCTGCCTCATCGGTCCACTCCTCGTAGAAGTATATCATCCTGTCGTATGCCTTGCCTTCGTTGTCGCCGCCAAACAGGGTGTAGAGACGGGATGTGTGAAGCAGGGGGTTGCTGTTGGTGAGACTTGCCTCAAGGTAATGGCCCAATAGGTGGATCGGGCACTCGAACGCATCGTTCAGCCATGACACCATGGATGATTGCACCGTGTCGGACACGTTCTCGATGGCAACACTAAGGCTGTCCTTGAAGCCAAGCAGATTGGCTGACGAACCGTATTCGGCAACGCGTGCTATGAACGGCACTCGCTGAAAGCCCCACAGAGGCTGGGACGATGGAAGGATCCTGTGTGCCTCGAAGAAGAAGCCCGTGGAAGAGAATACACCACCCACGAGAGTGTCGGCTGCCAAGTGAGGTCTGATGGCTTCCAACTCGCTGGCGATGAGATAGCCAGGAAGGCATAGGAGTACGATGTCGCTATCGGGTATCACCTCTGCGGCATGGCTGCTCACCTTGCCCAATTTGCCGTGAAGCGTGTTGCCGTCGGGGGTATGGATGTCGATGCATGGCTGCCACA
Organism: Bacteroidaceae bacterium; assembly: GCA_024401225.1. GTDB lineage: Bacteria > Bacteroidota > Bacteroidia > Bacteroidales > Bacteroidaceae > Minthosoma. The sequence goes on along the minus strand of JAKSLM010000008.1, from coordinate 62,037 downwards.
ACTTGGGACGACCGGTCAGTATGTTGACACGGGCCTTTCCCTTGGCAGCAAGCCATCCTGCTATGACGTGCCCTAACGAACCACCTCCACATATACAAATTGTCTTCATCGTCTGCTAAGTCTTATAATGTACGTAGTATGGATATGAGTCGTGCGTTGTCCTGGCGACTGCGTACGGCAAGGCGAATGAGCTGTTTGCCAGCCATATTGTTCTTCAGTCCGCAGTTGCTGATCAGCACATTGTTCTCAATGAGTCGCTGAGTAAGTTCGGTCGATGTGTACTTGTCGATCACTTCGCACAGGAAGTAGTTGGCCTGGGAAGGGATGACACGGAGGAAAGGTATGGTCTGCAGTTCGGCATAGAACGTGTTGCGCTCCTCGATGAACTGGCAGCATGCCTTCTTGTACTCGTTCTCGTATTTGCCATAGATCTGGAGGTAGAACTCTGCAAACGAATTGATGTTCCAGATGCTGACCTCCTTCTTCATGCGTGCAATGAGGTCGGTGTTGGCTGTGACAAACACGCCAAGGCGAAGTCCTGGGACGCCGTACGACTTGGATATGCTCTTCATCACCATCATGGTAGGGTGCTGCTCAAGCAGGTCGTTGTGGAGCAGGCTGTTGTGCTCAAAGTCGTCGGTGAAGTCAACGAAGCTCTCATCGACCACAAGCTTTATGCCATTGTCCTCACACCATGCAGCCAGGCGCAGCACATCGGCCTTAGGCATGAAGTGGCCCGAAGGGTTGTCGGGATTGATGAGGAGCATGAGTGAGATGCCTGTGTCCTTGTAGTGCTCCATGAGGTCGTCGGCTGTGTAGTCGAAGTTCTCCTTCTGCGAGATGAATGGGACGATCTGCTCCTTGCGGAGGCGGTTAGGATATTCGTCGAATGTTGGGTATATGATACCTACCTTGTCGCCTGTGTGCTCCTCCATCACGATCTTGATCAGCTCGGCAGCTCCGTTGCCTACCACTACGTAGTCCTGCTTGATGCCGAAGTACTTGCCGGCAAGCAATGAGTTGACCAGCATGCCTGAAGGGTAGTTCTCGAGCAGCACATCGAAGTTTGCCCTCAGCTCGTCCTTCATCCTCTTGCTTGGGAAGAACGGATTGACCAGATAGCAGTAGTCGAGCATCTGAGGGAATCGCCAGTAGCCGCCATAGCGCTTGTGGTACTCGTGGTACTTGACTGTGCCGTCGCTGAAGATTGCGGATGCAATGTCGAGGTCCTGCACATCATCGATCTCATACCACTTCTCGTCGGTGATAGGAAGTGCCTTGAGGGTGGACTTGTGAAGGTGCAGGAGTACTCGAAGCACCTGCTCGTAGTACTCGTTGTTGCCCATCACCTTGCTGTAGGCATCGAGGAACGGCACATAGAAGTCGGTGGAGAACTCCTTCGAGAACTTGTATATATTGACCGTCTTGTAGTACAGGTCGACATCCTCGTAGCGGAACGCCTCCTTCGGTATGAAGTTGACGATGTTGCGGTTGGCATCGATGCTTACCATGGTGCCGTCCATCCAGGTCTCGTATTTGGCTACGAGGGCAAGGTCGCGATCCGGATGGTTGACAAGGAGTTCCAGCATCCTGTCCTCGAAGATGAGATCGCTCTCGAGGAGGATGGTGTCGTCCTCGCACAGTTCCTTCTTGGCAAGTGCCAACGAGTAGATGTTGTTGGTCTTGTCGTATATAGGATTGTTGATGAACTCAATCTTCAGCACATCATCGTAGCGATGGCCAATGTAGTCGATGAGCTTCTGGCCCTCGTATCCGACTACGAGTACGAGTCGGGTGAGGTGGAGCTTTGACAATTGACCGATCACTCTGTCTATGAGTCGCACACCATTGACAGGCACCATACATTTCGTATTGTCCTTCGTGTACTCTCCAAGTCGTCTGCCCATTCCGGCAGCAAGTATTATGGCTTGCATATCTTAATCAGTTTCCTTTCTTTTTTCGTTAATCATAAAACTCTATCTTCCCTACATGGGGATGAAGCTCTTCAAGGTTCGGCAGCGCTTCATAGTTGCCAAACATGCGGTGAAGGTAGTTGTGCCAGTCGTGCGGTACGGGGAATTCATGTCCCTCAAACAGGGCCTTATCCAGCGGAAACAGGTCGGTTACATGTCGTGGCTTTGGGTAAGGCACGCCGAACGTGTGCCGAACCAGTCGGCCTGATGAGAAGCGCGATATGAATCGCAGCACAGGATACACTACCTTATTATTAGTATCGTACCAACGTGCCACTTTATTGTTCTTGGCCTCAACATTTAGGTGCGGATCCTTCATGATCTTGTACACATGACCTATCGTATTGCACGACAGCTTGTGGGTCCACAATGGGTTCTTCTCCAACAGGAAGATGTCGATGTAGATGCCGCGGTACTTGAATACCTTGTCGTAGTTGTTGGTCTCTTCCAGCAGGCTGCGCTTGTCGCGCAGTTTTGGGTAGAAGAAGAAATAGTTCGGGTCGGTATCGTGGGTCTGAAGAGCCATACTGTCAGGCAGTTCGTCCATGATGACCTGCTCGAAGCGCAGGTAGTCGTCGCGCATCATCTCCACATCGAGATCATCGTCCCACGGTATGAATCCTCCATGACGTATGCAGCCCAGCATGGTGCCTGAACTCAGCCAGTAGGGTATGTTGTGCTTCTTGCAGATGGCATCAAAGCTGAGCAGCATCTCAAGCATGCGCTCTTGCTGGCGGCGCAGGAGCGAACCCTCGGGGCAGAAGGTGTCCTTCAGCCGTTGCTGGTCTACTTTCGATTGTATGGTCTTTATCAGTTCGTTGTTCATAAGCTTATTTTCTGCCAAACAGGTATTCCTTGAATAGTGGACTGGTCCTTAGTATGTTGCTTGTCAGCAGACAGAATGCGATAACCACGGCTGCTACGCTGAATGCGCAGACGATATCAATGCAGAAGTTTGGATGGTACTCGTTGAGCCACTTGCCCACCATCGGCAGCTTAGGCAGGAAGAGGAAGTGCAGCAGGTAGATGTCGAGAGTGCGCACTCCGATGTACTGAAGGCAACGGCCCGTGCGAGTCTGTGAGGTGAAATGCTCAGCATAGTGGCGGAACACCATTATGACTATCAGCATCAGGGTGTACATGGCCAGGGTCTTAGGCAGGTTCACCCATTCCATCTTGAACGTATGCAAGCGGAATATGTCGGCACAGCACAGGAATGCCAGGATGGTCACGATAGGGAAGAACCAGCGCGTGTCGAACAATCTCTGTACCTGATGCCAATAGCGATGCACGAGGTTGCCAAGCACGAAGAAATGCATGAACTTGAATGTCTCGTACATGCTGGAATACATCATGAAGTCGTTCTTGTACCATTTGCCCAGCGCACTCGGCATGTACAGGCTCTGATAGGCTGCCAGGCACACCACCCACAGTATCCATATCGGGATGTGGGAGTTCCGCAGCCGTTGTGCCAATGCTGCCACTATGTAGTAGATGATAAACATCTGCAGGAGTACCCAGGTAAACCAGTATCCGCCCTTTGTAGGCAGTTGGAGGTTCTTCAACAGCGCATCGCCGAATGGCTGTTTGCTCCTCAGCACAAGCAGTATGCACAGGAACACGAACGCAGGCAGCACCTGCACCTTGATCTTCTTCCAAGTCAGACGGATAAACGATTCGGCAGTCCATATCCATTTGCTCTTGTAGGCGAGGAATCCGGACACGAAGAAGAACAGCGGCATACGAAACAGCACAAGGAAAGGCAGCGAACAGGATGTCTTCTCATTCTGTTCGAAAGCCATCTGAGCCACATGGTATGCAACGACAAGGATCATTGTAAATCCTCGCATGGCATCAAGCCACTCCATACGGGAATGACCACCTCCATCTCCTCCATGAGGGGAGGGCTTGTATATGCTATCAATGTCTGCCATTCTCTATCATTTCTACGAGTTTGTCACTCTTTCCGCTCAGGAGTTTACGGGTAAACATACGTCCGCTTTCCATCAGGCGGCTATAATCGCTCTCGTCCATCACCTTGATCACAGGCACGTAGTCGATGAAGTGGAGTGGGGTGAGGTCGGCCAATGTGGTGTATGGTCCTTCTGCGATGATGCATCTCTCGGCCCATGCAGGATCGTTCATCGCTGCGGTCTGGATGAAGGTCTCGGCCGATCCGAATGAGCTACGGAAGTATTGGGTGACTTGCTTGTTGTCCTGGAACACGCTCAGAATGTGCTGTGCCAGTGGTTCGCTGATGCACCACCATGCCGATCCCTTGTAGAGCGTCCATCCGTTGGGCAGCGTAAGGCTCTTCCTGTAGCCTACAGCTCGCAGAATCCTGCGCGAGAGGATGCCCAGGCGCTCGTTGGCCTTGTTGCTAAGGAAGGAGATGTTGAAGAATGGACGTGCGGTGGTGTAGAGGTCGTGCTGCTGCCCTGAGGTCTGAGGGTGAGTCATGTCTACTCCCATCAGTATCTCCTTGTCGCCTATGCCTTCCAGATACTGCGTGATTCGTTCGTTCGACCACAGCGGATAGTCCATTCCACTCAGGAAGAAGATGCGGTCGAAGCTCAGGGGATAGTCGATTGCTGCCTTGATGAGCTGCATCTGATACCACACCTCGATGATCGTTCCCCAGCGCACATCGTATCGCTTGCTGATGAAATGGATGTTGTCGCCCTTGATGATTGATGTGAAGGGAGTGATGTCCGACTTGGCATCAATATGAATGAAGAAGTGGGCATCCATGTGCAATGCTTCAACAAGTCGTTTCAGTTGCGGAGCGTCGGTATGTGCTGATATCAGATATGCTATGTTCATTGTTGCTTGGTTTTAAATCGTCCTGACAGCCATGGTACGCTCTCCACATAAGGCACGAGCCACGTGCAGAGGCAGAACACAAAGACCATGAGTATGATGAAATCGTCCCAGCGACCGTAGATACTGCGGCCATAGACGATGTGGGTGAATCGGTAGAACTGAAGTATAGGATAGTGGGCCACGAAGTACACCATCGAGTGCTGGCCGATGTAGTTGATCACCGGCACGCGTGGCAGAGGGAGCTTGATGAGCAGTCCTGACAGTCCGAGCAGGATGATCAGGGTGTTGAAGAATGCTGCAAGCGCGTTTCCATCAAATCGGTTTGTCGCCATTGCGTACTCTCCATGCCACACTATGTTGCTGACTATAAAGGCTATGATGAATGCCGAGCAGATGTACATCGCCTGGGTGCGTGACAAGCGGTCCAGACACCAACGCCATCCTCGGCCCATGTAGAAGAAGAATGCTCCCATGAACACGTTGCTCAGGCTCAATGGCAATGGATTGCCCTTCGTGTACAGCCAGTAGCTGATGAATGGGAAGGTGAGCAGCAATACCGTTTGGAACACGCTTATCGGTTTGACAATGTGTATCTTCTTCATGAAGTGGACAAGTACATATGCCGAGAAGAATGTGAACAGGAACCACACCGGTTCGTTGCCCCAGAACGAGGATGTGCTCCACAGGTGGCTCCACTCCATTGGTTCTATAGGATGGTGGTAGCGGTCGATCTCAAATGGCAGGTAGAATGCGTAGATGAGGAATCCTATCGTTCCCCATGCCACGTACGGGATGAGCAGTCGCTTTGCCTTGTCCTTGATGTATTCGCGTGAGTTGCCGCTCACGGTCTTGTTGAAATATCCTGCCTTGAAGAAGAAGAAACACATGAAGAAGAACGACCATGCCATTACCACACCCCATCCCTCATCCTGCTTGTGGCCGCAGAAGGTGATGGTGTGGAGCGTGATCATTCGTATGATGCATATTCCACAGAGGAAGTCGAATGTATGGTTTCTCTCTTTCAATGTGTAACCCTTTCTTTATTGGTTGTTTCAGTTGTTGATTATGAAGAAAAGTTTTTATTTCCCCCTTTTCAACTTATAACTGATTTATGACTTTTTTATACCTGCCCGACAGCCAAGGCACACTCTCCACATGCGGCACGAGCCATGTGCATATTGCCATGATAAATACTGCCAGCGTGATCCATTCATCCCAATGTCCCCATATTGCCCGGCCGAACGCTTGGTGGGTGAACTTGTAGAAATAGATGAGCGGATAGTGGGCTACGAAGTACACCATCGAATGTTGTCCTATGTAGTTCACTACGGGTATTCGCCCTATAGGAAGCGAGAGCAGCAGTCCGGATATGCCGCACAGGGCAAAGGTAGTGTTGATGCCTGCTCCCCACGGATTTTGTACAAATTTATTCAAACTCATGTCGTACTCACCATGCCACAGCTTGTTTCCTGTGATAAAGCAGAGAATCAGAGCCACGGAAAGTGTAATAATGACCTGTTTGCTAACTCGGGTTTGCAACCATCGCCACAAACGTCCCAGGTAGAAAAAGTATATTCCCATGAAGACGTTGTTGAGGCTTAGCCACATCGGATTCTTGTTTTTCCAAAGCAGAAAACTGACAAACGGGCATGCGGCAATGCTCACGATACGCATCGTCTGAATGGTGCGTGCCGACTGTTGCCATCCTGCCCCTTCGAGCATTGTCCTTAGCTTGTTAAGGCCTTTCTCCACAAAGTGGACCACGACATACGTCATGAAGAATGATACCAGAAACCAGCATGGAGGATCGCCGTAGAAGTGGCTCTGGCGATACACGTGTGCCCAGGTCAGTCGGCTGGCGGTCTTTTCGAAGTGCTCGCCCACTCCCCACACGAACCCGAAGTAGATGATGCTGCCTATCAGTCCCCAAGCAAGGTATGGTACGAGCAGTCGTTTCGACTTGTCTTTTAGATATGTCCATGAGTTGCCTGCTACGGTCTTGTTGAAGTAGCCCGCCTTGAAAAAAAAGAACGACATGAAGAAGAATGTCCACGCCATGATCTTCCCGAACCAGAACTCTCCCCTGAAGCCGCACAGGCTAATGCTGTGGAGCATCAACATGCGTAAGATGCATAGTCCGCACAGGAGGTCGAAGGCATGATTTCTTTCTTTCATGGTGCAAAATTAGTTAAAAAATTTGTGATATGTAGAGTCTTTAACCATAAAAACGTTGCATCTGATACAGTTTTTCCATTTTTCCTTTTCACTATTAAGCACTTTTTATTAACTTTGCTCGCTATTTTAAGTAAAGAATGGGAGATAAGAACGAATATAAATTATTGCCAAGGATAGATTATCCTGCTGATCTGCGCCAGTTGGACGTCGATCAGTTGCCACAGGTATGTGAGGAATTGCGCAATGATATTATCGAAGAATTGTCGATCAATCCAGGCCATCTGGCTTCAAGCCTTGGTGTGGTGGAATTGACAGTTGCTCTCCATTATGTGTTTGACACACCATACGACCGTATTGTATGGGATGTAGGCCATCAGGCTTATGGTCACAAGATTCTTACTGGTCGCCGCGACCGCTTCTGCACCAACAGGTGTCTGAATGGAATAAAACCATTCCCTCATCCTTTCGAGAGCGAATACGACACCTTCTGCTGCGGACATGCCAGCAATTCCATAAGTGCCGCCTTGGGCATGGCTGTTGCTGCACGTTTGCACGGAGAGGACCGCAAGGTGGTGGCTGTGATAGGCGACGGAAGCATGAGCGGCGGATTGGCTTTTGAAGGCATCAATAACACCGCAGGTACGGACAACGACATGCTTATCATCCTTAATGATAACAATATGTCCATCGATCATAGTGTGGGCGGCATGCGCAAGTATCTGCTTCAGCTTACCACCAACAGCACCTACAACAGCATTCGCTACTCCATATCTCAGAAGCTGCGCAACTGGGGCTTCCTTACCGAGAAGCGCCGAAAGGGCATCATACGTTTCAACAATAGTGTGAAGTCGGTCCTTACCCGTCAGCAGAACATTTTCGAGGGTATGGATATACGCTATTTCGGTCCTACTGATGGCAATGATGTCATCGAATTGGTGCGCATACTGAGAATCATCAAGGACATGAAGGGACCGAAGTTGCTCCATCTGCACACGAAGAAGGGTAAGGGCTATGCACCTGCCGAGGAGAATGCTACGATATGGCATGCTCCGGGCAAGTTCGACTACGAGACGGGCGAACGCATCAAGTCGGTAGCCGATGCACCTCAGCCTCCTAAGTTCCAGGATGTGTTTGGCATGACCTTGCTTGAGTTGGCTCAGAAGAATGAGAAGATAGTGGGTGTCACTCCTGCCATGCCTACCGGTTGCTCGATGAATATCATGATGAAGGCTATGCCCGACCGCGTGTTTGATGTCGGCATAGCTGAGGGACATGCTGTCACCTTCTCAGGAGGAATGGCAAAGGATGGCTTGATGCCATTCTGCAACATCTATTCATCGTTCATGCAGCGTGCTTACGACAATATCATTCACGATGTGGCAACGATGAAGCTTGACATGGTGCTGTGCCTCGATCGTGCTGGTATCGTAGGCGAGGATGGACCAACTCATCATGGTGCCTTCGACCTTGCATTCCTTCGTCCTATACCTAACCTCACCATAGCCTCACCTCTCAACGAGCCCGAGCTTCGCCGCCTCATGTATACGGCACAGTTGCCGGGCCACGGACCGTTTGTCATTCGCTATCCTCGTGGATGCGGCAGCGTAGTCGATTGGCGATGCGACTTTGAGGAGATTCCAGTAGGAAAGGGTGTGAAACTTACTGATGGAGACGATATTGCCATTCTCAGCCTCGGCCCTATCGGCATGGAGGTTCAGAAGGCGATGATGATGGCTCAGATGACGGCTTCCAACGAGCATCTTGCCATGCCTTCGGTGGCTCACTACGATATGCGCTTCCTCAAGCCTATAGATACTGCCATCCTGCATGAGGTGGGACGAAAGTTCCGACGCGTCATCACGGTTGAAGATGGTGTGATAAGCGGCGGACTCGGTTCGGCCGTGCTGGAGTTCTTTGCTGACAATCATTACCAGCCTGAGGTTGTCCGTCTTGGCATTCCTGATAAGTTTGTTGAGCATGGCAAGCCTTCAGAATTGTATAAGATCATTGGACTCGATGCGGAAAGCATCGTAAAACATATATTGAGATGAAGATAATCATTGCTGGTGCTGGTGCCGTAGGTACTCATCTTGCACGACTCCTGTCGAAGGACAATATGAATGTCGTGCTTATGGATGGTGATGTGGACAAATTGCACAAGGTCAATTCCGACCTCGACATCATGACGCTTCCCAAGCCTGCCACTTCGATTGAGGGGCTGAAGGACGCTGGTGTGTCGGGTGCAGACTTGTTTATTGCTGTCACTCCTCAGGAGAGCGAGAACCTTGCATGTGCCATGCTTGCCAAGCAGCTTGGTGCAAAGCGTACCGTGGCTCGTGTTGACAATTACGAGTACATGAGGCCTGAGAACCAGAAGCTCTTCAAGGACATGGGTATCGAGTCGCTCATCTACCCAGAGTTGCTCGCTGCGCAGGATATTGCCAGTTCGTCAAAGTACAGTTGGGCACGACAGGTGTGGGAGTTCAACGGAGGCGACCTGGTACTTCTGAGTGTCATGATGCACGACAGTCATCCGATATATGAGAAGGAGATAAGCAATGAGGACAATCGCCTCGTTGGTAACACTCTCAAGCAGATAGGTATCAATTACGGACACGACTTCCATGTGGTAGCCATCAAGCGTGGCAACGAGACAGTAGTTCCTTATGGTGATGAGCGCATCCTGCCTCGCGACCTCGTGTTCTTCATGACTACCCGTGAGGGCATCAGCACCATTCGCAGCCTTTCTGGTAAGGATGGCTATCCGCCTGTCAGGAATGTGGTAGTCATCGGTGGAGGCAAGCTTTCGGTGCGTACCGACTGGGCGCTCGACTCGAACTATAATGTCAAGATCATTGAGTCGAACTTCGACCGATGCACTTATCTCGGAGGCGTGGTCAAGCCTAACACTATGGTCATCCATGGTGAGGGCTACGATATGGATCTCCTCAATGATGAAGGGTTCGATCATCACGAGGCCTTCCTCTCCCTTACGGACAATGATGAAGAGAATATCCTTGCCTGTGTGGCTGCACGCCGAAAGGGCATTCGCAAAACCATAGCTCAGGTCGAGAACCTTGACTACTTCGATATGGCCGAGGATCTTGATGTGGGAACTATCATCAACAAGAAGATGATTGCTGCCAGCCACATATACCGCATGTTGCTCAAGAGCGATGTGGACAACATGAAGATGCTGTCCGTAGCTAACGCCGATGTGGCAGAGTTTGTGGTTAAGCCGGGCACAAAGGTTACAAAGAAGCCTATCATGCAGCTTGGTTTGCCTTACGGAGTCAACATCGGAGGTATGGTTCGCGATGGCAAAGCGATGCTCGTAGGTGGTATGACTCAGTTGCAGGCGGGCGACAAGGTGGTAGTGTTCTGTATTGGTTCTTCGCTTAAGAAACTTGATAAGCTATTCAAATGATCAATTGGCGTATCATATGCAAAATCATGGGTATCCTGCTCTTCATCGAGGCAGGGCTAATGCTTTTGTGCCAGATTGTTGCATTAATATACGATGAAGGCTATTCGTCCTTCCTTCCTCCTGTCGGTCTGGCTATTGTCCTGGGTGTGATAGGACGGTTGATAGGACACAAGGCTGGAACGAACATGGGGCGTAAGGATGGCTATGTCATCGTATCGGTGGTGTGGGTGCTGTTCACCCTTATCGGCATGATACCGTTCTTGCTGGATGGGCATGTGTCTGACCCTGCGAGTGCATTCTTCGAGACCATGTCGGGTTTCACTTCCACCGGAGCCACGATTATTGACGACCTTGATGCTATGCCGAAGAGCCTGCTCTTCTGGCGAAGCCTGACGCAATGGATTGGCGGTATTGGTATTGTGTTCTTTACCATCGCCATTCTTCCTGCCTTCGGTGTGGGTGAGGTCAAGCTATTTGCTGCCGAGAGCACAGGCCCTCTTCACGATAAGGTGCATCCTCGCATCAGCGTGGCAGCCAAGTGGATCGGTTCGGTCTATGTGGTTCTCACCGTGCTCTGCACGCTTGCGCTTATCCTGTGTGGCATGACGACTTTCGATGCTGTCAACTATGCCATGTGTACTACCGCCACAGGTGGTTACGGCACTCATTCCGACCTCCTGCGCGACTATTATAACTCTGCTTCTATCGAGTACACTCTCATCTTCTTCATGTTTGTGTCGGGCATAAACTACACCTTAATATATTATACTATACTTAAGGGCAAGATTCACCAGTTCTTCCATGATGCCGAGGCAAGGGCCTATCTCATCATCGTGCTTATAGCATCGGCGGTGTGTGTGGTGACTCTTGTGCTGACCAATACCACTTCAAACCTCGAACTTGCCATTCGCGAGTCGCTCTTTACTGTCATCTCGCTGCAGACTACCACAGGATTTGCTTCGGTCGACTATACTCTTTGGCCTGTGCAGCTCATGCCTATCTTGCTGTTTGTCATGTTTGCCGGTGCTTGTTCGGGCAGTACTACGGGCGGTTTCAAGTGTGTGCGTCTTAGCATCATCTATCGTGTGCTTCGCAATGAGTTCACACGCATCCTGCATCCTCGTGCCGTGCTTCCTGTACGACTCAATGGCAGCGTAGTATCGCCTTCCGTGGTGCAAACTCTCATTGGCTTCATCACTCTTTTTGTCGTCTCGCTCTTCTTCGGAGCGTTTGTGCTTGCACTCTTCGGTGTCGATCCTAACGATGTGCATCCTAACTTCAACTATTATGAAGCCTTTGGTATAGCTATGTCGTCGTTAAGTAATGTCGGCCCAGGTATGGAGTACTATGGTCCTGCACACTCGTGGATGATCCTCAATCCTCATGCAAAGATGGTGTGCTCCATCCTCATGCTTATCGGTCGTCTGGAGATCTTCCCTATCATTCTGATCTTCACTCGCACGTTCTGGAAGAAGAACTAATACTTTTTTTTACACTTTATGATTGTTTTGCTATCGTCGGCTAGGGTGGTGGCAAAGAGATAGTCGTTGCCCCCTTCGCTAAGCTTCATTCGCTTTCTTAGCTCTGCTACCGTTGCTGGGAAGTTACGAACGGTGAGATTGGCTTTCTTGATTGATTTCAAAGCCTTGTCCTTTATGCCGTGAATGGCTTCTATGCAGAAAGTTCTTCCAGGGAAGTCATCGATACGTTCTGCCGATACATAAAGATGTGATGAAGGATGCAGTTTGCATATTCCATATCTCATGGCTATCGACTTGAAGCATCCTGCCTTCATGATGCTGGCATTTGGTTCGTATAGGTAGTAGCCTTGTGCTTGTCGCAGTTGTTCAGCATCGGCATAGTGGCATTCTGCCGTGCGTTCTTCATCGCTGAAGAAGGCAAACGACTCCGTTTTGTCTTGAGACTTAAGGTTGACGCAATATATTGGCAGATGCTGTGGTGTGGCATCTTGCCCGAGTACGACAAGCATCTCCTTGCATTCGCCCGCTACGCTTACTATGTGTATCTCCTGCACGTTGTGCAAGTCCTTGAGTATGTTGGCTATGTCAAGCATAGGCGAGAGCTTTATCATCACGCGGTCGGCATGGCTGAGCAGCTCGTCCTGCATTAGTGTGACATTAGGGGTGCAGTCCGATATCTGTACCGTCTTGCCTCCATTCTCGTCGCGGCGTGCAGGATCGAGGAATATGAGCGACTGGTGTGGGAGCGATGGCAGGATGTTTGCCGCATCGGCATTGTGTACCTGCAGACTGCTGATGCCAAGCAAGGGGAGGTTGTGGGAGGCTATGCGGCACAGTTCTTCGTTGCGTTCCACATAGTTAAGGTGCTTGAACTGCCGTCCGATCATCGTTGCATCAACTCCGAATCCCGATGTAAGGTCGGTCATTGATGTGTGATCGATAGGCAGGGCGGCTGCTACTTGCGCTTTGTATTCGGCTGTTATCTGGCTTGAGCATTGCTCCATGCTCAGATGCACGGGATACTCTATGCCATCCGTTTCTGCCCATAGCGGCAGCTTGCGCTTGGCGGTCTGCCAGGCAGCAATCTGTTGCACAGCATAAGGGATGTCGATATCTTTGTATCGGCTGGCATGGAGTGCAAGGTCGCGAGGGTCGTCGTTGCGATGCTGGAGTATGAAGTCGTGCATTATCGTATAGGTTTTCTGCCTTCGTTTTTCACTTGTGCCCTTGTCTTGAGGTTGAAGTGCCACCACTCGGTCTTGAGCACCTTGAATCCTCCTGCAGCCATGGCCTTGCGAAGCAGTTCGCGGTTCTGGACAGCCTCCTTCGATATCTTTCCCTGGCTCAGGAATGTTGCTTCATGCTCTGGGTGGGCAAGCTTGCCCATGTAGTCGATCTTGGTACCCATCGGTATGGAGTCGCCATGCTCATCGCAGATGGTGATGTCGACTGCAAACCCGTAGTTGTGCAGTCCGCCTCCGTTGGCTGGGTTGGAAACGTAGATGCGCTTGCTTGTGGCTTTCACTACGTCCCACATTTTCTGCTGGATAGACATAGGGCGTGCGGCATCGTACACCTTAAGGCTGTAGCCTGGGTGCAGATGTTGCAGTTCCACCTGTGCCTTATGCAGGGCTGCTGCGGCATCGGGGTGCAGGAAGGCCTCGCGGAGGTCGGTGTAGAGCACCTTCCCCGTGAAGTTGTCGGCACGTGTGTACATCAGCGACACCCGTATCGATGGGTCTACATCGACAATGTTCACATATCCCTGTGCTGCCATTGCTTGTGCAGTCTTCGAGAGGCTGGTCGCCTCACCCTTTCCCTTGTCTTGGGCGTATGCTCCGTTCAGCGTCAGGCACACACCAATCATTATCATCGCCAGTCGAATGTGCTTCATATCCTTAACTCTTTATAATGTTTTTCTTACTTCTTACTTTTTACTCTTTACTTAAAAAAAGAATCCCCCACACTTCCAACTTGGGCACCGCATGGAATTCAATCAGCAGTGCGCTTGGGGAAGGTGGAGGATCTATGAGTTATATCAGTAATAAATTATGCTCAATAAGTTTCAGTATTTATGTAAATACAGCGCAAAGATACCGATTTTCTTCTAAATGATTGTATAATCAATAAAAAAACCTTACTTTTGCACGAAGAAATGAAAAGAAATAATAGAATTATGACATTTACACAACTTTCAAACCCGATATTTGAGCAGGTAATAAAGGATTATCATATTGCAGACGATGTCGACCAGCCTATCAATAACCCATACGAGCAGGGGTCGATAGAGTTCTATCTTTATATCAAAAACTGGATCGATACCGTTCAGTGGCATCTTGAGGACATCATTCGCGATCCGCAGATCAATCCTGTTGAGGCTCTTGCCCTTAAACGTCGCATCGACAAGAGCAATCAGGACCGAACCGATCTTGTTGAGATGATCGACTCTTACTTTCTTGATAAGTATAAGGATGTGGAACCTCTTCCTATTGCTACCATCAATACTGAGAGCCCTGCATGGGCAGTAGACCGCCTCAGCATTCTTGCCCTTAAGATCTTCCACATGCAGGAGCAGGTGGACCGTAAGGATGCAAGCGCAGAGCACATTGCCACTTGCCAGAAGAAGCTTAGCGTACTTCTTGAGCAGCAGAAGGATCTCTCATCGGCTATCGATCAGCTTATTGCTGACATTGAGGCTGGACGCAAGTACATGAAGGTCTACAAGCAGATGAAGATGTACAACGATCCAAGCACAAACCCTATCCTCTACGGAAAAAAGTAAGGACTACCTATTAGGCCTATAAATCCGATTAGCCTTATAAGCCCCCATAAGCTAGCAGCCCCAACTCTTGCATGAGTTGGGGCTGCTGCTATATAGTTGGAGATATGCCATTACTTGACGCTCCATTCAAACACGCCGCATGAGAACTTCTTTGGCTGAACGATCTCAAGCTTCATGGCTGTAGTCTTGACTGGCTCGAAGTTTACGATGTTTGGTGCACCCTTGTCGGTTGAATAGCCTGAAGGGTTCTTGACCTCAACCCACTGACCTGCAGCATCCTTGTAGTAGAGCTTCCATGACTCTGGTACCTTGCACTCCTGCCATGGCTGGTCGTCGTACCAGTACACAGTCGATGTGCTTACTGTCTCAGCCTGCTTGAAGTCGTACTGAAGCCACTCGGTTGTGCCCTTTGTTGGCCACCAG
This sequence comes from Bacteroidaceae bacterium, assembly GCA_024401225.1. Lineage (GTDB taxonomy): Bacteria > Bacteroidota > Bacteroidia > Bacteroidales > Bacteroidaceae > Minthosoma. The sequence goes on along the minus strand of JAKSLM010000008.1, from coordinate 46,953 downwards.
TGAGTGTAAGGGATTGAACGGTCTTCGCCATCCTTTGGTACGAGGCGGTCGTTGACTGATGAGAGGGCAGAGATGCGCTTTGATGCAGTCACCTTACTCTCTGATGCTATCGATGCTGGCTGTGCTGGCGATGTAGCATTCAAATCCTGTGGGATCCATACTGTCATCTTACCAGGTCCGCGGTGAGCCCATGCGTAGTAAGGGATGAGGACGAGCTTCTCGTCGTTTGTCTGAAGCTTGCCTGCCTTGTCGAATGTGAGGGTCTGTGCATCGGTAGCGAGTGTTGGGATTGTTGTACCAGCAATCTCCACGTTGCCACCTGTGAACTGTGGCTCCTGGTTGATGAGTACTGAGAGCACGTCAGCCTTGTTGTCTGGCCATTCTGCACAGTATACGATAGGTCCGCGCTCGATTGATACGCAACCCTTGTCGGCTGCAACCTTGCCGTTGGCACGAACGATGCGTGGCTCCATGTCGAAGTGTACGCTGATCTTATCGCCAGCCTTCCACTTGCGGTCTATCACGAAGTAGCCGTCGATGAGCTCGCTCTCCACGCTCTTGCCGTTCACCATCACTGTGTAGCCGAGGCGCTTGCCGTCTGAATAAGTATAGAGGTTGGAAGGTACTACCTCGCCCTTCACCCATCCTGGGATGCGAACGTTGATAGCAAACTTGCCGCTGCCCTTCTTCACGCTGATGGCTACGTCGCCGTTCCATGGATAGTCAGTCACCTGTTCGATAGTAACCGACTTGCCGCCTACCTTTGTAGTCATGGTGTTGCCGTTGAAGAGGTTGATGTAGAGGCTGTTGTCCTTCACTGCATACATATACTGAGGAAGTGATGGGATGAAGCGAGCTGCGTTCGATGGACAGCAAGCACAACCGAACCATGCCTGGCGCTGGTGCTGGCCCATAGACTGGAGTGGGTTAGGGTAGAAGAACTTACCACCATCGATTGAGATACCTGATATCACACCATTGTAGAGTGAGCGCTCGAGGGCATCGTAGTACTTCGACTCTCCATGGAGAAGGAAGAGGCGGTAGTTGAGGTATACCTGTGCGATGGCAGCACATGTCTCGCAGTAAGCCGACATGTTAGGGAGCTCGTAGTTCTTTCCGAACGCCTCACCGCTTGCTGTTGCACCTACACCACCTGTGATGTAGTACTTCTTTGATATGATGTTGTCCCAGATGTTGTCGATAGCCTTGACATACGACTCGTCGCCTGTGAGGGCAGCGATGTCAGCCATTCCGGCATACATGTAGCCTGCACGAACAGCGTGTCCCACAGCTTCCTTCTGGTCTACTACAGGCATGTGGCTCTGCGAATAGTCATTCTTGATGGTAGTCTTTCCGCGCTCATCGAGGAAGAACTTTGCCTGCTCGAGATACTTCTTGTCGCCTGTTGCGAGATAGAGCTTTGCCAATCCCATCTCGGCAATCTGATGGCCTGGCACCACGCGTGTCTGACCTGGGTTGCGACCGATCTCGCGGCATACGCAGTCTGCATACTTGATGGCGATGTTGAGGAAGTTCTTCTTGCCTGTAGCAATGTAGTGAGCCACGGCAGCCTCACACATGTGGCCGAGGTTGTAGAACTCATGGCTGAGGTCCTCAACCTTGCTCCAGCGGGTAGGGCCTTCCCACTTGTGTGGGTGCTCTGGGTTCATGGTGCGGAATGTGTTGAGGTATCCGTCAGGTTCCTGTCCGCTTGCTATTACGGCTATCACGCTGTCGCAATACTTATCGAGGCTCTTGCCCTTGAATGTAGCCTTTGGGTAGGTCTGCATCAGATAGGCAGCACCTTCGAGTGTCTTATATGGATCTGTATCGTCGAACGAATATGCGTTCTGGTCCACCTCAAAAACCTTCGATGGATCTACGATGTGAGCATGAGCCTTAGTGAAGTTCTCGTAGCGATGAGTCTCCTCACACTTGCTAAATGCCAAAGGGATTGTTACGTTGCGGCTGGCTTCGAGGCGCTGTCCCCAGAATGTGCCTTGAGTCACCTTTACGCTTGTGAATGGCACCTGGCTGATAGGGTAGCCAGACTTGTCTTGAGCCGATGCACCGAGCGAGAGTGCTGCAGCCATTGTCAATGCTAATATTTTCTTCATATAATTAAATAGATATAGGTTGTTTTCTTGCCGTGACAAGAAAGTGTTAGGTAAATTCGCACAAAGATAACTATTTATATTTAATAATAATGTATCTCACCCACAAAAATCTGCACCAATCCCTCTTTTTTCTTCCATATCCGTCGTTTTCGGTCCAAAAGGCGTGTGTTGCGTGACAAAGCACACTCGCTCCCAATGCTCAAAGGGGTAAAGTATCTTTCTCTATCTCTTCGCGTACTCTTGTATGTGATTTCTGTTCTTTGCCTCATGCAGATCGACTGCACCAAATGTGCCCATCCCTTATTAAAGCCTCGCAATAAGATATACTATCTTGTTGCAGAAGATATACTATCATATTCGATAAGATATACTATCTTATTTTGATATCCTTGGAAGATGAAAGTGGACTGATTGGACTGTTATGGGTGATTCGAAATACAAATAATTCTAGAATGCTGCATTGGTAAGAAAGTGACATAACATATGCATATAACGCATGTTACTTGGTAAAAAGGCGGTTTAAATAAGCGAAATCGTACTATTTTGTAGAATAAAATCTTTTTTCTCAAAATTTTTCTTGCCGATTTCAGGGAAAAATTGTATTTTTGCCCATTAATTATTAGTATTATATTATTGACTTATCTAATGTTACGATTGAGGATTACACTGTTATTGACTTTACTTTGTGCACTTTTCGTAAGTGCGCGAAGCAAAATCCATGATGATGAGGGTAAATTCTCCTTTATTGTCGTAACAAAAGATACCGTCACCAGTCTCCCACAATTTACGGATAAGGAATTCTATGAGAAGTCTACAGGTGTCGTGTTCCAGGTGAACAAATCCGACATCCGTAGGGACGATCCGTTCCTCTCACTCTATGAGAACGAGATCCTTCCGCTCATCAACGGCGAGCACCTCCAGCTTCGCAAAGTATTCATCCGCGGAGCAGCATCGCCTGATGGTCCTTATGCCAACAACAAGCGACTGGGACGTGAACGTACCGAAGCCCTGCTGCGTGAACTTCAGCGCAACCTCAAGCACCAGTATCTCGAGGCAGAACTGGAGATGAGCAGCGTGACCGAGGACTACGGCTACCTCTGCATCCTGATGGAGAAGGCAGGCGATGCCGACTATCAGCTGGTAAACAAGATCTATACCGACTGCCAGGGCGATGAACTCAAGTGCAAGCAGCAGCTCCAGAAGGCAAAGGGCGGTCGCCTGTGGCCTCGACTTGCAAAGGAATACTTCCCACAGTTGCGCTCGGCACGACTCGTCCTTTGGTTCAGCGAACCAGATTCTGCCCATGCTCCTATTCCTATGGAGCCAGTACAGGTCGTTGCTCCAGTCGAGGAACCAAAGATTGACACCGTCATTCCACCTGTAGTGGTCGATATCCAGCCAGTCATTACCGAACAGCCCGTAGAGTATGTGCGCCGCCATCTCATAGCCGTACGTACCAACCTCGTTCACGACTTCTTCTACTTGCCAAGTTTCGGATGGGCATTCTCGCCAAACATCCAGTTCGAATACTATCCACGCTCAGGCCATCTCACCTACAATGTCGCAATGACATGGGGCACTCATCGCCACTGGTCTACACAGGAATTCTTCCAGGTGCGCGACTTCCAGCTTGAGCTTCGCCGCTACTTCAAGGGTGGAGGCCAGTTTACCGGAGCATACCTCGGCGCCTACATTCATGGCGACAAGTACGGCATCGGCCTCGATGCAAAGAGAGGCTGGGAAGGTGAAGGTGGTGGACTTGGCTTGGCAGGTGGCTACGTCATGAAACTCACCAAGAAGGGCAACCTTCGACTCGAATTCATGGCAGCCCTCGGATTCTACATGACTTACCACGACCCATACGTCTATGGCAACCCTATCACAGGCACCATCGATGGCGACTACTACTACAACTATCTTGGCTCAGCCTCCGACTTCAAGAGGCGCAACCACCGATTCACATGGCTCGGACCAACCAACCTCGGCATCCAGCTCACTTACGACATCATATACAGAAAGAAGCAACCAGTGCAGAAAGGAGGTACACGATGAATAAGATACTTCGAAGCCTAAAGCACTACCAGCAGGCACTCATCACTCTCCACTCTTCACTCTTCGCTCTCCTCTGCTCACTCTTCACTCTCCAGAGTTGCATCGAGCCTCCACTCAAGCTCCCTGCACAGGAAGTGCTGGTGGACATGCCTATCGTGCTTGTCGATCTGGATGTGGTGTGGAACCTCGACATCGATTGGAAGACACAGTGGTACTACGACTGGGACGAGAAGGATCAGGAATTGTGGGGCGACATCGCTTACCCTACTCCAACCAACTACGAGGTGCGCCGCTACTTCCTTGGCAGCCAACCAAGAGTACCGCATACGAGCGTGGATGGATTTACCATCTACGGCACTCACTTCCGCCGTACGTACGAGTTTGGATATTACGACATGCTGCTCTGGAGCAACATCGATAGTAAGGATGGAACACAGGTGGTGACAGTCGATGAGACTGATCTCGATGAGGTTACAGCATCTACAACCGTAACACGAGGCATGAGCCGAGTGATGCGAAGCACCGTCGTCACTACCAAGGCATCCATGTTGTCAAGTGCGGGACACGCCGAGTCGGACGTGGTAACCGGACTTTACAACCAGCCAGAGATATTCTACGCATCCTATCCTCGCGACATCTACATCTCTCGCGAACAGAAGGACTACGACTATTTCGATGAGAACGAGCAATGCTGGGTGAAGCACATCAATTGCGAGCTCGACCCGCGCGTGTACATATATTTAGTGCAGGTGATTATAAAGAACAATAATGGCAAGATTGTGGGATGTACAGGCGATAATGCCATCTCCGCCTTCGCCAATAGCACATCGGTCAACACAGGCCATACGAGCAACAAGCCTGTGCTCGTATACTTCGGCACTCGATTCAAGAAGGACAAGGACTTCGAGGGCAGCAAGGTCGACATCATCGGAGGCAAGTTCACCACCTACGGCCTCTGCGATATGGATTCCTACCTCCAGACAAAGGCTACCACAGCCTATACCGGAACCCGCACCGACCTGAAGAACTACCTGTATGTCGACCTCAAGTTCTCCAACAACGCTCAGGCCACCCTGCAAGTCGATGTGACCGAACAGTGCCAGAAGCAGGCACACGGCGGACTGATCACCGTAATCCTCGATGCCAACGACATCGAAATGCCTCCAGCTCCCGACCAAGGTGGCTCCGGATCACTCTTCGTTCCAACGGTCGAGGACTATGACGAGATAGTGTATGAAATTCAAATGTAAATCAATCAATAATATGACAATAATAACAGGTGAATATATGAAGAATAAAGTGAAATTCCTAACTATTGCAGCTGGCTTGGTATTGGCAAGCTGTTCAAACGACGTTGTCGTCAATGAATCTCAGAAAGAGATTCTGGCAAGTGCGCCTATCAGTTTCCGTATGAACAAGCAGAACATCACTCGTGCTGATGTTAAGCTTCAGGAGACAAACCACTACAACTTCGGTGTGTTCGGTTACAAGAGCACCGACCCAACCAACAACATCATGGACAACTACCTTGTTGGCTACAATGATGATGAAGGAAATCTGGGCTACTACATGACTCTCGACAACCAGACAACACTGGGTGACAAAGCTGAAACCGTCAATGGCCAGTCATACTGGGCATACGAGAAGCTCGGTTCTGCCGACTACACTTACGAAGGTGCAGATGGCTTCTACACTAAGAGTCAGACAGCCTACATGTCAAATGTAGCCAACCAGTACCTCCGCTACTGGGACAAGAACGCTGCAACAACATCGTTCTATGCCTATGCTCCGTACATCAATGGTGCAGGTACAGCAACCTACAACAACTCAACCAAGGTACTCAACATCCCTGACGGTTCACTTACCGATGGTTACGACGATGCTTCAAAGTGCGAGTACATGTATGCAGCAACAACAGTCAGCAAGGCAGCCTACGGCGAGGATGTGGTTCTCACATTCAAGCGTCTCAATGCTAAGGTCAACATCAAGTTCTATGAGCAGATTGATGGCTACTCTGTCAGAATCATCGACCTCGGCAATGGTAAGAACGACGTGCAGGCAGCAGCTGCAATAGCAGGCACTCCAAACACCCCTGGTCAGTACTATCAGAAGTCTGGCTTCAGCATCGACTTCTCGTCGAGCGTTACTGCTCCATCCATCACTCAGGCATCTGGCACTACAGCTACCAACACCCGTCCTCTCATCTTTGCTGAACCAACAGCAACCGCGATTGGTACAACAAAGGAGACTGCATCGCCATCGCCTACCACTTACTACGCTATTCCTAAGAACAACACAACTGGTTTCACATTCCATGTGTCGTACGAACTCACATCCACTACAGGCGAGAAGATTACAGTTCGCAACGCCACAGTATTTGTTCCTGCCAACAAGTGCAATTGGACTTCTAACACAGCCTACACCTACATCTTCAAGATCACAAAGGACTCAAACGGTTCTACCGATCCTGATGATGACCCAACCATCGACCCAACCGATCCTAAGGTCGATCCAGAGAAGGCACTCTACCCAATCGTCTTCGATGGCGTGAAGGTTGAGGAATGGAAGACAGACGAGTCAGAGTACAACATTTCGGACAACACTCAGTACAACTATTGATAATTACACCTTATTATATTTAAAGAATGAAAAAACTTATTCTCTTCGCAGCATCCGTAGCCCTCTTGGCAAGCTGCGCAAACGACACAATAATCGATAACGGCGGCAAGACTGAAAAGAACGCTCCAATCTCCTTTCAGATAAGTCAGAAGAACATGACACGTGCCGATAAGACTCTTCAGTCAACAGGTCATTACAACTTCGGTGTGTGGTCGTACAAGGATACTGACCCAGCCAATGCCGTAATGAATAACTACCTTGTAGGCTACATGGATGCTACTGGCAAGAAGGGTTACTATATGACCGCTGCCAACCAGACAACTCTTGGTGATGCAACATCTGAAACTAATGGCACATCAATGTGGGCATACGAGAAGATGGGTAGTGGCCAGGGTCAGTATTCATGGACAGCTAATGGCACTGGAGAGAACTACTATCTCAGCACCAATGACAAATACAAGTCAAACAACGCTGAACAATGGCTCAAGTATTGGGATCTTTCTTCTGCCAGCACAGAGTTCTTTGCTTACGCACCTTACATCTATGGTTCGTTAAAGCCAGAATTTGACAATGCAACTAAGAAGATGACCTTCTCAAATAATGCTATCGAGGCTGGCTTCGATGACCTTTCCCTCTTTGAGTACATGTACGCTTATACAAAAATAGCTAAGGCAGATTACAAGAAGGATGTGCCTCTTGCCTTCAAGCGTATGAACTCAAAGATTAATATTAAGTTCTGGGAGGATATTGATGGTTACAAAGTTGAGATTGTAGATCTTAAGGGTAACACAACAGACGCAACTGTGGATGGTGTTCAGGCTACACCTTCAGTTCGTTCGGGCGAAGGAACTACAACAAGCCCATTTACTTATGCTCTTTCTTCAACTTTCTGGACTAAGGGTAAGGCTGATGTACAGTTCCCTAATGGTACAGTGACCGAAACAACTTGTGCCATCACAGGAACGTATCAAGACGGCAAGAATCTTGTGTTCCGCATTCCTGAATTCGCCTCAAGTGCAACAGACAATAGCATAGGAACTACAAGGGATGCTGCTACTCCATCCCCTTCTACATATTATGGTCTGCCTCTTGGCACAGAGAACGCTACTGGCTTCAACTTCCACGTATCGTACAAGCTCATTTCGGAAGATACAGGTGAGACTATCTACGTAAACAATGCAACAGTTTATGTTCCAGCTGCAAATGTACAGTGGGCACCAAACACTCATTACACCTATATTTTCAAGATCACAAAGAACTCTTCTGGTACTACAGATAAGGGCGATACTCCTAATTATGTAAATCCTGCACCAGATCCAACTCCATCTCTCTATCCTATAGTATTCGACAACTGTACTGTTGAGGATTGGATTGAGAAAGATCCTACTGATCATACTATAAACTAATCAAAATGACTCTTAACTCTCGTAACATATACACCGCTATGGTTGCAAAGGCACTTACAGCTTTTGCAGCCCTTGGTGTGTTGGTTTGTGGAGCATGTTCGAGCAACGATGTTATTGAGGAGATAAAGGAGATAGACACAACGGGCACCGACCTCATGCGCTTCACACGAGCAACAGAGGTACCGGCAACAAGAGCCACTCGTGCAGCCAACTACCTGAAGACAGGATTCATGGTGTCAACCTACAAGGCATTTGGCAGCACTACTGCTCAGCAGACGGTGATGAACAAGTACCAGGTCAACTATACAACTACTGGTACGGATTGGGATGGTAACACCAACGATAACTGGGAATACATTAACGTAAACGGACAGAGCGAGAAATATTGGGACTATTCCAACTTCCCATATCGCTTCAACGCCCTTGCACCTTATCCAACCGAAACCGATGTGGTGCTTGCAGACGAGAATCTCTCCATCACGAAAAGCTATTCCTATCAGTCGTGTACAAACGGAACGGTCACTCCTGAGAACACGGTAGCCGAACCATATATGTTGGCACAAGTGCAGCGAGACGGTAACGGAACAGACAAGGATATCTATGCAGGTGGCGAAATCTCAAGCAATGCTGCATCGCTCAACCGCTACGTTGCCCTTCCTTTCCACCATCTCAATTCCAAGATTCGTTTCGGCGTCTATTCACTCAATCCTTGGGCTACAGAGCATAAGCTCTACATCCAGGATCTTGTGGTAAAGGTTGCATCAACCGATTTTGTTACGAAAGCAGACAAATACGAAGCATCAGGAGCTGGTACATGGAAACTATCTACAGGCAATTCGGGATTCACAGGATTGACCACAGCAACCGGTACGACGCTCCTTTCCTACTCAGGTGTTTCAAGCGGCTCGCCACTTGAAGACAACGACCTTCGCAAGCACCAAGGACAGTCGACCGCATACTTCCTCCAATGCCCTGACGGTATCATGCAGATCCCGCAGGAAGGAGTGAAGATGACTGTAAGTCTGAAGCTGATGCAGGAAGGAACAGACGATCCCTTCAAGACCTACACAAATGTCCCTGTAGTCCTTAAGCTTGAGAACAGCACCACGCAAGACACTTACAACTGGGTATCAGGCAATATCTACACATACTACCTCATACTCGACTTCGACAACAAACTCGAAATACAGTTCACCGCAACCCTCACACCTTGGGAGGACATCAGCGGAAGCTTAAACACCGATTTGGAACAATAATAAAGTAACATAACAATCGAAAAATAATAAATTAACGATATGAAGAAGACAACATTATTGCTGGCTACTATCGCCACAGCGTTTACTATCACTTCATGTAGCGATAAAGACGTTCCTGAGAATATCATTCCTGACGACCAAAAAGGACTTATTGAATTCTCTGCTACTGCAGAGACGGGTTCAGCATCTTCATCAGCAATGACTCGTGCAGGTTTTACTGGTGGTGCAGAGTTTGCCTCGACATTTGCATATTCTACAGAGATTGTAGCTCGTTTCAGTAGTACTGATGGTACTTCAACTCGTCATACTAAGACAAGTTTGACGGCATCTTACGATTCTCAGGCAGAACAAGGTGCCAATATGGCAACTTGTTCAGGTGTTGAGTATACGAGTGGTAATGAACGTTTCTGGGACGATGCCTTCGGACGCAATGCGAAGTTGTCTATTTATGCAGTTGCTGTACCTAATAAATCAGGTGTGACAAATAATAGTACAACTCTTTTCAATCTTGTACAGAAAGGTAACACAAATGTAAGTGCTGCAAATGCTAATTGGCAGAAAGATGCAGAGACCGATGCACTCAATAGCATAGCATGGCAGGTTGCAACCACTCAGACCGATACGTACACTGGTACAATCGCCACAGAGGATCTTTGCTATAGTCACAATATTCAGTCTGCAACAGACAACACCGATGCTTTACAGTATGGCAAAGGTAAGGATGGTGTGCGCGTTTGGGGAAAATATGATGCTGCTGATAGAGATGATAAAGGTTATCCAAAATATAAGTGGGATGGTTCTGCTACAGACCATTATCCAACTCTCGACAATGGTCAGATGATGTTTCGCCTTACTAACACCGCATCTGATGCCCCTGCTGATGGGCCAGGTCATTTTGATAAGGGTCACATGATATTCCGTCATGCTTTGACTCGTATCACAGTAAACTTGAAAAAGAGTACCGATGATGGTTTTGATGCTGCAGGTTCATTTGTTCTTACTGATGACCTCATTACTCTCTTGAATATGCACTACAAAGGCACACTCAACATTAAGGAAGGAAAGTGGAGTGATTACACTGAGGGTACTAACGGTAACAATGCGAATATAAAGATGGCATCCAAGACTGCCAATACAGGCATGGATTATACCAACTTCGCTCAGGTTATTCCTGGTTATACACTTGGAGAGACTTCTGATGTGAATGTTATGAAGTTTACGGTTAGTGACAACACCTATTACATCACTCAGAAGCAGTTGTTCGCAGCCCTCAATACTACTGCTAATACCGATGGAACTGATGCAAATGGCAACAAATTAGTAACGGTTAAGGATAACAAGATTACTCTTGAGCAGGGTAAGAACTATATCTTCACTATCACGGTCAAGAAGTCAGGCATTCAGTCTATCACTGCCTCGCTTGTTCCTTGGGTAGAAGTTAAGGGTGAAACTGATGTCAAGAATGATTACGTAAAGATTAGTCTGCTTGATAAAACTAGTACAGCGTGCGAGCACTTCGACCTTTATCGCATGAACGATGACCAGACAGACGTCTATGCTCCAACCACAGGTCCTGGCACAGGTGAAGACTGGACGAAGAATTACAATTGGTATGGTACAGCTGGTACTGCAGAATCTCAGAACTACAAAGACAAGGCTACACTGACAGCTTCAAGTACTGCCAACGTGTGGAAAACCAACTGGTTCTGGGAGAGCAATAAAAGCTTCTATCATTTCCGTACAGTTAATACTGGTATGACTATTCAGGCGAATACTACCAATGCAAAGGATTACTTCAATATCTATGGTGGCCCTATTCAGGATTACGATGAAACTCATACTGAGATAAGTACAGCGCAGAATGCTTCCGGTAAGGTAAACGACTATCATTGGGGCGCTCCATTCAAGCCAGGAAGTACTTTGACATATAGCCCTGATTACGGTTGGTCAGCAGCAAGTGATGCAAATGGACAAATCTATCCTGCTATAGGTGCTACTTCAGGTACTATCAACATGATTGAGCATCACATGATGAGCAACATTCGCATTATCTTGAAAACAAAGAAAGATGAGAGCAATACCACTGGTAATAAGTTAGGTGCAGGTGCTGTTAATCTTCAGACTGCAGATGTCATACTTACCAACTTTGCTAATGAAGGTACTGTTGAAATGGGTAGAGGATTGGTTACTCCAAGTACTACAATGGTTGCAACTCAATCAATGACTGTTCCTACGACATTCTTCAAAGCTATAGGTGATAACACAGAAACAAACGCATACACTTATCGCGTGGTTCCTCAGGCACTCTATCGCACAACAACTCCTTCAACTGAGGCAGACTTGACTAAGTTTATAGGTCTTACTATTAAGACTGCTGACAACAATCAGTATTATGTCATCAAGAACCTCAGTGAGATAACAGCTTCGGGAATCACAAATCAAGGATCAAAAACAGAACTGACAACAGGTGGCAAGATTTTACGTTGGTTCCCTGGTTATGACTATACCTACACCATTACAATTAGCAAGACGGGCATTGAGTCAATCACTTGTACTATTGTTGATTGGGTTAAGGTAACAGCTGACAATATCAATATCGGTCTTGAGGACTAATCCTCATCTCGATATCTAAGGTATCATTGCAGTATTCAAGAAACTAATAATTGAATAATGACTTATAAATTGAAATATACAACGCTCTTCCTCTCGCTATGTGCTGCATTAGCAGCATGTAGCGATCAGGATGTGTTGAATCCTATCGTACCAGATGCTGACAAGACTCCAATTGAGTTGAAGGTTGGAGATAATGCACCTTCCACCCGTGCTGTTGTCATAGATGGTAAGGGAAAGGTAACTGCATTCGAAAACGACACTCGTCTGCATCTGTTGATGGTGAGTGAAAATGCGGATAATTCAAGTGATAAGAAATATACGGTTACCTATGGATTAGCAAATGGTAGTGGAACTCCTCCAAAAAATGTAACAACTCCTCCTACATATTCGACAATCAGCTTCAATGAAGATACAAAAGTAGTCAAGCAGACATTCAAGAAGGAAGATGGTACCACTGGAGAAGGTTATCTAAATCCTGCAAATGAAACCGTTAATAAAAATCCTATAGAATCAAATTCAAAGGATGGTATTACCCGCTATTGGGATGATGCTCATGCTCGCAAGTCTAAGTTGAGTATATACGGTTTCTGTATCAATGGAACTGTGTTGCCTTTTGGAGCTCCTTGGAATCAGAAGATTGATGGTATTGCAAGCAATACGAAGGAGATCGATACTACGGATCCTAAGACTTGGAAGTCTGGTGTCCCTTCAAGTTATACTATCGGTGCTGAAGATGGTAGCGGTAACAAGATAAAGTGGACTATTGGTGATCACAGCGCAAGTTATGGCACGCAGACCTTCCTTTCTGTCCTCTACAAGGATGATGTATGCTATAGCAATAATATCACAGGCGGCAATGTCTTAAAGTTCAGCAATAAGGAAACTGGCAAATTCGATAGCGGCGTTATTGAATTTCATCGTGCTATGTCGCTGATTACTGTTCTTATCAAGCCGGGAAATGGTTTTGTGAGTCCTCTGGTATCTAGCTTTAAATTCGCTACTGATACAAACATCAAGATGCAAGGTTTCAATAAGAAAGGATACCTTGATCTGGAAAAAGGTACATGGTCAGATGCCCCAGAGTCAGGCGAATGGACAACCATCTGCAATGCAACTGCAACAGGTGATGCATACTATACACTCATGGCATTTGTCATCCCTGGTAATGACCTCAACGGAGATAGTGATGCTGCCAGCAAGACAGCAATGGTATTCACTATTGATGGCAATGAGTACAAACTTTCAAAGCAGGATTTGTTAGCTGCTATAAAGGCTAATACTGACAATCAGAGTGTGGATAGTTATAATAATCCAACTGGTAATGTTAAGGAAGAATACCTAACAGATGGTACAAAGCTCAAGGCTGGCATCAACTATGAATTTACTCTTACTGTAGGTAAGACTGCTATAGATAAGATTACTGCTTCGATTGTAGATTGGAAGACTGTGACAGCGTCTGCTAATCCAGACAATGCCCTCCCATTAACAATTACTATGGAAACGTCTGCTGGTACTAGTAGTGTAGAGTCACCAGCGGCATCCCGTTTGTTTAAGTCTTCGACTACGACAGCTGGCCTTAGTGGAGTAGAGAAGGGTTATAGTAATACCTCAGGACAGTACTTTGACCTTGCTAAGGGAAATGGAGTTCAGAATACGGGTTGGTACTGGCCAAGTAATAGCACTTACTATCATTTCCGAACAGTTTCGCCAATACAGGAGTTGACCAAAGATGGCGATAGTGAGAGTAATTACCTCACTATGATTGGTGGTGCAATTAATAATACAGATACTGGTAATAATGACTACATCTGGGGTGCTCCTTTTAAGGAAAAACATTCCGAAAGTACTCATGAGATTACGTATAATGCAACTAATGGTTATAACCACGACGATTACCTCTATCCTGCTATAGGTCCAACTAAGTCTACCATCCACATCACCCAGTTCCATATGATGACCGACCTTGAGATTAACCTCTCAACAACTACGGATGATGGGAATGATGCCGATAATGTGGATTTGACAAATGCGACCGTATCCTTACTCAACTATGCTAATAAGGCAAACCTTATGATTGGTATAGGTCTCGTAAATGGCTGGGATGATATAACGTCAAGTCAAGAAATCACAAGGTCTGATACCAAATTTACATGGCGTACTGTTCCTCAATCTTTGAGTCGAGGTGACAATGCTAATGACAAAGTTGGTATTAAGATAGTCCTTTCCGATGGTAATGTTTACGAGATTAAGGATTTAAGTATTCTGCCAGTAACAATAACAGGAAGTAGTGATACAACTATAGGAAGATGGGAGCCTGGCACAAAGTATGTTTACAACCTTGTGCTTAGCAAGTCTAAGATTGAAAGTATCACAGCTACCGTTGTTGATTGGAAGACAGTTACCACTACAACCAGTCAACCAGTAGTAATCCAATAAATGTAGCTACGCAAAGAAGAAGTTTAACACAACAGGTATTTGCAAAAACAAATGAAGCTTACACATTATATATATTATATAGCAGCTATCGCTCTCCTCGCCACCTCATGCAAGGAAGATGTCGCCCTACCTACCTACACAGTAGGTGAGGAGGACAATCCTATCGTATTGCAGGCGGGAGTGGGTCCTGGTCGTAGTGCACAAACAAGAGCAGGTTCTGAGGACAATCATGGTACCGCCACTAACGGTGGTGGTCATAAACTACTTGATACCGGTATTAAACTTAGATTGCAAGTAAGTGGAACTTGGAAAGGTCATTCTCCTTCGGACATTCAAAAGGTGACAACTGCTTCAATTGGAGCGGATGTGTCGGTAAATACACACAAAAATGTGACCTTTACACCATCTGAACAGCTGTATTGGGACGACTACGGCACTGCAGATCCTAATAACATGCATACAAGCAAAGGCGGCAATGTAAGCGATGGTACTGATGGTCGTAGTAAGGGTCTTACCATCTACGGTGCGGCTTTCAATGATCCAACTACAGAAGCTCCTACAATTACAACATGGAATGGAGAGCAGTCTGTTTCTGTAGATGCTGACCAAACAGGTGGATGGACAAAAAAGGACTTTATCATCTCGAACAATGTGTGTGAGACCGGTGCTGATGGTACATATAAGTTTGATGAACGTGCATCAGGAAAACTTCTTGAATTCCGTCATGTTATGAGTCAGGTGACAGTTAATCTTACGGCTGGAGATGGTTTTGATGGTGGTAAGTTTGTTAATGAACCTACCGTAATATTGCATGGTTTCCCAACATCTGGAAATGTAATTGTTACAACAGGTGCCGTTTCGGATGCTGGTACTGTTACGGATGTCACAACCTATCGTGATACTCCTAAAAGCTGGACGTCAACAGGAAGTGTGAAACGTACCGCTATAGTATTCCCAACAAGAGATATTTCATCCATTGGTACTGGTGCAGATGACTATATTGCAAAGATAACTGCAGATGGTAATATATACTACGTGACTAAGGACAACCTTCTTACTGCTATGGGAAGTGAGACTGTGATGAAGTCGGGTATGAATTATATTCTCAACGTGACAGTCAACAAAACAAAGATCGAAGTTACTGCAACTGTAGTGGACTGGTATGATGCCGCGGAAGCAAATGAGTTGCCTATCATTGACTTCAGTCAGTGCTATGGACATGAAGGAACAAACTTTGCGAAAGGTTTTGACCTTTATAGAAGCACCTCAAAAACTGGTTCTTATCTTGGAACCGGTGATCATTCTGTGGTTTCATATACTGATAGTAAATACACTCAAGATCCTCAACTCTATTGGCCAAATCACAATACACACTATTTCTTCCGTGGAATATGGCCAATAGTGGGAAGTGTAGATGCTAGTTCTAACCCTGTTGGTCCAACATCTGGCCAAGTAAAAGAAAACTCAATCGTAGTTTCGAATAGTGCTTATGCAACAGGTAAATATCCATCAGAACTTATGATAGGTATGCCTCGTAAAGATGATGGTTCGCCTGACGAACATTGTAAGGGCTCTCACGATGTAGATGGTATTTGCGCAACTGATGGTGGAAATGTTGAAAACAAAGGTCTAATTCGAATGAATTTCCAGTATGCAATGTCGCAGGTGATTGTAAAGCTTGAAACTTCAACTGGTGATGCTGCGGTAACATTCGATGCTAATACCAAGGTTGAGATTCTCAACATATATAATGATGGTGAGATAAAGCTTTCGGACGGTTCATCCGATTTTGCTGGAAAGACTCCTGGTATTCACCCGATGGCAAATGATAATTCAATTACAAATCCAGAGACGAACAGCTATGCAAATTATAGAAGTGCTATTATTCCTCAGAGTTTGTCAAATACAACAGATGACCTGAAATTTAGAATCACTCTGGGTAGTGGTTCCTCAGAGGATGTGTATGAAACGAAACTTGGCATTAAGAATATAAGTGTAGTAGAAGGATCAAATCCTGCAGGTCTTATAGATGAATGGAAACCAGGTAAAGTCTATATCTACACCTTAACTCTTAACAAGACCGATATTCAAGTCACCGCAACGATCAAGGATTGGATTCCAGTTACTGCGAGCGATAATATCTGGTTCTAAAGCCTCAAGAAAGAGTTGTTAAAACAAACATCACAATGATGACAATGAAGAAGTATATATATAAAATAGGTATGATAAGGGGTGCATTCTTCCTGCTGTGCATGATGCTATGTAGTACTGTGGCATGGGCTCAGGATGGAGGGGAACCTGATCCTGAACCAGTTCTTACTCCAGCACAAAAGCTTATAAATGCTTTGACTGAGGGTGCTGATGCAACGGTTTACTATGCTTTGACCGAAGACGTTAATCTTGGCGAGACCATCGAACTTAATGCGAATAAAACCATCACTCTCGATTTGGCAGGACACAGCATCGTTGCCACTGGTCGCCGTGCACTTTGGATAAAGAGCGGTAGTGTGACAATCACGTCTACAGTAGCGGGAGGCACGATTTCGGTTGTAAACTCTATCGATAATATCGACAGTTCCGTAATCCGTGTGGGAGATAAAGATGAGAATGCAAACGGGGCTTCACTCGAGATAGATGAGAATGTAACGATAAAGACCGACCTATGCTACGGTGTGACAGTATTTGGCACGAATGCTTCAACGCTTACCGTTAATGGTAAGATAGCAACCAAGGTTCGTTCTGCTGTCTCAGGTAATGGTTCTGCTGGTCTTGCTCCAACAACTATTACCATAGGCGAGAAAGCAGAAATCACTACAACCAACGAGGTTGCCATCTATCACCCACAGGCAGGTACGCTTACGGTGAAAGGTGGTGCGAAGGTAACAGGTGCTGGCGGTATTGAGATGAAGGGTGGTAAACTCGTTGTTGAGGCAGACGCTGAGATTAAAGCTACTGATGCTCCTACTCATACTGCAAAAAATGATGATCCATCTACACGAGGTTACGCTATCGCTATCGTGGAGAGCGGTGCAGGTTATCCTGGTGTATCGACTGTAAATATCAGCAAGGATGCTAAGATCGATGGTGAGATTGCCGTATTGCAGGATTCTGAGCATGAAGGTGCTTCTCCAATAGATTTTACAGGTGATGTTAAAATGCTTGTAAAGGTAACTAAAGACGATAAGATCATAGGTCAGTACATGTCGCTCAATGAGGCATTCCGTGAGGGAATACCTGCAGGAAGCACTATCACCCTTTATGGAGATTGTTCATTGACTTCGACCATAACAACCACGAATGGCTTTACGTTGGCCCTTAACGGCCATAGGATTACCAGCAGTGGTAAGCGTGCATTCCACATCCAGAGTGGTGACGTAATCATTCAGTCTACGGAAGCTGGTGGTGTTATCTCTGTGCCTACAATAGATAATAACGATAAGTCGGTAATTCGTGTAGGTAGTGATGATGCGAGTGATGCTGCAGTTTCGCTGACCGTAAAAAATGGTGTTACCATCTCTGCCGATGAATGTTATGGTATTACCATCTTCGGTAAGAACACTACTGAAAGTCTTGTCGTTTATGGTAAGGTGGATACGAAAATTCGTTCTGCCATCTCAGGAAATGGTACAAACGGTCTTGCTTCAACAAATATTACCATAGGTTCAACTGCGGAAATCACTACTACCGACGATGCTGCCATCTATCACCCACAAGCTGGTACGCTTACGGTGGAAAGTGGTGCGAAGGTTACGGGTTCTACTGGTATTGAGATGAAGGGTGGTACACTTGATGTGAAATCCAGTGCAGAGATTACTGCTACAGGCACACCTTCGCATACTAAAAATAATGACGGCACCTCAACACGTGGTTATGCAATCGCTATCGTGGAGAATAATGCTGGTTATGGTGCTGGGGCAGGCGTTACTGCTGTGACGATTGCTGATGGTGCTATAATCAATGGTGCTGTTTCACAGCTTCAGGATTCGTCAATTGGAAGTTTCAGTCCAACAGTCAAAAAAGGTGATCAAACTTTGACTACCATTGCAGCAATCGATGGCGTCAAGTTCTTTACATTGAAGGAGGCTATCGATATAGTACCTGTGAATGGTACCGTGGCCTTGTTGGGTGACCTCACATTGACTTCGCCATTCAAGATGGATGTGAACAAGACTTACACATTCGACCTTGCTGGATATACTCTTACTGGTAGTGGTTGTGCTGCTATTCAAGTGGCAGATGGTAGTGTGACTATTGATAACTCTGGTTCTGATGAAAAGACTATAAGCGTAAATAGTAGTGCTGCACCTGCGGTCATCCTGCTTGGTGATGACGCGGGTGACAACAGAAACGTCTCGCTTACTATTAATAATAAGGTGAAGGTTGAGTCTACGGTATCAGACGGTATCTTAGTGTCAGGTACCACGACTCGTGAGACTCTCATCGTGAAGGGAAGCATCGCTGCGTCTGGCTATGCAATTAAGGGTGCTGATCAGAGTGAGAAGATTGAGGTTGCTGCAGGTGGTAGTGTTTCTTCAAGCGGTGCAATTGCCATCTATCATCCTCAGAGTGGTGACCTCGTTATCGAGGGTACCGTCCAAGGTACTGGTGGTATTGAGATGAAGGGTGGTAATCTGACTGTTAACGCTGGTGCAAAAATTACTGCTACAGCAGGTGCTACTTCTCATACTCCTAATGCCGCAGCCCCATCTACCAATGGCTATGCTATTGCGCTCGTTGAGAATGAAAATTTCCCAGGCGTAGGTAAGGTTAATATCAAGTCGGCTGCAACGATTACTGGTGTTATTGCCAACCTTGTGGATTCGGAGAATACTCAGGTTGCTGCGACCGTATTCAATGGCGACATCGTTATGGTGGCAGAAACCAAGAACGCTAACAATTTTGCAGAAAGATATGCGAAGCTCTCTGATGCGGTAACTGCTGCTTTGGCTGGTGCTGATGTGAAGATTATTGATGATATCATCGTGACAGAAACTGTCGGCATCAATAAGGCTGTGAAACTGATAATGAACGACCACTCTATCATCGGTAAGCAGACATCGGGAAGCACCTTGGCAATAAGTGGTGGTGTGACTCTCGAAGATGGTGGTATCATCGCCGAGCAAGGTGAAGGTATCAGCATATCAGGAGGAACTGTAAGTTTGAATCAGATGACAGTGAAGGCTGCTGGTTCGAGCCTTAACGTAAGCGGCGGAACCGTGACTGCCGACAAGAAATCAAGCTTCACTTCTTCTACAGGCAATACCGTTGCATTCAGTGGTGGAACACTTACAATATCCGGTGCGGTGTACAATACGGCATCGACCGCTGTTGCTGCAATTGCTGCTACTGGTACTGCAGGTGCACTTACCATTAACGATAAGGCTGTGGTATCATCGGCTAATTGCAATGCAATCGACTGGCAGAATGCTGGTACTTTGAATATCACAAGTGGAAATATCATCAGTGATAAAGCCATAGCTATATATGCAAATAGTGGTACTGTTACTATCAATGGTGGAACATTCACAGGTAAGGTTAATGCGCTGAAGATATATGGCGAGAACTGCACCCCAAGTGTGGTTCATGGTACATTCAGCAGCACTGAGGAGGATCCTATAGTATCAACTGACAAGGTGAATTTTGTTCAGGGCGACTACTTCAGCAAGCCGATTGAGCAGAGTCTTTGTGCCTCAGGTTATACCGTAGCACCAAATCCAAAGAGCAATGGTATGTTCTACCTCATCAACGAGATTGTCATTACCGATGCTACCCATTGGATAGTACGTGATGATGACTATACTATCGGAACAGCCAAGTATGTACGTAGCAGCGGTATGGGTGTGAACGGAACAAAGTTCGGTACGCTCTGCTTACCATTCTCATTCTCGGCAACACAAACTGATATGACGTTCTATGCGGTTAGTGAAATCCAAACCGAAGTGCTTATACTTACACCAGTAACAGGAACTACCATTGAAGCAGGTACCCCTGTCGTATTCCAGTTGACTGAAGCAGCTCAGGGCTTTGAGATTGCAAGTACAAACGCTACTATCCCTGGTGGTGAAACTAATGGTTATCCAAAGCCTGCTAATAATTTGGTTGGTACTTACACCAACACAGATATAACAGAAGGGCTTACATCAATTTATTACCTCAACGGCGATGCCTTCCATAAGGCTGCAGCAAAGTTGACAGTTCCTGCGTTCCGTGCGTATATCAAACTTGATTCAGGATCAGGAACTGGAGCCAAGAGTAGAACACTGGCGATAAGGATTGAAGGTGAAGATGCTACCGGCATTGATAATAACATGATTGACTTGGATACATTCGAAGAAGTATATGACATGCAAGGACGCAAGCAGGATGGCCTGCAGAAGGGCATGAATATAATGCGAACAAAGGATGGTAGAACAATTAAGGTTTACGTAAACAAGTGATGCGAATGAATATAAATAAGATACTGCTTCTGTTGTCTGTGCTTGCTTTAGCCGCTTGCTCGGACAATGATCTTGATACGAAACAGACGCTATCGGGAGAAGGTAAGTCGCCTCTCACCGTAACTGCTCTGCTGGATGCAAACAGCAAGGCGGTTCAGACGCGTGCAGCAGATAAGGAGTTTGCAAGCGGAGATAAACTCCATGTTTATCTGCGACATGTGACATGGGATGGAACTGCATCGGGTGTTCGTACTTCTGTTACTGCCGACCAGGCTCCACGTTTGGTTACGTTCTCATCTCCAAGTCTTCAGGCCTGGGAAAATGTTATTGATGACATATACCCATTCGATGCGGATAAATATGTTACGTTAACTGCAGATGATAGTAATCTTTATGGCGTGACAGGAAGTTATACCAGTACAAGTGATGCTACTGTTAATGCGCTCTACTGGGATGACTTCAGCCAAGGTAAAGAGGGTGATGCCACTCATCTCCGTACTGATAATCATTATCTGCAGAGCTTCTATGGTTATTGCTATAATGGTGGAACACCATCTACTGTTCTTGAAGAGTCTACAGGTAAACTTGGTTGGTCGGTTCAACTTGATCAATCTACAGAGGAAGCATTCACGAAGAGCGACCTTCTGTGGTCTGCAGAGCAGATTCCAGTTAAGTATGAGCATGAACCTACTCTCCGTAATGGCCTCATCATCCCTTACACTCATGCTATGAGTAAGGTGACAATTGAGGTAAAGGCAGGCGAAGGTTTTGCATCGGATTACAACTTCAGTGGTACTGAGGTTACGCTCAGTCAGGTTCGTACTACTTGTACAGCAAAGGCTCCTACTGCAAAACTTGATTGTGAAAGTTCTGTAAAGGATGTCGTCAAGATGCAGTCACTCTCGCCAAGTGCTAATACATGTAAATTCCAGGCAATCATCGTCCCTACTGTCCTCTCTGTAGGCAATACGTTTGCTACCATCACAAACATGGGTGGCAATACATACAATATTCCTATCACTGAGAATATCATCAAAGTAAGTGGTGGATGGGGCGGTGAGCTCGATAATGCAACCGAGGATGTCAACAATGGTGTAGCACAGGCTAAGCCAAGAACAAGGGCTGATGGTGATGTTGAAGTTCCAGATGGTAAAGGTCACCAGATGAGATCAGGTGTACACTATAAGCTTACGGTTACCGTAAACAAGACTGCGGCAACGGTATCAGCTTCAATCCTCGACTGGACAGAGGTTGAGGCTGAGGGCCTAAGTGAGGTATACTTTGAGCACGATATCAAGGACGGTTCAGAGATCGACAAGACTATTGATGCTGCATTGAAGGAGAATGGTTTCTATGTGTATAAGTCTGCCGATAATACCGCCTTTGGTGCTGCAGCAACAAAAGTACACTGGAACAAGGTCTCTGAGGTATGGAAATACGAACCTGTCATCTACTGGGACGGTTCGGAGTATTTCCGTGCTCTCGCGAATGTGCCAGAAGATGTTGCTTCAACACCTACCAACGAATCGCTCACGATGGAGAACGGCAAGGATGCGTTATGGGGTACGACTCAGGCAGAAAATGGAACCTACACAGACGGTACTACCTATGACTATGAAGAAGGAGCCAAGTTGGATCCTCGTACGGGTACTGTACCACTGAAGTTCTATCACGCCATGTCTAAGATCACCTTCAATCTGGTAGATGCCAATGCTGATGGTGATGAGTTGGCAAAGATTGAATTGGAAAATGCCACCATCCAGCTGACCAATCTCGCAACAGGAGGAACTCTCAACCTTGATAAGGGTACAATTACTCGTTCCGATGTCGTTGAGAAGACCTTTAGCGAAGATACTGGAGCGAGTCCAAAGCGCATGGGATTCTATGCAGCAGCAGAAAACGAAGCTCCAACATCGTACAACCCCGACTTAACTCTCAAGAATTACATCATAACTCCACAGACTATTGGTAATGAAGCCATGGTCATCATTACTTTGGCCGATGGTTCCGTATACAAGGCACAGCTTAACCTCTGCACCACGACAGTCATTGAGGATGGTGTCTCGACTCCAAAAGTACTTAAGGAATGGGAGCGTGGCAAGCACTATACCTACACCATCACCTTGTCAAAGGAGAAGATCATGTTCCGTGCATTGATCGAGAACTGGGTAGAGAAGACAGGTAACGGTATCGCTAACCTTGAGTGGGACTCAGAGATGTAAGAAAAGTTGATATAAAAACAGAAGACATTGAAAAGAGTTTTATACATATTATCTTTGATACTGTCAGTATCGCTGTGGTCGTGCAATGATGTGCTCGACACTTTGCCTGATTCTGGTGAAGAAGGCAATGATACGGGCGAGATGGTACTGTTCGCAGCTGGCAGAACAAACAATCAGGAAACGACCAGGAGTGCGACTCGTGCCGATGGCAGCGGTGGAACTAATACCTATACAGAGACGCCAGGAGAGACCTATTACATGGATCACGCCAGTCGTTTTGTCTGCCGTATGTATTATGTCGCAGATAATACTTCGGAAACAAGGTTCGACCTGTCGGAAAATACCAAGACCATATCGTGGTTTGTGGTGGATGGCAGTGCAGGCAATTCTCTGTACTGGAATAGGGACTATGAGGATGTAGTATTGAGCCCTGCTGACAAATCGGATGTGTCAAAGTACGATTCATTCGGTAATGACGCCAAGGCCACATTCTTCTACTGGCAGAACCGTAAGAATCATGCTTTCCTTGCATGGACGGACCTGAACAAGGCAAAGAATGAGAACTTCAAGTATGGCACGAAGCAGGGTGACCTGAAGCTTGAGCCTGCGGATGAGGAATACGAAGAACGTACAAACCAAAAACAGGTTCAAAGTGTGTTGTCTGGCTTCAAGATAGCGGGTGAGAATCAGTTGTATGATAATATCGATGACGACTTTGTCGCGTATGTGAAGGATCATTATCCAACAATAAAAGAATTAGATGCACAAAAAAGTGGGCTTGCAGCAGTTTCGGCATCCCAGGCATACAATCCGAACAGGATTAACTCGTACAATAAGCCTGTTAATTGCGTGAGATATTCTTACTTTGAGGGCGTACGCCACGATGAAGTATACGTGCCAGAAAAGGAAAAGATTGATGACAACCTTTTGTCTTACTATAGAGGTCCTGTCCTCCTATGGATTTGGGATGAAGGACAGGAGCAGGAATATGCTCTACTACCTACTGATGTTGTAGATGAAGCTCCAACAGCTGATGGAGACTTTTGGGTGAGGAATGCGAAAGGTGAAAAGGTCGCATTGAAGAAAAAGACTGGTGATGACGTGTATAAATACTTGGCAACTTTTGCCAGCGGCAAGTTCCATTATGATTTCACGCAGGAGCCTCGGTATTGTATCGCTATAAATAAATTTTATGAGGTAAAAGAGTCTGAGGTCGTCAATACGTTCGAGGTGAACAAGTTTGACTTGACACGTGGCACTAAGACGTCTATCAATGATCAGCCAGACCCTTGCCAGGCTTTGACTATTATGAAGCCTATGGGTGCTACGCAGGCTGCCAACCGTGTGCATCTCAAATTCAAGCATCAGTTCAGTCAGGTACAGGTCAACCTGAAGGCTTCGAGCGATAACTCCGTAACGATGACTGCTGATCAGATTCAAAAGGTAGAACTGCTCGGAGTGTCGGAAGAGGGCTATGTGTTTAATGAACTGAGCATGAAGACTGAGAACAACAAGGAGGTGTTCTATGTGCATCCTGCAGCTTATAAGGATGTGGATGTATCTAAGATCGATGAAAGCATACTCGCCACCAATCAGCATGGAACGTCGTTGGAACTCTTTGATATGGGAAAAGATAATTATGCGGCAGGCTACCTCAAGTCGTTCAACGCGATAACATTCGGTTTGTTGAAGGCAATCCGCATCACATGGATAGAAAAGGATACGGGACAGGATATTCCTCATGTGGCAACATTCAAGGTGACAGATACTAATCTTAGTACTTTGAGATCAGGACGTAAGTATATCTGGAACATTGAGCTTCGTCGTGGTACACTTGCAGTCATTACAACAACTATTGACGACTGGATTGTGCCGACTGATAAAGCTGCGAATGGAGTCGATAACCTGAATTATGGTACTGATGGTACGATATCGAATTAAATTATGAAATATAGTAAAGTAGTATATAGGTTCTTGTTCTTCTGCTGTATGGTCATGGTTTGCACCATACAGGTGGGGTGTGTTGATGCTGATGAACGGGGCGACGGAATAGAAGGTGCGATAGAGGTTGGTGATGCTGTGCAGTTTGCAACCTATCTACCGGATAATGTTGCGACAAGAGCAACGAAGGAAGATTGGAACACGGAAATAGGAAACTATAAGCAGGTGTTCAGAGCGTATACATTCAACATTGAAATGTGGAAGGATGGTGCCAATGCTGCAGTAGGGTCGGCAATATATAAATATGAACCAACCAACACTATTGTCAACCCAGATGATGTGGCTCCAGAAAACCCAACAGATGATGGAACGTTGATTCCTGCAGATGAGAATAAGGTTCTTAGTTGGCAGGACAATGTTAGTAAATGGGGTTTTAAGGCTACTGCCGGTTCTGCAAAAGTAAGCAATGACCAAAGTACTGGTACAAAGTGGCTTGCTCAGGATAAGCTTGAGGGATATGGTTATGTTCCTTTATGGGATGATAGCAAGACCGGTGTTGATGGTTATTATGGTGAATATAAGCTTGGTGAGTTTAACTATCGCACCAGCAAGCAGTGGTATGCTGACAATAAGCGTCTTGCTGATCCGCATGTGATGGGTGATGGAAATGAAAAATACAGGAAGATACCTCTCTACCTTCAGCATAAGCGTGCATGGATTACCGTCAGGCTGAAAGCCGGCGAAGGTGTGCCGCGTGAGGCCTTGGACTTCTCTACATCATCAACCCATATTACCACTATCATTAATAGTTATGGTGGAGGAGATGATGATGTCAAGATTGATAAAGCCTTGTCGAGGGAATACAAAATCAGTTATCCGGCATCTGCCAACCTGCCTGAACAAAACAATATGAGTTCAACTCGCTACGATGCGATAGTTGAACCATACAACTATGCTGAGAACAAGGAGATGGCAATTGCAAGTATCACACTCAACGGTCAGAGGTTTACGTTCTCTGCTGATTGTGACAATCGATATGCCACCAAGGGAAGCGATACAAGCAGCGCAGAATACATAGCATGGGAGGATGCTTACAACCTCACAGGGGGCAAGCATCTTACTATTGATGTCGAACTCTCGCGTGAGAGCCGTAAGATACTTATCACTGCTTGGGTGGAGGACTGGACTATAGCCGCAACATCTACTATCTGCGATGACTATGGCAACGCAGGTGATCCTGTTGTTATCCAGAACAAAAAGCAGTTGCTTGAATTCCTTATGGGAGATGACAATCAGGCTGGTACCGTAGCTATCATTCAGCCTCGTGAGATGGATCTTGATGAGGATGGTGACTGGCCGAACTATGTAAAAGATGGCGAGGAAACCATCAACGGCGGGTCTAACTTGGAATTGAAAGCTATGCTGAACGTGGCAGGTGCAGTCATCACATCAAAGTCTCAATTCATCGATAAGATTGCTTCTTCGGGTAGTATCCTAAATGGTACGTTCCAAATGATGAACACAGCCCCAATTCCTACTGCTATTGCTAATCAGAATGAGGGAACCCTGGAACGCATTATTGTCACAAATGCGTCAGGTAGTGCTTCTGCTTCGCAATCCGGATTGGTAAATGTCAATTATGGAACAATCTCGCAGTGCAGTTCGACGCTGCGTGTTTATGGCACTCTATCTGGTTCGCAGACTCAGTATGTAGGTGGTATAGCTGCGCAATCACTCTATAAGGATGCTTCTACCCGTCCTATCATTGATGCATGTTTTGTAAATGCAAGTGTGGATGGAGAGTCAGGCGTTCAGGGTGGAGGAATTGTTGGTCTTGCTGCTGGACTTGTCACCAACAACACATTTGAATACGGCATTACGCTCAGTCAGAATGATTTCAAGAATATTTTCCATAGCGTGCAGTCAGATTACACACTGAATGCGACAAACAATGGATGGCCTACTACGGCAAAAAATCCTGTTAATAGTGACGAAAACACAAACATCAATGTGTATGCTATAAAATACGATGCTGTCATTGATCGTGAGAGTCAGTTGAAGACATTGTTGACCGAAGGAGCGTGGAACAGCAAAACAAACATTCAGTCTTTCCGTATTTCAGATAACTTTACGGTAAATAGTGCTACATGGAATTTTGTGTCGCCAAGCAATGACTATAATAGTTATAGTAATGGAAATGTGTTCTTTAAGCTTAATGGCAACAACAAGACTATCACGCTCACAGGCACAGATGGCAACGAAAATAGCACTGTTGAACTCTGGAACGGAGAAAAACCAAGCGAAGGAACCAAAACCGCAACCATCACGACAGCCCCAATGCTTTTTAACTACATCATGGGCGAGATACGCGACTTGACATTGTATCTTGATAAACCTGTAGTAGCAAAGCCATCGACGGGTAACGATGGCACCTACAATGCAAACGATGCCATTGCTCCTCTTGCCTATGCAGTATATGGCGGAAATGCATTGGTTAGCAATGTGAATGTGAGATCCGCAGCAGATACATATGTTCAGGCTGCAACACCTGCCGGATTGGTGGTGTGGGCACTCAGCAGTTCTGAAACATCAAGACCAACCATTGAGAATTGTAAGGTTGAAGCAGATGTCAGAATGTGGCTGAACTACAACTATTCATCGACTTCTGCCAACATGTATGCAGGTGGCATTGTTGCAATGGCTAGCAAAGCAATCATTACCCAATGCAAATATAGAGGTAAGACTGATTTCACGCTTATAGGTGCAGTCAAAGATGAAGACTACAAGACCAGCACTGACAAATATCCTGCCAATGGGGATAAATGCTACTATGGAGGCATCGTGGGTGGCACAACGACTAAAGGAAATGATTATGATGGTGGAAGTGCGTTGCTCACCATCACCGACTGTAGCAGTTGGTATGAGACTTCAGCCGAGATGTCCAATAGGAGCCATGGCAGCATTATCGGAATTTCCAGATATTCAAACAGCAATCATGATCTGCTGAATGGTATGGCAGAAGGTAATACAGGTAACTGGTGGCAGGAAACAAGCAAAGGTGTGGCAGAAACTGCTGCTGGAGTCAGCGAAGAAAAGTCTATAGGTAAGCGCAACTCTTTACGCCCAGAATTCTAACATGCGAGATACTGGTAAAATGAAAAGACAATACATATACATATTAGCAACAATTCTTCTGGCAGCCTGCAATAGCAGCCTGTCCGAGAACTTCAACGATGTCTCTGATGGAGATGCTATCCAGATAGGAGGGGTTGAGACGGACGAATTGTCCGTATCGTATGAGATTACACGTGCTGCTGATGGAGCGAAGCAGGATGCAGAAACCGTGCCTTGGCTTCTGACACCGTTGACATCAGGCCTTGACATCACATACGGAAAGGTTAATGGTTTGTCAACAGACAATGCTGTGGCTAAGTTGAAGCTTGTGGCTAATAATGTTCCTGAAGACGGAAATGACTATGGAACCTACGACAGCGAGAAAGAATACAATGTCATGAACGGTCTTGCTGTCTATACATTCAAGACATTGAACTCATCAGGAGCGGAGACTACTCCTGCCATTTGGTTTGGCAATGGTGCACATTATTTCCAGGGTGTGTATGTACCGGAAAAGATTCGCTATGGAACAACCAATACGGCAAAATCGCAAGAGGATATAGAGAAGGAAAACGGTACGGCACCAAATCTTACTACCGATCTGAGTGAAACTGGTGATGAAAGTAACTTTACATTGTTGGAACGTTATCTTGGTATGCCGGCCAACACACGCATCTCTGCTACCGTTGAACGCATCAAGCTTCCTTTCCGCCATCGTCTGGCACATGTTATTGTCTATATTCTGATTGACCCTTCCATTTCGGGTGCAACTATCAAAGGTTATCGTGGAGGAAAAAATGACGATGGGACTTTCAAAAATGCAACAGAAAACCCTAAGACATCGTCAATCCTGTTCAGAAACGTTATGATGCTCAAAGGGGTGGAGGATGATTATAATGAAACGACAAAGCTCCATACGCTTACTCCTCAATGGGAGGAAAAAGTGCCTCGTGTCATTCCGCATTTCTTTGGAGAGCATGGTAGTGTGTACTCAAACGAAACGCCTGTAACTGGAGCTGAAAGCAACTTCATCCTATTTACTCATAACAGAACTAAAGCAGCCATCTTCCCTACGGATGATGGAAAATGGGATCAGGTTAAGAAGGATTGGGAGGCTCGCAAGCAGGAGTATCTTGACGGGCATGCATCAGATGCAGAAACAAAAGCTATAGAACATGCCAATGCTGGCACTTATACCCGTGTTGATTATGGCTTGGTGCCTTGCTACGATATTATCCTTCGTCCGACATATACCACGGATGCCAATGTGATGTATGACGAGAAAGACTACGATGATGAGGATAAGCGCAAGGCAATTGCTGCCTTGAAGAACAATATTGATTTCGATATTGTACTTTCTAACGACC
Source organism: Bacteroidaceae bacterium (assembly GCA_024401225.1). Taxonomy (GTDB): domain Bacteria; phylum Bacteroidota; class Bacteroidia; order Bacteroidales; family Bacteroidaceae; genus Minthosoma. The sequence goes on along the minus strand of JAKSLM010000008.1, from coordinate 17,373 downwards.
TGCAGTATGAGAAGAGTGTCTCTATCGACCTCAATGCCAACGAGGAGACGGTGGTGTACTTGCGCATATCGCGTGAATCAATCGACTACAACACGTCAGGTGCAGAGAAGTGGATCAGAGATACTGCGTACGACGGATGGTATGGACTGAACAACAAGAATGGTAACACACTCTCAATGGCTGGCAGTAGTTGGCAACGTGCGTATACATTTAAGAAAAGTGATGCATTCTCTGAGATACCAGGTACATCCTCGGGTGTGACCGATGGACAGTTCTACAATGCGAGTTCAACACCTGAGGAGAGGGAGAATGCCCAGTATTTTAATGAAACCTATCAGGACGAATGGATAAAGAAGTTCCTGCAGGCATACAAAGGTGGCGCACACCATGGCGACTACTTTGTGCTGAATGATGACATTACTATTGATGCAAAACTCATTCCTCACGACTTTGTTTTCACTGGTCATCTTGATGGACGGGATCATACTATTACCTTGATAAATTGTGGTTATGAGTGGTCGGAGGAAGTCAATGTCTACAAGAAGATAGAAAGCATACCTGCTGACTATACCGGTAAACTGTATACCAGGAAATCAAACGGAGAATATGAGGAATTTACAACTATAGCTGTGTATGAGAAGTTGGAAAAAGGAGAGGCAGAACAATGGGAATGGCTGGAGTTTGCGGATATAGAAAACCAAAAACATTACGTTGCTGACTCTGAGGGCAGAGAACCAGGAGATCCAGGTTATGAAAAAACTTATTCAGACGGGTATACAGAAATAAATGAGTCCAATCCTCAACCTGTATATAAGCCTGTGTACCGAACTGCATTGCAAATTCAGAATGGAACATACTATACGAAAGGGACTGATGGCAACTACCATGAATATAAACCGGATTTGTATGTCTATGGTCCAACGACGGTGTGGCATTTGGGAGCTGACCAGTTGTTTAGCGGATTGAATGGTGATTATACTACTGCACAGGAGTCACCAAGTGCAACCAACAGCACTGTTTGGGAAGCAAACGTACACCAGGAAACCAACAAGTCAACAATATGGGTACCTGTGGCAGGTTACCGCGCCGAGGTACTGAACGTGAAGGTGGCAGGAACAGGAGCGCGTCTGTTCAAAGAGGATCCAAGTCCTTATACGGGCAATGTGCAGAACTGCTTCGAAAACGGAACTGCTGTACCTAACCATACTCCTGATATGCCAAAATATAAATAAAACGAGTAAATGAAACGAATATTATACATATTGTCCCTTTTCGTTCTTCTTGCTTCTTGCAATGGAGATGAGTCGTCATGGCTTGAACAAATGCCGGAAGACCAGCGTGCTTTGCTTGGTACGGCGGTGAACTTCAACGCATCAATAGCGCAGCCATTCCAGACTCGTACTACATGGAATGAAGATGGTAGCTTCAACGAGCAGGATCTCATGCGCATCTACCGTGAGTATAAGAATGGAAGCGAATGGGGCGAACGTTCCTATCGTACATATTATTTCTATAGCAAGACTGCTTCTGGCATTAGCCTGGGTACAGACTGGCGTGTTTATCCAAAACGTAAAGGCTATAACTATGGTGGTACTGAATTCGTTCAGGAAGAAAAAGACTCCTTGACATGGGATAATGGTAAGCCAATCCGTTTCCGTGCCTGGAGCCGTAGTAATTATGCTGGTGCAATCAGCAGCTCTAACAAACTTGCCTACTACCCTGACTATTGTATATCAAACTGGGTGACAACATCTGGCCCGACGCAAAGTATTCCGTTGGTATTAGGACATGTCACATGCCGCCTGGTAATCTCGCCTCGCAACAACGGCAACCAGTTGCAGCGCGTGGTGATGTGTACAGATATTGCTGATTACAAGAGAGCGGACAATGCTGACACTAATGTAAACGACAATTCGGTATCGGAGGCCGGCAAGACGGAAGAACAGGCACAGGCAGAACTCGAAAGCGTCATGGCTGTCTATAATAAAATGTGTATGCCTGCAGGTGTTGATATCAATACCGGTTATTTGGTTGGCATGACTCATGAATTCTATCATAATGCAACTGCCGAAACATTGTATAAGCTTGAAGAGTATGTATATCCGGATCTTGAAAATAGTGCGGCTGGCTATGACCATAAGTTCTTTACGTATAATCAGAAAGATGGAAATTATATACATGAAAAAGCTCAGCGTCCATTGTTCAATGTACTGAATACGTCCTGCCATCTGATTACTATTCCATATGACATGAGTACGAGTGAGACAAAGGGTGAGGCGCTGGTTCTGCCTGCATGTACCCGTTTCCGTGTGTACTTGTATGATGTCAATAATGGTGACCAGAAGAACCCGACATACGATATGGATGAAGAAGGTAATAATCTTTCCAGCGTAGAATCCACCTATCACATATTCAGTATCGGTGACATCGTTGCTACAGACAAGAATGGATACGTCATCTATGAAAAGAACGATGACGGAACCGACAAGACAGATGAAAGCGGCAAGAAGATTCCGCAGAAGCGCTTTCCTGATGGCATGGTTATGCAGCCTGGATACAGCTATCGCCTATATGTGGGCTATCGTTACGACCAGCTTACTATCACAGCCGATGACCGTATGGAATGGATTGACGAACCTGGAGATCCCGAAACTGACGAATGGGAAAACCAAGCACAGACTATTCCTACCATAGGAACAGCATCAACAGACTATGAGTGGTGGAAGAGCGCTATAGCATCTGCTATACCTAAGGGAACTGAGGACTTCGAACCAGAATTCCATATCTCTACACAGAAGGAATTCCTGGAGTTCATCAAACTGGTGAACGGCACAGCTGCAAAGCAGAACGATCCTGCTTTCAATCCGAATAATATCGAATTGGCGCGCGTGTTCAGAAAAGACAAGCCTAATCCAGACAAAGTTGATGCTGAAGGACACCCGGTGACGAATGAAGACCTTTACTATTGGTGGTATGACAAGACACGTACAACCAGAGGCGATACCACATGGGTGACTAAAGCGAAGGCAGAGGCGGCTGGATACATCTTCTATCAGGCATATTATCCAAAAGATGGTGATACACCGGCTCACTCTCAGGAGCAATTCCTACCTGGAGCATATTCTTTCTATAACGAGCAGTTGGATGCGCATTTCCCCGTGTATCTGGACAATGATATTAATCTCTATGATTGGGAGATTTCTACCATTGGCTCTTCTGAAAACAATCCTTTCCGTGGCTATTTTGACGGACAGATGTATAAACTCTACAATATAAATGTTAGTGGTGAGTATCTGTTCAACTGTATTAGTGGTGCTGCTATACGCAATCTGCGTGTTGAGACAACTCATAAGTTCGGTTTGGTCAATCAGGGCATACGTGGAAATGTGATTGTGGGTGTCTCAATCAAGGCAAACAGCACAGGCAATAGTATAGCAAATAGTCTTTTGGGACAGACGGAAAGTACATACGGCCTGGAACCTTCGTATGTGGTAGGTTGCATTCATGTAGGCGATGCAGGTGGCGCACTTGTGGGTACTGCCGACAACCTTTACATGATGGGATGTATGCAAGCTGCTGCGGGTATAGCAGCACACACAGGTGCATTGCTTGGCTCATATGCTGATAGTAATAATAAGTTCTTTACACCCCAGATTTCTCTTGCTACCCAAAAGAAGAGTATGGGAATGCTCAAAAAACCAGAATGGGAGCGATTCCATTGCAACTTTTATGATACAGAACTGTCTTCGGGTACGAATGCTGTAAGCAACATCATCGATGACTATTCTGCTTTGGAATATATTCGTGGCAGGCGTTCGGGCATACTAAAGGCAAAGAATGATCAGTTGTTGCCAGACAATGTGCCTTTTGGTTCGCTGAAGGAAAATACAAATCAGTTCAACGAATTCTATGGACTTGCTCCTTGGAAGGCAATGAACTACGCCATCTATCAGTATAATACACGCGATGTGGCAAAGGATCATAAGTGCAACGCTCATTATATAATAAATAATGTAGGTTACAAGCACCTCTACCCAGAATTGGTTTCAGGAGAAGCCAAGACAGGAGATGGCACAGGATTAGATTATACAAAGATTGACCCAACAGAACAGAACAACTGATGAAAAAAATAATTTACTTACTGACAGCGATTATTCTTGCAGCCTGTGATGCCAACAATGGTGTCACGCCTGATGATAGTGTAACGCGGAAGGAGGCTGTGATTTATAGCGAAGTGGAGGACTACGAGGTGGTGTATGACAATGATCCATCGGAGTTCACTCCCTCGGCTATGACTCGTGCTACTTTGGACGGAAAAGGTTTCCAAAATAAAGACCTTATCCGATTGAAGATCACTTGCCCTTTTGTTTCTGGTACACAACGTGGCGAATCATCGGATGGTAACAGCAGCGATGGTTTCTTCTTGCTGTATAGGGATGGTTCAAGCTGGAGTCCGGTGCCATCATCTTTTGGATTTGATATCGATGGAACTTATTCTTACCGAGGCAGTCCAAACTTTGCCAGCTACTATGAGGCACAGCAGACTCCATACGTGTTTACTGCCATCACATGGACGGAGGAGAAACTGTTTATGGGGCAGACGGGTGGATCTGCAACGGCACCTACTTATTCCATCATTGATCAGTACTGCAATGTATTCCATGCCGATCAGACAAAAGAAGAAAACTATCTGGCAAGCGACCTGATGTGGGCACAGACCTATATGCAGACAGGTGCTTGGAACATACACTTAGGGTTCCAGCATAAGATGGCACGTCTGGAGATTGAGGTACAGTCGGAAGATCCAGAGGTTACAATCTCCAATAATGCGGTTCTTACACTCGAAAGAATGCCGGATATCGACCAACAGGAGGTAATAGTAGGTGATTACTATGCCGATGCCAGCAAGGTAAACTCTAACTTTGGTTATTACCAAAAGGCTTCGTGTTCGTATGACAATCATGGAAAGGTGATCGGAGTTGCAGTGATAAGAGATGAGGAAAAGCGCGCAAAAACATGGAGTATGACAGGCAACCCAAGTTGTACAGGTAACGCAGATGCTGTGGCAGGTGGTGATAGAAATAGTACTCGTTGGGGCACTATTCCAAATACAGGGACCTATACTGCCCATTATATTGGAAACCATAAATACCTTCTTATCGTTCCCCCATGCAAGCTTGATGCAAATATTGAGGATGGTAAAACCAGCGATGACTACAAAGCTACCTTCTGGTTACGAGATGGTGAGAAGCGATACAAGGTGAAGATGCAGAGAACCGAGTTTGCTGAAGGCAAGAACTATAAGATGGTGCTGAAGATTGCAGGTCCCCAGACTGATACGGGTGACGCAGGTGACTCTGGCAATGAAGATTCTAACACTTAATAGTACAAATGATGAAGCATATATTATATATAGGCATATTATTACTGTGCGTCGGGCTGCTGACGGGCTGTTCCGATGATGTGGCCAACGATGCGTCTGTCCCTTTGGATGGTGTGGAATTGACGGCTATTAATACCTCTTTAGCAAGTAGTGAAACGCTTACGCGTGGTGCGTATAGTGGAGGAACAAATGGGACTACTATTGATACCGTACGTCTGAAAGACCTCATCGGTAGAGGATTTGAGACCAAGGCTTCAAAAGGCCGAACTATAGATATGGAGGCGGGCGACCAGATGGTCTTTACCACCATCAGGCGTAAGAACCATCCTATTCCTGTGTTCTCTTATACAGGATTGGTATATAATATGCAGTCTCAAGGTTCGTGGACTCGTGATAAAGGTAAAGGACAGACTGCAGAAACACAGCCCAAGAATCCTGAAAAGATATATTGGAGTGATGCAAGCAATGGTCACGAGTTCATTGGATATTCGTGTCCAACGGTAACGGCTCCTGCTACATTCGACTGGAATAAGTCGGGCTTAGCATATTATGGTTCGATAGGCGATCCGACTGTGACTACGATACCTCCGGCTACAGTGGAAGGAGAATCTACACCTGCCATCATCGATTATAACAACACAGAGGATGGCAACAACCTTATCAAGGCTGATGACATCTTGCTGACTTGGGCGGATAATAAGGTTGCCGATAACGCCGTTGCGAATATTGTGTATCATCATGGTTTGGCATTGGTGCGAGTTATAGTTAATATCAGCGGATTTGGCGTAAATGCCAAGGACCGAATGACAACGGTATCGGACATGATACTGAAGAATATGCCTACTATGTATAAGTGGGATATGACGAACAATAGGACGGTTGGTCTTACGGAGTCCGACCAAACAGCGTTGAATGATATCAGTTGGGGAGATGGCAAAACACCTCCAGCATGGAATCAGACGAAGGATGTACACTTGTGGCTACCTGTACCTGCAGGTGAAGGTGATGGCGCAAACAAGACATTCACATTCTATGCTTTGGCAGTGCCTCACACAGCAAGTGGTGGATTGGAGTTCTCGTTCAATGTGACGTATCCAGACCCTATGCATCCTGAAACGGTGATGAAAAACCATAAGTATGCAGCAACCATGCCAACAACACAGAATATTGAATTCCGTGCAGGATGGTGTACTACCCTGAAGATTTCGTTGAACCATAAGAATGAACAGATGACCATCGGTGCAGAGTACATGACCTGGCAGTTTGCTGCTACGCCTGACGATGGTTCGCTCAAGAAAGGTGAGGCTTTCCTTTCATCGTCAGACTATGATAAGGCGACCTATTCGACACAAACGAAAGATGTTAATAATAAGGACATAACCATTACGGTTGATAATGCAACATGGTTGTACAAAGATGCCAATGATGTTCTAAAGGACATCTATGGCAATACGGGTACAGAAGAAGCGCCTTATGTCATTAAGACTGCTGCTCAGTTTGCTTCGTTTGCAAAGGAGGTGAACGAGGCTCAGCATGATTTCACTGGCCAATACATCCGTATGGATGCAGACTTCTATCTGCAGAAGTCGATTGAAGTGACCGAAAAAGGAATGGTGTGGCCTGGAATAGGAACAAGTACTCGGGCATTCAACGGCAATATCATTGGCGAGATGCGTTTCATACGCCACCTCTATGGCAAACCGCTATTCGTCAATATAGGTCCTAACGCTCACATCGAGCAGTTACTATTGGAGGAAGTGCTTGGTATCACCGATGGTAAAGGTGCTTATGCTGAGGAGAACAATGGCATCATCTGTGCATCGAAGGTGACAAGTCCGAATGATACACCTTTCACGATGGCATCGTCGGGAACGGTTGGTGCATTTTGTGGCACAAACAAAGGTGTTATCGTGGGTGTCTATGCTTTAGGAGAGTTTGACCCTTCTAATGCTACATCCGTAGGAGGGTTGATTGGTAATAATCAGGGAATCCTTGCTGGCGCATATACGGCTATTAAGATTACCAATCCTACCATGGCCAATATTGGAGGTACCGTTGTCTCAGGTACTGCTGGTGCTTACGATTTCTATTGCTCTGACTTGCTTACACCGAGTGGTACGGGAACTTCAATGACTGCCACAGGTAAGACAACTCAGGAGATGCGAAATCAGAATTTCGTTGGAAGTACCACAGATACAGACAATCCTGATGTAACAACTCTTAATGGAGCTATAATGAAGTGGGCAAAGGATAAATATGAGATACCGGAAGCCATAAAGAGCTATGTAGGTAGCTTACCTAGCACAACAATTCAAGGAGAGGGTGGAAATTCGGAAACTAAGACTGCATTGCAAGTGTTGATAGAACATCTCAATAGCCACTACTACACATATCAAGTAGCAAGTATGCCTTGGGTCTCTTTAGGAGAAAATAAATAGGTTTTGTGTCAAAAAGTGCCAACACCCTACTAATCTTGTGCAACTCGTTGAAATGGCGAGGAATAGATTAGTAGGGTGTTTGTTGAACACTCTACTAACACCCTACAAACACTCTACTATTTTGTTTGGCACCTTGATTGTGTGGAGGAAGTGACGATAGTAGGGTGGTAGTAGATAGATAGTAGGGTGATGCGGAAACTCCCTACTGGGATAATGTGAATGATATCAGATGGTTGGGGGATTTTAGTAGGGTGTTGGCATGTTTTGGGATGAAACTTGTTTTTGTGGATGTGGGTAGGGTGTGGAGAAAGTCCTTGCAAGGAGATGACGAAATCCTTGCAAGGAAATAGTGAAATCCTTGCAAGGACTTTGCGATGTTCTTGCAAGGAGTTTGTTGTGTTTGAGTAAGAGGATTGATGTGTTCGAGTAAGAGGGGTGTGGGCTACACGATAAGGAGTTTTGCAAATTCCCAGATCACCATGCCGGCGGTGGTGCTGACATTGAGGGAGTGCTTGGTGCCAAACTGGGGAATCTCAAGGCAGGCATCGGATGCGTTGACGACCTCTTGCTTCACACCTTTGACTTCGTTGCCCATGATGATGGCGAAACGCTCGATGTGCTGTTCGCTGCGCAGGCGGCTGATGGTGTCGGGGAGGTGCTGTAGCATGGTGGAACCTTCGCATTGCTCGATGCTGAAGATGTAGTAGCCTTGGGTGTGAAGGGCTTCGACTGCCGACATGGTGTCAGGGTAGTGCTGCCAGTCGACGGTGTCTTCTGCGCCGAGTGCTGTCTTGTGAATCTCTGGATGAGGTGGCTGGGCTGTGATGCCGCAGAGGCAGATGGATGATACTCGGAAGGCGTCGGCGGTGCGGAACACGCTGCCTACGTTGTACATGGATCGCACATCGTCGAGCACAACGACCAGAGGCATCTTGTCCGAACGCTTGAATTCTTCAACGTTCATGCGCCCCATCTCGAGTATGTTGAGTTTTCTTCCCATCTAAACTAATTTTTATCACCTACTTCATAAATGTTCTGTTGTTAGAGCTGACCGCTTTCGATGAGCAGTATGGCTCTCTCGGTGAGGCGGTCGTCGCATTCGGCATCGTATTCCTTCTTCAGACTGGCTCCGAAGATGGATGCGAAGGCGTTGTAGAAGCCGGCCTTGAATCCTCCCATGTAGGTCTTGATAAGCTGGTAGCTTGTCATGTCGCATTGACGGTCGACAAGCTTGATGAGCAGTTTGCCTTGCGAGAAGGTGAGCTTCTTGAGTCGTGGCTTATAGGCTGCCATGAGTTCCTTTTCTGCTTTCTTCATGAAGGCATCTTTCTCCTTCTTGGTTGGTAGGCTGTCGAGGTGGGCGATGGTCTTGTCGACCGTACGCTTTATCTCGCATGCTATAGGGTAGACCTTCTTGATGTTGGTGGCTATCTTATAGTATTTCTTTGCCTCGCGGGCATTCTTGAATACGAGTTTCTTGAAGCAGTAGACGTCTGCCATCCTGAAGCTTGGGATCAGTTCGCCATCATACATCACCATGCCCGTATATTCCACATAGTGTGAGAATATCGGGTCGCCAGTCATGGCTCGGTCGTTTTCCAGGCTTGCAACTACTTGTGCATGTGTGGGGATGGATGCCAGAAAGCCGATGGTAATGAGTATGTAACGTATGTATTGCTTCATTGTCGTGAAAAACGATGCAAAGGTAAGAAATAATTCATAATATATAATTCATAAATCGAAAATGATAATTCATTATTTGTAAATCTTAACTAATAATTCGCAAATTATAATTCTTAATTCACAATAATTCACTATCTTTGCAGTCTCATTACTAACCAAAAAGAAATATACAAACATAATCTTCTATACCTGCTTATGGCAAAGAAAGATGAACTCACCCCGATGATGAGGCAGTTTTACGATCTGAAGGCGAAGCATCCGGATGCTTTGCTGCTGTTTCGTTGCGGTGATTTCTATGAGACATACAATGAGGATGCCGGCGTGGCTGCCGACATACTGGGCATCACGCTTACCAAGCGTAGCAGCGTGGCTGGCACTTCGGCAAGCGGTACGGCTATGGCTGGATTTCCGCATCATGCATTGGATACCTATCTGCCAAAGCTCATCCGTGCAGGCAAGCGTGTGGCAATATGTGACCAGCTGGAGGATCCGAAGCTGACAAAGAAGCTGGTGAAGCGTGGCATCACGGAGCTTGTGACTCCTGGTGTGGCTCTTGAGGATACGGTGCTCAACCATAAGGAGAACAACTTTCTTGCTGCCATTCATTTTGGCAAGTCGGCATGCGGTATAGCTTTGCTTGACATCTCGACCGGTGAGTTCCTCACGGCAGAGGGTACGACCGACTATGTCGATAAGCTTCTCACCAACTTTTCGCCAAAGGAGGTACTGTATGAGAGAGGCAGGCGAATGATGTTTGAAGGCAACTTCGGTGCCAAGTTCTTTACGTTCGAGATGGACGACTGGATCTTCACCGACGAGACGGGCCGAAAGAAGCTGCTCACTCATTTCGGAGTGAAGAACCTGAAGGGCTATGGCATCGATCACCTGCACAATGGCATCATTGCTGCAGGCGCCATACTGTACTACCTCGAACAGACTCAGCATACTCACATATCGCACATCCGCAACATCCAGCGCATAGAAGAAAATAAGTACGTGCGCCTGGATAAGTTCACCATACGTTCGCTCGAACTGCTTGGTTCGATGAACGAAGGAGGCAACAGCCTGCTTTCCACCATCGATAAGACCGTGAGTCCGATGGGAGGCCGCATGCTGCGCCGATGGATTGTGTTCCCATTGAAGGATGTCAAACCAATACAGGAACGCCAGGATGTGGTGGAATACTTCTTCCGCGAACCAGAGTTCCGCGACTCGATCGAAGAACTACTGCAGCAGATAGGCGACTTGGAACGTATCTGCTCGAAGGTGGCTGTGCAGCGTGTATCGCCTCGCGACATGGCGCAGTTGAAAGTGGCGTTGAAAGCCATCGAACCAATCAAGAACCTCTGTTTGCAGACGGACAACGAAAGCCTGCGAATGTTTGGTGAACGCCTTGATGCATGTGTAGCCTTGCGCGACAGGATAGAGCACGAACTGGCTCAGAACCCACCTACACTCGTGAACAAGGGTGGCGTGATAGCCGATGGAGTGAATGAAGAGCTTGACGAACTTCGCAACATAGCCTTCAGAGGCAAGGACTACCTGCTGACCATCCAGCAGAGGGAGAGTGAGGCTACGGGCATACAGAGTCTGAAGATCGGTTTCAACAACGTGTTTGGCTACTACATGGAAGTCCGCAACACGTATAAGGACCTTGTGCCTCCAGAGTGGATAAGAAAGCAGACGCTCACACAGGCCGAGCGCTACATCACTCAGGAACTTAAGGAATACGAAGACAAGATACTCGGAGCACAGGACAAGATACTCGCACTCGAGACTCGCCTCTACAACGAACTGGCAACCTATGCAATGGACTTCATAACTCAGCTGCAGCTCGACTCCCAGCTCATAGCTCAGCTCGATGTGCTCCTGTCGTTTGCCATGATAGCCAAGGAATACAGGTACAATCGCCCTGTGGTGGATGAAAGCATGGTGCTCGACATCAAGCAGGGACGCCATCCGGTCATAGAGCAGCAGATGCCTATAGGCGAGAAATATGTGCCAAACGACATCTATCTCGACAACGACAAGCAGCAGATCATCATCCTCACCGGTCCTAACATGGCGGGTAAGTCGGCCTTGCTTCGCCAGACTGCGCTCATAGTGCTCCTGGCACAGATGGGATCGTTCGTTCCTGCCGATAGCGCAAGGGTTGGAGTGTGCGATAAGATCTTCACCCGAGTGGGAGCAAGCGACAACATCTCCGTGGGCGAATCGACCTTCATGGTGGAGATGAACGAGGCTGCATCCATCCTTAATAATATCTCGGAACGAAGCCTGGTACTGTTTGACGAATTGGGACGAGGCACTTCGACCTACGATGGCATCTCGATAGCGTGGAGCATCGTAGAGCACATACACGAGAATCGCAAGGCCCATGCGCGCACACTCTTTGCTACTCACTACCACGAACTCAACGAGATGGAGAAGAGCCTGCAGAGGGTAAAGAACTACAACGTATCGGTGCGCGAGGTGGATGGCAAGGTGATCTTCATGCGCAAACTGGTGCCTGGAGGCAGCGAACACTCGTTCGGTATCCATGTGGCAAAGATAGCCGGTATGGCGCCATCGATTGTGAAACGTGCTGAACAAGTGCTTACCGAACTTGAGAAGAACAACTCGGGCGATGGAATATCGCGCCCTCAGACACAAAACATCGCAGCAGCATCGGCCAGTCAGCTCAGTTTCTTCCAACTCGACGACCCTGTGCTTTGCCAGATACGCGATGAGATACTCAATCTCGACATCAATGCACTCACTCCGCTTGAGGCACTCAATAAGCTCAATGATATAAAGAGGATTGTAAAGGGAAAGGTTTAGACCGAAAATGGATAATCAAGGGGTCTGACCCTTTGATTATCCATCTAGGTACTCCCTTAAAAAATGGTTACGCTCATGATACAGTTTCAGACAAAGGTTGACATTCCACGCTCGAAGTGGGACATAAAGCACTCGGATAAGGTGCTGCTGATAGGATCGTGCTTTGCCGACGAGGTAGGAGCACATCTGGTGCGTAGCGGATTTGATGCTATGGTCAATCCTTTCGGAACGCTTTACAATCCAGCCAGTATCGCAGCCATGCTGCTGCGTTCCATCAGCGAGCGTGAATATTCGGCCGACTCGCCCGAACTCATCCTCGATGCCACCACACAGCGTTGGCACTCGTGGATGCACCATTCGCGCTTCTCGTCTGAGTCGCGCGACGAACTGATAGAGCGTGCCAACGCTACGATGCTTAAGGTGAGCGACTTCCTGCGGGAAGCTGATGTACTTATCGTCACGCTCGGTACAAGCATCATCTATAGGCTCAAGGATAGTGGAATGCTTGTGGCCAACTGCCATAAGCAGCCCGATGCTCTATTTGATCGCCAGCGCCTTTCGGCCTATGACATTGCAGACCAGTGGCAGATGCTGCTGCAACTATTGGGCAGCATTAATCCGAAGCTCAAGGTGATATTTACGGTTAGTCCTATTCGACACAAGCGCGATGGTATGCACATCAACCAGATATCAAAAGGCATACTCCTGCAAGCCGTTGATGATATCGTATCAAACGGTGAGCAGGCATCCTATTTCCCATCGTACGAAATCATGATGGACGAGTTGCGCGACTACCGCTTCTATGCCGACGACCTCATCCATCCTTCATCCATGGCGGTGGAGTACATCTGGCAGAGATTCCAGGATACGTATTTTACAGAGACAACAAAGGATGCTGTGGCGAAGGCTGCGAAGGAATATGCCCGCCAGCAACATAGACAGATAGTGAAATAAATAAGATCAAAGAGAAAGTGAAAAAGGTAATTCTTGTTCCGGCCCTTTTGGTAGCATGTATCAGCATGCTGCTTGCATCATGCGGAGGCATGGTGACCAAAGCCGATGATGGTGTTGTGGTCGATTCCGATTCCATCGAGGCAGTACTTGAAGCTGAGCGTATAGCCAAGACTCCCCTGCCTGTGGATCAGTTGCCATCGGTAAGCGAGATTGACTATAGCATAACTGTGTTCGATACGGCTACATCAGGTGTGCTGGACGACATGAAGAACGTGTATCTGGAGACTCCGGGCGTGTTTACCTTCCGAGGCAATACGCTTCGCGATGCCAACTTCGGAGGCCAGGTGAAAGGCACTCCAACCAAGATAGTGCAGAAGTGGGTATTCAAGACCGACTTCGATGGTACACATACGTCTATGGGAACATGGGGCGGAGGTTCGGGATGGACCGGCGAACCTGTGTATGTGAAGTGGACAGACAAGCAGATGGCCCGGTTCAAGGCTGAGTCACCAGCTCTTACCGCTGACTTCGCAGCAGAGGAAATCATGGTCGGTTCGCTGTGCGGCAATGTGTACTTCATCAATTTCCAGACAGGAAAAGCATCACGCACTCCAATCGATGTGACAAACCCTATCAAGGGAAGCATCAGCCTTGACCCATCGCTCAATGGCAATCTGTATGTAGGACAAGGCATTCCAAAGGTCGATCCTATGAGCCAGTTGGGCATCAACCTGTTCAAGCACGATATATTCTACTATTCGGGTCGTGATGCAAACGCATGGGTGCGCTGGTGTGCCTTCGACTCTTCGCCTGTCAGGGTGGGACAATTCCTCTTCTGGCCAGGCGAGAACGGTACCATCTATAAGTTCCTTGTCAAGGAGGGCGAACTGATCAAGCACTCTACATTGCGATTCCGCGCTAAGGGCGATGGTGCTGCAGGAGTGGAGAACAGCCTCTGCGTGTACAAGAACTACGGATTCTTCGGAACGAACCATGGCGACATACTCTGCATCGATCTCAATACGCTGAAGCCAATATGGCATTATGACAATCATGATGACATCGATGGCAGCATAGTCTGCGAGGTGATTGATGATGTACCGTATCTCTATACTGGATGCGAGGTGGACCGCCAGGGCTTATCGGGCTATTGCCACTTTCTCAAACTCAATGGCCTCACAGGTGAAGTGGTATGGGAGGATAAGCTCAGCTGCGAGAAGCTCAACCTGGGCGGAAAGCACTTCGATGGTGGCTTGTACTGCACTCCATTGCTTGGAAAGGGCGACTGCGAAGGCATGATATTTGCCAATATCTGCCAGTTTGAGACTCCTAACAAGGCCGATTTCGTGGCATTCGATAAGCAGACCGGAGATATTATATATAAGGTACGCCTGAAGACCTTCGCTTGGTCGTCGCCTGTAGGTTTCCTAAACGAATCAGGCAAGCAGTACATCTTCGCAGGCGATTCGAGCGGATTTGCCTATCTCATCGATGGTAAGACGGGCGAGATCCTATTCTGCGAACACATGGTCAACAACTTTGAGAGCTCACCTGTAGTGGTAGGCAATCAGTTTGTGGTAGGTTCGCGAGGACAAGAGATTCATAAGTTTGAAATACAATAATACACGATTTGAAACGAACATTAGTAATACTGACATCAATACTATTCACACTGGGCATCTTTGCTCAGGAAGAGGATATTGTGCTCGATTCGCTGATCGAGATGCAGATTGATTCACTCCTGCATCCTGAGGTCGACACACTCAACATGACGCCCGAGCAGCGATGGGTATACCACTTTCAGCAAAGGCTCGACTCGGTGGTCAACCGCCGCCGCTTTGCACGTGTGTCATCGCGTGTGAGCAGCCGAAGCCGCCGTCGTGTGACTCGCACGGTGGAATACAAGTATACGCTGGGATGCCTCGTCTACGACCTCTCGGCCGACTCTGTCATCTACTCCTACAATGCTCAGCGCATGATGAAGCCAGCAAGCACCCAGAAGCTCTTCGTGGCTACTACGGCGCTGTCCACCCTCGGCATGGATTACACCTTCGATACCAACGTAACGACCGATGGCGAGATGATGACTGACAGCCTTGGGCGTCGATACTTCAAGGGCGACATCTATGTGGAGGGCGGGTTCGACCCTTCGCTCACGTTTAGCGATGTGCGTGCTATAGCCGACACCATACACTCGATGGGTGCCGACTCAATCGATGGACGCATACAGGCGCTCGTCCCCTTGAAACCGCATCTGCTCCGCCAGCATCAGTGGACATGGGACAATGTGCCTGCGAGCGAGGAGTACTTCATCACTCCGCTCACCTACAATAAGGGACTGACCGACTCACACGTGCCTCGTGATCCTGTCATGGTCACCGTAGGTCGTGGACGCCGTGCAAAGCGTGTGATGCAGGTGCCTGCATTCAAGCAGTCGAGAATCAAGCATCCGGAACAGTACTTTGTATCATCCATCTACCAGTTGCTGAAGGCGGATAGCATTCGCTTCTCCTCGTCCCAGCCTTACGATGTGATCATGGCTGACAGCATTGCTTCAAGGCGTAAGCACCTGATGACTATCAGTTCGCCGATGGACAAGGTGCTGCCTACCATGATGAAACGAAGCGATAACTTCTATGCAGAATCAATGCTTCTCAGCCTCTCGCGCCAGAAGCAACCAGAAGTGTGGACCTATGATGCTTGCAAGGATGCCGTGCGACGGATGATACTCCGCACAGAGGGCAATCCCGATCATTATCTGATCTATGATGGCAGCGGATTGTCGCATTCCAACCGCTCTACTCCCGAACTCGAAGTCGAGGTGCTGAAGTACGCCTTCCGTGCAGCGGAGATCTACCAGCCACTCTACGAGAGTCTGCCTATAGCAGGCATAGATGGTACACTCTCGAGCCGCATGAAGTCCTCACGTGCCTATCAGAATGTACGCGCAAAGACTGGTACCATCAATGGAGTGTCAACCCTGGCTGGCTATCTTACAGCCTCCAACGGTCACGAACTGGCGTTCTCCATCATGGTTGGCGACCTCTCCGCCTCGTCCATCGGAAAGGGCATCGAGGATGAGATATGCATAGAGATGGCAAAGTGAGCATGAAAGGGGCTGTGAGTCTAATAAGGTTAGTAAGTCCAATAAGTCTAATAAGGTCCATGGGGTTAATAAGCCTGGTACGCCTGATGGAATCCATTAATAACAATTACAAAAGTGGCAAAGCAGAAATATTACGTAGTATGGGATGGTGCTGAAGACGGTGTGTACACATCGTGGGAAGCATGCCAGGAAGCGGTGAAGGGCTATTCGAATGCCAAGTACAAGGCATTCAAGACCGAGGAGGAGGCAGAGGATGCCTTCGAGATGGGATATGAGGCATGGAAAGCCAAGGATGAGGACGACAAACTGCTCAAGGAGGTTGAGGCTGCTCGTGCAGAGGAAGTCCGCAAGCAAGAGGAGAGGCAGCATGCCAAGATGGAGGAAGCCCCAAAGCCTGCAGCTCCAGTTGTGCGTCCATTGCCACCTGATGCCATCGTTGAGGCTATTG
This sequence comes from Bacteroidaceae bacterium, assembly GCA_024401225.1. GTDB lineage: Bacteria > Bacteroidota > Bacteroidia > Bacteroidales > Bacteroidaceae > Minthosoma. The sequence goes on along the minus strand of JAKSLM010000008.1, from coordinate 541 downwards.
CGGTCGATGCAGCTTGCTCTGGCAATCCTGGGCAGATGGAATACCGAGGCGTATACCTGCGCACAGGCAAGGAGATATTCCATTTCGGTCCTGTATATGGAACAAACAACATCGGCGAGTTTCTTGCCATAGTACATGGTCTCGCTCTCCTGAAACAAAAGGGATTGTACACCATGCCTATCTACTCCGACAGCGTGAATGCCCAGTTGTGGGTGAGAAAGAAGCAATGCAAGACCACCCTGGCACACGATGAGCGCACAGAGGAACTGTACCGGATGATAGCTCGAGCCGAAACGTGGCTTCGCAGCAACTCGTGGCAAAACCCAATCATAAAGTGGCCTACGGAAAAGTGGGGCGAGATACCAGCCGACTTCGGTCGAAAGTAAATCGCAAGAAACATAAAAGAGGATGTGTCAGCAATGTGGCACATCCTCTTTGTATAGTAGTTGGTAGTGAGATTACAAGCTGTCGCCGAAGTCTTTGCGGAATTTAATTCTTTATTTGACTAATACACTTATCATTTTTAATGTATTTGTTACCT
>JAKSLM010000079.1 GCA_024401225.1 Bacteroidaceae bacterium | reverse complement strand
GCATGTCCACAAGGTCAAGGCTCTTTACCATGTGGAGCGTTCCTTGCTTGTAGGTTTGAAAATGCTCGGTTTTGATGTGGTGCTGATACGCTTCCTGCGATGCGTAGATTTCGAGGATGCGAATCTGACAGTCGTTGCGGAGCTGCTGCATGGGATAGATGCAGATGACGCCCGGCTCTTCCTTTACTGATGTTGCGCCTACATTATGGGCAAACTCCAGATAATCCGTGAGGTATTCGGGATAGACCTCTATTTCGCTGATTCTTACTATCATTGTGCTGTCAATTTTGGTTAATGTCTGCGCTTGAACAGTGATACTGAACAGGAGCAACAGAAAGGTGATGATTTTCTTCATTTTTCAAATAGTTGGAGTGCATTTTTGTACAAAATATTCTCTACGTCATCCAGTACGATGTCGGCAAGGTTCTGTTTCAATGCAGAAAGATTCTTCACGAGGACAGGTGCTTTGGCGTATGGATAATCCGTGCCGTAGAGCAGATGTGAGGGCGAGGTGATGGTGAGCAATTCGCGGATGGTTTCGGGTGTCGCAGCTCCTGCAAGGTCGTAGTACAACGCCTGGAGGTTCTGCTTAATATCGACTCCCTGCAAATACCCCACGCCATTCATCACCGGCATCAAACTTTGCATTCGTGGCACAGCCAATGGCAGGAACGAACCGCAATGAGGCACTACGACCTTCAACCGTGGGTAGCGCACCATGACATTGTGACCCACCATGTTGAGTATGGCACGAGTCGTTTTGGCAAGGTATTCATACGATGCCAATGGCACGACCGAGGTGAGCGTTTCGTTGTTGGAAGTTGGTTTATGTGGATGGGTGATGATGACCGCTCCACGTTCGTTCAACACCTCCATCAATGGGTCAAGAGCAGGATCACAAGGTAAAGTCCTCGGCTATTTGAAGCGAGTTTCACGCCATCGGCATGAAGCGTGTCGAGCGCATAGATTGCCTCACGAATGGCAGCATCCACATCGGGCAAAGGCAAGGCGGCACAGAATAGGAATCGCCCTTTGTGCTCAGCCTTCACCGCCGCCATCTCTTCGTTCACCTGACGAATCAATCTGGCACTCTCCTCATTGTCTTCAAACCAAGGTTGCGGAGCTGGCAAGGTAAGTATCGAACACGCAATTACCGCCTCGTCCATAAACCGCAGATGCTCATCAATGTTCCAATGTGGGATGGGAAAATCCTCATCAAGCAAGGCATCATGCTTCGTCAGGCAATCGAGATACGATTGCGGAATCATGTGTGCATGAGTGTCGATAACCTGCTGTGCCATAGCGGATAGTGAAGCAAAGAGCAGAATGAAGGAAAGAAATCTCTTCATCTTACAATCTTCTTACCTTCTTTTATATACAATCCTGCAGATGGTTCTTTTGCTAATAATCTGCCGTTTACATCATAGATTCGTGCCGATACTTTATTTGCCGACTTCACTTCGCTGATGGCGGTTACGGAATTGTAATTGATGGTAGTGAGCCAATCCGCTATCAATGAGCTACGGCGAGAACGGTTGGAATCGCTTATCCAGAGGTTCTGGCTGAAGTACTTGCCGTCAGGAACGAGTCGCTTACAGTCGGAAACGACTCCGCTGATGCCGCTGCTGGAGCTTGAAACGATAAGGCCAATGTTCTTGTTTGCCATCTGACTGCCGTTGCTGAAGAGGTACGATTGCATGATGGCTGCCATCTGGCTCCACCAAAGCGGAGTGACGATAATGATGGTGTTGTAATTGTCAAGAGAAGTCGTTACTGGATCAATGGCAGGATAGCTGCTTGCATCGTTCGGATTGGCTTTGATGGCGTTCAGCAACTGCGTGCCTAGGGCATAGCCGTTTGCTTCATAGTGCAAGCCCTTCTCTGCAGGCTGGACTTCCAATACATCAGCGGAGATCTGGCTGGTCAATGTTGTGACGATGTCGCGACAGTTGTTTGTGTAGCTGTAATAGACTACCAATGTCTTACTGTCGCCATTGGATGAATTATTGTTTGCTGGAGGCATTGCATTTGCCTCGTCGCTCTGACAAGCCATCATGAAGAAAGACATGATAACTATATAAAGATGTGAAATATAATTCTTCATGTGATATTCTTGTTAATTATGCCGCTCTCCATTGTGTAGGAGTCTTTCCTGTCATAGCTTTGAAGAAGCGGACGAAGTGTTGTGGGTATTCAAAACCAAGGCGTTGGCTGATTTGAGTTACAGATAGAGTATCTGATGCAAGAAGTTCCTTTGCTTTACCCATGATTCTGTCATTGATCAAGTCTTTGGCTGTTCGCCCTGTCTCGGTCTTTACCAATGTACCGAAATAGCCAGTGGAGAGACAACATTTGTCGGCAAAGTAGGCTACGGTTGGTAAGCCCTCACGTTCTGCCTTATCTGAGATGTAATCATCGAGAAGGGAGAGGAATTTCTTCACTACGCTGTGATTTATCTCCTCACGGGTGATGAACTGACGGTCGTAGAAGCGGAGTAGATAATTGAGAAGCAGCTCGATGTTTGAGACGATGAGTTCACGGGTGTGCTTGTCGATAGGGTGATGAAGCTCCTGCTCTATCATCGATAGTACACCGCGGAAGATCTCCACTTCCTGCGCAGAAAGATGCAAGGCTTCAGACGAGGTGTAGTCGAAGAACTCATAGCGACTGAGATTTCTTCCCAACGAAGTGCGATTGAGAAAATCAGGATGGAACACCAGTGCCGTGAACTTGGCAAATGTAGAGCCAACGACCTTTCCGTCAGCTGCATAGATATTGCCGCATTCATCTACGTGTCCTCCTTTAGGCACATCCACCAGCTCTACCTTTACCGTCTGCCCAGGGGCGAAGCTTGTCACGGTCATCTCGTCGAAGTCGTAAGGTGTGCGACCGTATGAGAGTTTACAACCTTTGTTCTCCTTTAGGTAAATGGCGTAGAGGCCATAGTGGTCGAATGTCTCTGTGATGTGGTCGGTGCTATCGACATGCACAACGCTCACCAGCGGATGCAATGTCTCACATCCGTTGAAGTCGTTGAACTGCTGTATGGTGTTGAAATAATTGTCTTTCATTTATATTTACGATTTAGATGCACCTAATCTCCCTTGCCGGCACACCACCCACAACGGTTCGGGGTGCAACGTCCTTGGTCACTACAGCTCCGGCGGCAACGATGGCCCCCTCGCCAATGGTGACGCCTGGCAGGATGGTGACGTTGGCACCGAGCCACACCTTGTCCTCGATGACGATGGGCTTGAATGTCATGTCGCCACGATGGTCGGGATCAAGGTTGTGATTGATGGTGCATAGGGTGGCGTTATGCCCGATGAGACAGTCGCAGCCGATGCGTATGCCGCCTTGATCCTGAAACTTGCAACCGCTGTTGATGAACGTCCGTTCGCCCACCTCGGTATTCTTGCCGCAGTCGGTATTGAAGGGTGGGAACAGGCCTACGCTCTCTGGCACCTCGATGTCCCAAAGTTCGGAAAGCAGGGCGCGGAGTTCCTCGGGAGTGTGGTAGTGGTTGTTGATCTCCATGGTGATGCGGATGGCCTCCTGACTCATCGCGTGCATGAAGAGGTGCACAGGGCTCCCGGCTTCCACCGGAAGTCCTGCTGCAATGTGTTGTTTATATTCCTGAACTGTCATCTTACCTTAGATTTTCAGTTTGAAACCTCCCATCACGGTTGCTCCTGGCATCTGATAGCCTTTCTGAATCTGGTAGCAGGCATCGGTGAGGTTGTTACCCTGCACAAAGAGGTCGAGTATCTTGATAGGTTTGTAGGTGAGACGGAGATTAAGCAAGGCGTAGCTTTGCAAATCCACATCATCGGCAACATAAAGTCGGCCTACGCCCGTGAGGTCGGCACCGAGCACCAGCTTTGGGATGATGGCCCAGTCGGCGGCTACTGAATAGAGATGGCGCGGTGCACCGGTGAGATTGTCGATGTTGCTGTGCAGATAGCTGTAGGTGGCACGTAGCGAGAGGCAATCCACGGGACGGCTGCTGGCTGCGAACTCAATACCCTTGTTGAGGAAATCGCCCGTGTTCTCGTTATGCTGCGAACCCAGTTCCTGCGAGAAGACCTGCTGGATGATGTTCGTGCCTTTGCTGATGAAACCCGTCAGTTCGAGCGAGAGCAGGTGGGAGAATCGCTTGCCGAGGCTTACCTCATAGTTCCACATCTCCTCAGGTTCCAGGTCGGGGTTGGCCATCTTGTAGAGGTAGAGTTCCTTGAACGACGGATTGCGGTAGCCCTTGCTGGCATTGAGTTTCAGGTTCCACTCGTGGCCGGGATTGAGGGCAAGACCTGCCTGCGGAATGAGGTGTGTGCCGAACATGTCGCTGTTCGTTATGCGAAGACCGGCATTGATGACCACGAGATTATCCCAGATGCCCTGCGATGCCGTGATGTAAGGCGAATACTCCGAGATGCTCTGCTCGTCCATGGTGGCAGGTGTCACCTTGTCCTTGCGATACACGCCGCCCGAGAGCGGAATCTCGCCCGTATAGCGGTCGTAGTCGAAGCCGAGGGTGAGGTTCGTCATGCGCCAAGGCTGGTAGTTCTGATAAGCCAGAACGCCCAATCGGCTGTCCTTCATGTTGAAGGGTTTCGGGTCTTCAATGTCGTGATTGCCATGGGCATAGTAGATGCGCACAGCACCGTTGGTCTTGTCGTAACGGTTCGTGGCGACGAGCGAACCCTCACCGCGGAGCACGTCCTGATGATAGATGTCGGTCGATGCCGGATTGGAGAGTTTGGCATAGATAGGGTCATTGCCCTTGAACTTCATCAACGTATAGTCGAGGTAGGCGCTCCAGTGTGGCGTGAAGTCGTAACCCACCTTGGCATAACCGCTTGCCTGCCAGAAGTCGAAGTCCTGCTGTGTGCCGTCCGTGCGGTCGTAGCCGAGCGACACGAGCGATGAGAACTTGCCCTTGCGCACCATGTTGGTGGCTGCCGTCTGCCAGGTGTTGTACGAGCCGTACTGCGACTGCAGAGTTGTCCGTACACCGTCTTCCTTGGCAGTCTTGGTGATGAGGTTGATGGCACCGCCCATGGCATTGCTGCCATAGAGCACGCTCGATGGGCCACGGACGATCTCCACATGATCCACATACTCACTCTCGTAGTTGTCGGCCACGTGGTGCGAATAGACACCGGCGAACTGCGGCTTGCCATCCACCATCATCAGCACCTGACTGGTAGGCGAACCTCCCACGCCACGCATCTTGATGCCGCCGCTGCCACCATTGCTGATGCCGAAACCGAAGATGTTGCGCTCCGTGACGAAGAGGCTTGGCACACGGCTGGTTAGTGCCGAGAGCAACTGCGTGCGACCTGTGGCTTCTATCTGATTCTGGCCCACCACCGACACGGAGTATGGCAACAACCTGCGGGGGGTGGCATTGTTGGTAGCCGTCACCACCACCTCGCCCAGCGTGTCTGTTTTCTCTGTGATTGACTGCGCATAGCCGGCTGTGGTGCAAGCAGCGCAGAGTAGAATTGTTGTAAGTTTCGTCATTTATCGTTTTTCTTATTTATCAATACTTATCAGCTTATACGTGCGCGAGCCGAGGCCAATTTTCTCTGCCCACTCGATGGTGTGGGTGCCGTGCTGTTTGTCGATACGGCGGAGCAGGTCGGTTGGGTCGTTCTTGGCTGTCACCTGCTGGTTGTTGATGATGTCAACGCAAGCTTGATCGAGTGCAACAGGGTCGGTAGATGCAAGGATTCCGTAATCTTCGAGCTTTACGGGTGCAGGATGATCTACACAGTCGCAGTCGATGCTCATATTGTTCATGACGCTGATGTAGATGATGCCCTTCTGCTTGTTGAAATAGTTCACTACACCCTGAGCGGCGGCTGCCATCGACTCAAGGAAACCGTCTTGGTCACCGATGTACTCTGGTGTCCAGAGTTTTGCCATATCAAGTTTCTGCATCTTACCGGCTGAGTGAATGTAAGCCTTGCCATTGGAACTTGCACAACCGATGGAGAGATTTTTCAGCGCACCACCATAGCCACCCATAGGATGACCCTTGAAGTGATTAAGGGCGATTAGGAAATCATAGTTGGCCATGTGACCACCCACAATATCGAACTTGATGTGCGACTGATCCTTAACGGGAATACGAATCTCGTCATATTCGTCCATAATGTCAACAGGAAAGAGTTCGGTGAAGCCATGACGCTCAGCTACCTTCCAATGGTTCTCTGAATTGTTGCGTTCATCGCGCTTGTCTTCTGGCGCATTGCCATAGGCGGTATTACATTCCACAACCGTTCCATCAACCTCAAACATAAGGTCTTTGATAAGTTCAGGCTTCAGGTAGTTAGGGTTGCTACCTTCACCAGTACTGACTTTTACTGCCACACGTCCCTCAGCTTTAACGCCAAGAGCCTTGTAGATCTTAACAAGTGACTCTGGAGAAATCTCACGAGTCACGTACACCTTGCTCTGTCCAAAACAAAGGATTGCGTTTGCCATGAGCATCATGGCGAGTAATGTCTTCTTCATAAGTGTTATTTGATTACATTTCAGGATAAAAAGGACCTGCCTCCTGGTCGGTAGCTTCAAGCAAGAAGGTTACGGGGCGGAATCCGTCGTTACAGGTTACAACGGCAATGCCATCGCGGTTTGTCCATTCGTCGCCATAGAATTTCTTGACACCAGAGGATAGTCCGAATACATACTGGTTCATGGTGCGCCATGCGCAATCGCACAATCCTTTTGGGCATGTGTTTGTGGCATAGAAGACGTCGCCAGGCTTCAATATGCCGCAAGGCTTAAGGTTGGGGTTGCCGTATTTCTCCACAAGGTCTTTGCGAAGCGATGTGTCAAGCACAGTTATCTTTACAACTTTCATGTCTGTACCTTATTTTATTATAATAACGGAAATTATTGCTTTAAATTGTGTACCCCTAATACCAATCATGCTTCTCGTTGCGGTTGAGAGAGGCTATCTCTGCCATTTCCTCGTCGGTGAGGGCGAAATCGAAGATGCTGATGTTCTCCTTGATATGGTCGGGATTGCTGGAACCTGGGATGGCTACTACGTGACGCTGATAGTGCCAGCGCAGAATTACCTGAACGACAGAGCGATTGTGTGCTTCGGCGATTTTAACGAGAACAGGATCCTTAAGCAATTCCGACTGATGACCACGACCACCGAGTGGGTACCAAGCCTGCACGACAATGTCTTGTGAATGAATGAAACCTACAACTTCGGTGTCCTGATAGTACGGATGAATCTCATTCTGCACGAGTACAGGTTTGATGTTTACCTTAGGCAGAAAATCGGTGAGTTCCTTTACGTAGAAACACGAAATGCCGAGGGCGTGAATCTTGCCCAGAGCATGATACTTCTCCATCGCCTTGTATGCCTTCACATCATCCGTGCCAGGGTGGTGCAGAAGCATGATGTCGATGTAATCAATATCGAGTTTGCGGAGAGCCATCTCGATGGCTGGTTCGGGGTTGGAGAACTGTTCGCCAGGATAAAGCTTTGTGATGACGGTGATCTCCTCGCGCTTGCAGATCCCGTCGGCAATGGCTTGACGCACAGCACGTCCCACCTCTTCCTCATTGCCATACATGTAGGCGGTGTCGATGAGACGATAACCATTCTTGAGGGCAGTATAAACCGAATTGAAACAAACATCGCCATGAAGCGAATAGGTGCCGATACCAAGTGTAGGCAGAGTCATTCCGTTGTTGAGCATAACCGTTGGAGCTAAATTGGTTGTAGTGTCAGAAAACGTGATGCTGTCAATCTGGTTGACAGGAATCTCCTCTGTCCACCCATCGCTGTGATGCACCTGCATGCACTGAGCGTGAGTGAACAGAGTTGATAGTAGCATTATGTATGTGAAGAGTTTGCGCAACATGATTATTGAATTTTGTCAAGCAGCCAGGCAATGTTTTGTCCGAGATTCTTCATGTTTGAAACAGCTTCTTCGTCATTGAGGGCTTCGCCCGGCAGGCGGCCATAGGCAATGTTCCAATATGTCGAACCGACGAGATACATCTCCTTATTGAGGAAGAAGTGGTTGATGGTGTCGATGGCATTCATGGCACCGGCACGGCGAGCCACAGCAACAGCACCACCAACCTTGTGGCGGAAGATGCCGGCATTCATGTCGCAGACAACGCTGGCTCGTTCTATAACTGCTTTTAAGGTCGAAGAAACATCAGCCGAATAGGTGGAAGTGCCCAAGATAATGGCATCTGCCTCTTTCATTTTAGAGAATACCGATTGAAAAATGTCATTGGCATGTACGCAATTACCTTTGCCGCCACAAGCAAAACAAGCCTTGCAAGGGTTGATCGTTTCGCCTGCCAACTGCAGCAATTCTGTTTCATGCCCTTCTTTTTTCAGTTCGTTCAGAACGAGATTGAGCATATCGGCTGTATTGCCATCTTTCCTTGAACTACCATTTATAGCCAGAACTTTCATTTTCTTTGAATTTCCTATCTTTATGTCGCCTATCGCAGCAAGACCCGAAGTAGCAAGGGCAGCTCCTGCTGTGAAGACGCCCATTGCCTTTATTGCTTCGCGACGAGTCATGTTATTCTGATCCATCCTATTAAAGACTGTTTCTGAGAATATCGATAACATCCTGACGGGTGAGAGTGACGTAGCCGCTATTGTTGATAGGGCACGCATCAGCATAGTTTTCGAGGTCATCTGCTTTGGCACCACAGTCGGTGATGTTCATAGCCAAACCGAGTTCACGCATCCATGACTCCATGGTTTCAAGACCATTCATTGCACCCTCTACGCCCCAAACATTCTTTGCCAGACGCTCAAACTTACGCTTTGCATCATCTGAATGTTCAATGAGGAAACGATAGTAAGCTCCGCTGACAGCAGAGAGGGTGTGACCGTGGGTAGCGTCTGTATAAGCAGCTACTGCCTGACCGAGCATGTGAACCATCCAGTCGGTTGACTTGCCACATGCAGTAAGACCGTTGAGTGCCCATGTGGCTGTCCACATAATATTAGAGCGTGCTTCGTAATCCTGAGGATTCTGGAGAGCCTTGCGACTGCTGACGATAAGTGAACGCATCAAGCCCTCTGCGATGTAGTCGGAAGTGTTGTCATCGGTATCAGAGAGATACTGCTCCAAGATGTGCGACATGATGTCGTAGATGCCTGCAACCATCTGATACTGAGGTACGGTGAACGTGAACTCAGGGTTGAGGATAGAGAAGTCAGGGTTGCGGAAATAGTAGAACATCTTGCGGTTCTCTGCGTGAGACGATATTACTGAACAAGCATCCATCTCGCTGCCTGTTCCAGCCATGGTGAGCACGCAAGCCACAGGAATCCACTGGCAATCCAGTGCACCAAAGTTGTGAAAATAGTGCTGCCAAACGTCCTTTTCCTGATAAGCGCAACCGGCAACAGCCTTTGCATAGTCACAAGTAGAGCCACCACCCACAGCGAGAATGAGGTCAACCTTCTCCTCCTTGGCAAGCTTTGCACCTTCAAGCACCTTCTCGATGGTAGGGTTAGGCATAACACCTGGCTCCTCAACGACGGTCTTGCCAGATTCCTTGAGGACAGCCACCACCTGATCGTAGATGCCATTTTTCTTGATTGAACCACCGCCGTATGTGAGCA
>JAKSLM010000078.1 GCA_024401225.1 Bacteroidaceae bacterium | reverse complement strand
CCTGAACTCAGGCGTGTGCTGTGCGAAGAGAATGAACTCGGCACCCTGCAGCTCAGCAACAACGCTAAGCTATGGGATTTGCAGTGTAACAACAACAAGCTCAAGACCCTCATCGCAGACAACTGTCCTATGCTTACAAGTGTGTGGGCGTGGGATAACCAGCTCATGTGGCTTGACATGAAGGATGTGAAAAAGGACCCATACCACGACAACGAAGGTAACCCAGACTTCATGCTCGACAATCAGAACCCAAGCGTTCAGGCTGTAAAGATCTCTCCAACTGAGGTTGGTCTGCGTGTACACGAGCGCCTCGATGTCAAGCGTGTGCTCAACCTCAAAGCTAAGGGCATGGCCATGGAACCAAAGGAAATCTTTGTGGACGGCATCCGCTACTTTGTTATCTACAACGATGGTCCATCTATTGAGACTCTCGTAGGTGCTGACGGCTGCAGTTATCAGTATGACACCAAGTGGCCTTATCCTTTTATTGAGGGCAACAGTGCCGACAACCTTCTGCCTGTAACCTACCATGTAGCAAGCTGGACAAAGCATCAGGCCTTCATCAAGCTAAGCGAGACTACAGTCAAGGGCGTATATGGACAGCCTGCACCTGAGGCTCCTACCGTGACACGCTCACAGGACTATGACGGAAAACTCACTTGGCGTTCAAGCAACGAGGATGTGGTTAAGGTAAACCCAGAGACTGGCGAACTGACCATCGTCGGTGCTGGTACTGCTATCATCAGTGTTTCTGGTGCTGAGACCGACTATCGTCTGGCTCCTGCTACTGTTAGCTACATCGTTACCATCGATGAAGCTGATGGCATTGAATCAGTAAGCCGTGATGCACAGAATGCTGCTGCATATGACCTCTCAGGTCGCCGTGTCAACGTTGCAGCCAAGGGTATCGTGATTGTAGGCGGACGCAAGATTCTGAAAAAATAAAGACAGCATTAACAACATAGAAAAGAATAACGGGATGGCAATAAAGTCATCCCGTTATTTTTATGTTGTAGTAAAAAGTAAATGTGATTTCTAAACAAGCTTCTGCTCCATAGCCACACGAACCAGAGCCGCGGTATTTGGTACGCCAAGTTTGAGTTTGAGGTACTTGTAGTAGGAATGGACGGTTTCGAAACCAAGGCATAGGCGATCTGCAATCATCTTGATGCTGTAGCCCTCGACTATGAGTTTAAGGACCTCACGCTCGCGAGGCGTGAGTTCCACCACATCCATCTGCGGATGAGCCTGCAGAATGCTGACCACCTCAGGACAGATATACTGCTCGCCCCGCATCACCGTCTGGATGCCCTCAAGCAATTCCTCCTTGCCACATGTCTTCAGTACATAACCATCAGCACCACACGAAAGGGCACGGTTGATAACTGCTGCTTCAGCATGGGTGGAGAGCACAAGTATGCGTACATCGGGGTAACGATCCCTCCAGGTCTCAACATAATCCAGACTGTTGCCGTCCGGCATACCTACATCGAGGATGAGAATGTCGATATTAGCATTCTGTTCGAGCATTGCCTCACATTCTGCAATGTTGGCAGCATGAGCTATAACCTCGATACCTCCGCTCTGCTGAAGCATGGTATCAAGACTCTGAGTTATGACCTTGTGGTCGTCTGAAATGGCTATCTTTATCATATCGTCGACAAAGATAGCAAGATTTACCGATTTTACCATATACATAACATCAAATACCCCCATTTGGGGGATAGGGAGGGGAGGTTAAAGTGGAGAGGTTAGAGGGGAAAGGTTAGAGGGGAGAGTGAGGAGTGCTGTGGACATTATCTTGGAATTTCGATATTGATTTCCGTTCCTGCACTCGAGCTGCTGACATTCATCCTGCCTTCTTGTAGTTCCACACGCTCGCGTATGTTTCGGAGTCCCATATTGTTCGATACTGCATCTGGGTCAAAGCCTTTGCCATTGTCTGCCACAATGACGGCTGCATATTCCTCGTCAATCATCAATTGCACCATGATATGCGAAGCCTCTGCATGCTTCAAGGCATTGTTGACCAACTCATGCGTTGCGCAGTAGAGCATAACCTCCTGCTGTTCGGGTAGGCGCAAGTCCTGTCCGTGGTGAGCAAAACTTACGATAGGGTTCACACGGCAGAAGTCGCGTAAGGCTGTAGCCAGTCCTTGCTCCTTGAGCGATGCAGGCATTAGGTGATGAGCCACGCGGCGCATCTCTTCCGTTGCCAGTTTGGAGAGTTTCTGTATGTGAGCATCTTCTGACTGCATGTGGATAGAGGTCAGAAGTCCACCAAGACGGTCATGGAGATCCCGGCCAAGTCGTGTACGTTCATCGGCCTCACCTTGCATTCGTGCCTGCATATTGCTGATGCGACGACGTTGTTTGTTTACCTGTACGATGACCACCACAGCAATCACCAGTATGACGATAATACTGATAAAAAGCCAGTTTCGCAGTTGATCCATCCTATGCTGCTGCTCCAGTTCACGCAGTTGCGCATCCTTCTCCAGAGTCTGATAACGCACCTCCATCTCCGACAGGGCCGACTGATACTTGGTGGTAGTCTGTTCTTCCATCGTGTCATAAAGCATACTGATGTAATGCTGCGCTTCGGCCGAATGTCCTATGGCAGAATGAGCATGGGCAAGAGTCTTATACAAGCCGATATTGTGCTGCGGATCCTGGTCGTTGGCATCAAGTGCCCTTTCTGCCCATTCTATCGCCTGCTGCCACTCCTTGCGATCAAGGCATAGCGACGCCTGCTGGGCGTAAGCATCACTCACATTGGTCAGAGCATCAGTTTTTTCAGCCAATAGCAACGCTTTCGACATGTATTGTTGAGCTTTATTTATATCCTTGAATCCCAACTGATAAATCCGGGCGAAGAGCACATAACCATCAAGCAGGCTTTCCAGTTCCTCGTCGGCATGATTCTGATAGTAGACTATGCTGTTCTGCGCATATTCAAGTGCTTTCTTGTATTCGCCAGCATTGAGAGCTGTCATAGCCAAACCTGAATACGGACCACTCACCATGAGCGAATCGCCCGTCTGCTGTCCAGCCTTGAGTGCATTCATGTAGTTGCTCTCCGCAGCCTTGTAATTGGCCAGTTCGAGGTAGAGTTCGCCTACATTATAGAAGAGTATGCATTCGCTTTCCTTCCATCCATGCTTCTGGAATATAGGGAGTGCCTTCTGGTAGTAGTCGAGAGCCAAGTGAAGCTTGCCCTGGATGTTGTACAGATTGCCCAATGTGCCGTAGAGCGAAGAGAGATTGTCATCTATATCGTTCTCGGTATAACGTTTGTCTTTCTTCATCAGTTCCGTTGCCTCAAGTGCATGGTCGAAGCAATGCTGTGCTGAATCATAAAGGCAAGCTCCGTAAGCCTGCAATCCCAATATACGCCACGATTCATGCAGACTGCGGTAAAAATGGTTCTTCTCTGCCAGTTCTATGCCAAGCCTGGCATAATGCGATGACTTCCGGCCATCGGTCTGCAGATAGCCATTCATCAGTCCGCTATACACTTTCATCAAGTCTTCCCCCTCAAGTTTTTGCGTCTTCAATACATACTCAAGCGAATCGACTTTGCGATTACGATGGTCGGAGTATTCTGCATGCAGGACTTCAGGCAATAAGGCAAGTAGGAGGATTATGGCACAGAGAACGGATGGTTTCATGATGATTGAACAAGTATTTCGAGAATTTAGTTGCAAAGATAAATAAAATGTCGTAAATTTGCATTATGATTGATTAATAATTATACACCACAAACTTTTTTTCAGAAGAAATGGCATCTCCATACCTTGAAGTGCTAGGACTCACGAAGCGCATCGGTCACCGTGTGCTGTTTGAGAACATCTCGTTCACCATCAATGAGCGCGAGCACATAGGACTCATAGCCAAGAACGGTACGGGCAAGTCGACACTACTCTCGATCATAGCGGGACGCGAAGGCGACGATGGTGGCAAGATGATATTCAGGAATGGAATAAAGGTGGGATATCTGGAACAGAATCCAGTAATCACCCAGTCACCAGCCTCACCAAACTCTCCCACAGGGGAAGGGCATGATGAGACAGAAGCATTCCTCCTTCGCTACAAGCAGTACCTGACACAAATGAAGATAACCGAGGAGGAGGCACAGCGACCTGCATCACAACTCTCCGGTGGCCAGGTGAAGCGCATAGCCCTGGCTCGTGTGCTTGCAGGCGAACCCGACATGTTGATACTCGACGAGCCTACCAACCACCTCGACCTTGAGATGATAGAATGGCTGGAGACCTTCCTTGCACGATCGACGATGGCCATATTCATGGTGACGCACGACAGATACTTCCTGGACCGCATATGCTCCACCATCGTGGAGATGGACGACCAGCGCCTCTACACCTACAAGGGCAACTACTCGTACTACCTGCAGAAGCGACAGGAGCGCATAGACAACATGAATGCCTACCTGCAGCGCGCCAACAACCTGTACCGCACCGAACTGGAATGGATGCGCTCCACTCCATGTGCACGAAGCAGCAAGGCAAGGTACAGGATAGAGTCGTTCTACGAGCTGGAAAAGGTAGCAAAGACACGCATCGTGGACGAGAAGGTGCAGCTGGAGTCGAAGGGCACATACATAGGCAACAAGATATTTGAGGCTCACAACATCAGCAAGGCATACGGCGACAAAGTGATACTGAAGGGATTTGACTACAACTTCACACGATATGAGAAGATGGGCATTGTGGGCAACAATGGTGCCGGCAAGTCGACCTTCATCAAGATGGTGCTGGGACTCGAACCCTACGACAGCGGAAGAATTGAGATTGGTGAGACGGTGCGCTTCGGCCACTACAGCCAGGAGGGCATGACGTTTCGTGAGGATCAGAAGGTGATCGACGTGGTGCGCGACATAGCGGAATATGTGGATCTGGGAGGAGGCAACAAACTGTCGGCAAGTCAGTTCCTGCAGCACTTCCTGTTCTCGCCAGAGGAGCAGTTCAGCTACGTCTACAAGCTGTCGGGAGGCGAAAGGCGACGCCTGTACCTATGCACGGTGCTGATGCGCAACCCTAACTTCCTCATCCTCGATGAGCCTACCAACGACCTCGACATCGTGACGCTGCAGGTGCTAGAGGAATATCTGAAGCAGTTCAAGGGCTGTCTGATCATAGTGAGCCACGACCGCTACTTCATGGACAAGGTAGTGGACCACCTGCTGGTATTCAACGGCGATGGTGACGTGAAGGACTTCCCTGGCAACTACACCCAGTACCGCGACTGGAAAACGGAGCGCGACAAGACAGAGAAAGCGTCTGCCACCCCTACCCCAAAAGCCGGCAACGAGCTTCAGAACGATGGTCGCAACCAAAACAGAGCACGCAAACTGACATTCAAGGAGAAGCGCGAACTGGAACAGCTGGAGAAGGACATCGATGCCCTGACAAAGGAGAAGGAAGAGATCAATGCTGCCCTATGTGGCGGCACAACCGATGTAAACGAAATAACAAGACTCAGCAAGCGCCTGCCCCTGCTCAGCGACGAACTGGACGAAAAGGAGATGCGCTGGCTGGAACTGAGTGAACTACAATGAAGATAACAACTGCCGAATTCAAGGGCTCTGCACCAAGAGCCGACATGTGTCCGAAGACCACCCTGCCCGAGTATGCCTTCATAGGCCGAAGCAACGTGGGCAAATCGTCGCTCATCAATATGCTTACAGGACATTCGAAGCTCGCCATGACAAGTTCCACACCAGGAAAGACGATGCTGGTCAACCACTTCCTGATCAATAATGAGTGGTATCTGGTCGACCTGCCTGGCTACGGATATGCTCAGCGCGGAAAGAAGGGTATGGACAAGTTGCAGAACCTCATAGCGCACTATGTGCTGGACCGTGAGCAACTGACTTGCCTCTTCGTGCTCATAGACATACGTCTGGAACCTCAGAAGAAGGACATCGAGTTTCTGGATTTCATAGGCGAAAACGGTGTGCCTTTCGCCATCATATTCACCAAAGCCGACAAACTGAAGAGGCAGCAGGTCGCTCCTACCGTAAAGAAGTATGTCGACTTCTTGCAACAGTCGTGGGAGGAACTGCCTCCATACTTCATCACCAGCAGCGAGTCAAGGATGGGACGCGATGAAGTGCTCGACTATATTGATGAGATTAATAAAAGAGTGAAGAGTGAAGAGTGAAAAATGAAAAGTGAAGAGTGTTATCGCGATAACACTCTTCACTTTTATTCTTTATCCATTCATACTAATAAGGAACTCCTCATTAGTGCGTGTCTTTTCGACATAGTTCATCACAAGATCCATGGCCTCGATGGCAGTCATGTCAGCAATGTGCTTGCGGAGAATCCACATACGGTTCTGCGTAGTCTTGTCGAGAAGGAGATCGTCGCGGCGTGTAGATGAAGCAACGAGATTGACTGCAGGGAAGACGCGCTTGTTGGCCAATGAACGATCGAGTTGAAGTTCCATGTTACCAGTACCCTTGAACTCCTCGAAGATCACCTCATCCATCTTCGAACCGGTATCGATGAGTGCTGTAGCGATGATGGTGAGCGAACCGCCACCCTCGATGTTGCGGGCAGCACCGAAGAAGCGCTTTGGCTTGTGAAGCGCATTGGCATCCACACCTCCGGAGAGCACCTTACCGCTGGCAGGAGAGACGGTATTGTAAGCACGGGCAAGACGAGTGATGGAGTCGAGGAAGATGACTACATCGTGACCACACTCTACCATACGCTTTGCCTTCTCAAGCACGATGCCTGCAATCTTCACATGATTTTCGGCAGGAGCATCGAACGTGCTGGCTATGACCTCAGCATTTACGTGGCGTGACATCTCGGTAACCTCCTCTGGACGCTCATCAACAAGAAGCATCATAAGGTAGGCATCAGGATGGTTGCGAGCAATGGAGTTGGCAATATCCTGCATGAGCATTGTCTTACCCGTCTTTGGCTGCGCAACGATGAGAGCACGCTGTCCCTTTCCGATAGGAGCAAAGAGGTCGACAATACGCGATGATGGTGTATCGCCTGCACCGCTGCAGAGCTTGAACTTCTCGTCAGGGAAGAGCGGAGTGAGATGTTCGAATGCCACACGGTCGCGAATGCGCTTAGGATCGCATCCGTTGATGAGCTGGATGCCCGTGAGAGGGAAGAACTTCTCGCCATCGTGAGGAGGGCGTACAAAGCCATCAATGACGTCGCCCATCTTCAGTCCATACTGCTTCATTTGCTGTGGACTCACATAAACATCATCAGGCGATGGGAGGTAGTTGTAGTCGGACGAGCGGATGAATCCGTAGTTATCGACCGTATCGAGCACACCCGATACCTTGACCATGTCGCCGAAGTCGTATCCACGAGCATTGCGAGGCTCTGTATTTACCGCCTTCTTGTCGCCCTTCTGTTTTGGAGCATTGTAGGCTGGTCCTGGCTCTGGTGCAGACTGCTGTGCATTCTTCTTGGAAGCTGGGTCCTTCGCACCCTTGGATGGCTGCTTTGAGTCGTAGCTAGGGAATATGTTGCGCGGAGCGAAGTAACTCTCGATAGGAGGTACGTCCTGAAGAATGATGAACTTGGAATCAATGCGGCGCTCAGCACTCTTGAGCACAATCTCCTTGCGTGCAAAGGCTCCATCGAACGCAGCCTCCGGCACTACGAAGTTGGATGCCTCGTCATTGGTCTGAGCAATGGACTCTTTAAGGAAGTCAGGTATGTCATCATCAGCCTTAGCCTCCGGTGCCTTGGCAACTGGTGGCTGCGCTGTGTCTTCCTTCTTCTTGCGTCCACGCTTCTTTGGAGCCTCAGCTACAGGCTCGGCTGGTTCTGGGGCTGCTGGTGCAGAGGCCTCGGCTGGAACTGAAGCCTCTGTAGCCTGCATCTCCATCTTCTTGAGTTCCCTCTGCTCTTCGCTTGAGAGGTCAGAGTACAGGGAGTTGTTCATTTGCACCTTCATTGGCTTGTCAATCTTCTTGACCTTGTCCTGATTGGCAGAGTATACGCGGTCCACATTCTTCACAGCCACGCGCACACGCTTTCGTGCTGGCTTCTCAGTCTGAGCAGAAGAAGTGGAAGCTGCTGCTGATTCTGCCTGTTCGTCAAGAATCCTGTAGGCAAGCGATGTCTTGTTAAGTCCGCTTACACCCTTGACGCCCATCTCCTTTGCTATATGCTGGAGTTCAGCAACAGTCATAGCGTTCAGTTGATCTAAATTATACATATGAAAGTATATTTCGAGTAATAGCACATTATCCTCCTGCACACAAAAAAACGCAGTCTACGGACAATAGCATTCCTTATAATATAAACAAAATAAAAATGAATGTATGGGGGATGGATTTCATCAAGTTCTTATACAATATATTCTGAAATCCGATGCAAAGATAAGAAATAATTCTCTAAGGACTGCGATGATAAAGCATTTTTTTTACGCATAAGGCAAAAAAAGAGTTGCAAGACTGCTTGCAACTCATATTTTGATGTAAAAAGTGACTTCTTACCTATTACTTTTCCTCTCCCTGCCCGTTGACCATGTTCATGAATTCAACGACCTTCGGGTTGTTGCGGAAATCTTCCGGCGCACGGCTGTATAGTTCCTCAATCTTAGGCGATGTGGTAGGATAGCCGTAGCGGTTTGACTCTTCGTAGCACATATTCAAGAACCATGTGATGCCAAGCACATTGTCGAAGTTGTCGACCACGAATGCTGTCTCTAGGTTTTCCATCTGTGAGCGCAGGCTCGCCTCTTCATCGCCGAGCTGCGTAGCAATGTCGTACTCGCTATAGCCCTCAAGGCGCATGTGAGCATCCTTGTTTGGAATCTCCATAAGCATCATGGTAAGTGAGTCGCGCGACACGAGGAAAGAGAACAAGCGATCGTTGAGCGGAGTGCCCTCGACCTTTATCATGGCATTGGCCATGCTGACCTTTATGTTGCCCTGCTCAAGCACTACAGGAGTGATGACATCACCAAGGATGAGGTTTACACACTGCACGGAGTCGAGCGGACCGTTCATCTTGAAGTTGCCGTGAACAATCTCGCACGAATCGACCGTAGCCTTGTCGCCATCGGGCGAGCGGAGATAAGCTACCTTGGCAGAATAAAGGGTCTGCAATGCTGATCCGGATATTGAGTATTTATCCGTACAAGATGTTATGGTCAACAAAAACAACGTGCACAGAATGCATATATTTGTTATTCGTTTCATTTCAAACACTGGCGTTTGTCTCTTTCTACTTAAATTAGAATGTACGCTCAATCATTTGCGTAGCGAATGCAAATATACTACTCTCTGTGCACGTAGCAAAGTATTTTATGATTTGTTAAACCTTTATTTGGTTTTTTAAATACTTATTTAGAACTCTGCAGTCTTTGGAGTACGTGGGAATGGGATGACGTCACGGATGTTCTGCATACCGGTAACGAAGAGGATGAGGCGCTCGAAGCCAAGACCGAAGCCACCGTGAGGACAGCTTCCGAACTTACGAGTGTCAAGATACCACCACATGTCCTTCATAGGGATGTTGCGGTCGTTGATCTCGCCTACAAGCTTGTCGTAGTTCTCTTCACGTACCGAACCACCGATGATCTCACCGATCTGTGGGAAGAGAACGTCGGTACCCTGTACTGTCTCCTCCATCTCCTGACCATTGAAGACAGGCTTCTGCTCGTCAATCTTCATGTAGAATGCCTTGATCTTCTTAGGATAGT
>JAKSLM010000077.1 GCA_024401225.1 Bacteroidaceae bacterium | reverse complement strand
GAGACTCACTACGGCATAGGCGACGACTGTGCTGTGCTCTCCTACCCTGAGGACAAGGAAGTGCTCGTTACTACCGACCTGCTCATGGAGGGAGTGCACTTCGACCTCACCTACATCCCTATGAAGCATCTGGGCTACAAGAGCGCAATGGTCAACCTCTCCGACATCTACGCTATGGGCGGAATGCCAAAGCAGATCGTGGTGAGCCTTGCCTTGAGCCAGCGCTTCTGCGTGGAAGACATGGAGGACTTCTACGAAGGCCTTCGCATGGCTTGCAGCGCTCACGGAGTGGATGTGGTAGGAGGCGACACCACAAGTTCACGCACGGGTCTCGCTATCAGCATCACAGCCATCGGCGAGGTGGAAAAGGGAAAGGCCATCTACCGCAACGGAGCGAAGGACACCGACATCATCTGCGTGAGCGGCGACCTTGGTGCAGCCTACATGGGATTCCAGCTTCTGGAGCGCGAGAAGCAGGTCTACTACAACCAGATCGAAGTGCTCCAGCGCCAGATTGCCGAGGCAAAGGATGCCAATGTGCGCCAGCAGCTTCAGCAGCAAATGGAACAGATTTCGCAGCCTGACTTCAGCGGAAAGGAGTATCTGCTCGAACGCCAGATGAAGCCTGAGGCACGACGCGACATCATCCTACGCCTTCGCGAAGCCGGCATTCAGCCTACATCGATGATGGATGTAAGCGATGGACTCTCGTCCGAACTTATGCACATCTGCAAGCAGAGTCAATGCGGATGCCGCGTCTACGAAGAGCGCATCCCTATCGACTACCAGACTGCCGTGATGGCTGAAGAGATGAACATGAACCTCTCGACTGCAGCCCTCAACGGAGGCGAGGACTACGAACTCCTCTTCACCGTACCAATAGCCGACCACGACCGTGTGCAGGAGCTTGAGGGCATAAAGGTGATTGGCTACATCACCAAGCCAGAACTCGGACAGATCCTTGTGACTCGCGATGGCAACGAGTTCCAACTCAAGGCACAAGGTTGGAACCCTCTAAGCAACAACGAGGAATAAGACTCTCGCGATTCTTTTACTTGAAGAGTCAAACAAGATAGTATATATTACAAAATAAGATAGTATATCTTCCCTACACAAGATATACTATCTTATTTTCATTTTATTGCAATCAAATTACGATTTTCTTATAGGCAAACCTCTAAACTCTAACCTTTAACCTCTCTACTCTAACCTCTCCCCAAACTATTTTCTTGCATCGAAGTAGATAATCTCTACCTTGCCAGTCAGCGTGATTGAGGATTGCAGAGAGGTCCACGAGGTAATGTAGTTGCTATCCACCGCCTTGCCTCCCGTGGCATTGTTGGTAGCCATAGTGACATGGGTAAGCGTATTGGCGCTTGGGATGCCGTTCGGATCCACCTTCACCGCAAATGCCTTATCAGAATGTCCGTACTCGATGGCTTGAATGGTGAAAGTCTGCGACTCATGCTCACGCACCCACGAAGCGATGCTATCGGTAAGGTTGGTGTAGTGAGCTATGGTCATGTGGTGGCAATACACTTTGTTGTCGCTCCACGGCATCTTCTCGAGCGCAAACGATTTGAGCCTTTCAGTCGAGAGAGAGTCGAGCACCAGAGCCATATAGTTTACCTTGCGCTCTGTACGCAGCGTATCACTCTGCTGAGCAAATGTGAACACCGAGCAGAGTAGCAGCAGGGCGGATATCATCAGTTTTCTTTTCATGTCATTAATGATTAGTTCCAACACTCCACGCCATTGTTTTCTTCCAGGTCGTCCTTATGGAATACCGGGTCCTGCATATCCTTCTTCTGCTTCTCATAGTGCTTGAGCATGGCAAACACCTTTGGCGAAAGGAGGAAGATGGCAACAAGATTGGTGATGGTCATGAAGCCCATGCAGATGTCAACGTACGCCCACGCATCCTGAAGAGTCATCAACGCTCCAACCATGATGATGATCGAAGTAACGATGCGGAACGAGAACACAGCCCAACGGCTCTTGAACACGAAGCGTATGTTGGTCTCGCCGTAGAAGTAGTTGGCTATGATGGTGCTATATGCAAACAGGAAGATTGCAGCCGTGATGAAGTAGCGTCCCAGGCTTCCCATCTCGTGGTTCATGGCCTCGGAGGTGAGGAGTATGCCGTCCTTACCGCAATCGTACACCCCGGAAATGAGGATAATGAATGCTGTACACGTACACACGATAAGTGTGTCGACAAACACTCCAAACGCCTGCAGCAGTCCCTGCTTGATAGGATGGCTTGTAGTAGCAATGGCAGCAGCATTTGGTGCGCTACCCTCGCCTGCCTCATTGCTGAACAGACCACGCTTAACGCCTTGCAACACAGCCACTCCAACCATTCCACCTGCAGCACTTCTTACCCCGAATGCTGAGTCGATGATCAAGGCGAACACGGATGGCAGTTTGCCGATGTTGGCTATTACCACATAGAGTGCAAGGACGATGAATGCCATAGCCATGAACGGAACCACTACGGCAGCAAAGCGACTGATGCGCTGTATGCCTCCGAAGATGATGATTACGGTGGCTAACGTGACCACGGCTCCTACCACAGCCTTGTTCCATGCGAAGGTGTCGGATATTGCATCGCAGAGGGTCGTGCTCTGCACCATCTGGTTGGCTATGCCAAATGTGATGGTGATCAGTATGGCAAACAGCACTCCCATCCATCGCTGTCCGAGACCTGCTTCCATATAGTATGCCGGACCGCCATAAAAGGAGTCGGCACCGCGCTTCTTGTAAAGCTGGGCGAGCGTGGCCTCAACAAATGCTGTTGCCGAACCGAGCAATGCCATCACCCACATCCAGAACACGGCACCTGGTCCGCCCACGAAGATGGCCGATGCCACTCCGGCGAGGTTGCCTGTGCCCACGCGGCTCGAGAGGGCTACGCTGAACGCCTTGAACGAGCTTATGTCGCTCTTATTGTTTTCTGTGTTTGAAGTTGATTTTGTGTTTGGTTTCTCGAAGATGACCTTCACCATGTCCCTGAAGAGTCGGAACTGGACAAACCGTGTGCGTACGGTAAAATACATGGCGCAGAGCACAAGCATCGTAACCACAACGTACGTCCACAGCCATTCGTTAATCGTGTTTAGTACTTCCATTTTATCATTAAAAAAGGTATAGTTTTCGTGAATGTATGTAAAATTTCTGCAAAAATAGGGAAAATTTACGATTTAAGAAGAATGATTATTGTTTTTTTTCGTACCTTTGCTTAAAAGAAAACTGAATAAGATGAAAAGAAACATATTAAGCATATTAATGCTTGCATTAACCTTGCAAGGATATGCGCAGAAGATTTCGTTCGAATCAACTACAATAAATGCCGGCAACACCCTCTGGCAACGCCCTATATCGGCAACGTTCAAGTTCAGCAACAAGGACAAGAATCCGCTCATCATAACCGATGTGGATGCCGGTTGCGGATGTATGGTGCCAAAGTGGACCACAGGTCAGTTGCAGAAAGGCGACAAGGGCGAGATCACCATATCGTACGATGCAAAGATGCTTGGCCACATGGATCGCTACATCGATGTGTACACCAACCAGAGCAGCAAACCAGTACGCCTCCGCATGAAGGCCTACGTGACCAGAAGCGAGGTACACACCATCGAGGAGCTGTTCCCTTACCGCATCGACAACGTATGCCTCAACGCCAACAACATTGAGTTTCCTGATGTTCATGCAGGCGACTCAGCCAAGGTAACTATCGAGATTCTCAACGACGGGCAGGAAGTGTACACACCGGGACTGATGCATCTGCCATCGTACCTCACGGCGAAGTTCATGCCTGAGATGCTGGCACGAGGTCAGCAGGGCAAGATAGAGCTCACGCTGCATGGCGACAAGCTCATGAACTACGGTCTGAACCAGACAAGCATCTACCTCTCACGCTATGCCGGCGACATAGTAGGCGCAACCAACGAGCTCATGGTGTCGTCCATCCTCCTTCCTGAGGTGAAGCAGAGCACAGGCGCACAGCCATCATTCTACATCTCAAGTTCGACTCTCAACCTTGGCAAGCTCGGCAACAAGAAGAAGCTTACGGGCAACATCCGATTGAAGAACAACGGTTCAGCACCGCTGACCATCGATAACATACAGGCCTTCAACCAGGCCATAACAGTAGCACTTCCTAAACGTGAACTCCAACCAGGCGAGGCAACCACCCTCAAGGTTGAAGTGTGGGCTAAGTATCTCGGCCTGTCAAAGGCAGAGCCACGCGTGCTTATCATCACCAACGATCCAAAGTCACCAAAAGAAGTCATCACCATTAAATTTGAATAATATCCATGGAGCATCCAGAGAACAATGAAGAATATGCAGGACTGCAAGTCAACGCAGGCGTAGAGCAGCCATCAATCGTCAACCCTTACCTTTCCAGCATGCGCAAGAAGCGCCAGAAGCTGTTTACTGCTGCTGAATATGTGGATGGCATCATCAAGGGCGACATCAGCAAACTGTCGCAGGCAGTCACTCTAGTAGAGTCTGTCCACCCCGACCATCAGGCACTGGCTCAGGAAGTCATAGAGAAGTGTCTGCCTTATTCCGGCAATTCGGTACGTATCGGTATAAGCGGTGTTCCTGGTGCGGGCAAGAGTACCAGCATCGACGCCTTTGGAGTTCATCTGCTTGAGAACTACGGAGGCAAACTGGCTGTGCTTGCCATCGACCCATCGTCGGAAAAGACCAAGGGCTCCATCCTCGGCGACAAGACTCGCATGGAGAAGTTGGCTGTGCATCCGAAATCGTTCATTCGTCCTTCACCAACGGCAGGAAGCCTGGGAGGTGTGGCACGAAAGACTCGTGAGAGTATCATACTCTGCGAGGCTGCAGGCTACAACAACATCTTCGTTGAGACGGTCGGCGTAGGTCAGAGCGAGACTGCGTGTCACTCCATGGTCGACTACTTCCTCCTCATTCAGTTGGCAGGAACAGGCGACGAGCTGCAAGGCATCAAGCGAGGCATCATGGAGATTGCCGACGGCATCGTGATCAACAAGGCCGATGGCAACAACGTGGACAAGGCCGAACTGGCAGCAAGCCACTTCCGCAATGCCCTCCACCTCTTCCCTATGCCTGATAGCGGAGTACTGCCTAAGGTTATGACCTATAGCGGATTCTACGAGTATCGCATCGACGAGGTGCTGAAGATGGTGTTCGACCACATCGCTGAGGTGAAGAAGAACGGCTACTTCGACTATCGACGCAACGAACAGGCCAAGTACTGGATGTACGAGAGCATCAATGAGCATCTGAAGAACGGATTCTACTACAACCAGCTTGTGAAGCAAAGCATCGGAGCTACCGAGCAGGAGGTGCTCGATGGCAAGATGACATCGTTCATTGCTGCCAAGAAGCTTCTCGACCTCTACTACTCTACCCTTAAGTAACGGTATAGGAAATCACTAAGTAAATGAACATGCCAAACAAAGCACTTATCACACTACTCATCTGCCTCGCCTCGTGGTTGTCGGCCGAAGCTCAGAAGGGTTCCACCTCCTACGAGTTTCTCGGCATCCCTGTGTCGGCACACTCTGCCGCAGTAGGCGGACACAACATCAGCATGTGTGATGACGACATTACGCTGATGTTTGACAACCCTGCCCTCATCAGTTACGTCGACGACAAGACTCTCAACCTCGACTACACTTCCCACATAGCCTCAACGATGAAGCTTTCGGCAGGATTCTCACGTATCATCAACGAACGTGCCACGTGGGCCGTTGGAGCCAACCTGCTCAACTACGGATCAATGGACGAGACCGACCTGGCTGGCAACACAGTTGGTAAGTTCTCTGCCAACGACATCAACGTGCAGGGATCGTTCGCCTACCTTCTCAACGACTATTGGAGCGGTGGTGTGACGCTGAAATGCCTCTTCACCAACTATGCCAACTACAATGCATTTGCCATGGCTACCGACCTTGGACTCACCTACCATAATGTAGGCAGCGGACTGGGGCTTTCGTTCGTGGCTCACAACCTTGGAGGACAGATCGATCCTCTTTACGAGGACCGCGAAGCCATGCCTTTCGACCTTTCCGTAGGTCTGTCAAAGCGATTTGCCAATGCCCCTCTTCGACTTCATCTCACCTTCGATGACCTCACACATTGGGAGAAGGTAAACTTCATCCAGCACGTCATCCTCGGTGCCGACGTGTTCATTGGCAGCAACATATGGATTGGAGCAGGCTACAACTTCCGCCAAGCTCACGAGATGAAGATCACCAACAGCGGTTCGCACATGGCAGGATTCAGTATCGGTGCCGGCCTCAACATCAAGCGCGTCAAGGTCGGACTGGCATGGGGCAAGTACCACATGGCTGCAAGCTCCGTTCTCATCAATACATCATTCAGTTTATAACAAGGATTATTCGTCCCATAAGCCCTATAAGACTCATGGGGGGGGGCATAAGACCTACAAGACAACAACTACAAACTCAACTACCATAATGAAAAAGATAATCATCGCACTCGATGGCCATTCATCTTGCGGCAAGAGCACCATGGCCAAGTGGCTGGCAAAGGAGATCGGCTACGTATATGTTGACACAGGCGCCATGTACCGTGCCGTAACCCTCTACTCGCTTCGCAAGGGATACTTCAATGGCGAGGAGATTGACACCAATGCCCTTAGTGCTGACATTGATAATGGCAAGATCAGCGTGACGTTCAAGTTCAACGCAGAGACTGGCCGCCCAGACACTTACCTTAACGGCGAACTCGTAGAGACCGAGATCCGTCAGATGGAGGTATCATCCCACGTATCACCTATCGCAGCCTTAGGATTCGTTCGTGAGTCTCTTACTGCGCAGCAGAAGGCTATGGGCGAGGAGAAAGGCATCGTGATGGATGGTCGCGACATTGGTACTGCTGTCTTCCCACAGGCTGAGCTCAAGATCTTCGTAACGGCTTCGGCCGAGGTTCGTGCTAAGCGTCGTTACGACGAACTGACAGCAAAGGGTGACGATGTGAAGTTTGAAGACATACTCAAGAACGTTCAGGAGCGCGACTACATCGACTCTCACCGCGAGGTTGCCCCACTCCGCCAGGCCGATGATGCCATTGTGCTCGACAACAGCAACATGACCATTCCTGAGCAAAACGAATGGTTGCTTGCAAAGTATAAGGAGATCGTAGGTTAGGGTTGAAAAGTAAATGATTAAAGCGCATAACTCATGCAAATAGAGATTGACGAACATTCCGGCTTTTGCTTCGGAGTGACCACAGCGATAAAGAAGGCAGAGGAGGAGCTCACCAAGTGTGAATCGCTCTACTGCCTCGGCGACATCGTGCACAATGGCCGCGAGTGCGATCGCCTCAAAGCATTGGGACTAAACACCGTGGATCACTCCGATCTGGAATCGCTTCACGACACCAAGATGCTGCTTCGTGCTCATGGCGAACCTCCTGCTACCTACGATAAGGCTCGCCAGCAGAACATACAGCTCATTGATGCCACATGCCCCGTTGTTCTCAATCTGCAAAAGCGCATCAAGACTGCCTATGAAGAAGGTGGGCAGATAGTCATCTACGGAAAGAACGGACACGCGGAGGTCATCGGGCTTGTTGGACAAACCAACGGAGAGGCTACCGTGATCGAGAACCTTGAGGATGCCAAGCATCTCGACTTCAACCGCGACATCAAACTCTTCTCGCAGACCACCAAGTCGCTTGCAGGCTTCCGCGAGATAGTATCGTACATAGAGCAAAACATGCGCGAGGGTGCTCACTTCACCTATTCCGACACCATCTGCCGCCAGGTTGCCAACCGAATGCCTAACATACAATCCTTCGCTCAGAAGCACGATGTCATACTCTTCGTGTGTGGCAAGAAGTCCAGCAACGGCAAGGTGCTCTTTGCCGAATGCAAGAAGGTCAATCCACATTCCTACCTGGTCGACAACCCTTCCGACATCGACTTCAACTGGTTCAACGACATCCGTTCCATCGGCATCTGCGGTGCCACCTCCACTCCTAAGTGGCTCATGGAGGACTGCCGCGAGTACATACAAGGCAAGTACGAATAGAGCCCAAGTGAGGAAAGTGGACTTTTAGCGCTTTTCAAAAACAAAAAAAGCATCACCAAAGGATGGTCTTTCCTTTGATGATGCAATATATAGAAGTTATGCTTTCCGCTTAATCCTTTTTATGCTCTACGTGGCTTTCGAAATACTCAGCAATTTCACGCTCAGCCGAATCTGAGAATGCGTATGTCTCGTCGTGCTGGCTTACATCAAGACCAAGTTTTTCGCTCTTCACACTTACACGCATTGGAATCATCTTGTTTGTAACATAGTAGAGGATGAGACTGAGCACAAACGTGTATGTTATTACGATTGCCACACCGATGATAGAGTTGAAGAACTCTGTCCAACCACCATGTATAAGACCTGTATATGAGAACACACCTGTGAGGACGGTGGCAAAGATACCACCCATACCGTGAGTTGGGAACACATCGAGTGCATCATCAATGCTTGACTTCTCACGCCAGTGAACAGCTGTATTACATACGAGAGTAGTAAGAAGGGCGATGATGAAACTCTGGCTAGTTGTCACAACATCGGCACAAGGCGTGATGGCGACAAGACCTACTACCGCACCTACCGCAGCACCCATACCCGAAGGTTTACGACCACGGAGGCAGTCGAAGAATATCCAGCACATCATGGCTGTTGCACCAGCAGTATTTGTGTTGAGGAATGCCTTGATAGCAATGCCGTCAGCTGCAAGACCTGAACCACCATTGAAACCGAACCATCCTAACCAAAGGAGGGCAGCACCAAGAATGACGAACGGAATATTGGCAGGCATGTGCTGATCCTTAGCTGATGTACGACGACCAAGGAAGATTGCACCTGCAAGGGCTGCAACACCCGAGGATGCGTGTACGACGATACCTCCGGCAAAGTCATGAATATTGAGGAGTTTGTGGAGAAGTCCATCAGGATGCCAAGTCCAGTGTGCAAGTGGACAATAGATGAAGATACAGAAAAGAATCATGAACACCATGTAGGCTGAGAAACGTACTCGCTCAGCAAACGAACCTGTAATAAGGGAAGGTGTGATGATGGCAAACTTCATCTGGAAGAGCGCATAGAGTGCAAGTGGAATGGATGCTGTGAGATAAGGCTCTGGTTTTGCACCTACGTGCTGGAACATGAAATACTGTGTTGGATCACCAATAAGGCCAAGTCCGCCGACATCGTTACCAAACGCAAGGCTAAATCCAAACACTACCCAAAGTACGCTGACTATACCCATTGCTATGAACGACTGCAGGATGGTGCTGATCACATTCTTCTTTCCTACCATACCTCCGTAGAAGAAACTCAATCCCGGAGTCATCATGAGCACAAAGATTGTGGCTGTAATCATCCATGCCACATTGCTCGACGTGCATTCTGGTGTTTCTTCAAACTCCCATAGTCCTGGGTCTTCTGGAATAAACATACCGGTAACGGCAATAACCGCCATGATTGCCATAAAAACAATCCATCTTTTCTTTACTTTCATACCTTTTGTAGTTTTTATTTTGTTGTTTAGTGTTTAATGTCTGGTGTTTGCGTCCGTTGTGTTTGCGTCCGAATATTGTCAATATGTCGTTCGACGCTGCAAAGTTACGACAAAATGTAATAACAAACAAATATTTTGATTACAAAGTGCAATACCAGCCATTATTTTGACGATATAATTATAATATTTTCCACAAAAGAGTTTCATTGAGTAAAGATAAATAAAAAAGAGAGACTCAAAACCGTAGCTTTGAATCTCTCTTTTGGTTGGGATACCCGGGCTCGAACCAGGAATAACAGGACCAGAATCTGTTGTGTTG
>JAKSLM010000076.1 GCA_024401225.1 Bacteroidaceae bacterium | reverse complement strand
CAGTTTGACATTCAGCACTTCCGATTGTATCGCTACAAATAATGTAACTACTCAGGTATCTTTGTTATTGCCTTCGGCGAACGTGAATGCCCGTGAATTGCCCGTGAACCTTTAGCTCGGCGTAGCCAATTTGTTCGTAAATTGGTATAACTCTTGAACAAAATTAAATTCACGAAATAATTCACGGGCAATTCACGGACATTTACGTTAAAAATTAAATATTTGGGAGGTACCTGAGTAGTTACTGTCTTGCAAAAATAGGCAAAAACTTCTAATAGACAATAGTATCGTTGATGTTTTTTCTGAGAATAAACAATTCTTCCTATATTTAAGACATGAAGTACTATCTTTTTTGTATAAATGTATTAACTTTGCAACATCAAAAGAAAATACAAATTATGAAAAAACTTCTTCTACTTACGATGCTTCTGTTGTCAAGCTATTGTTTGAAAGCTCAGACCGCTATGGATATTGCTTCCGAGATGTATCCAGGCATCAACCTTGGCAATACACTCGAAGCATGCCCATGCGATTGGCTCTCGAACAAGCTCGATTGGGAAACTGGATGGCAACGAACACGCACCACCCAGAAGATTATCGACTACATGAAGTCCCTCGGCTTCCGCTCCGTGCGCATCCCCACATCATGGTACATGCACAGCGATGCAAACCATACGATTGACAAAGCATGGATGGACCGTGTGCAGGAGATAGTGGACTACTGCATCAATGACTCGCTCTACGTGGTGCTCAATGATCATTGGGACAATGGATGGGTGGAAAACTCGTTTGGCGACCTTACTGACAAGAACATTAAGGAGAAGACGGCCATCATGACTACCCTATGGACTCAGATTGCGGAGCGATTCAAGGACTACGACCACCACCTGCTCTTCGCAGGCCTTAACGAACCTAATGCAGGTGATGACACCAAGAAGATTGCCGCCCTCATTAAATACGAGCAGGCATTTATCGATGCGGTACGCGCCACAGGGGGCAACAATGCAAAGCGCATACTCGTGGTGCAGGGGTCGGACACCAACATTGAACATTCGTACAACTATATGGACATCGACGACTATACCGACCCTACCCCCTCCGCACTCATGTTTGAGGTCCACTTCTACGGTCCTTACAATTTTGTGATGATGACCGAGGATGCCAGCTGGGGCAAAATGGCATACTACTGGGGCACAGGCAATAGTGTGAGCGGATCGTCTCGCAACAGCACCTGGGGCGATGAGCAATGGGTGTACGAGCAACTGAAGATGATGCGCAACAAGTTCGCACGCAAGGGTGTGCCTGTCATCATCGGTGAGTATGCTGCCGAATGGCGTACCCTGCCAGCTGGCGAAAACCAGGACAAGCACAATGCATCAATCAAGGCGTGGTACAAGACGGTGACCAAGTATGCCATATCGTGCGGATGCATCCCGATGGTATGGGACACTAACAATGGCAAAGGCATCATCAACCGCACCCGTCTCACCATCGACTGCCCATACGCCATGGAAGGCATCAACGAGGGCGTGGCTGATAGCCGATGGAGCTATGCTTCCAGCATCCCTGACGTAACCGATAGCCCTGCAACGCCCCATCACCGCACCTACAATCTGCAGGGAATGGAAGTGGGAGATGACTATGAGGGCATAGTGATTCGCAACGGAAAGAAGATTTTTATGTCCAAGAAGTAACTGACTGATGCAGTACATTATCTACATCCTCCTCCTGCTCGCCTGTCCGCTTAGCGCATGGGGCGACAACGAATACCTGTTTCACTTTCTCAACACTTCCAACGGTCTGTCAAGCAGCACGGTAATGTCCATGTATGTTGACAGTCAGGGTTTTCTATGGATAGGTACGGAGACCGGACTCAACCGATACGATGGATATGAAATACAGACACACTACAACATCGGCGGTACCTATCAGCTCAACAACGTCTCCAATCTCGACGAGGATGCTAATGGCAACATCTGGATCTTCAACTCCAACACTCATGCTATCTACAACATCCACAACCACACATTCGAGGCCGATGCCACTGCCTATCTCCATTCACTTGGCATCGACGTTAAGGCACCCTATATCGTAAAGACAAAAGGACAAGCCCTGTGGGTAGTGGATGAAGGACGCATACAGTATTACGACTGCAAGAGCGGCGACAAGCAATCCTGGCGCGTGCCTGCCATCAAGTCGTCCAACATGTTCGAAAGTGGTTCGCTTGCAGTCGATGGTGGCATCTACCTGTCGTTCGACGATGGTGTGTGGCACTTCACCAAGGCCAGCGGACGCATCGAGCGTCTCAATCTGCCCTCTGCCCACGACACCTATGGAGTATACGAAGATGCCGATGGCACCATCTGGGTGTACTCCATCCTTAGCGACTACATCTGCCGCTACAGCATCCGTGGCAAGGAAACTAAGAGCATCGTACGACTTTCCACCAATGCCCGCCTGTCGGACAACAATGCCATACGCGACATCATGGACGACGACGCAGGCAATGTGTGGATTGCCACCGACCACGAAGGCGTGTTCCTGTTCAGCAAGCATACCGAACAGGTGACAAACGTATCATGGCAACTCAGCAACCGCTATTCGTTAGCATCCAACAATGCCACCTGCCTGCAGAAGGACCGTCAGGGCACCATGTGGATAGGCCACTATAAGACAGGAGTATCGTATACGGCATCCAACTACCGCATGTTCAAGAACCGTGGCCAGCACTACGGCGACGTGAGCACGATGGCATTCGATGCTAAGGGGCAGCTATGGATTGGAACCGACGGCAATGGCCTCTATGTTGAAGCACCGGATGGCAGCTATCGAAAGACTCCCCTCCCCAACATCACCATATCGTCCATCCTCCCCGATAGCGATGGCAGCGTATGGGTAGGCACCTACAACAAAGGTCTCTACCACATGTCTTCAGCCACCTCTTTCACCCACTATTCGAAGGACGACAACACGCTACCTTCCAACAATGTGTGGCGAATGGTAGGCGACGCTGAAGGACGCATCTGGTATGCATCAGCCATGGGGTCGCTCACCGCATTCGACAAGTCCACCCACGAGAGTCGCGTGGTAACCGACGATGAGGGCTATCCGATCAATGGCTATGCTCTCACCATGGCTGGGCAGAAACTCTATGCAGGTTCATTCTATGGACTATGGGAGATTGACATTCACACATGCAAGGCAAAGCGTATGCTTGGCAATAAGGCTGGCACACGGTCCTTCCATGACAACATGATCATCTCCATCCATTACGATCGTCTGCGTCACATACTCATGCTCGGCCACATGACAGGCCTGACCCTGTACGACACCGCCAGCGACACCATTCACACCTTTGATCAGCAACCCGCACTTGCCAACCGCACCATCCGAAGCCTGCTGCAGGACAAGAATGGCAACTATTGGATAAGCACATCGCGTGGCCTCTCGTGCATCATCCCCGACACTAAGCACGGCCATACATCATGGAACATCCGCGATTACACTACTCGTGAGGGATTGCAAACCATTTATTTCAATAGCCAGTCGCAAGCCGTATCGCCCGATGGACATATTCTCTTCGGCGGCACAGAGGGCTACACCATCATCGACCCCGAGCTCTTCGTCGCATCCGACAATGCCAGCAGGCACCCATTCATCACCGACATCAGCGTTGGTGGTGAAAACATCAGCAGTACAGCCGGCACCATCACCCTCGACCACGACAACACCAACCTTACCATACGATATTTCACAGGCGACCTCAACAGCGCCAATCACATCAGCTATGCCTACATGCTGAAAGGCATCATGAACGATTGGACATACACCGATGCCAACCACATCTCGCTCGTTGGTCTCTCACCTGGCAAGTACCTCCTGCAGATACGTACCCTTGACGACGATAGCGAATGGAGTGTCCCATGCGAACTGACCATCATCGTCCGCCCACCGTTCTACCTCTCGTGGTGGATGCAACTCATCTATTGGTTGCTTGCCGCAGGTGCCTTGGCATTCATCTTCTTCCGTTATCACAGGCGACAGGCAGCACGGCTTGCAAATCAGAAGTTGGAGATGGAACGCACAAAACAAGAGCAACTTACCGACATGAAGTTGAAGTTCTTCACCAACATCAGCCACGACCTTCGCACCCCACTCACCCTCATCATCTCTCCTCTCGATACCATGGTAAAGAAGATGGAGCGAGGCGAAGCATCCGAGCAAAGTCTGCCTATGCTTAAGAACATGCTCAAGAATGCTCAGCTGCTCTATAGTCAGGTCACTTCCCTACTCGATTTCCGTCGCCTCGATGTGGGCGTTGAGACACTTCAGGCCGACATAAGCGACATCGTTGCACAACTGGGCAGCATCAGCATGTCGTTCCACGACTATGCCGAGGAGAAGGGCATCAACCTTCAGTTCCATACCGACGCATCATCGTTTCTTATGAGCTACGATAAAGAGAAGATGAGCAAGATCATCTACAACCTCCTGTCCAACGCATTCAAGTTCACACCTTCCGGAGGTTCCATCACCCTCTCCTTCACCCACGACGATAAAGGCATCCTCATCGAGGTAGCCGACACAGGCCAGGGCATCTCGGATCAGGACAAGAAGAACATCTTCGACCGTTTCTACCAGTCAAGCACCAACGACAGCACCCAGACAGGCAGCGGCATAGGACTTCACATCGCCAACGAATACGTTCAGTTGCATCAGGGCACCCTCACCGTACGCGACAACGTACAGCAAGGTAGCGTGTTCAGCATCAGCATCCCTGCCACAGGCCAGGCAGAGCAGCCAGCATCAGCCCAAGCTACCGTGCCCGATGCTCCCGACCATGACAGCCAACAACCTACCGTGCTTGTGGTTGACGACAATCATGACATGCTCACCTTCATCACCAGCAATCTGCAGCAGTCCTACCGCGTGCTTACCGCCCTTAACGGCAAGGAAGCGCTCGCCCAGCTCCAGAACCACGATGTCAACCTCGTGGTGAGCGACGTGATGATGCCGGTCATGGATGGCCTTGAACTGTGCCGCCACATGAAGAGCGACATCAACCTCTCGCACGTACCTATTATATTATTAACAGCTCGTACTACCGACGACGATCAGCTCGAAGGCCTCCAGCTCGGTGCCGACGACTACGTCACCAAACCATTCAACATGGAAGTGCTCGCCCTGCGCATAGCCAAATTCATGGAGTGGTCGGCAGCCAGCCATCGCACCTTCCACGAGAAGATAGACATCTCCCCAAGCGAGATCACCATCACCCCACTCGACGAGCAGTTCATCAAGCGCGCCATCCAGCTCGTGGAGCAACACATGGACGACTCCACATTCACGGTCGAGACCCTTGGCGATGCGGTAGGCATGTCGCGCTCATGCCTTTACAAGAAGCTCATGGCCATCACCGGCCAAGGACCGTCCGAATTCATCCGTACCATACGCATCAAGCGGGGACGTGCCCTCCTTGAGAAGTCACAGATGCAGATCACGGAGATAGCCTATGCCGTAGGTTTCAATTCACTCAAGAGCTTCAGCATGAACTTCAAGGCAGAATATGGCATTACGCCATCGGAATTCCTAAAATCATTGAAAAACAACTGATTTTAGCAGTTCCTTTCCCCCTCGGAAACATTTTGTCACTCATCGTACACATATCTTCCTATTAATAATATAGAGAATGCCTACCTTTGCCGCATCTTCCATCCGTCGCAGGAGGAAGCATGCGGCAATCATTGTCCTCAGCCACATAGTCAATCATACAAAAATCACATAACTCTACAACAATCATCACATGAAACAAAAGCTACTTATCCTCGTTGCAGCATTGATGACTACGCTCAATGCACTTGCAGCAGAATGGAACAAACCCGTTCCTCCCGACTACACCATTCAGAATGGTGAACCATTCTATCTCTACCACGTAGGCACAGGCCAGTTCCTCAGCCTCACTGGCAACCTTGCCGACATAGGCATCAAAGGTGAGCAACTCACTCCTACCCTCCTTGCCAGCGGCGACTACAAGCTGAAGACAGCTACCAACGGCTATATGTACAGCGACATCGACTACGTTAGCTGCGATGGCGACAACCTCGAGGCCAACGCTGAGTGGTACATCGAGAAGCAAGCATCGGGTGTCTACCTCATCCGTCCATCCAAGTCCGATCCTGACTACAGTTGGGAGAAGTATGCTGACCAGTGGACAGGACTCTCTACCGACACATGGCGCATCGTACCACTCCTTTCTGCCGAAGGCGGCATGATCGAGTGGAAAGCCATCAGCGCTACCGACTATGAGCGCTTCCTTGCCCTCTGCAACCTCGACATCCTCATGACCGACCTTCAGAACTACGGCTACGACGTCAGCGAACTGCTCAAGGTCTACGACAACCCATCCTCGACAGCTGCCGACATCGATGCAGCAATAGCCAGCATGGCAACCGTACTTCGCGAGTACCAGATTGCCAACGCCGACGAGGAGCATCCAGCCGACGTTACCGACATCTATATGCGTAACCCTGACTTCACCGAGGGCTTTGTAGCCGATGGACACGACGTGCCAGGATGGACCATGATCCCTGCCGAATTCTGTGGCATGAGCGAGTCCGACACCGAAGGCACCTTCTACGCCGACAACAAGATCCTCGGATCGTGGGCAGGTGGAGCATTCGGCGACAATAAGGTGTTCCAGGCCCTCACCAACCTACGCAACGGTAAGTACCGCCTTGGCAACTACGGCATCTGGATCCGCCACACAGGCGAGGAAGGCGACCCAATCTCAGGCGCATACATCTATGCAAAAGTTGGAGGCAAACTCTTCAAGGAGCCACTCATGGACACAGGTTGGTGGCGCGGACTTTCAGAGATCACCTTCGAGTGCCGCACAGGCGAGGCAGAAGTAGGTATCATGTTCGAAGGCACCAACGTGGGCCAGTGCCTCATCTACGACTTCCGTCTCGAATACCTCGGTGAGCAGCCAGTCACCACACGTCTTAACCTCCTCATCGAGAAGGCAAACCCAATCATTGCCGAGGCATACGCCAGCACCACCTACATCGAAACCCTCATGAACGACATCCAGCTTGCCAACACCCTTATGGACGGTGGCAGCGAAGCCGAACTCGAAGCCCTCTTCACCAAGTTTGTAGAGGATATTGATGAAGCTCAGCAGAATGCCGAAGCCTATAAGGTGCTCATCAACCTCTTCGACGAGGCTCAGCGTGTCATCAGCAAGGGCGAGTCGGTCGAGATCCAGGCACTTGCCGACTACCTTGACGAAACCGAGCTTCAGGAGAAGATAGAATCACGCACACTCGACAACGCACAGCTCATCACTATCAATCAGGAACTCGCACGCCTCCTTGAGAGTGCAGCCAACTCCATCATCACTCCAGGCCAGGACATCACAAGCCTTGTAGTCAACGGCCGCTTCGACAGCAATGGAGGTTGGATAGCAACCCTCAACGACTTCAGCATCGACAAGAGCCTCAAGGTCATGGAACGTTGGTGGGGTGACTGGTCAGCCTACCAGACCATCGAGAACATACCAAACGGAACATACGAACTTCGCGTACAGGGCTTCCAGTGGTGTTCATGGGATTGGGCACAGTCCGAGAGCGACTGGATGGCATACGAAGGCGACCTTCCAGAGGCAAGCTACCGAGTTACTGCCCTCCTTGGTCTTAACGACATCTTCGTACCTATCAACAACGTCTTCTCATGCGGTCCTACCGACATCAAGGAAGGTTACGAAGGTGGTCAGTACTGGGTACCAAACGACTCCAAGACAGCAATGAAATACTTCGAGAAGGGACTCTATGAGAACGTAGTCGAGGCAGGCGTATCCGACAACAAACTCACCATCACCTTCGACTGTTCCATTAATGGTTTCTGGAACTGCTTCCACAACCTCCGCCTCACCTACCTCAGCGCCGATCTACCTGATGCCATCGGCAAAATCGTAACAGAGCAGAGCACCACTCACGCAGCCTACAATCTCCAGGGCCAGAAAGTCGATCCATCCACCGTCAAGGGCATCTACATCATGGATGGCAAGAAACATCTCAATAAGTAATCTCAGATGAAGAAACATACTCTTTTATTATCTCTATTTGTGCTGGGCATCAATTGCTCAGCACAAATTTCACATAAGATATCGAAGGGATTTCACAATCCTATCATAGACCATACATTTACTGCCGACCCTACAGCAGTGGAGCATGAAGGCAGACTATATGTCTATGGAACCAACGACCATGAGCAGTATCTTAATGCTGAGAAGAATGGTTATGAAAAGATAAAGAGTCTGGCGATGATGTCAACCGAAGATATGGTAAACTGGACTTATCACGGACTCATTCCTGTTGGGAAGATAGCTCCGTGGATCATCAATTCATGGGCTCCAAGCATCGAGTCTCGTGTGGAGGAGGATGGCAAGAGTCATTTCTATCTGTATTTCTCCAATTCTGGCTATGGTACTGGAGTGCTTACCGCCACTTCGCCAGTAGGGCCTTGGACTTCGCCTCTCGACAAGAGCATAGTCGATGCCAAGACTCCGGGATTGGGTGATTGCAATGTACCGTTCGACCCAGGAGTGATGATTGATGACGATGGAGTAGGATGGTTGGCATTTGGTGCAGGTAGAAGCCGTATTGCTCGTCTTGGCAAGGATATGCTCTCGTTCGACAGTCCTTTCGTCAATCCTCGACCTCAGCATCATTTCGAAGCCAACGAAATGAATATGATTGGAGGTAAATATGTCTATACATACAATCTCGATTGGGAAGATCATCAAGACTGGAAACTTTCTGACGAGCGACCTCCTCGCTGCTGTATGGGGTATATGGTATCAACTAATCCTCTCGATTCGATGTCGTGGACGTATGGCAACAACTACATGAACAATCCTGGTGAATGTGAAGGCACAGGGTGGCAACACGCTAATAACCATACTCATCTTCATAAATTCCAAGGTCAGTGGTATCTTTTCTACCACAACCTGATGCTTCAGGACGGAAGAAATATAAAAGGTGGTTTTCGCAGTATGTGTGTTGACAAGATAGATGTTGATGAACAAAATGCTCGCATTTCTTTCTGTAAGGCAAGTAATGAGGGTGTGGAACAGATTAAGAACCTTAATCCTTATATCCGTCAGGAGGCGGAAACAGCAGCAGGTACTGAAGGGATTCGATTTGAAAATGATGATTCTCCCGGTAATATGATAGCTATCGCAGGTTCTCCATTTACCAAAAACGACTCTTCGACCGAAACTCTTATCCTTGTTCGTGGTGTTGATTTCCAGAAGAAGGCGAAATCCCTGAGTGCTCGTCTCAAGGGTAAAGGTACACTCACTCTCCATATTGACAATCCCGATTCTCCTTCTGTAGCCACTCTCACCTCATTGGACGATGAATGGAAAGAACTGAAAACCAAGACCTCAGTCACAGGTGTTCACGACATCTATTTCCGTCTAACTTCCAATCTTAACTTTGATTATTGGAGGTTTGCGAAATAAAAATAGAATTTTAAGACTTATTGTGAAATAAATGTATTAACTTTGCAACATCAAATAAATGCAAGATATGAAAAAATCATCTTTAATACCTATTCTATTGTGCATTGTGTTCTGTCTTTCGGCTCATGCACAAGATGTTTGCGGACCGTTGCCAACGAAGCAGCAGCTCAAGCTTCAAGATATGGAGATGTATGCTTTCATACATTATTCCCTAAATACCTATACCGATCAGGAGTGGGGATTTGGCAATGAAGACCCTAAGCTTTTCAACCCGAAGAATCTCGATACTCGTCAGTGGGTGAGGACTTGCAAGAATGCAGGTATGAAGGGCATCATCTTCACAGCCAAGCATCATTGCGGTTTCTGCATGTGGCCATCCGAATATACTGAGTACTCCGTGAAGAATTCTCCTTGGAAGAATGGACAGGGCGATGTGGTTCGTGAACTTGCCGATGCGTGCAAGAAGGAGGGACTTCGCTTTGCCGTCTATCTCTCGCCTTGGGACAGAAACCATGCGGAGTATGGACGTAAGGAGTATGTCAC
>JAKSLM010000075.1 GCA_024401225.1 Bacteroidaceae bacterium | reverse complement strand
TTCGTTTTTATTCGGAATCGACATTTGCTTTTTACTTTTGCTCACCTATACTTATTTATTATATAGGTGTGCTGCCTTGTCTATAGTAGTTGCAGTCTGTCAAAGATCTATTTTTCTGTGCCCCGGGGAAGCGTTCTTCCCGAAAGCGAGTGCAAAGGTACGCCGACTTTTTCAACTGACAAAATATTTCAAGGAAAAAGTGCGAAATAATTGCGGTTTAGGCATGATTTTACCTAATTATAGCACAATATCTACAGCTAATGGCACAAAAACGTGGTAAAAACGCAGCAAACTCGTACTTTACGAAACGATGCATGCCACATAAGGGCGCTTCTGCTTGTCCACTCCCCTTCGAAGGTAGATTATTGCATCCATTTCCCGTCCGATACCGATGTCTGGCACCTGCTGCTTGGCCCTGCCGAGATCCATAAATCCGGAGGTGAAGGACACAGGAGTCTCGCCATGTGAAGTCTGGTAGTCGGTGAGGGTTTCCTTTATTGGGACGCTGGCATCGACCAACTGCCATGCTGCATATTGCTTCACGGTGTTGATGGACGTGATGCGGATGCGGCGTGGAGGAAAGGCTGCGGTAAGTGATGCTACCGTATTCTCCCCTGCCGATGGAGGTACAATGATAGCAGTCTTGAATCCGTTGCGCTTTGGTATGACTGGGACGAAGCGGACGAACTGCCCTTCGCCTGCAGAAACGAATGGTTGCCCGGACGACACAAAATGACGCGACTGTCCATCGTAGATATGAATGTGTCCATGCTGGCGATCGATGCTGTCCACGTATCCTGAGATGCAAGAGAATCCTGTCTGCAACGTTTGCAACTGCATCGCCTGTAACGCAAGCACACCATCCACGAGGCGACATCCATCGCCATCGCGCTTGTCGCGCAGCACCACATTGTACACCTGGCCTACATTGACATAATGACGCTTGTCGGACGGTGTGAGTGGATTCGTATGCAGGGAGTGGGTCTCAGCAGTAACCTCTATGCCATCGGGCGATACGAGTTGTGCGAAATACACAGGACGTCTGCCCACCTCGGTCTTTGTCACTTTCGTGACTATCATGCAAGTGACTGGACGGTAGCCAAACCATTGCTTAGGCACGAATGCAGGCTTCTCGTCCATCCGCACTATCTGTGCTGTAAGCATGGCACGCACCACGCGGTCCGCTATAGGAGGAATAACATCGCCATCCTTCAAGCGCACGGGTTGATAGTCCTCCTCTCGCAAGGCGTCTGCCCCACCCCACATATTTAGGAAGGTAATGAAATGAAACTCCGGATAGCGTTTGGCAACCTTTATGGCCATGGCAAGGATTGCCGTATAGATAGATGAAGGGCGTTGCACATTCATGCGCAACACATCGGCCAGGAGCTGGCGGCACAGCACCGATCCCATGTCTTCCATGTGCTGCCCTATAGCCTTGCACACTACCGAGGCATAGTGGTCCGACACTCCTGCATCAGCGATAGTCTCGCCGGCACACATGGCATGCAGATCCTGCATCTGCTTCACAATCGACTCGTCCATACACATTATTATATTATATAAGTAGATATTTATTCGGCAAAGATAGCCTTTTGCCTCGATACTCACACCACATTTGCATCAAAAAGCGCTTGCTGCAAGGAAAGAATGGGGCAAAAGGAGCGTATTTTTCATCGCGAACAACATTTTTTCGGCATAAAGCAACGCACTCTCACCCTTTTTCACTACCTTTGAAGCGCAAAAACTAACCAAAAGAAAAATAACAATGAAGAAATTTATCCTTTCGCTCGCGTTCTTCGGAACCATGCTATGCGCTATGGCGCAGCAACCAAAGAGTTTTGACATCGACCTCTGGCAGAACGGTCTGCCTAACAGCAACGGCATCGACAAGACTCAGCCTTACAATAACGAGACACGCAACTTCAAGCCAAGCATCAGAGTGTTCCTGCCTGAGGATTCAGTCAAGACAGGCATGGCTGTACTCGTATGCCCTGGAGGCGGCTACCGCGTCCTCTCCATTGGTCAGGAAGGCTACGATTGGGCAGAGCACTTCACCAAGATGGGTATTGCAACCATCGTGCTGTCCTACCGCATGCCAATGGGTGTGAAGGAAGTGCCGATGAGCGATGCCACCGAGGCCATGCGCATCATCCGCGAGAATGCAGAGAAGTGGGGCGTAAACCCTAAGAAGGTAGGCATCATGGGATCGTCGGCTGGAGGCCACCTCGCATCTACCATCGCCACTCACAATGACGAAGCCACACGCCCTGACTTCCAGATCCTCTTCTACCCAGTCATCTCCATGGACAAGGAGATCACCCACATGGACAGCCACAACTGCTTCGTAGGTGAGAATGCCAGCAAGGAACTTGAGGAGCAGTACAGCAACGCCCTGCAGGTCACTCCACAGACACCTCCTGCCATCCTTCTCCTCTCCGATGACGACTTCCTCGTACCTTCACGCAACTCTGCCGAGTACTACATCGCCCTGAAGAAGAACAAAGTCAAGGCATCAATGCACGTCTACCCTTCAGGCGGTCATGGATGGGGCTGCGGCAAGTGGTTCAAGTATCACAAGGAGATGATGCAGGACCTCAAGATTTGGATTGACTCGATAAAGTAGTCTTTACACCTTATAACTATAAAAAGGGACACAGAACGTAAAGCCACAGTAACGTCCATAGAAGACACTTGCAACGACGTTTCGGGCACTACTATTTGTTCTTACTTACCATCGTAGACAAGATATGCTATCATATTTCAGAAGATATACTATCTTACGGAATATGATAGCATATCTTATGTAATGACGAAAGTAACGTGATAGCCGCTGACGGGGCGCTCGGCAAGGGTGAGGTTGCCGCCCTGCATGGTCATGATTTGGCGGGAGAGGGCGAGTCCGATGCCGGTACCGGAGCGCTTGGTGGTGAAGAATGGGATGAAGATCTCGCGCGCCACATCGGCTGGGATTGGGTCGCCATTGTTGCTGATGCATAGGGATGGGCCCATGCAGCGAACATCGACATCGGTTGCTCCTGCCTCAACGGCATTCTTTACGATGTTGATGACTACCTGGCGCAGAAGGTTGGCATCGGTACGCTTCACCATCGCTTCGGGAAGGTCGATGTGCCAACTGACATTGGCATACAGACTGCGAACGGTGGAGAAGAAGTCATGAAGGTTGACATCCACGGGTACCGGTTCCTGAAGCTGAGTGAGTTTGCGGTAGCTATCGACAAAGGTTGTGAGGCCCGCGCTGGTCTCGTAGATGGCACGGATGCCTTCTTCGTAGACCGTGCCTTTGATGTCGGGCAGGTCGAGGTACGTCTGGCTGATGCTGCTGATAGGCGTGGTGGCGTTCATGATCTCGTGGGTAAGGACGCGTGTGAGCTTCTGCCACGATTCCACCTCGTTCTGTGCCACAAGCCGACTGATGTCGGAACCAAGATCGTTGAGTGCTTCCTGCAAGGCACGCTCGCCAAAGAATAGTCCGCGCACCGGCAGGCGGAACGAGAAGTCGTGGGCACGAACTGCCTCGCGCATGAGGTGGGCACGATCGGCAAGGAGCCTCTGATGGTGGAAGAAGATGAGTGCGCCCAACGCCACGAGTGGTAGAAGCACGTATAGTACAATTGGGATGAGGTTCATACTTATTATAAGATGAGGTTCATACTTATTATTATAATAAGGTAAGGCTAAAGGGTCTTCTTGAGCTTGGCATACAGAGTCTGGCGAGTGATGCCAAGCATCTCGGCTGCCTTGCTCATGTTGCCATGACACTTGTCGACTACGGCACGCACATGCTCCGTCTCCATCTTCTCGAGGGGTACAATCTCCATGTTCTTATCGATGGCATCCTTGATGGTGCGGATGAGTTCGCCATTGTCCCATGGCTTTGTGACGAAGTCGGATGCTCCTGCCTTGAGCGCTCGCACAGCCAGTTTCACATCGGCATAGGCAGTCATCAGCACTATTGGCACATCGGGATGGCGCTGATGGATGGCCTGCAACCACATCATGCCTTCCTGGCCTGAGTTGACGCCAAGCGAGAAGTTCATATCGAGCATTATCACATCCACGTGCTCCTGAAGGAGTGTGGTAAGTATGTTGTCGGGGGTGGAGAGTGTCAGCACACGTTCAAACACCTTTGCAAGGCATATCTTTGCTGCGGTGAGGATGGCTGGATTGTCATCCACGATCAGGATTGTATTATAGTTTGCCATATACGTTTTTAGGTTCTGTCGGTCGATTTTTCTCTGCAAAGATAGTAAAAAATTACTTACAACGTGCACTATCGGCAAGATGTGTATGATTTTCATACAGTATTGTGTCTAATTTTCATACAATCGACTCTTTCGCATGCTAAAACCCATTGCTTATAATGTAAATGTGTGTACCTTTGCATCAGAAAACAAGAGAAGTGCACGCTCTTGCAGAACAAAACAAGAACCAAAAAACTTAGACATCATGACTACAAACAATTCGATAGTAACCAAAACGCCTTCCCTGGGGGGAGGATGGGTGGGGCTTCACAACCTCAAGACTGGATGGCGAAACATCCTTAAATATAAGGTGCAGAACACGGTGTCGATACTCTGCCTCTCGGTAGGCATCATCTGCTTTGGCATCACGCTGTATTTCTGCAATGCCATGTGGCATAACACACTAAAGCAAGAGTTCGACAGCAAGTACATCACTGGGGTTGGCATCGATCGCGATATTGAAGGTCGTGCCCCAACCACCATCGCCTTTGCCGACTCCCTTAAGCAGTTGCCAAGCGTGAAAACTGTGCTCTTCTACCAACAGATCATAAACACAGAGTTTACATTCCGCGGAAAGAACGGCAAAGAAACGAAAATACAGGAGGACATCTCGATAATAAGTCCAGACTGGCTGAAGGAGCACAATTTCTATTCCACCATCACTGGCAAGAAGATTGGTAC
Organism: Bacteroidaceae bacterium; assembly: GCA_024401225.1. Classification (GTDB taxonomy): domain Bacteria; phylum Bacteroidota; class Bacteroidia; order Bacteroidales; family Bacteroidaceae; genus Minthosoma. Next base: position 5,464 of record JAKSLM010000075.1, on the reverse strand, counting down.
GCTCAAGCATGGTACTATAGTGGTGAGCAAGTCGGTTGGAGATGCGCTTATGACCAATGACATTGAGCCTATAGGTGCCCGAATTATAAATACTGTTTATTCTCCTATCAGCGATGTGGTAGTCTCGGACACATACATGTACAGTTTCGGTGGTATCTGCATTGTGGTTGAGGGGGCAGAGAACCTGCACACGAGCGACATGGAGGACATTCTCAACACAGAGATCTACAGATTTGAGGTTCGCCTCAACGATGATGCTGACTTTGAGCAGTTTGTGAAGGAGAGGAAAAGCATCCGACCAAACACGGAGTATTGGGAAAACAGTTATAAGCAACCTGTCTTTGCTCTGATAGTATTTACGTTCCTCATATTCCTTGGTGCAAGCGTGCTTACCATCGGTATCTCCGGCTACCTCAAGATGCAGCTCCAGCTCTTCACTCTCCGCTGTCGCGAGATGGCACTTCGCCGTTGCAATGGTGCTCACCCTCGTCACATCTTCTGGCTCTATGTATCGGAGATCCTTATCGTTGCCGCACTCACAGCCATCGTTACCGCTATTGTAGCCTACGCTTTCCAGGGGTTCATGATGCCTAAGCTTGATTTGTTCAGCTTTTCAAATATCATATATATCAACCTTAAGGCCATCTACAGAATTATCGCAGAGGTGCTCATCGCGACCTTCGTCCTCGCCATTGCCTTCTCATGGTTCTCGCTGCGCAAGGTGATTAGCAAACCGTTGAGCGAGACTGTAGGCAGAAGCTATGCCCACAAGAGTGCATTCACAAAGACAATGCAGGTGGCACAATACTTTGTGGCAACAATATTTCTTTTCGCAGCGCTGGCAATAACATACGGCATAAAGAATTCGAGTAAAGAAGAAAGACTCGGTTTGAAGAACGGAGTGGATGATTTCAAGAACATTGCCCTGATTGATAACCCCGCCTACCCTTTTTCCCTAAACAAACTTCTTGAGTTTGACAACCCATACAAGGCCCTGCCTTCTGCTGACAAGGTTGCAAGATACTTTACCGAGTACTTCCGAGTGAAGCAAGGAGAATACAATGACGAACGAATAAATGTAGAGTACTTTAGTGTGACAGATAGCATTGACTACTATCAGGGATTCTATGCCAACCCTGAAATCTTCAGCATCTACGGCAGAGAGATTGTTGAGAAGAAAGTACGCACCGAACATCCTTACGATGCAGAAGCAACTCCAGTATTTGCATTCCCAGAGGAAGCAAAGCAGATGGCAAAGACTCTCGGTGTGACTCACAGGATTTCCGATGAATTAGTTCCTCTGCCAGATGGTAGGCAATGCATCTTGCTTGGCTATGCTCGCACATTGCCACAGGAAATAATTCTGAAGAACACAGATTCATACTATGTTGTGGCAAGCGACTCTGTGTTCTGCAAACACTTTGAAGAAAGTTTTATTTCCACAAACCATTTCCTCATCAAAGCGAAGGATGGCAAGATAGATCAACTGCAAGAAGAACTTGCTGCCGCATGGGACAGAAATCTCCCTGAATTAGCAGGAATGTATCACGGTATTACAGCCTACGACCGATGGTGCAAAGAGTACAAAGTGTACCAGGTTATCGGCCAGCTCTGCTTCCTCCTCGTAGCAGTCAGCATCCTCTGCATCATCCTCACGGTCTATTCTTCCGTATCGCTCGAGACGCGCGGTCGCCAGAAGGAGATAGCCATACGCAAGGTGAACGGAGCAAAGACAAAGGACATCATCCGCCTGTTCTCACGCCATTATGTTCGCACCCTTGCCATTGCCTTTATTCTCGCGTTTATCATTGGTATCACCATCATTGTGGCAATATCTATAGCCGCTGGTGACTGGCCGGAACTCGAAATTTGGTTATACAGTATAGCCTTCTACCTCACATCCATCATCATCGTCACCATCGTCACCACCCTTACCGTAGGACAGAAAATATATAAGGTGGCAAAGACGAATGCAGCAGAGTATCTGACAGATTAAAAGCCCCCCCCTCCCCCTCCCTATGAGGGAGGGAAGCAAAACAAATAATATTCAATAGTAAACAATAACCAAACGTGCCATTCCCCATCCCGCATGGCACCCCCTCCCTCACAGGGAGGGCTGGGGTGGGTCTCTATTATGATAAAACTATCCAACATAAGCAAGATCTTCCGTTCAGAAGAATTTGACACAGCAGCCCTCAACGGCGTAAACCTCGAAGTAAAGCAAGGCGAATTTGTAGCCATCATGGGTCCATCAGGATGCGGCAAGTCCACCCTGCTCAACATCCTCGGCCTCATCGACACACCAACCGAAGGCACCTACATCCTTAACGGAAAGGATGTCAGCACACTCACCGAAAGCGAGCGCACCGACATCCGCAAGGGCCTCATAGGCTTCGTGTTCCAGAGTTTCAATCTCATAGATGAACTCAACGTCAACGAGAACACCGAACTTCCGCTGCTCTACACCAACACTCCTGCTCAGGAGCGTCAGGAACGTACCCTTGAAGTGCTTCGCCGCCTCAACATGGCACAGCGAGGCAAGCACTACCCTTCCCAGCTCTCCGGAGGTCAGCAACAGCGAGTTGCCATAGCCCGTGCCATCATCAATTTCCTCCCATCAGGGAAGACTGGCGGACTCATCCTCGCTGACGAGCCTACTGGCAACCTCGACTCAAAGAACAGCCTCGAAGTGATGGAACTACTCTCCGAACTCAACTCCCAAGGCATCACCATCGTCATGGTAACCCATTCACAGCACGATGCCACCTATGCCAATCGCATCATCAACCTGTTTGACGGACAGGTGGTGGACAACATAAACGACAAGCTGTAAGCACGAGCAAACCATCACTTCTCCCTTGCCAGCAATGAAGTGTCGTAAGCATAGAGCGCAGCGATATCATCGTCCATGCATTTCAGCGTATCGACAATCTCCATCGCAGATGCCTCTTCCTCCACCTGTTCAGCAACAAAGTACTGCAGGAAGTTGAAAGTAGCATAGTCGCCTTCGGTCATGGCGGTATGGCAAAGTGCATCGATACGCTGCGTAATCTTACGCTCATGCTCCAGGACCTGTTCAAACATGCTCTTCGGATGCTTCCACCTCGTGGGCACATCAGTAATGTCAACCAGGAGCGCTTCCACATTCCTGCTCTCCAGGTAGTCAATAAACTTGTATGCATGCAGCATCTCTTCCTCATGCTGCTTGCGCAACCAATGGCTCATACCGCGGCACCCCATTCTCCATGCGTCATTCGACATGGCAAGATAGAGATGCGCTGCCCACATCTCCGCATTAACCTGTGCATTGATGTCATCAATCATTTTCTTGCTAATCATAATGCTGTTCATTTTTAGTTCTTAAAATAGTTATTCATCCCAAGGCCTTTTGTCATGCATCATTCCTGCTCCTTGCCCTTCTGCCATCCGCACTTAGGACACTTTCCCTCCTTGTCGAGAGAGATGCCGCACAGAGGGCAACGCTCGATGTCGGCTTCAGGCTTAAAGCACTCCGATGCCGTGTTGTCACCACTCACGAAGGTAAGCTTAGCGATAGGCAGCTTGTCCTTCAGCAGTTCGTGCACAATCATTATCATACCCTCGACCGTCATGGTATCCTTCGTAACCACAAGGCGGCAATCAGGATAGGCCACAGCCAGATCGGTTCTGAACGCCTCGCCCTTCATCGTGTTCAGGCGATGTCCCTTCCTTATGCCCTGCCTATCGTACACCTCAAGTATGGCAGGCAAGAGAGGATCGTCCTTGCGCAGTATCAGAGCATGGTCAAAATTGCGCAGCACATCCCAAGCCACCTTCTTGATCTCGTTGCAAGGGTACACCATGTTCACACCTTCGTTGATGCTATCCTCCACCTCGATGGTAAGCGTGCCAGTATGGCCATGAAGATACTGAGCCTCACCCTGAAACTGATAGAACCGGTGGGCATACTGTAAATGAAACGTTGTGATACTTCTCATAATCGTGAATGTTGTTAAATGGTTGAACAATCATTATCGGCAGCAAAGGTACTACCTCCCTACCATCCCCCCAACACTCTGCCAACAATTGTCCTAATGCAATCATCAACTCACACGATTATGGCATTACAAAAAGCATAAAAAAAGAGGGCGTGCAACTCATTTGAGTCGCACGCCCTTCATATACATTATTTATAAGTACGTTACTTTACCTCCTCGAAAACGACTAATAAACTGCTAGAATTGTCTTTTAACTGAATTTTAACGTCTTTTTCTGCTTCAAAATGATAATAGCATGGTATAAAAGTGAAGAAAATGCTATTAAAATGATGGATTTTTGCAGAAAAACAGTTATTTTTTTTTTATCCGCAGAAAAAATATTAACTTTGCACCTATAATAATTAATAATGTGTACTCTTTGCTAAACAAAGAGCATACTAAAGACCAGAGACTATGTCCTACTCTAAACTTAAAGAAATCAAAACTCAACTTTGGCACAAGTACGATGTACACTTCACCGCTAATGACGATGTTAACATCATTGTCGGTGTAAATGGTAGTGGCAAGACCACGCTATTACATAATATTTATGCTCAAGCTTTCAACAGTCTCACTAATGAGGAAAAACTTCAGGTTGTATATATTCGATCTGTTGATGATTTTGTCATGCGTGACAAACGTAAGACAACAAACGCTTTGACACAAGAACTTGAGTACTACTTGTTTGACATGAAGACGGGGCCCTCTATGATGTCTTATCGTATGACGATGATTGATGCATCTACCGAGAAACAGGCAGAAATGAAAGCAAAAATTGATGATTTCTGCTCAATCATCAACAACTGCTTTTTAATGAGTACAGGGAAGTATATTAAAATTGAAGGAAACAAGTTCAATGTAATAAGTGATGATCAGGTTTTGCCAATTGACGCCTTATCTTCTGGTGAAAAGCAGATACTTCTGATTTTGCTTCGTGTTTTCCTTTTGGATGGCAAAGATGCATTTGTATTACTTGACGAACCTGAAAATTCGCTTGACATCAGTTGGCAGTTTGAGTTAATAAATATCCTTGTCAAACTCAATCCCAATGCTCAATATTTCATCACCACCCATTCGCCAAGTATTTTTGGCGATGGATGGGGCGATAAGATTATCTATATGGAAGACGTAACAACTCCTGTCAAGTAATGGAATTATGAATAGAATCGAAGAACAAGCACGATACTACCGTAATCTTCCTTTGCGAGACAGAAGCATAAAAGCCGTTGTACATTTGGAAGATTCAGAAGATATTCTTTTCTGGAATTATCAACTCCAAAATGCTTCACCTGCAAAGTATCTATATCTGCCATATTCAAAGAATGATAAAGGTAATGACACTCGTGGTTGCGAACAATGCTTGCGTTATCGACCTTATCTGACCAAGCGTTTCTTTATCTGTATTGATAGCGATCTGCGCCAGTTAAAAGGAGAAAAGGAATTGTCTG
>JAKSLM010000074.1 GCA_024401225.1 Bacteroidaceae bacterium | reverse complement strand
ATTTTATTGATATTTAAAAAGTTAATATGATTTATTTTACGACGTTTTGAAGATGAAAAAGATTGTTGTTTTTTGTCAACTTTTAGACTTTACAGACTACTAGGATGCTCTTGACTTCGGTGTCGACAGTAGAGTTAAGCATAGAGAATGCCATGTAGAGAAGAAGTTGATAGAATGCTTCACGACTTTCCTTATCCTCCCACTGCTCTTTTGTAATCACATCGTACGGTATCTTCGCAATATATGAGCGAAGTGCTGTGAGAGCATCGGACAGGTTGCTTTTGAATACCGCTCTTGCCATAGCTCTTACCAGACTGTTGTTGTCGGCCACTGTACGCTTCAGGATAATAGGCATAAGACAATCAATGAGTCCTTTGCGTACTTCATTGTTAGGAATCTTTAATGTGTAACTTCTAACCCACGGATCATAAGATGCTATCGTGAGATACCCGCTCTGATACAGCAGCGGCATTGGAGTGTCGGCATTTTCACATGGAATGCTGAAGTCATTCTCACTCACTTCTATTCCGTCATAATTCAATGCTGTGGTAATTGGAAAACGCGAAAGATGCTGGAGTAATGAACCTGAGGTTGCGTTGTCAAACCAATAGTGAGTTACGTCATTGTCATTTAATGCATTCAACAGACTGAATGGAGCATATACGTCCTTACCCTTTTTCGAGAAATGATAACCATCATAGTTCTTCTTCAACAAGGCGTATGCTTCGTCGGTAGTGATTTCAAGAGCTTCAGCGAATTCCTCTACGCATGGACGCAGAGTCGTGTCAAGTTCTTCCTGTGTGATGCCACAGATACCTGAATATTCATCAAGCATGGAAACTTGCTTCAAGTTATTCAGTTCTGAGAATATACTGAGTTGTGAAAACTTTGTTACGCCAGTGATGAAGACAAAGCGTAGATATTCGCCTTCGTCCTTAAGTACTTGATAGAACTCGCGTAACATGGAGCGCATTTTATCGAGTTCTTCAGGCTGACCAAGTAATCTCATGATAGCAGAGTCGTATTCATCAAGAATAACTACTGCTTTCTCGCCAGCCTGTTCGTATGCACGGTGTATTAGGCCACGAAAACGAGCACCTGGAGTTTTCTCTGCTTCATTTCGTCCATAATCTTTTTCGTATGTAGAAATGAATAACCCCAATTTACTTTTGGCTTCGTCAATACTACAGTCCTTCAGTCCACTCAGGATAAAATGAAGCACAGGGTATTTCGTCCACTGCTTTTCCAACTCCATCACCTTCAACCCTTCAAACAATTCCTTCTGTCCATTGAAATAAGCCTTGAAGGTGTTGCAAAGCAGAGACTTGCCAAACCTACGAGGACGAGCCAGAAAGACGTAAGTATACTTGTCGGCAAGGTCGTACATCATGTCCGTCTTGTCAACATATACTTTACCTTGTTCCCTTATTTTCTGGAACTGGTCTATATCTACTGGGTATCTGAATTTGCTCATTTTCAACCGTGAGATGTGGCTTTTGTCCATTGTAGCCGACATTTGTCGGCAAAGATACTAATTTTTCTTCAAATATTGTTCATTAAAGATGATTTTCGTGCAACCTTTAACAAGATTTGGCAAGATAACACCCCATTACGACAATTTTGTACCACATAAATGCCAAATTTACAAGCACATTACTAACAAATCTCATCTGTATTCATGTTTCGCAAGTTCCGTTCTGTCTGTAAGCCAGTATCTTAGTAACCGGTTGCATCGATGAAGGAGATGCTGCCGGACAAACAGAACACCCACCACAAGTGCCAGGAAGGCACTACCTTGGGTAAAGCATTGTTCCTCTGAACAAGGTACTGCCCTCCAGGCAGCGTTCTATTTGATTGCTATACCGGCCCTTCGTACCCGGTTACTGACCGCCTGTACGAGGCTGTAGCGCCCTCCAAGCACAACTTGCGAATCTTGAATACCATGCTAAAATCGACCATCTTTTTCCTTTCATTCTTCCTTCCCATGCCTTTCATCTTCATTTGCTTCCCCTATGGGGACACCCTCGTCGCCGTATTCCTTTCTTCACTTTCTTGTTTTTGGGGGTGGGGTGCGGTGGCGGTTTGTCCTTTTTTTCGTTTTCCCTTTATATCTACCAGAGACATAGCTTCTTATTAGGGTAACAAAATGGGTACATGATTATGGGGTATGGTATGGAGGTGATGGAGGACAGACGAAGGGAGGTTTATCTGTTCTCGTGAAGGTAGCAGAGAGGGGCATCGCAGTTGAGACGATAGCAGTCGGCAAAGCGCTGCACTACGCTCATGTAGCGATGGGACACGAAGAGGTAGCCACGCATGTGGAGCTCTTCCCTGCAGTAGGATGCAACATTTTGGTTGATCTCGCTGCGTAGGATAGGCAGACGCTTGAACACGGGTGTACGCATCATGCTGCCATCGGCAACGAGCGAGTGCATCAATTCGCGCACCTTGCGCTTGCTGATGCCAAGTGACTGGGAGATCTTGTCATTGCTCAGGGTACGGTAGGCAGCAGTGAGATTACGTGACTTGCAGATTCTCTTTGCCCAGATAAGCTCCTTCTTGTTGGAAGGAGAGACATAGCTTGCATGTGCATCCACATTGCTCTGCTGCTGATGTACCTTGTTTTTCATATACTCCCGACGTAGGAACAGCACGACGTCCTTGATGGTCACGGAGGTGCGTATCTGCTCCATGCCCAGCTTCGAGTCGTGCTCAAAGGTGTAGGTGAAGTTGAATGCCCCTGTCTGCTTCAGAGGGCGAACGAAGAGCGTGTTGCCATCCGTCCACTCTATCAGTTCAAGCCTCTCGGCTGTTCTGAGCACCTTCTGCAGTTTCGTCTGTCCCATGCCAAGCATCTGCTTCAGGCGACGCACGGTGGCGCCCTTGATCGTAGACGACACAAACATACGCTTCACCATCACGCACAGGGCAATGGCATCAAGTGCCTTCTGGTCCTTGATGTGAGTGGCGATGAGTTCGTATGAGATGTAGAGTTTGCGCATGGAGCGACGACAGATTTTAGACATTATCAATTCACACCGCAAAGATACGCATTTTTCCCGATATTGCAAAGCAATAAGGCAACTTTTTGCGCAGTAGTTTATCGGCGATTGCAAAACACTCAAAAACGCCTTGCAAGAAGATGGGAAACTCCTTGCAAGGAGTTGACGAAGTCCTTGCAAGGAAAAGGCCAACTCCTTGCAAGGACTTCGCGATGTCCGTGCACACATATTGTCATCTCATTCAACTTTCGCCGGTCGATGGGACAATGTGCACGAAAGAGTGGAAAATATTGTTCAGATAAGGGTAATTATGTTTTCGGGCGTTGGAGGGTATAGTATTTTTTTGTAAATTTGCACAAACTATCACAACAACGACGAAACAATGAAGACACCTTTCAAGTATCTGACTGCTCTTGCCATGCTGGTCATGGCTACGCATGCCAATGCCCAGCAGCACGACTGGGAGAACCCTCACGTGCTTGGCATGAACAAACTGCCTTATCACGCCACTCTACAATTGCCATCGCGCGAGAATGAATGCAAGGAGATCATCTCGCTCGATGGCAAGTGGGCGTTCCATTGGTCAAAGGATCCTGACTCACGCCCTGTCTCATTCTACGAGAACGACTATGACGTGACGGGATGGGACAGGATCAATGTGCCTGGCAACTGGCAGATGCAAGGCTACGGAATGCCTATATACACCAATATCCCCTACCCCTTCAAGCGCAACGAACCTTACGTGACGGGCGAACCGCCTAAGGATTGGTTCGCATACGATCATCGCAATCCTGTAGGTTCGTATGTGACTTCGTTTGATGTGACCAAGGAGATGATGGCGCAGAACCTGATTCTGCATTTCGGTGGCGTGAAGTCGGCCATGTATGTGTGGGTGAACGGCAAGAAGGTGGGCTACAGCCAGAACTCGATGTCGCCTGCCGAGTTTGATGTGACTGCGTTCGTGCACGAAGGCAGCAACCGCCTTGCTGTGGAGGTGTACAGATGGAGTGATGGCAGCTACCTGGAGGATCAGGACATGTGGCGACTTTCAGGCATCTTCCGCCCTGTGCAGCTCTGGGTGCGCCCTTTGGTACACATTGCTGACTATAAGTTGACTTCCATACCTTTGCTCGAAGAAGACAAAGGCAATAATATGATTCCTGGCATCTTCACTGCCAATGTCAAGGTTTGCAACACAGGCAAGAAAGCAGTTAAGGATGTGCCTGTAAGTGTCAAGATTGGTTATAACCAACTTGAAACAAAAATAGAGAAGATTGCTGCTGGCGACACAGTAGAGGTGCAGCTGTCGGAGAAGTTGCCGTTGGTGCATCTATGGTCGGCTCATTATCCTTTCTTATATAATGTCAGCATCGATGCTGCTGGCGAACATTTCGACTATTATACGGGCTTCAAGAAGGTGGAGATAGTGGGCGATGTGCTCAAGATAAACGGCAAGAATGTGAAGCTGCGTGGCGTGAACCGTCATGACCATCATCCTCGCACAGGTCGCTATGTGGACCGTGCGACATACAATCTCGACATTGCCCTGATGAAGCAATGCAACATCAACTTCCTCCGCACATCGCACTATCCCGACGATCCTTATCTCTACGAGCTGTGCGACCGCTACGGCATATTCGTGATGGACGAGGCAAACCAGGAGAGCCACGGCTACGGCTATGCCAACGAGTACATGGGCAATCAGCCCGACTGGAAGGATGCTCATGTGGACAGGGCTGTGAGCCTTGTGGAGCGTGACAAGAACCACCCTTCGGTGGTGTTCTGGTCGCTGGGCAACGAGGGCGGCGTAGGTCCTAATCTTCAGGCGATGAAGGAGACCATCGAAAAGATGGATTCCACCCGTCTGCCATTCTATGACTGCGACCCTAAGCATTCTGCCGTTCATGACGTGGGTTATCCTTCGCCAGAGGCACTTCGTGACATGGCTAAAGGCGAGACGCAGATGCCTATGATAGCTCGCGAGTATGCTCACGCTATGGGCAATTCGATGGGTAACTTCAAGGAGTACTGGGATGTGATCTACGCTGACTCAAGCATCTGCGGAGCTGCAATATGGGACTGGGTGGACCAGGGAATAGCGTTAAAAAAGACCCTCTCCACATCCCTCTCCCGTTATGGGGAGGGTGACCATCCGGATACAGGGGCAGTCATTAATGCTTTATTTGGCCAACCACATACTTCGGAGCTTTCAAAGCATGATGATGAATATTGGGCATACGGAGGTGACTTCGGCGATAAGCCTAACGACGATTGCTTCCTCATCAACGGTATCGTAGGACCTGACCGCGTACCTAATCCGCACTTCTACGAGGTGCAGTACATCTATCAGCCTATACACTTCAGTTATGAGAACGGCGTGGTGAAGAAGTGGAGCGTGGATCCGTTTGTGAAGGTAGATGACTTTGACTACAATGTTGTCAGCTATCGCTATCCTGGCACAGACAGCCTCATGATTGTACAGGCGCTGTTGCGAGAGGACACGGAATGGGGCAAGAAGGGAATGGTGGTGGCTCATGAGCAGTTTGTCATTGAGACTGTTGACTACCCTTCTGGCATCGAGGCATCGAAGAAGGCTCCTAAGGTGAAGAAGACTGACCGTGAGATTAGCATCGCAACGAGCATCGGTTCGGTAGTCCTTGATGCAACGAATGGTGCTCTGCGTCAGATAGTTGCTGGCGAGGAGGAACTGCTGCGTGAGCCTCTTGAGCCTTACTTCTGGAAACCAGAGAACGACAACCAATGGAAGGCGGGATTCAAGGAGCGTACAGGTGCATGGATGACCTGTGGCGAACAGCGCACACTTAAGGACACCAAGATTGTGAAGGGCAAGGGCATGGTGACCATCACCTTTGCGTTCTCTCTGCCTGTTGGAGCTGACTATAGTCTCACCTATATTATAAATAATGAGGGCCAGGTGCAGGTAAATGCCGACTACAAGCCATTGAAGGACGACATTCCGCTGATACCTAAGTTCGGTATGCGCACAACCATTGCAAGTGGCGACAACGCAGTAACATGGTACGGACGAGGCCCTGAGGAGAACTATCCAGACCGCAAACTGTCGCAGCACCTTGGCTACTACACCAAGCAGCTCAGCGACTTCGAGACGGAGTACATCCGTCCGCAGGACAATGCTTACCGCTGCGACACTCGATTCATCGAACTCAACACGGCGAGCCACAAACTCATCATAAGCGGTCTGCAGCCACTCTGCTTCAACGCTCACGACTATGCCGATGCCGAGCTTGACAAGTATCTGCGTCATCCGCAGGATGTGAGTCGCGATGGCCTGATGCACCTCAACATCGACCTTAACGTGCATGGCGTAGGTGGCATCAATGCTTGGGGTGGACGCACATTCCCTCAGTATACGTTGCCAGGAAACAAGGCATATAGTTATGGATTTATAATAAACCCCATGGTTCAATGATTTTTATTAAGATTTTCGTTTAGTTACTGCCAAAATAATGATGAATACAAAACTTTACAAATCGCTCGCTGCCTTTCTGTTTGCCAGCACAATGGCAATGGCTCAAAGCGCACGCGTGGAAAAAACATGGAACACCGGCTGGCGCTTCTCCCAGCAGGACAACCCAGAAGCAAAGAATAGTAGTTTCAACGACAAGTCGTGGCGCAGCATTGTCATCCCTCACGACTGGAGCATAGAAAGCGACTTCACGAAGGATGCCGCCATGGGCAACGAAGGCGGCTATCTGCCAGCAGGCATCGGATGGTATCGCAAGGTGCTCAACATGCCTAAATCGTGGGTGGGCAAGAGCGTGAAACTCATGTTCGATGGTGTGTATCAGGATTCGAAGGTGTATGTGAATGGCGACTCCGTAGGCAGTCACTTCTACGGCTACACCCCATTCGTGGTGGACATCACAAAGCAGCTGAAAGTGGGCAATAACGTAGTTGCCGTACGAGTGGACAACTCCATGCAGAAGAATTGCCGCTGGTACTCGGGTTCGGGCATCTATCGCAAGGTGCGACTCATAGTCAGCGATCCTGTTCACATTGACCCTTGGGGTGTGGCTATCACAACTCCAAAGGTGAGCAAGGGCGAGGCATTCGTAATAGTTCAAGCAGATGTCAGGAACGAAGGCAATGAACCAAAGAATATCAAGGTCAGAGTCTCTATACCATCGGTAAATGCTACGGCTGAAAGCCCAGAGATGACCATTGCGCCTAACAATGTTTACAATAAGGTAACGCAGCAACTCGTCATCATCAATCCTAAGCTCTGGAGTTGCGACACCCCTACCCTCTACGAGGCAAAGGTGGAGATTCTGGAGAATGGTAAGGTCATCGACTCAAAGACTGAGACATTCGGCATACGCACCATCGAATACGACGCTCAGAAGGGCCTTTGCATCAATGGCAAGCCAACGCTCATCTATGGCGGCGACGCTCACCACGATAATGGTGTGCTCGGTGCTGCATCCTATCGCAACGCCGAATACCGCAAGGTGAAGCTGATGAAGGACGCGGGCTTCAACCTCGTGCGCACAAGCCACAACCCTCCTTCAGAGGACTTCCTTCGTGCCTGCGACGAACTTGGTCTCATGGTCATCGACGAGGCATTCGACGGATGGATTGACCAGAAGAACCCATACGACTACCATCTCCGCTTCAAGCAAGAGAGCAGCGATGACGTGGCTGCCATGGTGCTTCGCGACCGCAATCACCCAAGCATCATCTGCTGGAGCATCGGAAACGAGATCATAGAGAGAAAGCATATCAGTTCGGTGACAACAGCTCAACGCCTGAAGAACGCCATCCTCAAGCACGACGACACACGCCCCGTAACCGAAGCACTCTGCGCCTGGGATTCCGACTGGGAAATATACGATCCACATGCGGCTGTGCTCGACATCACTGGTTTCAACTACATGATGCACAAGGCAAAGAGCGACCACGAGCGTGTACCAGAGCGAGTGATGTGGCAGACAGAGAGCTATCCTCGCGATGCATTCAGCAACTGGGCAATGGTGAACGACAACCCATACATCATCGGCGACATAGTGTGGACTGCCATCGACTACCTTGGCGAGTCGGGCATCGGCCGCTACTACTACAAGGGTGAGACCGAAGGCGAATCGTGGGTTAATCCACTTTTCCCATGGCATGGTGCATACTGTGGCGACATCGACATCCTCGGTTGGCGAAAGCCTATCTCACACTATCGTGAGATGCTCTACCGCCCTGACCGCAACAAGCTCTACATGGCGGTAAAGGAACCTGATGGCTACTACGGCCAGATAAAGGAAACCATGTGGTCGGTATGGCCTACATGGGAGAGCTGGAACTGGAAGGGCCACGAAGGCAAGAACGTGGACGTGGAGATTTATTCACGCTATCCAAAGGTGCGTCTCTACCTCAACGATAAACTCGTAGGCGAACGTGCTACCACTCGTGCAGAAGAGTTCAAGGCAACATTCGGCATCACTTACGAGGCTGGCACACTCAAGGCAGTAGGCGTTGATGCTCAAGGCAATGAAGCAGAGTCACGCACCCTTTCCACTGCTGGCGAAGCAGTCGACATACGCCTCACTACCGACGGCAAACTCCAGTCAGGCGAAGGCGAGCAGGATGTGTGCTTCGTCACAGCCGAACTCATCGACAAGGACGGCAACCGTGTACAGGGTGCTGAGCAGGATCTGCATTTCGACGTGAAGGGCAACGCCACACTCATAGCCACAGGCTCTGCCGACCTCAAGGACACCGTATCATACACCAACAGCACTCGCCACACCTTTAATGGCATGGCGATGGCAGTAGTTCGCTCCAACGGCAAGCCTGGCATCGTCACTCTTACCGTCACAGGCAAGGGCATCAGTAAGAAGATTGCCATAAAAGGCATCGCATTGTAACATGAAGTAAGCAACTGATGAAGAAACTAATTATCATAGCCATAGCAGGCATATTGCCTTTGATTCTTTACGCTCAGCCACGACTGGAGCATCGAGATAGGTCCTCAGCAAGGATCATTGCCAATGGGAAGCCAATGCTGATGATTGGCGGTGAGCTGGGAAATTCCTCTGCCTCTACGCCTGAGGACGTGAAGCGCACATTCGCTCATCTGCACAAGCTGGGACTCAACACGGTGCTGGCACCTGTGTCGTGGGAACTGATTGAACCTGTGGAAGGACGGTTCGACATGAGTTCGCTCGATGTGATACTGACTGAAGCGCGCCGAAATGATCTGAAAGTCGTACTGCTGTGGTTCGGAGCTTGGAAAAACTCCATGAGTTGCTATGCACCTGAATGGTTCAAGCGCGACACGAAGCGTTTCCCTCGTGCACATGCTTCAGAAGGCCGACCTGTGGAAGAAGCCTCGTCGCTAAGCAAGAATGTACTTGAAGCTGACAAGCGTGCCTTCTGCAAGATAATGGAACATCTGCGTGATAATGATGCCATGGAGCAGACGGTCATCATGGTGCAAGTGGAGAATGAAATAGGAATGATAGATGTGCCTCGCGACTATTCTGCTGATGCCACACGCATGTACCAGAGTGCTGTACCACAGCAACTGACCGACTATATGAAGAAGAACCAGAAGTCGCTGCATCCGTACCTGAAGGAGAAACTTCGCTCCCTCCCTCACAAGGAGGGCAAGGGTGCGACCTGGTCTCAACTCTTTGGCGATGATATCTACAGCGAAGAGATATTCCAGACATGGACATACGCCACATACGTCGAACAGATTGCCAAAGCAGGACGTGCCATCTACAATGTACCGATGTATGTCAACGTAGCTCTCAACAGTCGTGACCGCAAGCCTGGCCAATATCCATCGGGCGGTCCGTTGGCTCACCTCATCGACCTCTGGCATTGTGGAGCTCCATCCATCGATGTGCTTGGAGTTGACATCTACGACAAAGGCATACGATCATGGTTAGATAAGTATCATTTGCCAAACAATCCGCTTTTCGTCCCAGAGATACGATTGGAGGACAAGGATGCCATGTATGCACTATATGCTTTCGGTCATCATGGTGCGATGGGGTTCTGTCCGTTCAGCATCGAGGATTATCCGCTATATGCAGATGCAAAGGGCAACGACATGAGCAACATGGACCTCTCGCAAGATGACCAACTCAATGCGTTCTCTTCCTCCCTCCCTATGGGGGAGGTTTCCCCACTTGTCGCATCCTATCAGCTCCTGCGTCAGGCAGAGCCATTGATCCTTGAACGTCAGGGAACGAGCAACATGGATGCCGTACTGCTGGACAACGAACAACGTGAAGCAACGCTCATCACACCCGACGGCATTCGACTCACCATCAGGCACAGCTACTCGCTTGGCTGGGAACCAGGGGCAAAGGATGACGAATGGCCAGAAGCAGCATGCATCATCCTACGTCTCGGCAAGGAGGACTATCTCGCCATAGGTAGCGGAGTAGTCATTACCTACCACGATGACAAAGCTGGAGCTACTTGGAAACCTGGCGACACACGCATTGGGCTTGCCAAGTGCGAATCGGTCAGCATCATAGATGGAAAGATGCACATCAAGCGCCACCTCAATGGTGACCAGACGCACCAAGGCCGCCATGTGCGCATCCCTGTAGGACAGTTTGACATTCAGCACTTCCGATTGTATCGCTACAAATAATGTAACTACTCAG
>JAKSLM010000073.1 GCA_024401225.1 Bacteroidaceae bacterium | reverse complement strand
GTTCTTCCCGAAAGCGAGTGCAAAGGTACGCCGACTTTTTCAACTGACAAAATATATTGGCAGAAAAAACTCATAAAAGCACGCAAAAAGCATAATATTACCTAAAAAAAGAACTAATAAGTCCAGAAAACGTAATATTCGATGCAATTTTAAGGGTATATGTTTTTTTTAGACTACCTTTGCATCTGTTATGGAAAATGAAGAGATAAAATCCCCTGTATATAGTCGCGATGTACTGGAATTCGTGACAGTCGCTGTACAGTATTGTGCATTTTTGGAGTCGGCAGAACAGAAAGAACGCAAGGAATTTGTTGACACGATTCTAAAACTGTTGCCCCTATTATATTTAAAAGGTGTATTGCTGCCAAAATACACTTCCATGAGCGATGAAGAGCTCCAGGAGTATGTGACAGAGGACAATTACGACATTATCCGCAACAACATCGCATTCGTTATGGGAGAGAAGGACGACTATCTCGATGTGTTCGTAGAGGACATGAAATACAGCGACTCCCCTATCCTATGCACCGTGAGTGAAAATCTTGCAGACATTTACCAAGACCTGAAGAACTTCGCATGCAC
The DNA here is from genome assembly GCA_024401225.1 of Bacteroidaceae bacterium. Classification (GTDB taxonomy): domain Bacteria; phylum Bacteroidota; class Bacteroidia; order Bacteroidales; family Bacteroidaceae; genus Minthosoma. Next base: position 10,770 of record JAKSLM010000073.1, on the reverse strand, counting down.
ATTCAAGGACGGATATGAGGAAAGTATGATGGAGGCATTGATAGTGTGCAAAGACAACTTTGAGATGTACTGGGGGCAGAAGCTTACGAATGTGCTTCGCGCTCTGCATGAGATCAGGTTCTCCATGGCAGACGACGAGGAGGGCATGTACGAAGAAGAATAGGATTATGCCTCCCCGGGAGGAGCATAAAGCATCAAGACGCAAATAATCAAATGAAGGTATTAAAGAATAAATTTGACAAAAAACTGATTGGGGATTTGCCCAGAGCATTGTTTGAAGGGAGGATCATAACCGTAATATCGGAAAGCGAAGCAAGCAAGGCCGTTCAGTATCTATTATCACAACCAATACTCGGCATAGACACAGAAACAAGACCGACATTCAAGAAAGGAACAGCTCGTCAGGTAGCGTTGCTACAGGTATCCAGCTATGACACTTGCTTTCTGTTCCGTCTGAACCGAATAGGAATAACAGACTCTATCAAACAGCTACTGGAAGACTGCTCCGTAAAGAAGATAGGACTATCGCTGCAGGACGATCTAAGACAGCTCAACATACGAAGGGAATTCACACCAGGTACATTTGTCGAGATTCAGAAGGAAGTGAAGAGCCTGGGGATTGAGGACATGAGTCTGCAAAAGATCTATGCAAATCTGTTCCAGATGAAAATTGCGAAGAATCAACAACTTTCGAACTGGGAAGCCGACGTCCTTACCACAGCACAACAGAAATACGCTGCAACAGACGCATGGGCATGCATTTCAATCTATGAGGAAATAAAGAGACTGAAGGAGACCGGCGACTACGAACTGGAGGTCGTCACACCTGCAGAGCTCCCATACCCAACAGCAGAACGATAAACACCGTCAACAATAACAACACCAATTATAACAATGAAAACAGTATACCTAAAAAGAGGCAAAGACGAATCACTCCGACGCTTTCACCCTTGGGTTTTCTCTGGAGCAATAAACCGATTCAGCGAAGAACCAGAAGAAGGAGAAATTGTAGAAGTATATACTTGCGAAAACGAATACATTGCCACAGGACACTATCAGATAGGAAGCATCATGGTACGTGTATTATCGTTCGACCATGAGACTATAGACCAAGCTTTTTACAGGAAGCGTCTATCTATCGCACTTGATGTCAGAAAGAGTATTGGAATAGTTGGTGGAGACAACAACACCTTCCGCCTCGTGCATGGTGAAGGCGACAATCTGCCTGGACTCGTCATCGATGTGTACGGAAAAACAGCAGTAATGCAGGCACATTCGGTAGGTATGCATACCGACCGATTCGTGATTGCCAAGGCACTTAAGGAAGCAATGCCAGAACTGGAGAACATCTTCTACAAGTCGGAAACAACACTCCCATACAAGGCAGAACTCGGACAGGAGAACGGATTCCTGCTGGGTGGAAGCACCGAAGACATCGCTCTCGAGAATGGTCTGAAGTTCCATGTGGACTGGCTGAAAGGTCAGAAGACAGGATTCTTCGTCGACCAGCGCAACAACAGAGACCTGCTGCAAAAGTACTCAAAGGGACGCAAGGTTCTCAACATGTTCTGCTATACAGGAGGATTCTCATTCTACGCTATGCGAGGTGGTGCAGAGCTCGTTCACTCCGTTGACTCAAGCCAGAAGGCAATCGACCTGACCAATGCAAACGTAGAACTGAACTTCCCTGGCGACAAGAGGCATAAGGCATTTGCAGAAGATGCGTTCAAGTTCCTTGACAACATGGAAGATGGACAATACGACCTGATCGTGCTCGACCCACCAGCATTTGCAAAGCACAAGGATGCATTGCGCAATGCCCTCAAGGGATATACAAGACTTAACAAGAAAGCGTTTGACAAGATCCAGCCAGGCGGAATACTGTTCACTTTCAGCTGTTCGCAGGCAGTAAACAAGGATCAGTTCCGCACCGCTGTGTTCACAGCTGCAGCATCAGCAGGACGAAAAGTAAGGATTCTGCACCAACTTCATCAACCTGCCGATCACCCTATCAACATTTACCATCCAGAAGGTGAATACTTGAAGGGATTGGTGCTGTATGTGGAATAAAAACGTGCATTTATGTGCCATTTCATAGGAAAAGACGGCATATTATTGTTAAAATTTCGCAAAATACAAAAATAATTCTCGTAATACCCTTGTCAAACTCGACAAAAGTCGTAAATTTGCATCGTGTTTTTCATGGTATTAGATTTATTTTAAGGTTAGTAAAGATTGCTTGTCGTGATGATAAGCAATTTTTTTTACGCTTAACTGAGTGTTAACTTGGTTAAGCGTAATTTGTTTACTGGGTTTTTGGATTGTTATTCCAAATATAATTCGTATATTTGCACCCAATTTCACATTATTAATAAATAAGAAGCAACATGGCAGCAGATATAAGCAGCATGCTCAGCAAGAACATCATTCTTGTTGACGCAGACTATATAGACAAAGTAGCATTCGACTTTACAGTCAATTTCGAACGAATGCTGATGCGTCAAATCCCAAAGGCCGACCTCGCCCTCTGGCTCGATTGCGTAGCACTTGATGGAGGATTGGAACCGGGCGACAACGACATACAAGTCATCTTCATCTACGGAAATGAGGAGATAGTGAACTTTGCTCCAGGCAACGTAAAGGACGAGATCGACGGAAAGGCATTCAAAGACAATCTCGGCGAATTCTCAATGGAGGCATACCCTGTGGAGAGCAGCGTATCAACAATGGGTGACCAGTTTACCGACACCCTGCGAGTGCTGCTCGATGCCGAGAAGGTGGAGACCATCATTGCTGTGCCATCCATGGAGGAATACGGCATGAAGGTGAAAGAAGCCGTAAAGAAGAACAAGCAAAAGCAACTCACCCTGCTCACCATCCAGCCTCAGAGCGGATTGGGATTCAGTCAGCAGCAATTAGGATTCTCCGTGGTTCATGCATTGGGCGTGAAGGGAGAGGAATTTCAGCAAATGCAATAATCACACACAAACATCAGATAAACAATGGAGCAGTTATTCAGCATCATCGAAGAGATAAGCGGCATAGTATGGGGATGGCCTATGATCATCCTATTGCTTGGCACCCACATATTCCTTACCATTCGCTTAAAATTCCCACAGCGTAAAATATTCACAGCAATAAAACTATCCTTAATGAAGGACAAATCGGCTTCAGGAGATGTGAGCCAATTTGGAGCACTTGCCACTTCGCTTGCAGCGACCATCGGTACAGGCAACATTATCGGTGTGGCAACCGCCGTGAGTCTTGGAGGTCCGGGAGCCGTGTTGTGGTGCTGGCTGACCGGTGTGTTTGGCATTGCGACAAAGTATGCTGAAGGATTGCTTGCCATAAAGTATCGTGTAAAGACAAAGAACGGCAAGATGCTGGGAGGACCGATGTATGCCTTGGAGAGAGGACTGGGACAAAGATGGCTTGGCATACTGTTCTGCGTATTTGCAGCATTCGCTGCCTTCGGTATTGGCAACACGGTGCAAGCCAATGCAATATCCGAGAACATTGCCCTTACTTGTCAGGGTATAATGAGTCCTGAGGACACGAAACTCATCGTGGGATTTGTCGTTGCAGCTATAGTGGGATTCGTCATCATCGGTGGTGTGAAAAGCATATCAAACTGGTGTACGGCACTCGTGCCATTCATGGCTCTGCTCTACATTCTGGGATGCTTGTACATCCTCTGCGTAAATGCTTCATACATCAGCGATGCAATAACATTGATATTCGATAGCGCATTCTCGATGAAGGCCATCAGCGGAGGCACAGCGGGTACGGTATTGATGGTTGCTGCACGATATGGAATAGCCCGCGGACTCTTCTCGAACGAGTCGGGTATGGGTTCTGCCCCAATCGTAGCAGCTGCAGCGCAGACACGCAACCCTGTGCGCCAAGCCCTGGTGTCAAGCACAGGAACCTTCTGGGACACCGTCGTGATTTGTGCCATCACAGGATTGGTGATAGTCACAAGCATCATCGCCTATCCGGAAATAAGCCAAGAGGACGGTGGCATGCTGACCAAGAAGGCATTCGGCATGATACCATACGTCGGTACGCCTATTCTTACATTCGGCATCATCACGTTCGCCTTCTCTACCATACTTGGATGGAGCTATTACGGCGAACGAGCCATGGAATACCTTGCAGGGCAAAGGAGCATTGCACTCTACCGAGTGGTGTACATCCTGTTCATCTTTGCAGGATCAACGATGAGTCTGAGCCTGGTGTGGAACCTTGCCGACATCATGAACGCCCTTATGGCAATACCTAACCTCATCTCACTCATTCTTCTGTCAGGAGTCATTGCAAAGGAAACGCAGCACTATCTCTGGGAGAATAATCTTGATGAGGACATGAACGAAAACGACCAATAACATTCTAACAATATGATTGAGGACCTTTGTATACTTATGTTGACGGCAGGCATCGTAAGCCTGCTATTCAAGGCATTCAAGCAACCAGTCGTGCTGGGTTACATCGTAGCCGGCATGATAGTCGGCCCCCACGTGCTTGGCGACGCCCTCGTAAGCAGCGAGGAGAACGTTGAGACATGGGGAGAGATCGGTGTGCTCTTCCTACTCTTCTCGCTCGGACTGGAGTTCAGCTTCAAGAAACTCATACAGGTGGGCAGCACCGCAATCATAGGAGCAGGCACCATCGTCGTAGGCATGATGTCGCTTGGCATGCTTACCGCCTACCTATCGGGACTGAACGCCATCAACTCCCTGTTCCTTGGTGGAATGCTCTGCATGTCATCTACCACCATTGTGTTCAAAGCCATAGAAGACAGCGGAATGAGTTCGCACAAGTTTGCCAAAGTATGCTTCGGCATTCTGGTGATTGAAGACATCTTTGCCGTCGTATTGATGGTGCTCCTGTCGTCCATTGCTGTAAAGAACAGCTTCGAAGGCACGGAGATGCTTCTGCAGATTGGCAAACTCATCGGCTATCTCCTGCTATGGTTTGTAGGAGGAATATATATCATACCTACCTTCTTCGGAAAATTCCGCAAGCACCTGAACGACGAGACCCTCACCATCTTCTCCGTAGGCCTGTGTCTGGGCATGGTGTTGCTGGCAGTCCGTGCCGGATTCAGTAGTGCGCTTGGAGCCTTCGTGATCGGATCCATCCTTGCCGAGACCCTTGAAGCGGAGAAGATCGAGCATCTCATCCAGCCTATCAAAAACATATTCGGAAGCATATTCTTCGTATCGGTCGGAATGATGATCGAGCCAGCCCTACTATTGGAATATTGGTTGCCAATAGTAGTCATCACCGGTGTGGTCATCATCGGCCAGATTGTGTTCGGAAGCCTTGGTACGCTGCTGTCCGGTCAGTCGCTCCGAGTCTCGCTGCAGACGGGCTTCTCCCTCGTTCAGGTAGGAGAATTTGCATTCATCATCGCCCAGCTTGGTGAGAACCTGAACGTGACCAACAAGGCCCTGTACCCTATCGTGGTAGCCGTATCCGTCATCACTACCTTCCTCACGCCCTACGTCATGCGATTGGCCTACCCTACCCTCGACTTCCTGAACAATAGGATGAGCCCATCAACCAAGCGACTGCTTGACAACTATGCCTATAATATAAATAAGGAGAAGAACGGGCCAAAGATGCTCTCAAGCATCATACGCAAGATATTCATCTTCATCGTTTCGTTGCCAGGCATCAACCGCATCTTCAAGCGATTCAACGACAACCTCTATGCTCGCGAGCATCGTGCCGAACAGAACAAGACCGTAAGCAGCCATACGGAGATGTCGCTGCTCAGCCTCGACATTCACGTCTCGGAATTTACCATCCCAACCGATTCCAAATTCTGCGGAAAAAGTTTCCAGGAACTTGAACTCCGCAGCAAGACAGGCGTCAGCGTGGTAGGCATCATCCGAGGCGACATCACCATCAACGTGCCTGGAGGCAACCGCCACATCTATCCTAACGACAAGATCGTGGTGGCAGGAACCGACACGCAGATGGACGCATTCCAGGAACTCCTCAACGCAAGCATCGACAAGAAGATAGAAAAGGACGTGAAGCGTTCCAACATCATCCTGTCCAACATCAGAGTGGAGAATCAGTCTCAGCTCATAGGCAAGAGCATCATGAACTCAAGGATTCGCGAGGAGGCACAATGCATCGTAATGGGTGTGACCCGCGACCGTGAACCATACGTATTCTCCAACCCTAATCCTGCACTCATCATCGAGGAAGGCGACATGCTGATCATCGCTGGCGAGCGCGACCGTATCAGACAGTTCGTTGAGCGGAATATGTAAAATGTTATAATCGATAAAGGACCGCAGGGATAGTCATATATCCTTGCGGTCCTTTATCATGCTACAGCTGATAGCCCAGATTGATGCCAAGTGAGTGACGACCGTTAGGTGCCTTCGAGTCAGTATAGAACTGATAGTCATAATTGATTCCGAAGGCTATACGTCCATGCAAGTTGATCTGGAGCATAATGCCCGGTCCCACGGCAAAGTGGTCATGATGGCTCAGATTGCCGGCGAACAAATGTTTGCTATCCCTGTGCTGAGTGAGATGAGTGAGCGAAGCCCCTACGTATGGCGTTATGCCCCACACGGTGTAGCCAGTCTGAATAGGCAGGCGATAGCCGAGATGCGCACCCACGTTCCATGCGTGAATAGCGCCAATCACATTAGTCTCCGGATATTGCAGGAAATCCAATGGAATTGTAGCATCGCAGAATGGGTAGTAGCTTTCGCCCATATTGATATACATGATCTGATGGCAGGTCTCAAACTCTACCGATGTGTATAGATGCTTATATGTCAGCGAAATGCTCGGACTGACATCCAGTGCCACATCACGCCATGCACCACCATCGTACTTATGTCCGTTCACACCAATCATGATAGTGGTGAGAGCATCGCGCCAAGGCACGAACTTGGTTCTCCTATACCCCTTAAGCTGGTCGGCAGTATTGATCGGCTCCGATGCAACGCCATCGTCTGCCACCCTGTTGCCATCCACAGCATATACACACCATGGCATCATGTGGTCCGAACCGAACGTGCCGAGATCGGCGATAGGCACATCATCGGGGAACACCTTCAGCACATCAAGAATCTTGTAATCGTTGGTGAATCGTTCTGTCACGAAGCGGTAAGCCACACCACCATTGTACGCACGTACCTGCAGCGTGATGCCCTCATTGGTAGTCAGCGTCAGGCTGTTGTACTTACCTATCAGTCCCTTGGCAGTCAGCCCAGCATCATCACCATCATCAGTCTTAGCATGCTGGTTTGCCACCGTCTGCACTTCGCAGCGTCCGAACGGTATACGCCGCCCCTCGCTAAGCACAGTCAGTCCTATCTCCTTATCCTTAATACATTCCTTTCGGTTTACTACTACGTTCATCTTCATCCTGTCGGGCACCCTGAACAGATGCCCATACCTCTTGGCACGCTTCACACTTAGCGTCACGTTAACCTTCTCGTTCGGTGACTTAACTGCATACTGTGCATCCACAGTCAAGCAGACAAACAAACAACAAATGATGCAAACAAGATTCTTCATAATATTCTTTTTTTATAGTATTAACCATTCCTATGCTTTTCGTGGCAAAGATACACAATTATTATATAACAAACAAGAAAATGGATGGGAAACAACTAATCTTTTCTTTTTACAGGTTGGTATTTAATTACCATATCATCTTCTATACCTTCCTTTAGCAATTCGCGATATGAACGGTATATGAAATTAACACCCATGCCGTTTCCAAAGGTTACGTAAAATGGCTCGCCATCATCTGCCCAAATACGAACTTTGGCAGCATAGCCCCACTCCAACCTTTCTTTATTCTTGTCATATACCATTTGAACCTCATAGTATTTTCTACCATTGCATCTCATCTGTTCCTCGTCGCAGCCTTCTGGAACATCGAATGTTTTTATCTCTTCCAACACCTTAGGTTCTTCAACTTCACGATAGTATCCTGGACCAAAGTTCATTATTATTTCCTTAGCCAGTTTTATCATGTACTCGTTTCGCTTTTCTGGGCGCATTGCCTTGAAATTGACAGTCTGTGCACTCATTGATAGAGAGCAAACCATCATTGCGACTATTGCAATCGATTTCATCATAATTCTACGTTCTCTATAATCATTATTTGATTTCTTGCGGTCTTCACTACTATTCATTGTTGTTGGTTACTTTCGTGGGAAGGTTCCTTAAGGATGGCAGCCTCAGTTTCTTCTCTCAATAGGCTTCCGAACGAGATGAATAGCGTTTTTCTGTATTTTACATTCCTTAGGTAAAACGTTGCAGGACGAAATTGGGGAAGAAAAGCCAATGCTTCCAAAATCGATTTGCTCAAAGCATTTATTGCTTCGTTATGGGTATCCTTAAGCATGCTTCCGCCCAGCAAGGTATTATCACTATAATACATTTCAGCAGCACACTCAGGTCTTCCAATACTTATTTTATCCAGACAGCAGGAATCTACAATGCCTGCTTCATTGATGTAACAATCCACAGTAACATATCCACCTTGCAGGTGTTGTTCGACACTCTGAGGTATCGTCAATTTGGAGTATATCAATGAGTACAGGCTATCCATGCCCCATTCAAACTCTGCAGGGAAGTCACCTTCTTCATAATAACCATCTTCCAAATGACCAACTTTGGGAATCGGCAGATAATTTCTCTTCTGTGTGTGAATATACACGATTCCTTTTTTCCCTGTATCTCCAGCCAGATAAACTGATAGAGGTGGCCCTAGGAACCAGAGCGATTTCATTAAACATGTATCCATTTCGGCAAACTGCTCAATGCTTATAGCCTTTTCGTCCAAGATGATAGTTGGAATTTCATCAAAAAGTTTCTTTATTGTCTCAATACGCTCCTGTGGTGATGCTGGGAGTTCATCGGGCAACTGAGCATAAGACTTTAATGTGCAAAAGATCAGTATAGTATAGACTAAAATATTGCGTATCATTTTCTTATTTAAAGTTTTAGCGGACAGTAATAATTAAAAAGACTTTTTCTTTCATATCCTTCCAGTCTTTAAGTTTTAAGATTAATTATATGGTACTAATTGTTTCTTTGAAAATCCGTGCAGGACTATCACAGCCCCGCACGGCGATTATATGTATTATTCTAATTCTGTTTTTTAGAAAAAAACTATTTAACTTTAGAATTATTCAGTAAGCAAAATGTTGCCGTCATATTCTGTAGCAAAATCCGCAAACATCATACCAGTTCATGAATTCTTATTCAGTTATCTCCATTTTATCTTTCACGCTCAGCCTTCAGTTTTATCTTCTTACCAAATTCAGTAGAGAGCATCGACTCTGGAAGCATGCTTACGAGTGTTTCTAAAGGAAGAACTTTATACATAACATAATAACTTACGCAACCTTCTTCGTTTGCATGAGCCTTAAGATAGTCTGTAACCATAGCCTTCGTTTCCTCGGCAGTCTTATACTTGCTCGCATTCTCTACTAGTTCATCAGCCATGCCCCACTGCTTATAGAAGCCAGTTCCAGAAAGATAGAACGAACCGTTCATAACCTTCAGTTCTGCCTTTTCATTAGGCACAAATGGGAAGCGCATGCAGTGAGTGCAGACACTTCCGTCAGGGAATGTTGCAAACACATCCACCAATCGAGGTTTCTCCATATACATGCTATACGAAGCTTTACGGTTCTTATCTGTTGGAAAATCTGCAATCTGAGTATTGTACGTCTCATCCTCGTCGTACATCATGAGCAGATAACCAGAGTCGCCGATGCCCTCGCTCACCGTGATGTTGAGATTGAAGTTAGGCTTGTGCTTCTTCTGCTTAGGAGCCGGACTAATGCTGTCGATGAGGAAGCCATTAGAGTTATAAAAACGAAACGCCTTCACGTCCTTTGGCAATGGTTCAAACGCATAGTATCCGCCATAGACGCGTACTTCCTGACCAGTGTTTTCATCTACCTCACCCATGAGCGAACGGACGAATTTATACTCATTGCCATTCTCATCAACGAGCAACGACTTGCTGCCTATAATCATATTCTGCATGTGCCTGTCGGATACAAGGCGAAGCACTGTCTCTGTGTCATTGAGGAATACATCCTTAACGTACAAGTATGGGTGGAATCTGCTCTCCTGCTTAGGGTCGTTCCACGCCTTACCCTTGATCTTTGGGAGATTAGGCGACTGCCAATTGGTAGCGTTACGAGCCGTCCACACGCCACGTGATACTTTCGCTTTATAGTTGTAAGACTGTTCGAGATCGTAGTTACCGTTGTGTACGTGGAGAGTCGCTGTCTCGCCTGGAACAAAGAACAGGTCAATCCATGCAGAACAGAGTTCTCCACCAGGGAAGATGCATCGGATACGACCGGAAGTCATCTTGTCGAGAGGCAATTCGTAATGGAATTTCTTGTCGATAACAGGTACACATGCTACAGGCACATCATCTTGTATATGGAAGTTCTCGTCAGCAAGATAGATGTTGTAACAGGAATCCGTGATCTCTGGATCCACAATGCCCTCTAAGGTAAATACTTGCTGTGCAAACATGCTCGTAGAAACACAGACAACAAGTGCTAAAATTGATAAGATTCTTTTCATACTGTTGTAATTATTTATAAAACATTTTTAGTTTGTTAATGAATTAATTGTTTTGCATGCCCATAAATGAGTGGGGATAGTTGGCGACCTTGCGCATTCACGATATCCTCCCGATCATCATTCATTGATAAGCACTCTGCCGTCGTCGCTCATACCCTCGGCGCAGAT
>JAKSLM010000072.1 GCA_024401225.1 Bacteroidaceae bacterium | reverse complement strand
CCTCTACAGGTTATCGATGATATTCGGTTAAACACATGGTTTTACTGGTGAGCCCAAAAAGTCCAGAAGAATTAGGTTACTATTATGCCTGGGGCGAAACTTACACTAAAAACACATACAATTGGAGTACATACAAATGGTGTAATGGTACCTATAATACATTGACAAAATATTGTTTTACAAGTCCTTATGGAACAGAGTATGGCAAACAAGATAAAAAAGAAACTCTCGAGTTAAAGGATGATGCGGCTAATGTTAATTGGGGTGGTTCATGGCATATTCCTTCAAACAGCGAACTTCAAGAGCTCTACAACAATTGTACTTGGAAGTGGACTACGCAGAATGGTGCCAAAGGCTATAAGATAATAGGCAAAAATGGGAACTCTATTTTCTTGCCTGCAGCAGGTACTATATGGGATAGCACCATTTGTTGTCCTGATGAAGGATACTACTGGACTCGAACTCTAAATATCGGACATAGTTGTACTGCGGCTCAATGTGTTTTCGATTCAAATAACCGTTCTAAAAGTTTATACGCTGATAAATCTCGTTGCTATGGCTGTTCCGTCCGACCAGTGCTCCCGTAATGTTATACAAAATGCAAGAGGGAACGCTTCTCTCTTGCATCTTAGGAAATAGCAGGGGGCGGTTCTGCTATCCCTTAATTATACAATCGAGGCATCCCACGCTATTATTCAATAGCGGAGATGCCTCGATAATTATATAAAAACGCCTTTGTAATGCCGAGGCAATGCGATTTTCAAAAGATTTTTGGCGTTTTGTTTTGATATTCCGAATAATTGACATATCTTTGTGCGTGAAATTACAAACATGGCAGAATGAGAATTATAACAAAAAGACGATTGGAGGAGTTCTATGAGCAGGAAGGACATGCTGATAGCAAAGTCGCACTGGAACGTTGGCATCAGAAGGTTAGCAAAGCGAAATGGCAGAACTTCTCTGATATGAGAAAGGATTTCCCGAATGCTGACTATGTTGGCAACCAGCATTATGTGTTCAACATAAAAGGGAATAATTATCGCTTGGTGGTGGTTGTGATGTTTACGCCTGGGTTGGTTTATATCCGTTGGGTCGGAACTCACAAGGAATATGATAAGATAGATTGTAGTAACATATAATTAAGAGTAACGAAGAAATGGAAATAACGAAAGAGAAATATGAGTATGCACAGGCACGCATTGATGCCTTGTTGCCACAGATAACAGAAAATACTCCTATGGACGATCCGCTGATGTTGGAACTTTTGATTGTCACGGATATAGTAGAGGCGTATGAGGAGGTGCATTGCCAGATACCTGTGCCAACGCTTGGTGAGATAATACTTGATGCTCTGGATACTGCGGGTATGACATCAAAGCAGTTGGCAGAGAAGATTGGTGTAAGCCCAAGTCGTATCAGCGATTACATCCATAACCGCTGCGAACCGACTCTTCGCATTGCGCGTCAACTATGCCAGATATTGAGTATTACGCCAGCAGAGATGCTTGGCATAGGATGACAGGGACGGTTTCCGCTATCCGCTAAATGCACATTCGAGGCATCCTTGTTATTCAGTAGCGCAAGATGCCTCGATTTCTTTCACCATTTTCCGATAACCCCACTTTCTGGTTGGAAGAACATGATGTTGTAGATAGGCATGTAGGTGATGGCACCGTCAGTGAATACGAGATTTTCATTACTCAACACGTAAGCGCAATTTATGTGATAGTCTTTTATCTCAAGGAACTTATCAAGGGCGCTGTGGACGGTATAGCTCTTGCCTGATTTAACCTCGATTGGCATTGTGGAAAGGTGGGCGTGTACCATCAACCAGAAGCATCTTGTGAGACGGTGCTTTTAGATAGGCTTCTATTTTATTATAAATCTTACGTTTGAGCATTTGTTAATACACTTTTCCTATAAAATGATGGTGCAAAAATAACACTTTTCTTTCAACTGTACAAGGAAAAGTGTAGAAATTATGACATGGTTTGTTTATATCTGAGGATTGCAAGGCCGATTCCTCTATCCGCAAATGATGCAATCGAGTCCTTGCAAGGAAATGACAAACTCCTTGCAAGGAGTTGGCGATGTCCTTGCAAGGAGTTTGATGAAACCTTGCAAGGCGTTTGGGATATCCTTGCAAGGTGTTGTTGGTTCTTCGTTTTTGAGGCTCCGCTCACATAGGAATGGGATGGATGCCTTGTCATATTCTTTATTTATATAGATAGCGGCGGATGCTGCGCTTTGGTGTCTTCTCAAACTCGGTGTCGCGCAGTTCGAAGGCGGAGAGGGCTGCAAATCGTGGTAGCAGTTCATTGGTGCGCTTGCGATAGTGGTCGAGTTTGCTTTCGAGCAGTTCTTTTGTGAATGCCTTATCGCGCATGGTGGCATCGGACATGTAGACAAGGGCCACAAGGCGATCATCACGCTGCACGACTACGCATTCGTCAAAGCTGGTGTGAGTGAGGATGATGTCCTCAATCTCCTCTGGGTAGATGTTCTGGCCGCTTGCGCCGAGGAGCATGCTCTTTTTGCGTCCACGTATGTAGACATTGCCGTGCTTGTCCATAGTGCCGAGGTCGCCTGTGTGGAGCCATCCTGATGGGTCGATGGCTGCGTCGGTCTCCTCCTGGTTCTTGTAGTAGCCAAGCATGACGTTGGTGCCTCGTGCCAGAATCTCACCTTCCTTATTCTCTGGGTCGTGGCTGTCGATGCGCACCTCCATACGTTCGATGCTTCGGCCGCATGATCCCTTCTGGAAAAGTTTGAAGTCCTCGTAGCAGATGAGTGGTCCGCACTCAGTCATGCCATAGCCTATGGTGTATGGGAACTTGATCTTATGCAGGAATTCTTCGACCTCACGGCTCATGGCTGCACCGCCTATCACGGCACCCTGAATGTTGCCACCGAATGCCTTGAGAAGCTTCTTGCGTACCTGTGCGAAGATGACGTTGCGAACGCCTGGGATGGCAAGCATGCGCTTCATCTTTGGTGTGCGAAGCATTGGGAATACCTTGCTGGTGACTATCTTCTCGATGACGAGTGGTACGCAGACGAGCATGATTGGCTTTACCTCAGCGAAGGCTGCAAGTACGATCTTTGGGCTTGGAATCTTGGTGAGGAAGTGTATATGGGCGCCAATGCATGTGCCAAACATATACTCGAACGCAAATCCGAGCATGTGGCTCATAGGAAGCAGAGGCATCACGTCGCTGTGGGTTGGAATCTTGAGGCGCTCATCGACGAAGAGTGCGTTGCTCCATATCGAACGGTATGGCAGCATGACTCCCTTTGAGCGGCCGGTGCTTCCGCTTGTGTAGCTGATGATGGCAAGGTCGTCAGGGAACTCGCGGAAGAACTTGACCTTCGATGCCCTCAGGTGGTTGAACTCTTCGAGCGAAGGTACGTGCAATCCATTGTTGAGTGAGAAATTGGTGATGTCCATTCCGTCAGGGAACTCCTCGCCGAGGCGTGGTCCGGATATCATCAGTTTGGATTCGGAGTGCTGGTAGATGTTCTTTATCTGCTCTACGCTGAAGTCGGGCAGGATTGGTACTCCAACGGCTCCGTAAGTGAGTATGGCCATCATGGATATGGCCCAGCGGCTGCTGTTCTTGTCGCAGAGTGCAATCTTGTCGCCTGGTTCGATGCCCAGGCTGGCAAAGATGGCATGCAGTCGCATCATGTTCTTGTAGGCATCACCATAAGTATAGCTTGTGTCGGTGCCGTAGTCAGAGTAGGCTGGGCGATCCCAGTTACGCTGAAATGATGTCTCGAGCAGTTCCATGAGGGACTTGCTCTTCAGACGTAAATCTTTCATTGCGAATGAATTTATTTATACAAATAACGGCGTATGCTGCGTTTTGGTGTCTTCTGGAACTCCTCTTCCTGAATCTCGTAGGCAGAGAGGTTGGCAAATCGTGGCAGGAGTGCATTGACCTCGCGCTTGTATTGGTCGAGCGAGTCGGTGAGCGATTGCTTGGTGAGTCCTTGCTTCTGCATCTCCTGATCAGAGATGTAGACGAGAGCCACGAGTTTCTCGCCACGCTGTACGACTACAGTCTCTTCGAAAGGCGTATTGCTGAGTATCACATCCTCGATTTCCTCCGGATATACGTTCTGTCCATTGGCACCGAGGAGCATGCTCTTCTTGCGTCCACGGATGAAGATGTTGCCATCGCGGTCCATGGTGCCAAGGTCGCCGGTGTGTAGCCATCCGTCAGCATCGATGGCAGCTGCAGTCTCTTCCGGATTCTTATAGTATCCAAGCATGACGTTGGCGCCTCGAGTGATGATTTCGCCTGCCAGGTTCTCTGGGTCGGCACTATCGATCTTCACCTCCATGCGAGGGGCAGGCTTGCCGCATGAATGCTTGGCAAACCGGTGCCAGTCCTCATAGCCGATGATAGGGCCGCACTCAGTCATGCCATAACCTACGGTGTAAGGGAAGTCGATGAGACGAAGGAAATCCTCGACCTCGCGGCTGAATGCTGCACCGCCGATGATGACCTCGTAGAAGTTGCCTCCAAAGGCATTGATGAGTGTGGCACGCACTTTGCGGTAGATGAGTGTCTTCACGAAAGGCAGACGAAGCATGGCTTTCATCTTAGGAGTGCGAAGGGTAGGGAACACCTTACCGGTCACGATCTTCTCAATGATGAGAGGAACGGCGATAACGATGGATGGCTTGACATCGCCAAATGCCTTGATGACAACAGCCGGACTTGGTGTCTTGGTAAGGAAATGAACGTGGCATCCTGCACAGAACTCATAAATGAAGTCGAATGCGAATCCGTACATGTGAGCCATAGGCAGTATGGCCATGGTGCGTTCGCCTGGTGCCAGACCGAGCACTTCATCTCCAAACTTCACGTTGCTCCAGATTGAACGGTAAGGCAGCATGACTCCCTTCGAGCGGCCTGTGCTTCCGCTTGTGTAGCTCATCAGGCAGAGGTCGTCAGCATTCTCGCGGAAATACTTCAGGTTGCCTGCCGTAAGATCGCTATTGTCGTAGTCGTTGATGCTGTGGCTGCCATCAGCCATGGTCCAGGATACGATGTCGAGAATAGGAGTCACGGTCTGTGCGTCGGCACGTCCGATCATCAGTTTTGCCTCGGAGTGCTCGAAGATGTTCTGTATCTGCTCAGCATTGAAGTCGGGCAGAATAGGTACTGCCACAGCACCATAGGTGAGTACGGAAAGGAAACTGACTGCCCAGTTACTGCTGTTCTTGTCGCAGAGCGCAATCTTGTCGCCTGTCTTGATGCCCAGGTCGGCATAGAGTTGATGGAGCGAAGCAATCTTTTTTGCTACGTCTCCGAACGTATAATTGATGTCGGTGCCATAGTCTGTGTAGGCAGGTGCATTCCAATTGTCGCGTAATGTTCTTTCTACAAGATCAAGTAGTGAGGTGTCTGTATCCTTAAATATTCGTTTTCTTTCTTTCATAAGCGTTGCGCATTTCTCTTCAATGTGTGCAAAAATACGATAAGTTTTCAAGAAATCAAAATAATTTCAAAAAAAACGCTTAAATCTTTGTCTTATTGTGACAAAAAGAGTAATTTTGCACCCATGAAGATTCTGTTAGCAACAATATTAGGACTTTTACTGAGCGTAACGATGTCGGCTCAGACGAAGCCATTGTCATACATTGATACGAGAATAGGAACAGCAGCCTCGTCGACTGCCAGTGCTGGAATGTTTGGCAAAGGTACGGAGGAGTATGCTCATGTCATACCTGCCGTACTCGAACCTAACGGCATGACTTTCTGGACACCTCAAACTCGCCTGACGGAGGAGAAATGCGTCTGCCCTTATTATTATGGTGACTCCCACATCCAAGGTTTCAGAGCTTCGCATTGGATCTCGGGCGGATGCACCCAGGATTATGGCTCGTTTACCATCTGCCCTGCCGACCGATTATTGATTACGCCTTCGTCTTCCTTCTCGCATGGTGATGAGATAGCCACTCCTGCATATTACTCAGCCTACCTGAAGGACTATGGGGTGAAGGCAGAGATGACAGGGTGCAGCCATAGTGCGATATTCCGCTTTACGTATGACAATCCTCGCAACCAGTACCTCTATATAACTTGCAACAACGATGAGGGGGTAGGCGAGATTGAAGTGATGACTGATGTGGTGTTCATCCGTGGCAAGAACCCTGTGCACCGAATATATCAAGGATGGGGTGAACCAGCCGGTCAAAGCGGATGGATGGCGTTGCAGCTTAACAATGCGGTTGATGCATTCGGTCGTATAGACAAGAATACCATTTGGCTGAAATTCAAACGAACGAATAAGCCTGTGCTTGTGAAGTGCGGAACGTCGTTCACAAGCTATGAGAATGCAAAGAGCAATCTTGCTGCGGAGATTGCGGATTGGGATTTCGATGCTGTCAGAAAGCGATTGGAAGGTGTGTGGGATAAGCATCTGGACAAGATCCGGGTGTCGGGAATGAACGACAAAAACGTGCTTGCTTCGTTCTACACATCTCTGTATCATGCCTCGTTCCTTCCTCACGACATCAGCGATGTAAGCGGTTCATACCCTATGTTTGCCAACGGAGGAAAAATAATGGACGGAATAAAGGGCAAGAAGTATTATGACGACTACTCGGTATGGGATACATACCGTGCGCTTCATCCTCTGCTCAACATCATATCACCAACCACATCGGGACAGATGATGCAGTCGTTGGTCGATAAATACGAGCAGGGCGGCTGGATGCCGATATTCCCATGCTGGAACTCATATACGGCAGCAATGATAGGCGACCATTGTGGTTCGCTGTTTGCTGATGCCTATGTGAAGGGCATACGCAATTTTGATTACCGCAAGGCCTATGAGGGGGCAAGGAAGAATGCCTTCGAGAGTCCTGCCACATTTGAGGAATACCGAAACGGTATGGGACGCCGTGCCTTAAAGTCATATCTGGAACATGGATATGTACCTCTGTCGGATTCGGTAAAAGAGGCATTCCATACCAATGAACAAGTGTCGCGCACTTTGGAATATGCATACGACGATTACTGCCTTGCCCAGATGGCAAAGGCGCTTGGATATGCAGACGATTACCGCAAGCTGACGGCGCGTTCGGGCAACTATCGCAACGTGGTGAAGCCCGAATTCATCAACATGACTTCGCGTGAGTCGTGGATTACGGAAGGCGCTCCTTGCCACTATATGTGGTATGCTCCTCAGGATCCAGAAGGACTGGTACGTTTGATAGGCGGTGAGAGCAAGACCTATGATGCATTGGAATCAATGTATGCTGCTTGCAAATACTGGCACGGCAATGAACCTTGTCATCAAGTGGCATATATGGCCGACTATATAGGCAAGCCTTGGCTCACGGCTCAGTGGGTGCGCAGCATACTTGAACAGGAGTATCGCAACGAACCAGGCGGATTGTCGGGCAATGATGATGCTGGGCAGATGTCGGCATGGTACATATTCTCATCGCTTGGCTTCTATCCTGTATGCCCTGGCACGACTGAGTATGCCATAGGATCGCCGGTATTCCCTAAGGTTGAGATACCTCTGGAGAATGGAAAGGTTTTCACGGTCGTAGCACGTAATGCTTCAAAGGAGAATATGTTCGTGCAGTCGGCAACCATCAATGGCCGACCTCTCTATCGCCCATTCATTTCACACGATGATATACTTGCTGGTGCTACTGTCGAATTTGTGATGGGCAACAAGCCAAGTGCCACATGGGGTACGGAAACATCTCTCCAACGAGTATACAATGTAATGGATTACGGAGCAAAGGGCGATGGCGTGACAGATGATGCCAAGGCTGTACAGGCTGCTATCGATGCTGCTTCAATGGCAAAAGGCCAGGTGCTCATCCCTGCTGGACATACGTTTATGGTGTCGCCAATCGAACTGAAGTCGAACATCGACTTGCATCTGGAGTCAACAGCCCGCCTGCTTGCCAACCCTGATGAGGCTATATATAATATGAGTGCCTTTGGCGATAATATCGGTGAGGGTATGCTTTGGATTTATGCCAACAATGCAGAGAACATCACAATCTCGGGTTCGGGAGTGATAGATGGTAATGGTATCGCGTTTATGGGAGCTGAGCTGGAGGATTCGTACGAGCTGAAGGAGTTGCCAGTCAGGAAGTATAGGACTGTGGATGGAAGATCGAAAACCTCAGTCTTTGATCCTCGTCCTCATCTGCTTACTATGTTTGGTTGCCAGAACATAGAGATAAAGGAGGTGACAATACAGAATGGCGCTTACTGGACGGTGCATCTGGTAGGCTGTCTGGATGCGTATATTCATGACATGGCTCTGCTCAACAACCTTAAAATACGCAATGGTGATGGAATAGACCTTGACCATACGCAGAATGTGTTGATCCGAAACTGCTTCATAACGAGTGGTGACGACTGTGTGTGTCTTAAGAACCGACGCGAATACTCCGAGGGCTATACCAATGCCTTCCCTTATATTGCACCGGGTGGCATCACGATGCGAAGCCAGAAGTGCGGCAACATACGTGTGGAGAATTGCCACATGACTTCCCGTTCGTGCTCTATCAAGATTGGTTCGGAGAATATGGATAGCATAAGTAATGTGATATTTGACAATTGCTACATCACAGCATCCAATCGAGGACTGGGCATTCAGAACCGCGACGAGGGCACGGTGACGGATGTGGTGTTCCAGAACATGAAGGTGGAATGCTGGCTGTGGACTGATGTGTGGTGGGGTAAGGCAGAACCTATCTACGTGACAAGCTATCCTCGTGCAGTCGGCAACCATAAGGATGCCGGATGGCGCTTCCCTAAGGGAGCAACGGAAGGCAAGTGTGGCGAAGTGAGCCGCATTGTATTCAGAAATGTGGATTGCATAAGCGAGAACGGTTGCTTTGTCGGAGGTGATGTTGCAGGAAAGGTGAAGGATATTATCTTTGACAATGTGAATATAACATTCAAGCGATACACGGACTTCCCACTTGGAGTGTACGACCGACGTCCATGTTTGGGTGAGGGATTCGTCAAGGGAAAGACGCATGCTCTGGTGATTGATAATGCTGAAGTCAGAGGTGCTGATGCAATCAATGTTACGTACGATGACAATTTTCCAAAAAGTAATAACGGTGATAAAATATATTGGTATAGCAAATGATTAATATTGGAGATAAAGTCCGTTTCCTCAATGATGTAGGAGGCGGCATAGTGAAGTCAATCAAGGCTGGCGGTCTGGCAATGGTCGAGGACGAGGATGGATTCGAAATTCCTTGTCTGGTGGATGATCTTGTTGCTGTGGAGACTAACGAACATAATGTCGACATTCATAAGTTTGACCGTTGGCATAAGAATGATAAGCCATCTGGCAGTCCGGTAGTTTCGAAGGAAGGAGCAACATCCACCGCTTCCATGGTCAGCGGAAAGGAGTACTTACAGTCTAAGTCGCCTGTGGCAAAAGAAGAGGTTGATGAGAATCTCGAGGCGCGTGTGGTTCGCCTTGAGATGCAGATTGCAAAACTGGAAGCCCGATTGGAACGCCTTGAAGACAGCAAGGCTGCACGAGAGAAGGAAAAGGTGCAGGCTAAGCAGATGCGCAAGTTGCAAAAGGACGACATCATCGAGGTGGATCTGCATGCGCATGAGATCCTTGAGACTACTGCTGGCATGCAGCCTGTGGACATAAAGAATTATCAGTTGGGCGTGTTCAACCGTATCATGCAGGAGCATATCAAGGAGAAGGGACGCAAGATCGTGTTTATTCATGGCAAGGGCGATGGTGTGCTTCGCAAGGCAGTCATCGATGAACTGAAATATAAGTACAAAAGTTGTGAGTACCAGGATGCATCGTTCCAGCAGTACGGATTCGGTGCCACGATGGTGATAATACATTGATGAGTGATGACCATGTGGCTGTCCGAATGTTGTGACAAATATAACCTAAACATAGACCTATTATGAAGCGTGAAGCATTTAAGATGTTCCTCAAGCCAGGGTGTAAGGAGGAATACAAGCGACGTCATGCCAATCTTTTCCCGGAATTGAAGGCTTTGCTGACAGAAAGCGGCGTGCGCAACTATAGCATTTATCTTGATGAAGAGACCAACATACTCTTTGCCTATCAAGAACTCGAAGGTGAAGGTGGAAGCCAGGATCTGGGTGGAACAGAGATATGCCAGAAGTGGTGGGCATATATGGCGGATATCATGGAGACCAATCCGGACAACAGCCCTATAAGCATACCGTTGCCTGAGATGTTCCACATGGATTAGAGGTGTGGTTGGGGCTTTCTTATCATACCCTCTCTATACATTATTTATATATAAGGAATAAGCAGATTACATTTACAAAATAAAATACATAAGTAAACATGATTTATTCGTATTGTGGAAACTCGGGTATACAGTTGCCAAAATTATCTCTCGGACTATGGCATAACTTCGGATCGGTCGATGATTTCTCTGTGGCTACTCAGATGGTAGTTCGTGCATTCGATAAAGGCATATGCCATTTTGACTTGGCAAACAACTATGGTCCGGAGCCAGGTAGTGCAGAGAGCAACTTCGGACGCATATTGAAGAATGATCTTGCATCGCATCGTGATGAGATGTTTATCTCAAGCAAGGCTGGACACGACATGTGGCCGGGTGTATACGGCGATGGATCGTCGCGTAAGAACATCATAGCATCATGCGATCAGAGCTTGAAGCGCATGGGGCTCGACTATGTGGATGTGTTCTACAGCCATCGCTACGATGGCGTTACCCCTGTAGAGGAGACAATGGAGGCGCTGATCCAATTGGTACGTCAGGGCAAGGCTTTGTATGTGGGTATTTCGAAATATCCACCTCACCTTCAGCAGAAGTGTTACGACATACTTCGTGAAGCTCATGTACCATGCCTATTGTCGCAGTATCGTTGTTCAATGATTGATCCTACTGCTCAGCGTGAGAATTTCCAGATCGCAGCCGACAACGGTTCGGGCATTATCTGCTTCTCGCCTCTCGCACAGGGACTCCTCACAGGCAAATATGATAATGGTATACCAGAAGGCAGTCGCGCATATCGTTCTACGGGATTCCTTCAGACTTCACAGGTTACTCCTGAAAGAGTTGAGGCAGTAAAGCAATTAGCAGTAATCGCTAAGGAGCGTGGACAGTCGATGGCACAGATGGCACTTGCATGGGTTCTCAACGACAAGCGTGTGACTTCCCTCATTATCGGTACATCGTCAGTCGTCCAGTTGGATGATAACCTGAAGACATTGGAGAACCTGGACTTCTCGGCTGAGGAATTGAAGCGCATAGATGCCATAGTCAACGACCCAACCATCTGGTTTTAAAGCATTGTTGCCATGTGGCGATGCTAAAAACACGCCTTTTGCGACATTTTAATCGTATTAATCGTAAAAATATTTCGCTAAATAGCTTATTTTTAGCGAAATATTTTGCGTTTAAACAAATTTGCCGTAATTTTGCACCCCGTTGGGAAAAATCCCGACGCAATTTTTATACATTTTTATAACAATAATCATTAAAAAAGAATTAGAATGATCATCGTTCCTGTAAAAGAAGGTGAGAACATTGAGCG
>JAKSLM010000071.1 GCA_024401225.1 Bacteroidaceae bacterium | reverse complement strand
GATGCAAAAGATTGTTGTTTTTTGTCAACTTTTAGACTTTACAGACTACTAGTAATCATGATTACTAGGTATGCACTTAATCTATATAAATAACTTAATTATATATATAATAAAGGCGTTCGTTGCAAACAAACAAACAAACGAACAAAAACGCGTCGTAAACGCATTGCAATGTGTCGGGCGAAGCATTGCAATGTGTCGGGCGAACCATTGCAATGCGTCAGCCACATTAGAGTACGGCATCAAAATGGGGTTGCCGAGGTGGTCGATAACCAACTCTACCTGTCGGGGAGCCATTCACTTCCAAACGTATCGAAGAAAAATGCGTGTTTTCGGTTGTATGTTTTTTTTATTCGACTATATGTGGACGGATAACAGGGGGCTGGTCATTTATCTCTTCTCTTCAATATCACCAATTCTGCATCTGCACCATCCTTGCCGTATTCGCTGACGAGGATGAACTGCTCGCAGCAAGCTATGCCGTAGCAACGATCGTCATCCTTTAGGATCTGGTTGCCCCAATAGGTTGCGTTGTCATCCAGCAGTTTGACTTCGTTTCCATTGATGTCGTATGCCTGATTGATGAATGAGCCTTGCAGAACGTAGAGGGTGTCGACATGAAGTCCTGGGATGCCGAGGGCATTGACCTCCTCGATGTAGACCTTCTTCATTGGATGGTCGGCATGAGGAAGGTTGGCATCATCGCCCTTCCAACGCTTGAGGGTAGGGTAGTACTGACGCAGCACGTCCTTATACTGGCATGCTGTGAGGTTCTGACCGGTGTTCTTGTTGTACTCATCAACGAACATGGAGCAGCATTCCACCATCTGCTCCATGGTGAAGTCGCCCGTGAATGCACCATCCTTGTAGCAGTAGATGCAGTAGTCTTCGTTCTTTGAACCGTCGGCATTTGTGCCGAGTATGTCTTCTGTGAGCGGCATTCCACAGCTCTGGCAGAATTTTGTTTCTTTGTTTGTATCCATTGTTGTGTCGGTTTTTGTTATGATGTTACAAAATTATGCATTATTTTCGAGTCTACCAATAATATGCGACGAAAAAATGAAACTATTTTTGATCACCTACTTATTTGTGACGAACTAATGATGGTAGTGCGTGCGATCCTTCAATGTTTCGTAGCTTATCACCTTGCCGTCGGCATCGAAAGTCACGAGGAAGATGACTGGTTCGGGACCTGCCACTTCGCCGACCATCTTCTGGTACCCCCATTGCTCGCCCAGGGTGTCGCCATTCTTGAACATTGGCGTTCCTAACAGCTTGGAGATGTCGGCCTTTGTCATGCCTATCTCTACCTTGTTGATTTTGACGGTTGATAGCGTGGACATGCAGCTTGTGGTCATCATGGCTATCATGATAAATGGTATGATCAATGTCTTCTTCATATTATGTATGTTTGTTTTGATTGATGTGATTAAAAGGTCTCGACCTTCACAGGCAGATACCTATGCTCCTTTTTTTGTGTGGTATTTATGAAAATGTAGAATGGGAATAATCGTTTCTTACATTCTCTTCTTCTGGCTTTCTCCCGCACCTGTGCCACGATACTTCTTCTGTGCCTCGTTGAAGCGCCATGTGATGTCGAGGGTGAAGGTGCGCATGGCCTTGCTGCAGGATTCTATCTGACGGATGCCATAGACTATGTTGGATGTCTTCTGGATGTTGAAAGGGTCGTAGCAGCGGAAATCGAAGGTGAACTTGCCGAGCGAACGGGTGTTGAGGTCCTTCTGTATGCCGAGGGTGGTGTTCACTGTGGTTCTTGTCATGCGGTATGTCATGTAGTCACCCTTGGTCGTGATGTTCACATTCGCATTGATGCGCCAGTCGTGAGGCAGCACGAAGTCGTTGTTCCAACCAGCCCAAACATAAGGACGATTGAGCGTTATCATTGACCCGTCGAGAGTGAGCGACTTGTAGTTTTGCAACACAAGAGATGCCTGCCACATTGGATGCCAAATGCCAATCTGAGGACGACCTGAAAGGATGAACATCAGACGATTGTAGGAATCCTTGCTGTTCTCCGGACGGATAAGGCTGACCATCGGATCTGTGCTGCCCGGATAAGGCATTGTCTGCAAAACGATGTCGTTCTTTATGTGCTGGAGAGTGACCGAAGCATTCATCCATCTGTAGGCTGCGTTCAGCACGATGTTGTCAGTGTAGATAGGCTTCAGATAAGGATTGCCGCTCTGGTAACTATACTTGTTGATGTAGATGATGGAGCTTGAGAGGTTGTCGTAGTTCGGACGGTCGATGTCCTTGCGATAAGAGAGCGAAAGCTGCACATTGCTGTTTGTGCGATAGCTCAGCGTAAGTGTTGGGAACCAGTCACCGTATGACTGCGAAACCTCGTCGTCGTGCTTGCCGAAATTGTAGTAGTCGTTAGAGAGATACTCATAGCGAAGACCAGCTTGTGCGAACAGTCTGCCGAAGCTTCTGCCGTATTCAACGAAAGCACTTGTTGACGACTCCTTGATGTCGGTGTCGCTGCTTGTCACAGCCACTGCGCTCTCGCTGTCAAGGTTGTAGCGGCTGTTGCGGCTTGTGTGCGAATATTCCGTTCCCGCAGAGAGGTTGCCTTTCCAGATAGGGTAGGAGAGGATGAGTTTAGTTGCCCAAAGGTCGTTGCTGCTTGGAGTGGAGTAAGAGACGAAGTTCTGGGTTTGAGGTCTGCCGTCGTGGTATGTAGTCTTCTCAATGGTTGTCTGGAAGTCGTTTCCGTTCATGAAAAGTCCGTCAATATTCCAGTCGATGGACAGATTGCCAACCTTTCCGTTGTAGTAAGCGTTGAAGATGTTCTTCCTGCTGTTGCCGTCGCCGTCCAGGTTGCTCAGCATATCCTCCGTAGGCGTGCCGTTCTTGAAGTTTTGCATAAGGAACCAACCCTTGCGCTTGTTGTGCGTGCTGTGATCCCATTTGTAGTAAGCACCGAAGGAATGGTTCTCGTTAAGCATATAGTTCAGCTGAATCTGTGGCGAATAACCCGACCAACGATTCTTTGCGTCCTGCGTACTGCTGCCGAGGTAATGGTCGTTGCCAATGATGTAGGTGATGTCGTTCGACTGGTTGCCACGGTTATGGCCGTAGATACCACCCCATACGGAAGCCGTGATGTCAAGACCGCCAGTGCGGTAGTTCACGTCGAGATTGTTCGTTCCAGCCCATCCGTAACGGTAAATTCCGCCCGCATTTTCCACGAAAGAGAAACCTTCGCCCTGGCGTTTCTTCGTTGCAATGCGCACTACAGCCTTTGTGGAAGCAGCGTAGCGAGCACCTGGGTTCTGCACCACATCAACATGGAGGATGTCTTCCGAACGCAGACGGTCAAGCTCGTTCATGTCCTGAACCTTTCTGCCGTTTATGTATATCTCTGCTGCTCCTCTGCCGAACACTTCCACGCCGCTGCCCTTCTCTGCCTTGAGTGAAGGAATCTTTGCAAGCGCATCCGTTGCCGAGCCAGCCTTTTCCAGTATCGAACCGCTAATCAATGTTCTCATCGCATCGCCCTTTACGCGAGTCTTTGGCAGATTGCTCTTCACCACGACCTCGCCCAGTTCGAAGCTTTTCCAATATGCAGTGTCGTTCATTACCTGTAGAAGTGAATCCTGTTGTGTCGTCAGCACCTCTTGTGCAGAGAGTGTCTGTGCTGCCATCATTGCGAGCACGAATGTCGTCATTTTCTTCATCATAATCTTTTTCCTTTTTCATTAATCGGCTGCAAAGGTATTACATTATAGACGAACGGTTATGTAAAAAATGGACATCAACACCAGAATAGGCATGAATGTCCATTTTTTACAATTTCTCTCGTTGATAAATTGCTCTACTCCTAAGTCAATCATGTATTATATTAAAACACGGGTTTCACTAGTGTCACGAGATTTTATAGTTTATAAAAGGTTCATGAGTTTACTTATAGCAAAGGAAACTTGTGAAACTTTTAAAGACTATAAGAATTAAAGAACTCATGTAACTCGTTCAACTCGCGTTTGATAATAAAATATTTAGTGTTCATGAAAATCTTTTTGAACAGTTACTTATGATATAAATAATGTATATAATGCAGCTCCGAGAAGGCTTGGGAGGAGTCCGATGATCATGCCGTAGAGGGCGCGGATGAAATGGTATTTTTTCTGATGATATGCCTTGTCCATGTGTTCTGTGCCAGGGAGACGCACAGCCTTTATGTTGGCAAAGAATATCCAGTCGAGAATGAAGCAGTCGTACCAGTTTATTATTGTCCAAAGGCCATAGATGATGACAAATGCCTCAAGGAAAGATTGCGCTCCAATCCACCAGACGATGCCAACCAATAGTGTGAGGGCAACGATCAGTCCCAGGGCTTTCTTCAGAAGTACCGTCTTTGAGAAGAAGGCTGATGGAATACGTTCATGAGTCTTGAAGTACTCGTCCTGTATGTCTTGCGGGAAGTCGTGTATCCACCACACTGGGTTCTTGATAAGTGGAATAAGAATCAGTGCAGTGAAGACTATCGTAAGCAAGATTGCTGTGAGTATGAATCTAGTGATTATCATTTATGATTTTTGATGTATGATTTACCACCTGGATGTAGCGAGGCTTATTATAAATATCGTCTTACGCGCTTCTTGTATTGAATATATTCCTCTCCGAAGGTGCGGATGAGATAGTTTTCCTCGTTGAGTATCTGGCGGTGGAAGATATATATCGTTGCAGCCACGAAGCAAGCATGCCATGCGTTAGGGAAGGCAGCAAGGATACCCAAATAGAGCATATCGAAACCTACGAATGCTGGATTCCGACTCACGCGGTAGATGCCGTTGGTGACCAGCGTAGTCTCTTTCTTCTCTGGTATTCCTGCTCTCCAACTGTCTTTCATCGTGAGCATTCCTGCGCAGAAGAATACCACGCCCAAGGCAGCCACGCCAATGCCTATCCATTGCCACCAGAAAGGCAAATCCATGAGATTCCAGTAGATGCTGATTATCTCAACAACAGGCAATGTAAACGAGAGAATCTTCAAGCAAATTTCAATGTTCTTTTCGCTCTGTGGTTTGTTACCTTCACCGAGAATCATCGTGCTAACGCCTTGCTTGCGTTGTTGCAATGCTTTCGTGAAATATGCTATGTAAAATACCGCCATAACAGCGAGTGTTGCTATTTGTGTTATCATGATCCTATATCACGTTTTCTATCTTAATCTTCTTTTTCATCAATCCGCTGAACTGCGAGCCGAATGTCTCTGTAAGTTTAGCTCCCGCAGCAAGCATTTCGGATGGAGAATAGCCGCTAAGGCTGCGGAAGTCGCTTATCATGTGGGCAAGGTCGTAGTAGCCGCACCTCCATGCCACCTCCGTCATCGATGTACTGTCCTCCTTGGAATGGGTGGCGTTGTTCTTCAACTCCATCAGCGCCTTGTTGAATCGCAGCAGACGGAGGTAGGTCTTCGGGTTCATGCCTACATACTTGTTGAATACGCGTGTGAACTGCTTCTGGCTGAGGCATGCCGTTGATGCAAGGTCGGTGGGCGTGAAATCCTCATGGCCGATGGGCGGATGTGCCACGCTGCCATCGGTGGGAACAATCTGGTGGAACACGTCGCTCATTCGTTCAAGGTTGATATCATCGGCAGGTATCTCGGAGAGTCGCTTGCAGAAGAAGTCATCGAGCAATGTCTTGCGCTCCTCATGGTTCGAGGCGGAATGTATCGCGTTGCTCAGCTCCACAAACTCATCATCGCCTGTGTCTTCCGGAGTGAGGTGTGGGCGTGTGTCGTCGATGCGGAAGAACATTCGTGCGCAGAAGGGCACAAATTCCACACCGAAGATTTCAAGCGGACCTTCTTCCGTTATGACTCCCATGCAACCGATGTCGTGACGGTTGAGGGCTGTGCGATATTTGAGGCTCTGAGGTTCTGAGGGTGTGGAGGTATGTGGTTGTGAGGTTCTTTGGTTTTGAGGTTCTGAGGTTACGGGGGTGTGAGGCATATCCTCCAGCTTCACCGCTTGCGAGAGGTAGAAGTGCAGGCTTGCCGCACCGTTTGAGAATATCTGTTGGGTACCGTGTGCTGTGCATTGCGCACTCAGTACCCAATAGTTCCTGATGAATGGCTGCAATGCTTCGTGGCAAGGTATAGGGTTGAATGTCATGTTGTGTCGTTTTTAGGTATGCTTCTTTCTTGCTTAGAGTAGTGCAAAGGTACGCATATTTTTGCACATTGCCTAATAAAACATGGATTATGTAGGGGTGCAAAGGTAAGAACATAAAAAAATGTCCGACTTATGACGGTCGGACATTCGTTGTTTCTTATTGTATCGAATCAAATCTGTTTGTTCGTTTGTTTGTTTTGAAACAAATCAAAACTCTTTTAATGCTCGTTCGAGTGCTTCGTCCATTGGGCAGATAATGTCTGGAATGACTCCGTGGATATTATTCTCGTCGGCTCCTGGTTGCCAGAATCGCTTGTGCGATACGTTGACTCCCAATCCTGAATTAGGAAGCGTGAAACTGATGACATCTCCATAATGGACGCTCATGCCTCCTGTCTCTTCGCCTACGACGGTGCCGCATCCGAACTCCTTGAATGCCCAGGCGAAGCTTGATGCTGAGGAGAACGTGGTATGACTGGTAAGGAGATATACCGTGCCGTCGAAGCGTTGTGACGCAGGCAGGGGCTCGTGGCGGGATGCAGGAGTCTCGGGATAGATTATGGTGTCGGCCTTTTCGTATCTGCCGCCTGTAAGTGCGATGGTGGTGGGTGTTACCTTCACAAGTGTCTTGCCATACTGGGCAAATGGTCGTGGAGCAATGTGTCGCAGCAGTACGTCGCCTACGTTGGAGTTACCTCCTCCATTGTAGCGTACATCGATGATGAGACGGTCGATGCCTTTTGCACGAAGTGTAGTGAACATGGAGTCGGCAAATGCTTCCATACCTGCTGCATCGATACATGAATCGAAGTTCATTACTGCCACCTTCCTATCATCCATGATGCGGAAGGTATAAGGCGCATTGCCACCATGCTCCTGCATCAGTTTCAGGATTTTAGGCGAGAGCACCAATCCTGCATTCAGTCGGTCGGACTCAACGGCTTGCAAGGTGATGCTTTTCTCATCCTTGCTGCCTGGCTCAACGTACGTGATGGCATATTCCGATGCTGGGAAGAGGTAGTGGAACAATCCCATGATGTTGTTGTCGATCATGGAGAGGCGGAAGAACTCACGCTCACCACTCACAAAGGTCAGCATCTGGTCCACCATAGCCTTCGCACTCGTGCCGTTGATGCTAAGTATCTCCGAGTCGTAAGGCACAGCATTGCCTACACTTGCCTTGACCATCATCCGGCCGGTGTTGGTGTCGATGGTAGGGTAGACTGGGAGGTATTTGCCCGCCTTGATCATAATGTCTCTGTAGGGAAGTGCCACGACGGTATGTGCATCGCCTATCTGAGCAACGATGGGCGCGAGCTTGCCATACAGTTCAAGCGTGCTGATGGAGTCGTGCAGCTCGGCTTTGAGGTCGGCAAACAGTCCATTGAGTTGGTCGGCGTGCATATTGCTATAGATGTTGGGGTGCACCTCTCGGAGTGTGTAAAGCAACGTGTCTATATCAGCATTTGCCTGGCTTCGGCTGATGGTTTGGGCATTTCCCAATGCTGCGCAGCAGAGCATTATTGCGGAAAGGAGAATCTGTTTCATAAGTCATTGTTTTGTTCGTTTGTTTGTTTGTTTTGAAACATTTTACTACGAATAGCGAATGCAAAGATAGGGGAAAAATAAATGTCCGACTTGTAAAAATCGGACATTCATTATTTTTTATTATGATAAGTACAGTTTTATCCCAATGTGACATCAACAGTATGAACGCCTGCGGATGCCTTGACGATGTTGCCTTCGATAGGCTGACCATCAACGATGATCGACTTGACACCCTTCTGCACACCATTAGGGTTGTGGACGGAGATGTTGTACTCCACACCGCGAAGCACGCGCTTCACGCTGTAGTCCTTGATGTCGGCAGGGAGACATGGATCAACGAGGATGCCATCGTAGGTAGGCTTGATGCCGAGGAGGTACTGGCTGACTGTGAGCCACATCCACGCTGCAGTACCTGTGAGCCATGAGTTCTTGCCCTCGCCTGGTTTGGCAGCATCCTTACCTGCCACCATCTGACAGTTGACGTATGGTTCTACCTTATGAAGTGCCTGGTCCTTGAGGTACATAGGACTGATTTTGCGGAAGAGTTCCCATGCATCGTTACCACGTCCGGCAACAGTTTCACCGATGATGACCCAAGGGTTGTTGTGGCAGAAGATACCTGCGTTCTCCTTGTAGCCGGCAGGGTAAGAGCTGATCTCACCCATCTCAACGTGATAGGTGGTGTAGGCAGGGTTGTTGAGTACCATACCATGCTCGCAGTCGAGATATTTCTTGCAGGAGTCGATAGCCTTGTCGACCATTCCCTCCTCAAGTCCGATGCCTGCCATGGTGCAGAAGCCCTGCGACTCGATGAATATCTTACCTTCCTCACACTCGTTCGAACCAATCTTATTGCCAAAGAAGTCGTAGGCGCGGAGGTACCATTCGCCATCCCAACCGTGCTTCTTTACTGCCTCGACCATGGAGTCGATGCACTTCTGGGCACGTTCTGCTTCAGCATTGTTACCAATCTGTTTGCAGAGCTCAACGTAGTCCTTTCCTGTAACGACAAAGAGACCTGCTATCATCACGGATTCTGCCTTCGAGCCCTCAGTCTTATTCTCTGTAGTCTGGAATGACTCGTTAGGATCCCATGAGAAACAATTGAGGTTCAAGCAGTCGTTCCAGTCGGCACGTCCGATGAGTGGGAGCATGTGAGGACCGAGGTTCTCAACGACATGGTTGAACGATATGCGGAGGTGCTCGAAGAGTGAAACCTCTGTGCCTGGCTTATTGTCGAAAGGTACTGGTTCGTCGAGGATGGAGAAGTCGCCTGTCTCCTTGATGTATGCCACGGTGCCGAAGATGAGCCAGCAAGGGTCGTCGTTGAATCCACCACCGATGTCGTTGTTGCCATGCTTGGTGAGTGGCTGGTACTGGTGGTAGCATCCGCCATCAGGGAACTGAGTAGATGCGATGTCGATGATGCGCTCGCGTGCACGGCTTGGTATCTGATGAACGAAGCCCACGAGGTCCTGGTTGGAGTCGCGGAAGCCCATGCCTCGGCCTACGCCACTCTCGAAGAATGATGCTGAGCGCGAGAAGTTGAAGGTGATCATACACTGGTACTGGCTCCAGATGTTGACCATGCGGTTGAGTCGCTCATCTTCGCTCTTCACTACATACTTGTCGAGGAGTGCATCCCACATGGCTGCGAGTTCTGCAAATGCAGCATCGACTGCCTCCACGGTTGAGAAGCGCTGGATGGTAGCGAGTGCCTTCTGCTTGTTGACAAGGGTAACGTCAGAGTCCTGTGAAGAGATGAGTGTGCCATTCTTCTTGCGCTCGATGTCCTCAGCGCTGAACTTCTCATCCTGCTCGTTCTCAACATATCCGAGAACGAAGATGTAGTCCTTGCTCTCGCCTGGCTGGAGTTCAACCTCGATATAGTGAGATGCGATAGGCGACCATCCGTGAGCGAGCGAGTTGGCTGGCTTGCCTGCCATGACGCACTGTGGGTCAGCAAACTCATTGTAGAGTCCGATGAACGACTCGCGATCGGTATCGTATCCATCGATCTTTGCGTTTGATACGGCATAGTAGGCGTAGTGGTTGCGGCGCTCCTTGTATTCTGTCTTGTGGTAGATGACGCTACCATCGATCTCAACCTCGCCAGTGGACCAGTTGCGCTGGAAGTTCTCCATGTCGGTAGCTGCATTCCAAAGGCACCATTCGGCAAATGAGAAGAGCTTGATCTTCTTTACCTCATTGGTGGTGTTCTTGAGAGTGACCTTCTGCACCTCAGCCCATGTCTTGAGAGGAACGAAGAAGAGTACGGATGCCTCAATGCCATTCTTGGCACCGGTGATGCGAGTGTAGTTCATACCGTGGCGGCACTCGTAGGAGTCGAGTGGAGTCTTGCATGGCTTCCATCCTGGGTTCCATACGGTACCATTGTCGTTGATATAGAAGTAGCGGCCGCCGTTGTCCATTGGTACGCCATTGTAGCGATAGCGTGTGATGCGGCGGAACTTTGCATCCTTGTAGAAGTTGTAGCCTCCGGCTGTGTTACTGATGAGTCCGAAGAAGTCCTCGTTGCCGAGGTAGTTGATCCATGGGAACGGAGTCGCAGGATCGGTGATGACGAACTCGCGGTTCGCATCATCAAAATGTCCGTATTCTTTTGCCATTGTATGTATTGTTTTTGTTCGTTTGTTCGTTTGTTTGTTTGCCTCCGAAGAGGAAGAAGATAGGGTTATGATTTATACGCCTTCGGCGAACGAAGAAAAAACAAGTAAAAATAAGATAAAACATTAAAAATATATTCTTCTTGTTCTTTTATTATTACGAAAGAACTGTTTTTATTATTTTTCTATATTTTTATTTGTTTTTCTTTCGTCCGCTTTGGCTAAGCCAATCTAGCGTAAAGCTTAAAGATTTATTGCTCAATCTTCTTTTTTCTTTGGAGATGAAAAAAATTTTAGATAATTCACTATATTTTTGTTTTGTTCGTTCGTTTGTTTGTTTGTTTGTTTTGCTTTTTCTCTATAGTTTCTATAGGAGCTATAGATGCTGTAGGGACTATGGATTCATAACTCCCAACTTTTCTAATAAGAAGTCGAACCATTCAGCATATTGCTCCTCGTACCAGAAATGTGCGGTCTGCTGATAAGGCGAGAGCTGCTTTTCGCCTCCAGCCACATTGTAGGTGGCATACATGGAGGTTGGTGCAACCACATCGTCGTTGTAACCGAAGGAGTACCAGCCTGGCACGGTGATGCGACGGGCGAAGTTGACTCCGTCGTAGTAACGCATGCACTCGATCTCTGCTGGGTCAGGCTGTGCTACGTTGTAGAACATGTGAGGCCAGCCGCAAGCAACCTTCTTCAGGCTGGCTTCGTGGTCGCACATGGCAGCATGGACTGGAGCATAGCACGATACGCGCTTGTCGAGAGCCGTGGTGGCAAGGGTGAGGAATCCGCCTTGCGACGATCCGCATACACCAAGATTCTTGCCATCCCATACCCCCTCTGCCTTTTGGAGAGAACCTGCCGGATGGGCTTGCTGTTGGTTTCCGTCCCCATTGAGGGTGAGGGTCTGCAGGAAGTCGATGGCACGAATGCATCCTGTGACTACGTGCTTATAGTATGAGCGGTCGCGATTGTTGCAACCGAAGAGGTAGTAGCCATTGAGAGGTCCGTTGGAGAGGTTGTCATAGAATGCCTGCTCATTGATGACAGGAATGCCATGTATGCCAATCTCAAGCACGATGACACCCTTCTTGCACAGACCTGTGTCGCCTCCATAAGGGCGGACGCCTGCTCCCGGCACCTTGAGTATGGCAGGATAGCTGCCTGGCTTGGTAGGGAGATTGAGGATAGCATACACGCGGCGTCCCCAGCGGTCGTTCTGAAAACTGACATGATAGGTGCTTACATCGGGAGTGCTACGCTCCGGAAGGTACTGGAACGTAGGTTCGAGGGCTGTCCAGCGTGCCTCTTCGATGGCACGGCTCCAGAACTCATCGAAGTCCTTCGGGCACTGTGCAGTAGGCTGCAGCAGCTCAGGCGATACGGCAACGGAGCACCAGCTGGTGTAGTCGCGACCTTCCACATGGGCTGTGACCTTGAGCTTGTAGAAACCTGGACGGCTCATCTTGCCGCTGATGCGGGTAGTACCTGTCTTCAGATTCATATCCTTGTGGGTGTCTGGGTACATCTCTGGTCCCATCTCGTAGGTGATGGAAGCGTTGTCGAGTAGGGTAGAGGAGCGGAGCACACTTACAGTATACTCAATCTTCTCACCTACCTTGTAGAGCCAGTCCTTATGGTCTGGAGTTACGGTTACGGTGATGTTGGTACCGCGAATCTGTGCGCAGAGGCTGATGCTGACTGCCGATAGGGTGAGTGTAAGCAGAAGTGCCAGAAGTCGTTTCATAAATGTATGCTATCTAGTTTGGTTTTTTGTACTGAGTAGGAAATAAGATTTGTATACGTTCCTTGTTCGTTGTAGATACGGTT
>JAKSLM010000070.1 GCA_024401225.1 Bacteroidaceae bacterium | reverse complement strand
CGTCGTTAAACACTCGCACCTGAAACGAGCGCGTCTACCATTCCGCCACATGGGCCTTGCGTGTGAGCGGAAAACGAGACTCGAACTCGCGACCCCAACCTTGGCAAGGTTGTGCTCTACCAACTGAGCTATTTCCGCAGTTTCGTGCGCCCTTCTTTCGAATTGCGAGTGCAAAGGTACAACATTCCGTCGAACTGACAAAGCGTTTTATGAAAAAAATGCATTTTGTAAACGCATTTCCCAAGTTAGTGTACATTTTTTTATTTGTTACACTTCAAGTACGAGTCCATCGTATGCCAAATGTACATTTTCTGGCAGTTTCTGTTCCTCCTGAGCATGAGGGAGGATGTGATGCGACATGTGGATGAGATACGTGCGGCGTGCCCCTATCCTATCGGCGAAGGCGATGGCATCCTCGATGGTCTGATGGCTTGGATGCTGCTTGTGGCGAAGTCCGTTGACCACAAGGGTGTCGATGCCCTGCAGTTGCTGGAGCTCGGTGTCGGGGATGGTCTTCATGTCGGTGATGTAGGCAAAGTGCTCGATGCGATAGCCCACGATAGGCAGGCGACCATGCATGACACGTATAGGAATGATCTCCACTTCGCCCTCGTCGCTTGCCGATGCCTGCATGGATGCCAGTATCTCGCGGCGGCGCATGGCTACTGGAGGGTCGATGTGGGCCTCATCGATCATATTGTCAAATCGATGTTCCTTAATAATAATAGGTACGCGAGGCTCAACGGGTATGAGATTGATGGATGGGACTCCGGGATAGCGCACATCCTTAGGCGTGAAGCAATAGGGCATGCGCGCCATGAGATGGTCGATGCAGAACTGCTCGGCATAGACGTCGATGTCGCCAAAGATGCAGAAAGGACGAAGATCGTCAAGACCACCCACATGGTCGTAGTGCTCGTGGGTGATGAGTACTGCGTCCAAGGGACGGAAATCGACCGTCAGCATCTGCTCACGGAAGTCGGGACCGCAATCGATAAGGATGCGCTTGCCATGCACATCGACGATGGCAGAGCAACGCAATCGCCTGTCGCGAGGGTCGCTGCTGGTGCACACTTCGCATGGGCAGCCTATCTGTGGCACTCCGCACGATGTGCCTGTTCCAAGTATCGTAACTCTCATACTATGAATAATTATGATAACCTACTTATCAGATGAAGTTTACCTCAGGATGAATGTCGATGCCAAACTGTTCCATCACACTACGGCACACGGCATCGGACAGGGCAACAATCTCGGCCGATGTGGCTCCGCCCAGATTGACGAGCACCAGGGCCTGCTTGTCGTGCACGGCTGCACGCCCCATGGAGCGCCCCTTCCATCCACACTGTTCGATCATCCATCCGGCAGGGATCTTCACGCCATCCTCAACGTCGTAGTAAGGCATGTCGGGATACTGGCTCTGAATGGAGAGGAACTTATCGCGTGTGACAACGGGATTCATGAAGAAGCTGCCAGCATTGCCCTGCTGCTTTGGGTCAGGTAGCTTGGCGTTGCGAGTGTCGATGATGGCCTGGCGCACCTCCTGGATGTTGGATGGCTGAGGCTGGATGCGCTGCAGACCGCCATAGGAGAGGTTGAGAACTGGCTTGCGCGAAAGGCGGTAGGTAACGTATGTGATGGCATAGGCACCCTTCAGCTCGCGCTTGAAGATGCTCTGTCTGTAGGCGTAGGCGCACTCCAGATTGCCAAACACGCGCTTCTCGCCCGAGGCAAGGCTGATGGCCTCAACGACCACGATAACATCCTTTGCCTCAACGCCATAGGCGCCGATGTTCTGCACGGCACTTGCACCCACCTCGCCAGGAATGAGCGATAGGTTCTCTACCCCACCCCATCCTTTCGCCACGGCATAGGCTACGAATTCGTCCCACACCACGCCAGCTCCTACGCGTACGAGGAGGCTGTCGTCGGTCTCATCGACCACTTCTATGCCCTTGATGGCACTATGGAGCACCACGCCATCGTAATCGGCTGTAAAGAGGAGGTTGCTTCCGCCTCCGATGTGAAGGCAGCGATCGGCATCGATGGAAGGAAGAACCTGCTGCAGCTCGGCCTCAGATTCATACTCAACGTATCGCTTTGCCCTTACATCCATACCAAAGGTATTATGAGGGAGAAGCGAATAGTCGTTAATATCTTTCATAAAGAGAGAGGGGGTATAAGAATGGTTTGCGCCCAACGTGGGCAATCATCATATCTCAATCTCGAGCAGATGCCAACTGCCACTGCTCTTATCGAACTTGAACGTAACGAAGAGACCGTTGCTTACGCCCTCCATGAGCAAGTTCTTATGAGTCTGGCTTTCAGATACCTGTCCGTAGTTGATATTGACAATAACATCGGTAGGCAATGGCATCTCGGACTTCATCTGGAGCCAATCGTCCATGGTCAGTTCCTGCACGCCACTGGCCTCCTCTTCCTCAGCCTCCATCTCGCCTGGCGAAGTGACAAGGCGCAATGGAGTGCGGATAGAGCTGCACTGGTAGGTAGAGTCGGAGATGAACTTGGAGTAGAACTCGACGAAGTCGCCATTAGGAGTGTTTGCCACGTCCTCCTTCTCCATGTCGTACAGGATCCACTTGCCATCGAGGCGTCGGAAGTTGTACTGCTCCACGTATCCGTCCTGAAGGTATACCCAGTCTACGCGCACATTTGTGATGGCGGTGTCCTTCTGGAGTTCGAGGTCGGCAGGATTGTCGTAGATGACGGAATAGAACTCCTGGCTGCCGAATCGGTTGAATCGGTGCCACTCCTCCTTGCTCAGTTTGAGTTCCTCGGTGTCGTCCCTCATGCGGAGCGGGAATCGGATGCGTTGGTTCTGGAAGCGGGCATTGCTCGCAAAGTTGAAGAAGAAGTCGTCAAACAGCTCATCGACGGCCACAGGAGGCTCGAGCGTTTCGTCAAACAACTGAATCGTATCGACAGTCTGCTCTATCGAATCGAGTTCAGCCTCCTCGGCGAGGCGCTCCTGCTTCTTGCCACCCATGCACGAGGACAAGAGAATAGCCAATAATGCGATTGCTGTAAAATGAAAACTTCTGCTCATAAAATAGTAAGGAAACAAAGTCACGCCCCCCAGTGCATACTGCATCTCACACTCGCTGCCCTCCCTAAATATAATAAGGAGAAAGGAGTTGGAATTTGTCATCGGAGTGCACAATCTTGTGCTTTGCGTGTCCTTTATCTCTCAAAAATCGTACAAATGTAGTGGTTTATTTTTATATAAAGCAAAAATATAAAGAAAAAGCACTATCTTTGTACCTAAAATGAACGAAAAAGGCAACAATTTACAATTATTATGTTAGAAAAGATTAAGAATATGCTCGCTGAAGTGGAGCAGCTCCACGCCAACAGCGCAGAGGAAATCGAAGCATTACGTATCAAATATTTAAGCCGCAAGGGCGAGATCACAGCTCTGATGCAGGACTTCCGCAACGTGCCTGCCGACCAGAAGCGCGAGGTGGGTGTGAAGATCAACGAACTCAAGAACCGTGCAATGGAGATCATCAACGACCTCAAGGCAAGCTTTGAAACATCGGACGGCGACACAGCCGACATCGACATAACACGTACAGCATATCCTGTAGAGCTTGGCACACGCCACCCTCTCACCATCGTGAAGAACGAGATCATCGACATCTTCTCACGCCTTGGATTCTCGCTTGCTGAGGGACCAGAGGTTGAGGACGACTGGCACGTATTCTCGTCAATGAACTTTGCCGAGGATCACCCAGCTCGCGACATGCAGGACACATTCTTCGTCGAGAGCCACCCAGACATCATACTCCGTACTCACACCAGCTCAGTACAGAGCCGCGTGATGGAGGTGCAGCAGCCACCTGTACGAGTGCTCTGCCCTGGACGTGTGTACCGTAACGAGGCTATCTCGGCTCGCGCACACTGCTTCTTCCATCAGGTGGAAGGACTCTATGTCGACAAGGACGTGAGCTTCACCGACCTCAAGCAGGTACTGTTGCTCTTTGCCAAGGAAATGTTTGGTGAGGACACACAGATTCGTCTGCGTCCAAGCTACTTCCCATTCACAGAGCCAAGCGCCGAGATGGACGTGAGCTGTACGCTCTGCAAGGGCAAGGGATGCGGTATGTGCAAGGGTTCAGGATGGCTTGAGATCCTCGGTTGCGGTATGGTACACCCTGCTGTGCTCGAGGCCAACGGCATCGACTCCACCAAGTACAAGGGCTATGCCTTCGGTATGGGTATAGAGCGCATCGCCAACCTCAAGTACCAGGTGAAGGACCTTCGCCTCTTCTCTGAAAACGACGTACGATTCCTCAAGGAATTTGAAGCTGCGAACTAATAAAACATCTCCATGGATCATACACGAAAGCTGAAACTCATATTCACGACCGACATACACGGCAACTATTTCCCCTACGACTTCCGTCATGAGCACTGGGGAAAGGGAAGCCTGCAGCGGGTACATGCTTTCGTATCACAACAGTGCAAGCGCAATCCAGGAGGAACAATACTGATAGATGGAGGTGATATGCTGCAGGGAGAACCTACGGCATATTACTTCAACTATCTGGACGAAGAGCACGACAGCCATCGCGTAGCCGACATCTGCAACTTCATCGGCTACGATGTGGGCGTGATAGGCAATCACGACATAGAGACCGGCCACAAGGTGTTTGACAAGTTTGTGGACAGTTGCAACTTCCCTATACTGGGAGCCAACTGCATCAGCACCGAGACGGGACTCCCCTACTTCGAGCCTTACACCATACTGAAGCGATGCGGCATCAAGGTGGCCATCATCGGCTTCATCACTCCTGCCATACCGCAGTGGATACCGCGTGCCGTATGGAAGGGCATGGCATTTGAGGACATAGTCGAAAGCGCAAAGAAATGGGTGGCACACGTAAAGGAGGTGGAAGAGCCCGACTTCATCATCGGCCTACTCCACTCAGGTCTTGAGGAAGGTATCGTAACCCCTGAATACAAAGAGAACGCCACACGCGAGACTGCCATGAACGTAGAGGGATTTGACCTCATACTCTATGGTCACGACCACGCAAGCAACATGGAGGAGATAGAGACGCCATCGGGCAACACCGTGCTATGCGTCAACCCAGGATGCTACGCACACTGCGTGGCAGAGATCGATGTTCGCTTCATGCTCAACAACGAGGGGCACGTCACACACCACTCATGCGACTGCCAACTACGCTACATAGGCACGATACACAACTCCAGCAGCTTCGACTTCAAGCGCCACTTCTCACACGACTTCAAGAAGGTGAAGCACTTCGCATCCGAGAAGATAGGCACATTTGTAGAAGGCGTAGACATCACGGATGCCTACTTCGGTTCGTCGGCCTACATCGACTTCATCCACTCCATGCAACTTCACTTCTCGGGTGCCGACATCTCGTTTGCCGCACCGCTATTCTTCAACGCATCGATCGATGCTGGCGAAGTGAAGGTGAGCAATCTATTCGATCTATACAAGTTTGAGGATCATCTATACACTGTAGTGCTGACCGGACAGGAGATCAAGAACTACCTCGAGATGAGCTACGCCAGCTGGGTGGAACAGATGAAGAGCGAGGACGACCCGATGCTGATGATTGGCCCGATGAAAAACAACCCATCACGCATGGGATTCAAAAACTTCATATTCAATTTCGACTCAGCTGCAGGCATACGCTACACAGTCGACATACGACAGCCAGAGGGACAGAAGATTGACATTCAAGGCATGGCAGACGGCACGCCTTTCGACCTCAATGGCAAGTACGTCGTAGCCATGACTGCCTACCGTGCCAACGGAGGCGGCGAACTGCTCACCAAAGGCGCAGGACTGACCAAGGAGGAGATTGACGAGCGTATCATAGCCAGTACGGATCGCGACATGCGATACTACCTCATGGAGTACATCCGCGAGAAAGGCAGCATAAAGCCAGAGGCTCTGCACCACTGGCGATTCATCCCAGAGGACTGGGCAGAAAAAGCAATAAGCAGAGAGAGAGAAGTGCTGTTTGGAAAAACTCAGAAATAATCAAGGTAGCTTATACATATTACTTCCTACCTTAATCCATCGACGCAGTCGAGGTGCTTAATTGTCCAAATACCACCAGAATGTCTTTCCAAATGCACGGCGCGTAAGATTGATGCGCTCACGCTTATTCTTCAGACTATCCTTCATCTCATAGTAATCATGATAGCGCTGAATCGTTTCCAAGCATAAGTATTGAGGAATCGAATCGGCACTCAAAGACGCAACGACAGAATCGTTCTTATACTCCTCATTGCCTACAAGCAATGCCTCTTGATAAGCACGAGGAAGCGGAGCAGCGAGCGTGTCGCCATAGCACTTGCTGATGCCTGCACGAAACGCATCAAGCTTCTTGTCAAGCAGCAATCCGCACAGATAGTACTGATAAGCCTGAGGGCGGGCCATCGAGTCGCCACGCTCCACAAGGAGCTGCAGGAAGCGATCGGTCGATGCGATGCTTGGACCGGCATGAGCACCCAGATAACTGTAGATGTCGCTTGTGCTTACGCGATTGGTAGTGTCGGTAGTCTTGATGTTGAGCAATCCATTCACTCCATACCGCTGTGGATAGTCGAACAAACAATCGCCAAGGCTGTCCATACGCGAAAGGGCATACATACGAAGCTGAGTGAGACGTTCGCTCGTAGGATAGGACAAGCGCCCCACTTCGGCAGCCTCCTTCCACCTCTTCTCGCTTATCAGGCGTTCGGTCTTCAGTTCGTAGTTATACACATCAGTCGTGTCGGGTATGGATCCCGTAACCAACGTGAAGACGAGCATCAGCACATAGTTTGGCCACATGAGGTTGAAGATGCTGTAGACGGAATCCCTATCGAACAGCGTATCCAAGCGCTTGGCACACAGCACAGCAAACACATAGAGCACCAGCACTATAGGACAAACCCACAGCCATGGTCCCAACGAGAACCTATCAATAACATCCTCATTGACATCGGTAAGCATGGCCAGCATCAAGAAGGACGGCAGATAGCTCAGAGCATACCACCGCGAACCAAAACGCACGAACAAGGCCAGGAGCCACTGCACAAGCTGCAAGACAATAGTAATGAGCAAGGCACCCACGAAGATGGAGTAGCTGGTAAGTCCATTCGAATAGGAATGCTGTGCCTCAGCCAATACGTCGCCTCTCAGAAAGTACAGATAGCAGAAGGAGAACATGACAAACAGAAAGCCGCAGGTCATCTTGATGATGCCTGCAGTCCTCTGTGGTTTTGGGTTATTGTAGTTCAACGCTAATATTCAGTTTTTTCATGCAGATTCACAAACGAACCTGCCATTCAATTATTTCTTATCTTCCTTTGCCTTTCTCAACACTACGGCACTTCGTGCAGGGAGGTAGAGAAGCAGCCATCCCTTGCCATCCTTCTCGTAGATAGGATCGTAGTTGGTGAAGTGAGGCACACTATCATCGGCAAGATCATTGCCTCCGAATGCCTTGTTGTCGGTGTTGAGCACCACTTCATACTTGCCCTGTGGTACGATAAATCCATAGTCGGTAAACGACTTGCTTGGATTGAAGTTGAACACGAACAGGAGGTCACCACGGCTGTAGGCAAGTATCTGGTCGCCATCGTTGTGCCATACTTCCTGCACAGGAGTCTTCTGGATGTTCTTCTCGCTCTTGAGCACAGACAGCATAGCCTGGTCGAAGTCGCCGAGGTAGTGATAGCACAACTCATGGTTGTCCACGAGGTTCCACTGGCGGCGGCAATACTTGTGGCTCCATCCATTGCCCTCGCGAGGGAAGTCGATCCACTCTGGGTGTCCCCACTCATTACCCATGAAGTTGAGGTAAGCACCATTCATTGTACTTGCTGTCACGAGGCGTATCATCTTGTGGAGCGCAATGCCTCGGTTTGCCATGAAGTTCTCATCGCCCTTCTTGAAGTGCCAGTACATGTCGGCATCTACAAGCTGGAAGATAACGGTCTTGTCGCCAACAAGTGCCTGATCGTGGCTTTCCGCATAGGTAACAGTCTTCTCGTCCTTACGGCGATTGATCATCTCCCAAAGTATTGAAGATGGCTTCCAATCCTCATCCTTGACTTCCTTCATGGTCTTGATCCAGTAGTCAGGCACATTCATCTGCATGCGGTAGTCGAAGCCATAACCACCATCCTTGAATGGAGCACAAAGACCTGGCATACCCGACACATCCTCAGCAATGGTGATTGCCTTAGGATTTACCTCATGGATGAGCTGGTTGGCAAGGATAAGGTAACAGATGGCGTCATCATCCTGAGCACCATTGAAGTAGTCAGGATAGCCACCAATTACAGGGTTGTGGTTCAGGTAGAGCATCGACATTACACCATCGAATCGGAATCCGTCGAAGTGGTACTCATCGAGCCAGAACTTACAGTTGGAGAGGAGGAAATGGAGCACCTCGCCCTTTCCATAGTCGAAGCAGAGACTGTCCCAAAGGTTGTGTTCACGACGTGGACCAGAATGGAAATACTGAGATCCATCG
This sequence comes from Bacteroidaceae bacterium, assembly GCA_024401225.1. Taxonomy (GTDB): domain Bacteria; phylum Bacteroidota; class Bacteroidia; order Bacteroidales; family Bacteroidaceae; genus Minthosoma. Next base: position 3,697 of record JAKSLM010000070.1, on the reverse strand, counting down.
CCAGCGAAGTTGCCAAGACCTTCGAGCTCATTCTTTACCGCATGGCTATGAACAATATCCATGATGACAGCAATGCCCATCTCGTGTGCAGCATCAACAAGTGCCTTCAACTCTTCTGGTGTACCGAAACGTGAAGAAGCAGCAAAGAAGTTGCTGACATGATAACCGAACGAGCCATAATATGGATGCTCCGCGATAGCCATAATCTGGATGGCATTGTAACCGTCCTTTGCAATGCGAGGCAGTACGTTGTCCTTGAATTCTGTATATGTACCCACCTTCTCTTCATCCTGAGCCATACCGATGTGGCACTCATAGATGAGAAGTGGCGATGTGCTTGGCTTGAAGTTCTTCTTCTTCCATTCGTATGGCTGTTCTGGAGCCCAAGCCTGAGCTGAGAAGATCTTTGTCTGTTCGTCCTGAATCACACGTCTTGCCCAAGCAGGGATGCGTTCGCCTTCTCCACCATTCCACTTCACCTTAAGCTTATAGATGTCGCCATGCTTCATCTGCTTGTTTGTAAGCTTAAGCTCCCAATTGCCGTTCTTCAACGACTTCATCTTGTACTTCTCGTCTTCCTGCCATCCGTTGAACTCACCGATGACATAGATCTCAGTAGCGTTAGGCGCCCATTCGCGGAGTACCCACCCCTTCTCTGTCTTATGAAGGCCGAAATAGAGGTAGCCTGTTGCAAAGTCGCTCAAAGTCATCTTGCCCTGAGTAAGTTCATGAGCCTTCTCGATAGCATGGAGATGACGGCCAACGATAGCAGGTTCGTATGGTTCGAGCCATGTGTCATTCTTCACAAGGCCTATATGCTTTACCTTAGGAGCTTTTGCTGCCTTTGCTGCTGGTGCAGCTGTATTCTTCTTGCAAGCCATAATATTTATGTACTATTTACCATGTACAATGTACAATTTGCCGTGTACAATGTACATTTTTCAATCAGTTATACTCGGTGTATATTTATTTAACACTTTACCTTGAAAATTGCCTTTTCGATATCCTTCTCACTCACGCAAGGCGCATGTCCATCCTGTGGGAAGAAGATCACGAACTGTCCAGGATAGATAGTCACATACTCCTTTGCAAGACCTGGATAGAAGGTGATGTCCTTCGCATCATTGTACTCGCACTCTGGAAGTTCGCAGCGTGGAGTATACCCCATCTGCTCAGGAACATTGAGCGGAATCTGAATGTCGATCATCAGATTGTGGCTTTCGATGCGTGCATCTTCCTTTGCCTTTCCTTTGGTGAGATTGCGATTGAGGAAGAGGTCCTTGCCCTCAATCTCGTATTTTCCCGCTTCCATTGCGAGAAGATCGTTCTGAGCAATGTACTCCGCAGCGCGTCCAAACAGAGGATTGAGCGCAGCGTATTTGCCAAGATTGTCTAGCGTGTCAATAATCATAGTTGGTATCTTATTCCGTTATATAGTAAGTTTTTAGTTTTCATTTTCACACTTCACACATCACAGTTCACTCTTCACCTCCCTGCATAGGTCTATCATCTCCTGATGAATCAGTCCGTTGGTTGCCAGCGCTTCTTCGCCGCTCTCCCATCGTCTGCCTCCAGAGTAGTCAGTCATACAGCCACCTGCATTCTTCAGGATAATGCTTCCTGCCGTGACGTCCCATGGCTTGATGTACGACTCGATGTAAGCATCGAAACGTCCGCATGCCACATAGCAGATTTCGGCTTGAGCCGAACCGAGGTTGCGGATGCTTATGCTGTTGCCATAGAGCCTGTCAACCAGCTTCAGGAGGAAGGGTTTCCAATCTGCCACATTGTAGGGATAGCCGATGCAGATGAAAGCATCGTTCACCGTCTGTGCCTGGCCAACCTGGATTTCCTTGTCATTAACGTAAGCCTTTGCACCCTTATACGACCAGAACAACTCGTCTGCCACGACCTCGTACACAACTCCCACAAGCACTTCGTCCCTGTCTCTCAATCCTATGCAAACGCAGTATGGAGCCATGCCATGCACGAAGTTCGATGTGCCATCCAGAGGATCGACTATCCACGTAAGGTCAGCATCAGCATCATTCTCTGTGGTTTGTTCCTCGGTAACAAAGGCAGCTTCGGGAAGGATGGCCTTGAGTCGCTTCACGATCATGCGCTCACTCTCCTTATCCACATAGCTTACATAGTCGTGCGAGCCTTTCACTTCCACCCTATCGAGCGAGAAGCAGTTTCGCTGTTCGCGGATGAAGGCGCCGACTTCCTTTGCCAAGGCTTTCACCTCTTCTGTTATTTCATTGAGCGGTCTCATCTCCTTTTTACTGTGACAAGGTTTCGATCTTGCCTCTCTTATAGTATCCCTTGCGGGTCACGGTTCCGTTCTTATCCTTCTCAACAAAAGCACCGTCCTTGAGATCATCGACATAGGAGCCTTCGAAACGTGTGCCGTCAGCATTCTCCTCTATGCCTTTTCCGTTACGCATACCGTTGCGGAAATGGCCTTTGAACTTAGTGCCATCAGCAAGGCGAAGCACGCCTTCACCGCTCATCTCGCCATTGGCCCATCCACCTTCGTAGACATCGCCATTAGCTCCTACATACTTGCCTCGTCCATGCTCTTTGTCATCGATCCATGAGCCCTCGTACTTGCTGCCATCAGGCCAAGTATAAACGCCTACGCCTTCCATGAGTCCGTTCTTGAACTGACCTACATACTTGCGCTTGTCAACGTATGTGAAGATACCCTGGCCTGTACGTTCGCCGTTCTGGTAGTCGCCTTCATACTTGTCGCCATTGTGGAAACTGTAGATACCCTTGCCATGCATCATGTCGTCCTTCCATCCACCTACGTACTTATCGCCATTAGCGTAGATGTAAGTGCCATGTCCGTTTCGCATGTCGTTATCCATATCGCCGGTGTAAGAGCTGCCATCGCGCCAGTCGAATGTGCCCTTGCCCGACTTCTTGTCATTCTTCCATCCACCCTTATAGTAGATGCCATTTGCCCAAGTATAGGTTCCTTCGCCTTCACGCTTGTCCTGATACCAGTCGCCTACGTACTTGTCGCCGTTGTAGTAGTACATAGTTCCTTTGCCCTGTTGGAAGTCGATGTACCACAAGCCATCGTACTTGTTGTTGTTGGCAAAGTAGTAAACGCCCTTACCATGCTGATGGTCTTGATGCCAATTGCCTTCGTACTTCTCACCATCGGTGAAGGTGTAGACTCCATATCCCTGTCGCTTGCCTTTCACGTATTCGCCCTCGTACACATCGCCAGTGCGAAACGTGGTTTTACCCTTACCATTCGGTTTTCCTCCTTCGAGTTCACCGTAGTAGGTAGCCTTTTCTTTAGAGAATTCATAGTTGCCAATCACTACCTTTTGCGCCGATACAGTCACAGCCGCAAAGAGAGTGAAACAACCTGTTATAATATATTTCCTTAATTGCATATAGATTCAATTATAGTTTTCGAGTTTACAAAATTAGGAAAAAAATATCAAACAATGAAACAGATTAAGGTTTATTATACTTTTTATGCATAAAATTACGACAATAAGGAATATGTATTCGTAGAATAAGTACCAAATCACATCAAACAAAAACCTTTTTCCTGAAGTCAGCAAACAAAAAAAAAGAATGTCCTTCACAAAGCGAAGGACATTCTCAAATTCAAAAGTAGTAGCGAGTATGAGAATCGAACTCATCTTCCATGCGTGAGAGGCATGTGTCCTAG
>JAKSLM010000007.1 GCA_024401225.1 Bacteroidaceae bacterium | reverse complement strand
AAGTAAGTGTGCAGAATTATTTTTATAATATCTGCATCCCTTACTGAACATCTTTAGTCCTTCAAAACGGTTATGTAGGAGTCACTACACGCCCTTTTTTGAAAGCCTAAGTCTGTAATATTAATGAATACATCTATTATAAAAAATAATTTTGTACACTTACTTAAACCTTGCAAATGACTATAACGATTAGAAAGAAAATGATTCGAACGGTCGTGTTCGTACTGCTGTGTACTTGCTTCATGCCGTGCTGGGCCCAACAGCTTGATGTGGAGGGACAGCGTGTGCTTTCCTATATTCAGAATGCAATGAGGTACAGTGTGACCACTCCGCAGGAGAAGGTGTACCTGCACTTTGACAATACGGGTTACTTCGAGGACGAAACCATTTGGTTCAAGGCCTATGTCACCCGTACCGACAACCGCAAGGCTACGGACCTGAGCAAGGTGCTGTATGTCGAATTGCTCAATCCGAGCGGCGATGTGCTGAAGACCACGAAGCTGCCGATCGATGAGAACGGACTGGCATATGGCGACCTCAAACTGGACTCGCTCTACGGATCGGGATTCTATGAGGTACGCGCCTATACCCGCTATATGACCAACTGGGGCGTTAATGCCTGCTTCTCTCGTGTGTTTCCCGTATTCAAGGCTCCGAGTGCTGAGGGTGACTACTCCAATCTGACCCTCAAGACCCGAAATCTGAGGGAGCGCATCTCAAACAACCGCGACCGTAGCGACTCGCTCTATACCAATGCTATCGATGAGGGTATACACTCCAACGGCCGCATGAAGACTGTCAGCGTGCAGTTCTATCCCGAGGGTGGCACTCTGGTGAAAGGCAAGAAGTGCAGGGTTGCCATGCTTGCTGTCGATGATGATGGTCATCCGTATGCTGGCAATGGTTTTGTGATGAATGAATCGGGCGATGTGCTCGCCAACGTGAAGACCGACTCCCTCGGACGCGGATTGTTCAGTCTGGTGCCAGATGGCTCGGTGCTGAAGTTCCAACTGAAGAATCTGCGCGGCAATACGCAGTACTACGACCTGCCGGCAACGAGCACGGAAGGCGTGGCTCTGCAGTTTGATGCCGTGAGTGATGATATGCTCGTGACGTTGCAGTCCTCCGACCGAATGTGCGGACGCCTGCTGGGCTATACGGTGATCAACAACGGCAACATAACCTTCTGCGATACGGTGGTGGCTGAACCTCTGCTAGAGATCGAGCTGGACCGCAGCCGGCAGCGTGAGGGCGTGAATCAGTTCACCGTGTTCGATAGCAATGGACGTATCCTTGCCGAGCGTCTGTTCTTCGTATGTCCAAAGCCATCGGTAGCCGACACCATACGAGTCACTTCGCCTACCCAACGCCTCAAGCCTTGTGGCGACGTGGTAATCGATGTGGCGACAGTACCTGGTGCCCATCTGTCGTTCTCTGCCATCGATGCGCAGACGATGAACAATGGTCGCCAGGGCAACATGAAGACATGGATGTTGCTCTCGTCGGATGTGAAGGGCTACATCAGCAATGTGGACTACTACTTCGAGTCGGACGATGCCGACCACCGCCGTAGCGCCGACCTGCTCATGCTCACCCAGGGCTGGCGCCGCTACGACTGGAATATGATGGCAGGCTTGTCGCAGTTTGAAAAGATACAGCCTATCGAGGACCGCTTCTATATGTATGGCAAACTCAATGCCTACAGAAAGCGCAACAAGGTGAGCAATGTGAACATGGAGGTCTATCTCTACAACAAGGCTGGCGAAAGCCTGGTGGGTACCACCACCACCGACGATGATGGCAACTATGCATTCGCGCTGCCATTCATGGATGGCGAATGGAACGTGCAGATCAATACGAAGGTAGAGGACAAGAACAAGACCTACTATGTGGGCATCGATCGCAACTTCTCCCCTGTGGCACGCTACATCACCCCGCTGGAGGCCAGCATGAAGCGCCGTCTGAAGCCGAACATCACTTTCGGCAGTCAGGGGGAAGAAGAGGAAGAGGAGTTCATTCCTATCACACGTAGGGACCACGTGCTGCAGAACGTTACCGTCAAGGCCAAGCGCCGCTACTTCACCAACGATGATTTTGTTTTCAAGAACGAAAGGTACGGACAGAAGTATGCCGAAATGTTCTACGATATTGATAAGGAACTCGACAAGGTCCTTGACTCCGGCGAACCCGAACCTACACTGTTGGAGTGGCTTGCTAAGAATATTAATGACTTGAAGTTCGATCCCGACCATCCGAGCGTGCCTCCTGTCTATGGATTGGGTGATGCAGTCGTCTTCCATCTCGACAACGACGAGCGAAATGTGGCAAGGGAGATGTATGACTTGAACCATTTTGCAAAGGACCAGTATCCCTACTTTGATACATGGATGCACGATGTGAAGACTGCTTACATCGCTCCGAACTCCATGTCGGCCATCGACCCCCTGGATACGGAGATACTGAAATGCCACATATACCTTTACATGCACATAGCAGTTTCTACTTCTAAAAAGAAAGGTATACGCCATACGCATTTTCAAGGATTCAACAAGCCGTCGACATTCCAGATGGAGGACTACTCTTCCCTTCCTCCTATGGCAGACTTCCGACGCACCATCTACTGGAGTCCGAACGTAGTGACCGACAGCCAAGGCAAGGCTCAGGTCAGCTTCTACAACAATTCCACATGCGAGGATATGTACATCAGCGTGGAGGGACTGAGCGGAGATGGCAGATTCCTGATCAACGAATGATCTTCAAATAACATTATTAGTCCATAAAGACAAAAACTAAATGAGACGATTGCTATCTCTTGCATTAATCCTGCTGCCAGCCATACTCTGGGCGCAGGACTTCATCATCCCATCTGGATCTCGCCTGGCGGTGTATGTGCCGGAGGGTGGAAGGTCTGTTGTGCATTCGGCACTCGATATGTTTGGCTCAGATGTGCAGTCCGTTCTTTCTTCCAATATGAAGCACGTGAAGTCACAGGCGAAGGCCGACATCGTGCTGAGCATCGATAGCGAATTGCCTCGTGAAGGTTTCCGTCTCGATGTGGTGAAGGGACGGCTCCACATCGTAGGTGCCGACGATCATGGACTGGCTTATGGATTGCTTGAAGTGTCGCGAATGATGGGTGTGAGCCCGTGGGTGTACTGGGCTGACTGCACGCCTCGCAAGCTAAGCGAATTCGTTCTTGCAGAGGGATTCCATCATCAGCAGAGTCCGGCTGTGGCTTATCGTGGCATCTTCATCAACGATGAGGACTGGGGACTCAGTCCTTGGGCTACGCGCCAGGAACCCGAGGCATGGACCATCAGGCAGGGCAGGATCAAGGGTGCCATCGGACCAAAAGTCAGCGAACGCATCTTCCAACTCATGATACGCCTTCGTGCCAACTACTACTGGCCTGCAATGCATGAGTGCTCCCAGCCGTTCTTTACTATCCAAGGCAACCGCGAGATGGCTGCAAAGTATGGTATATATATAGGTGGTTCTCATTGCGAGCCGATGGGTACCTCGCCTGCAGCCGAATGGGCGATAAGCGGAGTGGGGGAGTATAATTATGTCACAAATCGTGATAATGTACTCGATTTCTGGCGCAAAAGAGTAGAGGAGACCAAGAACCAGGAAATTGTCTACACCATAGGCATGCGCGGCGTACACGATGGAGCCATGCAGGGTGTTAAGACCAAAGAGGAAAAACTCAAATATCTTCAGATGGTTATTGATGATCAACGACAGATGTTGGCTGATGTTAAGGGTGTGTCTTCTGATAATGTTCCACAGGTCTTTATTCCGTACAAGGAAGTCCTCGACATCTATCATTCGGGTCTCAAGGTGCCAGATGATGTTACCCTCATGTGGACTGACGATAACTACGGCTACATACGCCACTTCCCCGATTCCACAGAGCGTGCACGCAGCGGAGGCAACGGAGTGTACTATCATGTAAGCTACTGGGGGCGTCCGCACGACTACCTATGGCTCAACTCTCTCTCACCATCTCTGCTCGAAAATGAGATGTGTGCTGCCTATCACCGTGGCATTAGCAACGTGTGGGTGCTCAACGTTGGCGACATCAAACCGTCGGAATATCAGATTGAACTCTTCATGCAACTCGCGTGGGATGGCGACTCTTACGACTTGCTTCATGAGAGGCATACGGGTGTTATGGGCAACAGTCCCGTGATGGAAAGGATAAGCTTCATAGACTACTTCGTTCAGAGGGAGTTTGGCGACGACCAGAAGAAGGAGATCGTGGATGTGCTAAGAACATACTTCCGTCTATCGTCCGAAATGAAGCCGGAGCACATGTCTGGCACCAGAGTCGAGGAAAGCGACAAAGCATACTGGAACACAGTCCGTCCTATACCTGGCGACTGGACCAAGGCGCGGATTGCACAACGTGTCAAGGACTATCAGTCTATCTCCGACCGCGTTGAGTCGCTTAGCCGTTTAGTGCCTGCCGAGCGTCGGGATGCCTTCTTCCAGTTGGTCAAGTATCCCGTTCAGGCAGCAGCGCAGATGAACTTCAAATTCCTATGCCCCGAACGCTGTGAGGAAGCTTACGACAGCATACAGTCGCTCACCTATATATATAATAAGGTATGTGCTCACGGCAAGTGGGATGGCATCATGGATGCTTCGCCTCGCAACCTGCCAGTGTTCCAGAAGGTTACAGCCGACATGTTGCCTTCCTATCCTGATGTCTCAGAATGGGAACCGCTTGATAATGGCGATCGCATTGTCTTGGATGACGACAACCCATATTTGCTCACAACGCCTCTTGGCACCGACTCCGTAACCCTCAAAGTGCATCTTACTCCCAACCATCCTTATGCGGGCGACTGCCTGTCCTTCCGTATCTCGGTCGATGGAGTCCAGTCGGACGAAGTGCAGTACCAGACCTACGACCGCTCCGAGGAGTGGAAGCAGAATGTGCTTCGGGGCTATGCCGTCCGCATTCTCACGCTTCCTGTTGATGCGTCCAAAACTCAGCATGAAGTGCGTTTCTTGCCTGTTCGACGTTTCGTTACGGGCGTAAAACTGCTTGGAATATACAAAAAACACCGTGATAGGTAAAATAAATGGCAAATGGTAGGTGGCGAATGGTAAATTTTTCTTACCTTTGCAGCCGATTTGGCAAAGCCTCTGCTTGAAAAGAGAGTTTCAGGGCATGCTTTTCCGTAACTACATAAACAAAATATTTCATACTTTTATTTATGGCTAAAGTAGATTTAATGAAGATTGCTGAAGAGGCTTTCGCTACAGGCAAGCAGCACCCAGCATTCAAGGCAGGTGACACAATCACTGTTGCTTACAAGATCATCGAGGGTTCAAAGGAGCGTATCCAGCTCTACCGCGGTGTAGTTATCAAGATTTCTGGTGATGGCACTAAGAAGCGCTTCACAGTTCGTAAGATGTCTGGTACAGTTGGTGTAGAGCGTATCTTCCCACTCGAGTCTCCAAACATCGAGAGCATTGAAGTCAACAAGGTAGGTAAGGTACGTCGTGCTAAGCTCTACTACCTCCGCAACCTCACAGGTAAGAAGGCTCGTATCAAGGAGAAGCTTACTGGCAAGAAGGCATAATACATGCCGACTTCAAGATAAAAGAGAGAACACCAAGCGTTCACGCAGGTGCTCTCTCTTTTTTTCGTATTTTCTTTTATAAAGTGGCACATAAGAGGGAAAAGTGTGCCTAAGTGTCGAAATTCTCCTTTTTTCTTTGCTAAAAATACAAATAAAACCCGTACCTTTGCACAAAAATAAGATTTTTGTATCATTATGGCACAGATTACAGTAAGCTCATACGATGAATTTGCCTCATATCTTGGCAAGGAATTAGGACAGTCAGAGTGGCTTGAGATCACTCAGGAACGCATCAACCTTTTTGCTGACGCTACACTCGATCACCAGTGGATCCATGTGGATGTAGAGCGTTGCAAGACCGAGAGCCAGTTCCACTCTACCATTGCTCACGGCTACCTCACACTTTCACTCCTCCCACACCTCTATCAGCAGGTCATCGAGGCAAAGAACATCAAGATGCTCGTCAACTACGGCATGGATAAGATGAAGTTCGGCATCCCAGTGGTAGTAGGCAAGCGCGTTCGCCTCTCATGTTCCCTCTACAATATCGCTAACCTCCGCGGTACTGCAAAGGTCGAAATCAAGTTCAAGCTCGAGGTAGAAGGCGAAAAGAAGCCAGCACTCGATGGCATCGCTACATTCCTTTATATGTTCGAAAACTAAACCCACCCTTCCGCTGTCATTTTGACAATCCAATAGGGTTGATGAATAGAAAAATGTGTCGTTTTATAGGAAACGGCACATTCTTTTTATAGCAAAAGCGAAAAAAACGGGCAAATGTTTTGTCATTTCAAAAACTTGTAGTACCTTTGCACCCGCAAACAGCGAAAGACACGGTGCCATAGCTCAGTTGGTAGAGCATCGGACTGAAAATCCGTGTGTCCCCGGTTCGAATCCTGGTGGTACCACTCACTTTAGAAATTGTCAAAAACGTTGGTGCCATAGCTCAGTTGGTAGAGCATCGGACTGAAAATCCGTGTGTCCCCGGTTCGAATCCTGGTGGTACCACAAAAAAGCTGCTTCAATTTGAAGCAGCTTTTTTTGTATTTGCTATTCTCTTACAGCGCGCTGTAGGCAGGAGTGAACGTGTCGCCAACCTCCATCGAACCGGTAGTGAAGCCGCGCTTCAGCCACTTAGAGCGCTGAGCCGACGTACCGTGGTTGAACGATTCTGGCACCGTGTAGCCCTGAGCCTTCTTCTGCAGGTAGTCATCACCGATCACGGCAGCCGTATTGATGGCCTCCTCAATGTCGCCATCCTCAAGCGATTTGAACATCTTGTTCTCGTGGTGAGCCCACACGCCGGCATAGAAGTCGGCCTGAAGCTCCAGGCGCACGCTGATCTGGTTTGACTCCTTCTGGCTCAACTGCGACATCTGCTGGTGAGCTCTGCCCAGAGTACCGAGCAGATACTGCACGTGATGTCCCACCTCGTGAGCGATGACATAGGCATAGGCGAAATCGCCACCGGCACCCAGTGTCTTCTTCATGTTGGAGAAGAACGAGAGGTCGATGTACACACACTGGTCAGCGCTGCAGTAGAACGGACCCGATGAAGATGTAGCGCCACCGCATCCTGACTGCACCTGTCCGCTGAACAGCACCAGCGTAGGAGCCTCGTATGTGCGTCCCATCTTCCTGAACTCCTCATTCCATACATCCTCCGTGCTGGCAAGGATCTGCTTCGAGAAGTGAGCCAGCGCTTCCTCCTCGGCAGTAGGCTTGTATTCCTCTGCTGAGCCCTGCTGAGTCACAGCCGTCATGTCTACATTCTGCAATACATCGAGTGGATTGCCTCCTGTGATCCATGCCAGGATGGCAGCGATGATGATACCGCCAATACCCAGACCACCCATCATGCCGCCGCTCATGCGCTGGCCACGACGGTCGTCCACATTGGAACTTTCACGTCTTCCGTCTAGTTTCATAAGTATTCTTCTTTTTTTAGTGTTATTAGATGATTTTCGTCTACAAAGATAGTGCTTATCGATTGAAAAGTCAAATAAATTGGCTTAAAACTTCAAATAAACCTTAAATATTCATTTGCTATCGTGAAAATGTTCACAAATCCTAATTCCTAATTCCTAATTATTAATTACCTTTGCACCCACGAAACCATACACAAGTCAGGGGGCTGACTGGATTTGACAGCGTGTGATGTGGTACGTAAGCATGCAGTGAGTCGCTGACCCTCACTATAATCTCAGTCTGTCAAAAAATTAATTGGCGAAACTTCTTACGCTCTCGCTGCTTAATCTGAAGTTCAGTAGGATTGCTTTATTCCCTTGCTAGGCGAGGGAACGAGACATCGCCCTGGAAGCTGTTGTTCCGAAGCGTCCAGATCAGCGGTGCAGCAAATTCGGGAATAGTCCTGCCTCCGCCTCGCGGGTAGGATGAAACTTTAGAGGCTAAGATGTCAGTGGATGGCTTGGGTTCTGGCTGGCATACGAAAACCGAAGGCCAAGATAAGCATGTAGAAAGCGTATGGCTTCCTCGTTTGGACGAGGGTTCAATCCCCTCCAGCTCCACTAAAGTGAAGAGTGCTATCGTCCGCAAGACGATAGCACTCTTCACTTTTAATTTTTAATACACCTTTCTTAAATTTATAAACAGCCAATCGCAAGCATTTTGTTTATATTTCCGATACTACTAAATATATCATGCGAAAATATGTGATTTTAATATACATAAAATACATGAATACTTTAACAAGCGAATATTCAAGCGTTTAAGAATGTATAAAATTATGTAGTTTGTGAAATATCTATATACACAAAACTACATGGCACCAAACGATACCATGTAGTTTCGTGTATATAGCAAAATGCCTATGTACATACTTATATACATAGTGTAGTTGTTGGTATACAAGTGATTATGCATACCATGTATTTAATGTATATTAAAAATGGTATTTTCGCATGTAAAGCAGCAGAGTCGCCATCCACACAACATACCAACCAGCTATAAGAACCCTGCCGCAACGTTACTCTCCATTTGCAACAAGATATACTATCTTATTTCATTGGATAGCATATCTTATCCAATAACATATACTATCTTGTTCCCTCTTCCGTAAACAATCATCGTCTCCCCTTTGCTCATCCACTCTTGACACATAGTAAGAACATGGCTAACTCCTTGCAAGGAAACACACAACTCCTTGCAAGGACTTGGCTGTTTCCTTGCAAGGAGTTGTGGCACCAAGAAGAGTCGGTTGTCCTCATTCTTCTTATGCCCTTTTTGTCATTTCCAAGCTTCTTACGCCCCTATTTTACCTAAATATTGGGTGCTGAATAAAGAAATCCGATCATTCCTGCCTGTTTTCTCCCAAAATCTTTGTATATTTGCACGAGATTGTATGCGAAAGCATGCATGTGGCGTACTAATGGCAAATAAAAAATGAATCGATAGATAATTGTAGGTTTCGTATATGGATAGGCAAAGCATAATAACATACAAGGAATCGTTTGATACTATTGCTACCTACATCACGGGTGATGATGGTAACGAGCAGGTTGAGGTGTGGTTTGCCCGCGACCTGCAATCAGTTCTTGGTTATACACGTTGGGAGAATTTTCAGACAGCTATAGGTAGAGCGGTTGATTCTTGTAAGTCATTGAATGTTAGTGTTGATGATCATTTTCGTGAGGTCACGAAAATGATATCATTAGCAAAGGGTGCACAACGTGAAATTCAGGACTACATGCTCACTCGCTATGCTTGCTATTTGATTGCCCAGAATGGTGATCCAAAGAAGCCTGAGATTGCTTTTGCCCAGAGTTATTTTGCAGTCCAGACACGTAAGTTGGAAATTATAGAAGAACGCCTCAACGACCTTGCGCGCTTGGAGACTCGCGACCGTTTACGCTCGTCTGAAAAGCAGCTCTCACGCAATATCTTTGAACGTGGGGTTGATGACCGAGGCTATGCTCGTATCCGTTCCAAAGGAGACACTGCCCTCTTCGGTGGGCACACTACAGAGGATATGAAACAACGCCTTGGAATAAAATCCACACGCCCTCTTGCTGATTTTCTGCCGACTCTTACCATTGCAGCGAAGAATCTCGCTACAGAAATGACCAATTATAATGTGGAGCAAAAAGACCTTCGAGGTGAGCCTTCCATAACTCGCGAACACGTTCAGAACAACGTGAGTGTTCGTGATATGTTGACTCAGCGAGGCATACGTCCTGAAAACCTCCCAGCTGCCGAAGATATCAAAAAACTGGAGCGCAGAGTAGCATCTGCTGATAAGAAACTCGAAAAGGTAACACCAAAGTTACCTAAGAACGAACCATAACACGGAGTAACATCCGCATGATATACACGCCCGATGCTCATCATGGCGAGAAACTGATTGAGTAAGACGAAAGTCAAAATTCGAGTGCAAGCGAGTGCTCAAAAAATCCTGTCTTCGAAGCGACTGTTATCGTTATTGTAGGGCAAAGCCCGTATCGTAGCGAAGCGTATCGTACGAAGTTCAGGTGCTACATACATTAAAGGCGTCATCAACGCTTTGTCACTTGATGATTCGGAACCTGAGAAACTCCAGAATTTAGCTATCAAGGACATTGTGGAGAGGATGCCACGGGTGAGTTGCATAGACAAGTCCCGTAGTGTGTCCGAGGGTGCATTGTACCCTCATGGCACACTTTAGGGGTATGCTATAATATCAACTCCAGCGTGGGTATCTGTATCTACTCGTCAATAGCTAAGGCAATTCTCAGGGCCTCGAATCATGGACGAGCTACGATGCAATACCTGCGCTTTTTTTGTTTGTATCGTTGAGAGAATCATACAAACCATGTCCGGATTTGGGTATTGACGGACAACAAGTTATTCATTGAATGCCCAAAAGCATCGAAAACGTAAGAGTTCCACTCCAGACATGGAGCAAGGCATCGGAGGACACCAGCAACTATAGTTGGGGTCTAACCAATCATGCCCATACGAGGGAACTTCAGGTTTCAAGAATATATAAGATAAAATAAGGCCGCTATCCCTATAGGTAGCAAGTACTCGACAGAGAGTAAGACATCATTCTCTAACTGCGCAGATCTGGACAATCTAACATAGAATTCTTGGAGAAGTTTGATGCATCGCTGTCCCGTTGTGAAAAGAATTATTAATCACAGCGTGGATGGCTATTGCATGAACTCCAAGAAGGCTTGTCCAGAGCCAACGCAGTTTTTGTGTTTTAGCCTCCACGCTTTATTAAACGATAAAGCGAAGTGAAGGAAAAGTGGTTCACGTTTATTGATTTGTTTGCTGGTATTGGTGGGTTCCATCAAGCGATGGAAGCACTAGGTGGTGAATGCGTTTTCGCTAGCGACATTGATGCTGACTGCCGCAAAACTTATCAAGCGAATTATGGTATTGCCCCTATTGGGGATATTACAAAGGTTGATGCAAAAGATATTCCAGAACATGATGTCTTATGTGGAGGATTTCCCTGTCAGGCTTTCTCAAAGGCTGGCAAAAGATTAGGTTTTGAAGATGAAACAAAGGGAACCCTCTTCTTTGATATCTGTCGTATCATTGACTACCACAAACCAAAGTATGCGCTTCTTGAAAATGTACGCAACCTCGCCAGCCACGATCATGGAAATACTTGGAGAGTAATCCATGATAAATTGGAAGAACTTGGTTACAATCTTCTTCCTGAACCAGTTATTTTCAGTCCTCATTATATTGGTGTGCCTCAGCATCGTGAGAGGGTTTACATTATGTGTGTTCGCAAAGATATAGGTGAAATAAGTCCTTTTGAATTCAATAAGAAAAAACTTCCTATTTGTTCGATAGACAATATTCTTCAGGATGATAACGAGATTCCTAACATTGAAGAATATCGTATTTCTGCTGGTATGGAGAATCTCATAGATTTATGGAATGAGTTCCTTCAGAATATACAAGTTGTTAGGCTTCCTGGGTTCCCCATCTGGTCAGATCGTCTTTGTGACCTCGACCCTAACGAAGATTTGACTCAATATCCAACATGGAAGCAAAACTTCATCATGAAGAATAATGAGTTGTATTTGAACAACCGAGAATTTATAGACAGATGGTTGATACGAGCACAACAGAATCCTCTATTTTTTGGTGCTAAGGCAAAGCTGGAATGGCAGGCAGGACAAACATCGCATCCTGATATATGGAATCAGATATTTCAGTTGCGTCCTTCTGGTATTCGGGTGAAGGTCAACTCATACTTCCCTGCACTTGTTGCCATTGTTCAAACTTCAATCGTGGGATCTCGTAGACGTTTCCTTACTCCAAGAGAATGTGCAAGATTGCAGAGTTTTCCAGAGAACTTCCAGCCAGATGTCAAACAAGCACAAGCATACAAACAATTCGGTAATGCTGTAAATGTTGAAGTATTAAAGTTGTTTGCGAAGCATTTGTTAAAGGTTAAATAACAAAAGTACAAATCTAGTATAGCCATGGTACCATTCATAGAGACAATTAACACTAAAGAAGATTTAATAGATGCTGCAAAAGAAGGATACAAATTATATACCGATAAGAAAGTATCTAAAAATGATTTTCTAATCTATTTTGGATTTATTCATGCAGAAGCAATCCGGAGATTTTATAATGGGAATTACTATCAAGTTCTTATTGATGCAGGTTTTAATACTGGTAGCGAGGCATATTTTAGTGCCGGAATAAACGCATGGATAAGACTTGACGAAGGAGTATATGCATTTCCACCATTTGCTTCATCAAAGAACATAATTCCCACAACATACCTTCCTCTCCAACAAATATTCTACGGAGCCCCTGGTACAGGAAAGTCTCACACGATAGACGAAGACACGAAAGAGGATAATCGCATCCGTACGACTTTTCATCCTGATTACGACTATGCTACATTCGTTGGTGCATATAAACCAACGGTAAAACCAGAAGATAGATATGGACTCTTTGGTAAGGATTCTGTAAAAATGAAGGATGAGAAGGGTACTGAAATTAAAGATTATGTAATCGTCTATAAGTTCATCCCACAAGCTTTCATCAAAGCATACGTTGAGGCTTGGAGGCGATATGCTAATGCGGCGTGTACGGACAAGGATTTCTATCTTGTGATAGAGGAAATAAATCGTGGTAACTGCGCACAGATATTCGGTGACTTGTTCCAACTGCTTGACCGCACAAATGCAGGATTCTCTTCGTATGCGGTTGAAACAGAAAGCGACTTGCAGGACTTCCTGACAAATGATGAAAAATATAAGCTCGACATCGTACTGACTGAGGATATCAAGAATGACAACGGAAAGGTGATTGCTACAGCTAAGAATGTGATGAACGGCAAGGTATTGGTTCTTCCTCCTAATCTTCACATCTGGGCAACGATGAATACCAGCGACCAAAGCCTTTTCCCTATCGATTCTGCCTTCAAGCGTAGGTGGGATTGGAAGTATGTGCCTATAAAGTATGATAATACAGATTGGAAGGTGGTGCTTGGCGATAAAGAGGTATGCAAATGGACTGACCTTCAGCAGACGCTTAACGACCTCATTTACGATGCTACGGAGTCGGAAGATAAGATGCTTGGTGACTGGTTTGTAAAGGCAGACAGCAAGAACGAGATCAATGAAGAACAGCTCGTTGGCAAGATTGTCTTCTACCTCTGGAATGATGTGGCGAAGGTGGATGCTGGTAGGCTCTTTGACCTTGAAGTGGAAAAGAACGGTAGGAAACGAAAGGTCAT
The DNA here is from genome assembly GCA_024401225.1 of Bacteroidaceae bacterium. Taxonomy (GTDB): domain Bacteria; phylum Bacteroidota; class Bacteroidia; order Bacteroidales; family Bacteroidaceae; genus Minthosoma. The sequence goes on along the minus strand of JAKSLM010000007.1, from coordinate 76,022 downwards.
CTTCTCCGATTTCTATACGATTGATGGCAAGGTGAATGCGAAGATAGTCGAGGATTGGTTAAAGAACATCAATGTGTTAAAGGGTGAAACAGTAGAAGATAGTGAACCAATAGAACCTGAACTGTAAAAAAGATGCTGCTCTTCATAGAAGGTTATACATACGAGCTGGACAGACTGGTGAGCAATCGCATAAAAAAGTCTTTACGCGATGTGCTGGGCGATATGTTTACTATCCCGAGGCTTGATAAGGAGAAGGACTTTAAGTATGTCGGCTACTGCTATAGTCATGTGGCAGAGGATGTGGTATTCTTTCTTCCCAAGGTTGTGCTGACGGATGGGAAAGACACGGTGTTTGGGGCTACGCCAGAAGAACTTGTTGACTTCGATGAGTTCAGCGGAACGTTCGAGGATGGTGATGAGCGTGTGGAAAACTACAAGGAGTTTCTTTCCACACTAGCCATCTGGATATACCGTGTGCTGAGTGTGTACAACGAAAAGCAGAATGACAACATCCTTGAAAACAAGGAGACGCAGACACAGAGTGACGGAAAGAAGGTGAAGCACAACACTCTGTTTGATGTCATCATAGCCATGCTTGACTTCAATCGTGAGAATCAGGATTATCTGACCTTCATAGCCAGAAACACACACTCGGGAAACAATAACATCCAATGGACAAAAACGATATCAAAGACTATGGCCATTGTCCAAAAGGGGGCACCTGTGTATCTGAATCCGGTGAACAGGAAGAAGTCGGTGAACTTCGATGAGGAATTGCTCATCATATTCTATTTCATCCTTAACTACATAAACGAGGAGCATGGATTCCGGTACATAAAGAATCTGAACTATGAGGTGATAAAACCAAATACCATCAAGAACAGATACATCAAGGCAGGTTATGGCAAGCGGAGGCTGAAGGAGATAAAATACAAGTATTTCTCGGACAAGGCTTTGAGAATATGGGATCTGTGTTACGCCTATTTTGTTCGCTCGCACGAGATTGCCATCAACAAGTCACGCCAGGATTGCCTGATGGCTAAAGACTTTGACATAGTGTTCGAAACGATGATAGACGAACTGATAGGTGAGAACAATCTTCCAAGGGAACTCATAGAGCAGAAGGATGGAAAGATTGTTGACCACCTGTTCCTCGACCGCGGACTCATAGAGTCAACTGACGGAAATGCTCACAACACCTACTACATAGGCGACAGCAAATACTATAAGAGGCAAGACCCAGAGAGCGTTCACCTTGGCAAGACATCCATCTACAAGCAATATACTTACGCAAAGAATATTGTGCAATGGAATGTTGACCTGTTCCTTGGCCTTAGTGATGATAAATACAAGCAAGAAGGACACCACCAGTTGAGAGACGAACTGACGGAGGGGTACAATCCTATTCCTAACTTCTTCATATCAGCCCACATCCCCGACACCGAACAGGGTAGCCACAAGCTGCTTGCTTTTGATGATGATAGAATAACCCAGCAGCAGAGGTTGAACATGAACCGACAGTTCGAGAACCGTCTTTTTGATCGTGACACAATGTTGTTGAGTCATTATGATGTGAACTTCCTCTTCATCGTTGCTCTTTATGGTCGGAACAAAAAGTCTGCTCAGATGGATTGGAAAAGTAAGGTCCGACGACAGTTCCGAAAGGAGATTCAGACACTTCTCAATGATATGTACTCATTTCACGTATTACAACCAAAGGCAAATAAGGATTGCTATGGTTTCGTGAAGCAGCATTTTAGCGTGTTGAATGGTAAAGTGTATCGCCCTTATCCTGAGGCGAACTATCTTGTGCTTGCCGAGCTGAAGAATGAGCCTACGGATGCAAGGGTTAAGAGCCTGTGGAAGAATGCAAAGGTGACGATGGGGAGCGTAGAAGAAACGATTTCCTACGAAGAGACTTTGAAAGAAATGGAGAGCTATTTCGATATAAAAAGAGACGTCGAGATTAGTGCTGATGGCGGATTCAAATTCGATAGCATATCTGACTTAGGAAGCCTTGAGAAGATGGAGGTGGTGGAGAGGAATGTCCTTGCATGTTATATTGGTAAGGAGACACCTTATTATAAAGATGCTCTTGCCGGAGCATTGGGAGAGTTTGTTCTTAATGGAACACACTCTTACGGTATTTCTGACCTCAAGTATTTTGTTCCTTTTACGGATAGAGGCATACATGGGTATTACAAAATAGACAATGTCGTACCTTTTATTGGTCATAAAGACAAGAAAGCAGAGTTGAGATTAAGACTTAAGCTCTGCAATTACATTGAATGGGGAGAATGGAAAAAGACAGATACTGGCCTGAGGCATCCTGACCTTTTCTCTTTGGCGGAAATTTCAGAGATATATGATAGCGGCATAATGATTTTGCCGAAAAAATAAATAGCAGTTTATTGCATTATCCTGTAAGTTTTTTGTCCATCCCAACAAAATGCAGTATCTTTGCAAAAATTAGCAACGATGCCTCTGACGCCCGAACAAATAGCAAAGATACGCAAGAAGGATGCGGAAACGCCCGATGCCTTAAAGCGCAATCCCCTCAATGATTATACTGAGGGGTGGTTTCATGTGACGCTCAACACAAGGGGCGAGGCTCCGGTGCTGGGATATATCACTGGTGATCCTTATGCTGAGGATGGTAGCGAGAAGGCACCACGATGTGTGCTGACGGAATTGGGGAAGAGGGTGGAGGAATGCTGGCAAAATATCCCCTCCTATTATCAAGAAGTTGAAATCGACGTGTTTCAGGCTATGCCCGAACATGTACATGGCCTTCTGTATCTTAAACCAACCAATAAGGTGCATCTCGGGCAGATAATCAGGGGCTTCATGATTGGCTGCACTCACGGCTATTGGGACACGCTGGGTATTGCATGGGGGGATGCTGGACAGAAGGGATGCGGTATACCGCGGGTGTGCACAGACCGCGACCACACCCGCTCCTACCGAGGCCCTTCACTCTTCGTGCGTGGCTACAACGATGTGGAGGCGGTGACTGAGGAGGAGATTGAGATAAAGCGACTGTACATCCGTAATAACCCGCGCAAGCGCTTGATAACGGGCTCGAAGCCCGACTGCTTCCGCGTGCGTCGAAACATGAAGAGCGCCAACTGGACGCCTGATCGTATCATGCAAGGGCTTTGTGCCGACCGCTTCATTGCTGCTGATCGCAACAAGCAGGTGGAGGCATGGCGCCAACTGACAGTAAAGGGTATCAGAAATGATCGTGGCAAGGTGAGCGCAACGCTGAATTTCCAGGACCGTCGTCTCGTCATCGATATTGTGGGCAACCAAGAACTGCTAAAGCGACCACTATTCCCGCTCATCTGCCATAGAGCTGATGCACATCTCTTTGAACAGCAGAAAGCTGCTGTGCAGAAGGCTGCGAGGGAGCAAGGTGGTGTGATCGTGACAGCGTGTGTAAGCCCTAAGGAACGTGCCATCGTGAAGCTATTGCAGCAGGAACTGCTGCCTGTCGTTGAGGTGATGGATAATGGGTTCAGCGATCGCTACAAACCCACGGGCAAGGCTTTCTATGCTGTGGCAGAACTGCGAAGGCTGGAAGTCTCGCCCTGGCAATACGAATATCGTCGTCGCGAAATGCGAGCCGTAAAGGATGACCAAGGCAATACTGTCCTCGATGCCAACGGACAGCCAGAGATGGAGGAGGTTCCCAACATCACTCGCGAGATGTGTATGGTGATGAATGAATTGGTGCGCATCATCAGCGGTGCAAATGATGATTGGTGGAAATAGGGGGTAACGAAGATATAACGGAATGTAAGTGGGAATAAATAACGTAAGTCCGTATTCATCATAAGAAGACGATGAATACGGACTTGTAATATTTAATAAGGTGTAGTATAGTACACCAGAAATGTCGGAGCTTACAACTTGCGGATGTAAGTGAAGAGGTAGGCCACGCCTACTGCCATAACGAGGACGGCTCCTGCCTGTCCCATGGCGTCGCTGGCAATACCCATGAGGATAGGGAAGAGTGTACCACCGAAGAGACCCATGATCATGAGGCCTGACACTTCGTTCTGCTTCTGTGGTTCTGCCTCAAGGGCTGTGGCGAAGCACATGGAGAAGATGTTGGAGTTGCCGTAACCTACAAGGGCGATGGCTGCATAGAGCATCCACTGAGATGTACCGAAATAGAGTCCGAGCATTGAGAGTGCCATCATCACTACGGAGATGATGAAGAAGGTACGTGTCTTGAGGGCACGGAGAAGCATGGAACCGGTGAAGCAGCCGATGGTACGGAAGATGAAGTAAAGCGATGTGGCGAAACCTGCCTGCTCGAGTGTCCAGCCGAGACGTTCCATGAGGATCTTAGGTGCTGTGGTGTTGGTACCTACATCGATGCCCACATGACACATGATGCCGAGGAAGCTCAACAGTACAATAGGTTTTGCGAGGAGCTTGAAACATTCGGCAAACTGCTTGCCTACGCTCTGGCTGGCAGCCTCTGCCTTTTCTTCCTCAATGCTTGTGCCCCAGAGGATGGAAGTGGCAAGAGCTCCTATGACGAAATAGATGACGAAGAGTATGCGCCAGTCGTAGCCAAAGGTAGGAATAGCTGCTGTGGCTCCCCAACCTGCGATGATTGGTGCCATGAAGCTTGCTATCGCCTTGATGAACTGGCCGAAGGTGAGGGTTGATGCCATGTTGCCACCTTTGAGCACGCATGTCACGAGCGGATTGAGTGAAGTCTGCATCACGGCGTTGCCTATGCCGAGGAGGCAGAAGGAAACTATCATGATAGGGAGCGTGTTGCCGAAGAGTGGGAGAAGCAAGGCTGCCACAGTAACGGCGAGGCTGACAAGCACGGTGTTCTTACGTCCTATCTTATTCATAAGCATACCTGTTGGCACGCTGAAGAGGAGGAACCAGAAGAACACGAGTCCTGTAAGGGTGTTGGCGAAAGAGTCGGAGAGTCCGAAGTCCTGCTTTACGTAGTTGCTTGCAATGCCAACGAGATCGACGAATCCCATGGCAAAGAAGCAAAGCATGACGGAGAGGATTGCTATTTTATTGTTTTTCATAATTATTTCACTGTTACTTTATCTAATTTAGACTTTGGGAAAACAAGGTTGGTGAGCACTACCTCGCCGTTGTTGCCGAATACCTCGACTGATGAGTTATCGATGAAGATGCGAAGAGAAGTGAGCTTGCGATGAACTGGAGCCACGGTCTTCACGGCGAAGTTCTGATTGAAATCCACTTTGCCGCTCTTGCTGCGGTCGAACGAGAGGGTCATAGCCTTCTGGTCGTAGGTGATGACTGCCTCTTCACCTTCTGCGTTCGAGAGGGTAACGGTGCAAGACCCCTTAACCTTGATCTGCTTGTCGAGTCCAGCCTTGTCGTACTCAGGTGCAGGACGCGAACCGAGGAAATACTCCTTGCCCACCTTGTATAGGAATGGGTCGCGGACGATGCTGTTGGCTGAACGATACTGCTTGGTAGGCACATCGTTGGCATACTCCCAGTTGGACATCCATGCAATCATAGGATGGCGACCGTCAGGTGCATTGGAGAAGGATACGGTAGCATAGTGATCCTTGCCGTAATCCTGCCAGAGTGCCTTGCCGTCAGCGTAGCGAGCCTCGTTGTCAACAGTAAACTTATGACCATCGAAGTCGCCTACGAAGTACTGTGTAGCTGAACCTCCATAGATGAAACCAGGGTTGATGTTGCAGAAGAGAACCCACTTGCTTTCCTTGGTACCTTCGACTGGAAGCTTCATGAGGTCAGGACATTCCCAAACACCTCCGTGGCAGCCGAGTGTGAGTCCAAAGCGGCTCTCTTCCTTCCAGTCCTTGAGGTTTGGAGATGAGTAGAGGCGCATCTCCTGTCCGCTTGCCATGATGAGGTTCCATGCCTTGATGTCCTCGTTCCAGAATGGGTTAGGGTCGCGGAAGTCGACGATGTCGGCTGTGAGGACTGGGTTGCCCTCGTACTTGGTGAATGTGCGTCCACCATCCTTGCTGTATGCAAGCGCTTGTGCCTGCACGTCGCCTCCGAATGGGGTAGGGCGGCTGGTGGTGTACATTGCGATGACGGCTCCCTTGCCGAAGCCTGCAGTACCTTCATGATCGACTACACACGAGCCGGAGAACATGGTTCCCCAGGCATCGGGAGCGAGTGCTATGCCTTCGTCCTTCCAGTGGATGAGGTCGGTACTTGTGGAGTGTGCCCAGTGCATGTTGCCCCACATCGATCCGTAAGGATTATACTGATAGAAGAGGTGCCAAGTGCCATCGAGATAGAACATGCCGTTAGGGTCGTTCATCCAACCACGCTTTGGAGTGTGATGGTATGAAGGACGGAAAGGCTCGTCGATGAGCATGTAGTTGTTGTCATCGTTCTGTGCCAGTTTGCTGAAGCAGATGGAACCAGTAGGTACGTTCTGCACCACAACCTTGAATATTCCTCCCTTCTGCTGATAAGGCTGGAGGTCGAGTGGCAGATAGTAATCCACCTTTTCGCGTGCCATGCGCACATTCTGTTCCATGACGAATGTGTTGCCGGCAATGATCTGCACCTTGCCTTCTGGAGCACCTTCCTGGATAGGGAGCCAAAGGTAGCGGCCCTGAGCCTTAGGGGTGACGATGCTCTGCTCGCACGCCTGTGGGGTGACGGTCTGTGCCTGCAGTGAAGTCAGAGAGGCGGCGCCCATCAGGGTCAATAGAATTAGTTTCTTGTTCATTAGTTTAGCGTAAAAATTATGTAACTATGGATAATCAAGGGTATGACACCTTGATTATCCATATTGTTTAATACTGCGATACCTTGACGTCGCTAATAGTGACATCGTTGCCGTAAGTGTTGATGGTCCAGCAGTTCTTCTGGAGACCATAGATGCGCTGAGTGCAACCGTAATCGCCGTTGATGTACATAGTGACTACCGAGTTGTCGGTGTAGATGTCAATATTGTAGGTGTTGTCCGATGGACGTGGGAAGAGATAACCATCAGCTCCAGGGATGAATCCCATGCCGAGATAACCCTCCTGCTCGAAGTTAACCTTGCGACGGTCATTTCCTTCTGGATTAACCATGAGAGTGTAGCGCTTCGAATGTGTAGGGACTTCAACTTCCTGACCGGTAGTCTTGTCTGTTTCCTTCACTTTTATATAACCAAAACAGAAGCTTACGCCGAAACGGTCCTCATTGTTGGCAGTCTTAGCTGTGAATGAGATATGGTTGTGTGCACCGAGACGGTTGTATGCAACATATGTCTTGCCATCGTCTCCTTTCTCTACAACCTTAACCTCGGCAGGCTTGTTGTACTTAGCGTCCATAGCAGGAACCTTACCTATAGTAAGTGTACCATCGCTGTGCTGGATGAGCTTGTGGCAAACGAGAGCGCCTGACCATTCTGGCTCATTCTTCTGACCATCTTTGCCATTGCCTACGTTGATGTTCTTGTCATCGTTAGTTACACCTGAACGGTATGGACACCAACCCCAGATGTAGCGGTCGGTACCGTTGGATGCAGTCTTGCCGGCATAGAAGGCACGAGTATCGAGGACACCCTCCTTGTCGTCCTTTGGCCACCAGCGACCTGGGTCAGAGAAGCAAGTCTTGAGACCTTCGAACGAGTCGGCCATCATGTACTTAACCTTGCGGCTCCAGTCGCTCTTGTACGACTCGCTGTAGACGAGATACCACCAGTTGCCCATCTTGAAGATGTCAGGACATTCGCACATGCGGTCCCATACCATGTTGAAGTCGCCGTTGAAGGTCCATGTCTTCATATCGGTAGAAGTGAAATCGGCAAACTTAGGATCATTTCCCTTATAGGTTGAGATTACCATGTGGTATGTGCCGTTGTCCTCAAAGATCTGTGGGTCACGGAAGTCCTGACCAGAGAGATCGTAGTCTGTACCCTTGAGTGCCCAGAGGTTATCCTTGGTCCAAGTCTTGAAGTCAGGCGATGTGGCGCGCATCACAACCTCGCGGTTGGTGCAATTGCCATTGTGGCCTGTATAGTAGACGTAGTAGAGTCCTTCCTTTTCGTTGTAGTAGCAGCAACCTGTACCGAGTGCAGCATCCTGCTGAAGGCGTGATTCGCCTACAGGGATGATTTCTCCAAGCGACTCGTAGTTGCATCCGTCCTTGGTGCTTACAGCCCAGAATGGGTGGAAACGCTTGTCATCGTTGACAGGGTACTCCTGCAGATAGAGAATCTTGAAGTCACCAGTCTTAGCATCGTAGAAAGGCATTGGGTCGCCTACACGACCGATGGCTGGCTTGTAGTATGTGCTGTAGGCATCCTCCTCGGTAGGGGTGAAGATATCGGTAGTGCCGTTCCAGTCCTTAGGTTCGTCGCCTGCGAACTTGTCGTCGCTACATGCTGTCAGCGCGATGGCTGACAGCAATATAGTTGAAAATATCATAGATTTCATGTTGAAAATACTTTTAGTTAATCAGAAACTATTTAACCGTTTAATCGTTTAACCATTACTTGGTCAGATGATTGATTGCATTGGCAGTGATGATGCCCATGTTCTTGTGGAAGTTCTCTTCGAATGGATTAGGTGAGTACCAGTCGTAGCATCCAGAACCGAAGCAGATGATACCACCCTTGCCGAATGTGCCATCGGCAGCAGGACACTCCCACATTGTAACAGCCATATCCCAGCCATGTGCAAGAACCTTACAGCCTGTCTTCTCTTCCCAGACGTTGAGGTCGCCATCGTTGTGGAACCAACGACCCCACTGCGATACGCAGTTAGAGATCTGATAGTTGGCGTCGAGTGTCTTGACTGGGAATCCGCCGATGATGCCTTCCCAGAGGTAGCATGACTCATCCTTTACAGGGAAGTCCCATGAGCCACCGATGATATCACCACCATCGTCGCTTGAACCCCAACAGTTGTTGGCACAATGCTTATCCTTGACAGCGCCAAGTTCGGCAGCGAAGTTGACAGCTGCACGGCTGAGGATGAATGCGCCTCCGTTCTTGTAGTGGTCGGAGAGGAGGTTGATGCACTCCATGGCAGTGGTCTTTGCTCCGTTCTCGAAGTCGCCGATGTTCTCGGTTGGCTGGTTCTGCCAGTGCCACCAGATGAGCTTACACTTGCTCAGGTCGACAGCTTTGTTGCGAAGTTCTTCCCATGATACGAACATTGAGTTGTCAACATTGGCAAGCATCCACTTGCATGCTTCCTGCTCCTCGCCGCAGAGGTCCTCCATCTTCTGTGCACCGTTGCTGCCGAGGAAGATGACCTCAGGTGCTGTAACCTGTTCCACTACTACGGTGTAGGTTGCAGTAGCTGTGTTGTCAGTCACGGTGTACTCCACTGGATATGTGAAGTCCTGTGCTACGCCCGACTTTGGTGAGATCACAGCGTCCTCAGTAATCTCGATGGTAGGAATGATCTGAGTCACATCGACCGATGCAGGCAACTTGGCAGTGATGGTCTTTGTATACTCATCGATGCTTGCCTTGTAGGTACCGTTGATGATGAATGAGAGGATGCGAGCCTCATCGTTCTTTACGTTGATGGTCCAGTCGAGGAAAAGGTCTCCATTTGTGATGTGGAGAGTCTTTGGTGCCTCGAGGTTCAGTTTGTCGCCCTGTGCGATATTAGCCTTTGCACCCTGTGAGATGCTGAGGGTAGATACAGTCATGGCATCCTTGGCTGTGAAGTCAACTGGCACCTTGACCTTGACGGTGCGAGTCTGGGCGTTGATGATGCCCTGGTACTTGCCATCGAGGGTAAGTGCCTCGACTGAGCAGTCACCGCTGACATCCAGGTCGCTGATGTTCTCCTTGTTGCAAGCTACTGCCAGCATGCCAAGAAGAGCGACACATATTATATTATATATAGTCTTCATATTTTAATCGTTTAATAGTTTAACCGTTTTAATAGTTTTGGTTTTACCACTTGTTGGAGTTCTGCTTGTAGTTGCCGTTGGCAGCAGACATCTGCTCGAATGGGACAGGAAGGTACTCATTCTTGTCGGCAGTGAAGTTAGCCTCATTGTAGATAGTGCACTTCTCCTTCTCAGTAGCGAAGTAGTCGTTGAGCACGGTCTGTGCATCGCCCCAGCGTACGAGGTCGAAGAATCGCTCTGCCTCCATGGCAAACTCAAGTCGACGCTCCATCTTGATGATCTTCATAGCCTCCTCCTTCGAGTATGAACCTGTGTAAGGCTTGCAGTAGAAGCGAACGCCATACTTGTTAGGATAGAATGAGATGGACTGTGTAGATTCTGCTGCACGGTTGCGGATCTTGTTGACCTCCTCGATGGCCTGCTTAGTGTCGCCAAGCTGAGCCTGAGCCTCGGCACGCATGAGGATGACGTCGGCATAGCGGAATACGATGCGGTTCATCGAACTTGCCCAGTACGATCCGTGAATGAGGTACGAACCGATGAGGTCAGGGTTGACATTCTGCTTGAGAGTGACATTGTAGCCATAGAGACCTCCCGAACGGCTCCAGCTTGCAGAACGGTCCATGATATACTTCTCATTCATCATGTAAGGCAGACCAGTGATACCTACTGTGAGGTAGAGACGTGGGTCGGTGTTGTCCGATGTGTAGTCGAGGTCCTTCTTGTTGAAGTCGTTAAGGAGTGGAAGACCGTTGCCGTCTGTGCGGAATGCGTTGACGAGGTTCTGTGAAGGCTTGTAGAAGTCGCAACCACCATCAGTCACCTCAGCGATGTTTGGCACGATGAGTCCGTACGACCAGTTGAGGTTACCGTAGGTAGAACCGTCGTTGCGTGAGTATTGGATAGCCCAGAGTGACTCAGGACCATTCTCGTACTGCTCCTCAGGACGGAAATTGTTGTGCATATCCTTCTCAAGTGAATAACCTGTATAGTATTCAGGATCGGTGTATTTCAACACCATCTGGAGGTCGTTCTCATTGATTGAAGTGACCTTGTTCGAGAGCTCAGTGTCCTGATGGTAAGCCTTGTATAGATATACCTTTGCAAGGAATGCAGCACATGCAGCCTGTGTAGGACGTCCCTTGTCGGCCTGTGTAGTAGGAAGCACGCCGAGTGCAAACGTAAGGTCCTCAGCAATCTTGCCCCAACCCTCATCGTTGCTGAATTCAGTATTTGTAATCTTGCCATACTCCTCGTACTTGTAGTCAGAACGGAGCACGAATGGAATCTGCTTGAAGAGGCGCTTGAGCTGGAAGTGAGCGTAGGCACGGAGGAAACGAAGCTCACCGAGGCGCTCCTGCTTCAGAGTGTAGCTATCGTCACACTTCTCGACCGATCCTATAGCAGCATTGACACGCGAGATGGCGTTGTAGAAACGCTCCCAGATGCCGTTGATGTTCCATGCACGGGTATCGATACCCTGCTCCACCTCGAGCTGATGGAATACATCACCGTCGGATGTATTTGAACCTCCCTTGTATGCATCGTCCGAACGAACGTCGAAGTTCCAGAGGGAGAACGAAGAGTTGATATCCTCGGCAGTAGTGAACACAGCATAGGCTGAAGTCACCATATTGTCGATGTAGGCAGGGTCCTTTACCTGCTCGTCAGTGAGCGTACCCTGTGGCACCTGCTCGTCAAGGAAGTTCGAACAGCTGTTGAAACCTACGAGAGCGGCTCCTGCAAAAAGTATTGTTGAAAATATATGCTTTTTCATAATTGGAAATGCTGATTAGAATGAAACATTAAGTCCGAATGTGACATTCATTGGAATTGGATAGCCGAATGTTGGTACTTCAGGATCTACGCCTGTGAAGCTCTTGCTCTTGATGGTAAGAAGGTTCTGTGCAGAAACGTACATACGCAGACGCTGCATGCAGAGCTTCTTAGCAATGGCATCGGAGAAGTTGTAGCCAATCTGAATGGTGCGGAGCTTTGCAAACGAACCATTCTCAACATAATATGTAGAAAGGCGCTTCTCGTTGTTGTTATCGTAAGTAGAGAGAGCAGGAATAGTAGAACCAGTGTTGTTGTGTGACCAAGCCTGAAGCACACGGTCGCCCTTGTTGAGGTTTGGCACGTTTACGCCAGCCCAGATATCAGTCTGAGTCTTGTAGTCGTAAGTCATGACGTCAACACCCTGAACACCCTGCCAGAACATTGTGAAGTCCCAGTTCTTGTACTGAAGATAAACGTTGAGGCCGTAAGTGAATGCTGGTGATGGATCGTAAATCCACTTCTGGTCAGCCTCTGTGATGCGACCATCATTGTTGAGATCCTTGAAGCGCATGCGGCCTACGCCTGCACCTTCCTGAGTGGCATGATTGTCCACTTCATCCTGGTTCTGGAAGATGCCGTCGAATACGTAACCAGCCTGTGAACCCATGGCATGACCTACTACGCTGAATACGCCGTTACCACCGAAGGTACCCTTAGCTGCGATAGTCTCAGGAATCTTGGTAACTTCGTTGTGGTTAGTACCGATGTTACCAGCGAGATCCCACTGGAAGTCACCCATGTTGCCACGCCAGCCTACGTTGAACTCAACGCCTCGGTTGAGCATTTCGCCAGCATTGATCCACATTGAACTACCCTCACCCATGACACCGATACCTGGCATGTAGACGAGGATGTCCTTTGTGCGCTTGTCGTACCACTCGAAGCTTCCGTAGAGTGCGTTGCGGAAGAGTCCGAAGTCGAGACCGATATTAGTCTGTGTAGTTGTCTCCCACTTGATGTCATCGTTGCCAAGCTGATCGCGCTTGAAACCGCTATCGAGTGTGTGACCACCGTTTGTACCCTGGATATCGTACGATGTTCCGTATGACTGGCCACCGAAACCTGCTTCACCATAGTTAGAAACATAGAGTGTGTAGCGGGCAGTGTTCGAGATCTCCTGGTTACCTGTCTGACCCCATGATGCACGGAGCTTGAGGTTGTCGAGCCAGTTAACCTTGTCTTTGAGGAAGTTCTCCTCGTTGATGCGCCAACCGGCACTTATTGATGGGAATGTACCGTACTTGTGATTCTTACCGAATCGGCTCGAACCATCTCGACGCATTGTGATGCTACCCATGTAGCGTTCGTTGTATGTGTAGTTGATCTTTCCGAAGTATGAGAGGAGTGAGAAGCCGCCGCCACCACCGTATGCCTCGCTCTCGCCTACACCAGCGTTTGGCCACATGTAGTCAGGGTGGAGAACTGCATAGTCGTAGCGCTTGCCAGAGAACCAGATGTCGTCCTGACGGTTGGTCTCGATACCGAGCATAGCATCACCACGGTGTTTGCCAGTCTCGAAGTTATAGGTTGCAATGGCGTTCCACATCCACTTCATCCAGTGCTCCTGCTTTGCCTCAACAGCATTTGTCGAACTTGATACATTACCATTAGCAATTGGATATGTGAAGATGCGCTGCTGCTTCTGTGAATAGTCGATACCATATGTTGAACGGATGTTGAAGCCCTTGAAGAGTGCAAGGTTGATGTGAACATCACCAAACATACGCCAGTAAGTGTAGCGGTTGTCGCTGTTGCGCGAAAGGACTGAAAGAGGGTTCTCGCGGTCTGCATATCCTCCTGTGAGGTTCGCATACTCGCCCTTTACGTTATAAATAGGGTAGTTGGAATTGAACTGAAGCACGTTGCCGAGGAAACCGCCTGGAGCCTGCACCTCACCAGTACGGTTGAGAGTGAAGTTTTCGCCGATGGTTACGATATCCTTGACAAGCTTGTATTCACCATTGAAACGAGCTGAGAAACGATCGAAGTCGGAATTCTTGATGATACCGAGGTTCTTGTAGTAACCGAGCGACATGAATGAGTTTCCATGCTCGTTACCATTGCTTACGCTGAGGTTGTAGTTCTGAACCACACCAGTGCGAGTGCTCTCATTGAACCAGTCGGTATTGCCTGCAGGAACTGTGCCAGCCTCATCGAGATACTTGCTCATTGTGATGCCATGGAGAGTAGGGTTGCCCAGCGCATCATATCCCCAGTCGAAACGGTAACCGAGGTTGTTTGCGTTAGGATTGAGGCCATCGTTGACATTTGCCTGCCAGTAAGCCTGTCCCCATTCCTTTGCATTGAGCACTCTCATCTTGTGAGCATACGATGACATAGCGATACTTGCGTCGAAGTCAATCTTCACCTTGCCTTCCTTACCCTTCTTGGTAGTGATGATGATGACACCGTTTGCAGCACGTGAACCGTAGATGGAAGCCGAGGCTGCATCCTTGAGCACCTGAATGCTCTCGATGTCGCTACCATTGAGCTCGTGCATACCAGCCTTGGTTGGTACACCATCGATGATGTAGAGAGGATCGTTGTCGTTGAGGGTTCCGACACCACGGATGCGTACTGTAGCTGCACCTGAAGGATTACCATCAGCGCTGATGTTCATACCAGGAACACGTCCCTGGAGAGCCTTGATTGGGTTGTTCTCATTCTGTTTTGCAATGTCATCAACGCTGACTACGCTGACTGCACCAGTGAGGTCTGCCTTGCGCTGAACGGTATAGCCGGTCACCACAAGTTCGTTGAGGACATTGTCTTCCTCCATCTGAATCTGCATTGTAGCTTTAGGCTGAAGCACCTGAGTCTTGTAGCCTACGTACGAAATGCTAAGTGTGTTCTTCGACGACTGCATGGTCAGCGTAAAGTTACCATCCATATCAGTCACCGTACCGTTTGAGGTACCAGTTTCGAGCACTGTTGCAGCCATAAGCGGATCGCCAAATTCGTCAACGATGGTACCGCTGACCTTCATTTGGGCAAACGCAGCCACTGTGCTCAGCAAAAAGAGGACTAGCCCCGTAAAAATTTTGCTTTTCATAAGTTTGATTGGTTTGTTAGTAATTAATAAATTTTGTTGATTCATATTTTCGTGGCAAAGGTATAATAATCAACATCATTTATTAAAAACATTTGTTGCAACGACTCCCAAATTCGTTTCGATGAAACAAATTTGGGAGTAAATGAAATAATTTTATTTATTTCTTCTGTGCATCAGTAGGGTTCTTACCAAACAAATCTTTGTAGCATTTTGCAAAATAGCTTGGAGAGGAGAAACCAACCGCGTAAGCGACTTCGCTCACAGTCATGTCCTTGTCGCGCAGGAGTTGGTATGCCTTGTTGAGGCGCGAAGTACGTAGAAGTTCGTTCGGTGACATTCCGCAAGCAGCCTTGCAACGACGATAGAGCTGTACGCGGCCAAGGTTGACTTCGGCTCCTATCATGTCTACAGTAAGATCGGAGTTGGCGAAGTTCTTATCAATCACTTGTTGTAGTTTCTTCATGAACGGGTCGTCTTCGACCAATGCAGGTGTACTCTCCTCCGAACGGTCATCTCCATGAGACAATGTTGGGGTAAGCGTGTCTATCAATTTTTCTCGCTCCTCCTCCAACATATCTCTCTGTCGCTCTACTGTCTCCTTCTGCTCGGCGAGCTCGTCTCTCTGCCTCTTAAGAATGTCTTTCTGATGCTGGAGTTTGAGATTGAACTTGTGTTTGGTATTATAGCCATGAAGACTGACAGCAAGAAGGGCGCATACCACCACTACTAATATAATAAAGGTAATCAGGAGTGCGCGCTGGGCAGAATATTGCTCGAAGAAGTCGTCAAGCTTGCGGTTCAGGAACTCTATCTTGCTGTCTTGTTCCTCAATGTGGTTGGCCTGGATGCGCATCAGATGCACGTTGCCCTTGGTTACGATGCTGGTCTCGAACACCATCTCACGGTCGTATGGTTTGCCGTCCAAAATGCATGCCACAGTATGAATAGCTTTGTCGCCACCCGTTTGGTACAAGAACGAGGCATCGAGGGTGCCATCCTCTACGCGGCCTATGCCGAGCGAGTCGTTAAGCAGGGCATCCACGCCGATGAAGAGCGGCATCTTGGCCGAGCTGATGATGCCCTCTCTGCTGTTCTTGATGTACGACTCCTTGGCACCGATTGCCATGCGGTCGTTGTAGGCAAACACGATGTCGATCGGTGTGTCCTTCAGTTTTGGACATATCTCGCGCTGCATCATGTCATATGCCATCTGCCGTTTCCAGTCGGCGTGAGTGTTGGCTACTATCTTGATTTGTGGAAAGGAGTCGAGAACCTCATGCAGTCCCTGTTTGCGTTCCTGTGACGATGTGCTGCTCTGCAGTCCTTCAATCTCTATTATGTTGCCTCCCTCGGGCAGATGGTCTATGATGTAATGGGCTGCACGTCTGCCCACCTCCACATTGTCGCCTCCCACGAAGGCTGTGTATTTGTCGCTGTTCACCTTGCGGTCTACAAGCACCACAGGTATGCCAGCATCGTGAGCCTTTTCAATCACAGGTCGCAGAGGCTCCCACTCGTTAGGTGCCACAACGATAGCGTCGACCTTGCGGTCTATAAAACTCTCTATGTCCTTGATCTGCTGACGGGTGTCGTCAGGAGTGGAATGAATCTCAACGGCAAGGTTCTTGTGGAAGAATGCCTCGTGCTCCATTTCCTTGTTCATCTGGTTGCGCCACTCGTCCATCGAGCATTGCGATACGGCTACAATCTTCTTGTTGCTTCCAGAACAGGCCGCCATCATCAATATCACCCAGAGTATTGACAGGTATTGTATTATTCTATTCATTGTTCTGTTCATTTCCTTTTATGTTAGCTCCGAATCCTTATTTTTGCAAATGTAGCAAAAAATGGGTTGTCCACCAAATAAATATTGCAATTCTTTTCACTTTATGTATAAAATAGTACGAATCAGATGCGTCACGCACCTGATTCGTACCATATTCTTCCTACTTTTGGTAGGAGGAACTAAACTAACCTAACTAATACCTAAACATCATGTTACATGAACTAATATTGCATTTGAATTTATCCTTATATCCTATCTTTCTACCTATTATCATTCTAATATCTATCACATGTTCCTTTATTTCAAGTCGTCAGGGATGATTGGCATGGCACCATTCTGAGTACATACGAATGCGCTTACCTTTACTGCGCGCTCGTGAGCTTCGCGAACCGACTTGCCGAGAAGTATCGACGCTACGAATGTGGCTGTGAACGAGTCGCCTGCGCCTACTGTGTCGGCTACCGTAACCTTAGGTGTACCCTGATAGCTGATGTCGCCGTTAGGAGTGAATACGTACGAACCGTTGACTCCACAAGTAAGGATGAGCATCTTGAGGTCATACTTCTTGAGTATAGCCTTGCAGCGCTCCTTGAAGTCGAGCGAACCGAATACTTCGCTTGGAATCTCATCGGCAGGAGCATCTGGAGCCTTTGTAGTTTCTGCTGCACCAAACAGGCGGCTTATGGCTACCAGTTCCTCGTCGTTAATCTTCAGTATGTTGCACTTCTCAAACGACTGTTCGATGATTTCTTTTGTGTAGTATCCCTGACGCAGGTTGATGTCAAACACCTTGAGTACATCCTCAGTGGCAGGCATAGCGTCGATGAAACTATTGATTGTGTTGCGGCTTACTGCGTTGCGCTGTGCAAGCGATCCCCAGCAGATGGCTGTAGTCTGCTTTGCAAGTTCTTCGAGGGCAGGAGTGAATGGGATGTTGTCCCATGCCACGTTCTCCTTTATATTATATTGAGGAATGCCATTGCAGTCGAGTGTTACCTGTACGGTACCTGTAGAATATTCTACTGTAGGTATGTTCCATGGCAAATGCTTTGCTGTAAAGATGTCAGTAATCTCACGTCCAAGCAAATCTGAGCCTACGGCACTTACCACACAACTTTCGAGTCCGAACTGGCTTACGTGATAAGCGAAGTTTGCAGGTGCTCCACCGAGTTTTCTGCCGTCTGGGAGGCAATCCCAAAGGGCCTCACCCATTCCTACTACGATTTTATTCATAATTTTTGCGGTTTATTAGGTAAAAAGTATTATGTTGTTATTCGGACCGACGAATCGTGTCCTTCTTAAATCCGCTGCAAAATTATGAATTATATTAATAAAGGTATACAAGAAATCGTTCGTTTGCGTAGAAAAATGTTGCATGGAAACAAATTTTATATAAAAAGAACGATTTCTTTATACATGTAAGTGAAAAGTGCTATTGTCCGCAAGACGATAGCACTCTTTACTCTTTACTTTAACCTCTCCCCCTCTAACCTCTCCACTCTTCACTCAATAACTTCCACTCCTACATCCGAAATGCCTGGCAAGGGATCCTTGCGCATGATGTGGTAGATGCGGAGTCGATAGACTGAGTCCTTGCGGAGGGTGTAGTGGCGCGTGAGCTCCTGCTGATGGGTGGTGAAGGGAAATCCGGAACCTTCGGAGTGGGAGTCGCCGCCGAAGATGCCGAACCTCACCGTGTCGCACATCACTTCACGTCCCTGCTCGTAGAGGCGCACGCGGAGCGAGAGGCCTGAGTAGGAGTAGAGGCTGGTGGTGCGCACGCCGATGCGAAAGGTGGCATCGGTGTCGTGGTCAACATCGGGCAGGCGGTAGCGCAGGTAATCGCGCGCGCACCATCCCTCGCTGTCCACCGACTGGTAGCGGGTGAAGAAAGGACTGCCCTGACACGATGCGAGTAGCACGGCACAGAGCAGTCCCTGTAGGAGAAGTCTATTCTTTGTTTTCACGTTTGTCTTGCTTTTGACCCTTGTCGTTGCGATGCGGCTTGTTGCTGCGTCGGTTGCTCTTGCTTTTCTTCTTCTTGTCGAAGCGGTTGATGTTGTCCTGATCGAGGAGGTCGACCGATACCTTCTCTGGCTGCTCTCCGTCCTCAAGGAGCGACTCGGGCTTGATGCCTGCGCGGTTCATGTTGATGATCTCGAACGCACGGCGGGCGGTGATGGTCTTCTCGTTGACAAACATGTGCTTGTCGGTAGAGTAGGTGATGAGGTGATTGAGTATGTCGGCCTTGAAGAAGTAGTACTCGTTGTCCTGTGTGTAGAGTATGATCTCGCGCGATGGCATGCGCTTGAGCGACTCGACATACTGATCAGCCTCGAAGTTCATGCAGCACTTGAGCTTGGCACACTGGCCTGCGAGCTTCTGCGGATTGAGCGATATGTCCTGGAATCGGGCTGCGCTGGTCGATACGCTGACGAAGTTGGTCATCCATGTGGCACAGCACAGCTCGCGTCCGCACGGACCGAGTCCGCCTATGCGGCCTGCCTCCTGACGGGCACCGATCTGCTTCATCTCGATGCGCACGCGGAAGCGCTCGGCAAGCACCTTGATGAGCTGGCGGAAGTCTACTCGCTCATCGGCGATGTAGTAGAATATGGCCTTGTTGCCATCGCCCTGGTACTCCACGTCGCCTATCTTCATCTTCAGCCCGAGGTTCTTGGCTATCTGTCGCGACTCGATCATGGTCTCGTGCTCGAGTGCCTTTGCCTCGTGGAATTTGTCCATGTCCACTGGGCGCGCCTTGCGGTATATCTTCTTGAACTCGGTGCCAGGCTTGAGGTTGGCCTTCTTCACCTGCAGCGGCACGAGGCGTCCGGTGAGGGTTACTGTGCCGATGTCGTGACCTGGGTTGCCCTCTACGGCCACGATGTCGCCCTTCACGAGGTCGAGGTGGTTGGCATTGAGGAAGTAGCCCTTGCGCGGTGGCTTGAACTGCACCTCGACAAGGTCGCACTGGGCAGCATTGTCGGGCAGGTCGGCAAGGTAGTCGAATGTATTTAGTTTGTCTGCATGACGGCTGCATCCTGCGGCGCATACTCCGTCATGGCAGGTTCCACATTTGTAGTCTGACATATATGTATGTTTGTTTTTTACGCGTAAAGAAAATTTTTGCAAATATACGGATTTTTCCTTTACCTATTCTTAATTAGGACTATCATTTTCAGGGAAAAGTCGAAAAATACGATTTTTGCGTTCACATTCTGCCCTATATCCCTCTGTGCCAACGACAATTCATCCATGATGCCTATGACGTTGTTCTCATTGATGAATGGGGCAAACTTGACAGCGAAGCTTGCTTCGTTCTCGCTCATATAGTTGAGCTGGTCGTGGCGTTGGAAGTTGTAGATGAAGTTTTCGCGTATCATGTTCTGTGCATACTGCAGGAAGGCTTTCTGACGTTCGCGTCCCATGGATGCCACGCGGTCGGCCCACTGCTTCATCTCCTTCACCTTGCGGGCATAGGATAGGCGCATGAGGGCTACGAACAGTTCGAAGTAGAGTGCCTGTTCGGAGTTGTCGGTGATGCTGCGCAGGGCGGCTGCCATGTTGCCTGCCGACGAGCGTGCTATGCGATGTGCCTCGGCAGGGAGTATGTGGTACTGGTCGATGAGGGTCTGTTCCACCTCCTGCAGCGAGAGGCGTGGGAGGTGTATCATCTGCGTGCGGCTGCGTATGGTCTGCAGCACCTTGTCGGGCTGTTCGCTGACGAGGATGAAGACGGTCTGCATGGGTGGTTCCTCAAGGAGCTTGAGGAGCTTGTTGGCACACGTCTCGTGCAACTTCTCCGGCAGCCAGATGATCATGACCTTGTAGCCGCCCTGGCTCGACTTGAGCGACAGCTTCTTGAGTATGGCATCACTCTCGTCGGCATAGATGATGAGCTGCTGGTTGTCCGCTCCGCTCTCAGCCATCCATTCCTGCATGCCGAAATAGGGGTGGCTGAGGTTGAGGGTACGCCACTCCTTGATGAACTCATCGCAGTATGTAGGCTTGCCCGACGACTTCTTGTATATCGGGAAGGCGAAGTGGAGGTCGGGGTGCTGCAGCTTCTGTGCCATGATGTTGTCGCCGAGCAGGTGCTGGGCGAAGGCAATGGCGAGGGGCAGTGAACCGCATCCCTCGGGTCCGCAGAGCATGAGGGCGTGAGCCACCTTGCCCTGTTCGTATTCCTGCAGCAGGCGTTGCTTGGCTTCCTGCTGACCTATGATTTGGTCGAAGTTCATCGATGGTATATATGTGGGGGTGGGGATGGTTAGTATATCTGGGATGCTATCTGGCGGATGCTGTCGACAGCGCTTACTGTATAGAAATGGATGCGTGGCACACCGTGAGCCATCAGCTCGCGACATTGCTGCACACCCCATTCGATGCCGAGCTGCTTCACCTCATCGTCGGTCTTGCACTTGATGGCCTCGTTGGCGAGAGCCTCAGGGAGATCGAGGTGGAAGGTCTTTGGCAGCACGGAGAGCTGGCTGAGCTTGGCCATAGGCTTGATGCCTGGGATGATAGGTATGGTGACTCCGGCACGGCGCGCCTTCTCCTCGAATGCGAAGAACTTCTCATTGTCGTAGAAGAGCTGCGTGATGGCCCACTGGGCTCCCATGTCCTGCTTGCGCTTCAGGACCTCGATGTCGAACTCAGGATTCGGTGCCTCCTCATGCTTCTCAGGGTAGCATGCCACGCCGTAGCGGAACGGTGCACCTGGCGACTTGATAGGGCTGCCATCGATGAAGTAGCCTGAGTTGAAGTCGTTGATCTGACTGATGAGTTCGGTGGCATACTTGTAGCCGTTCTTTATGGCCTTGAACTTGGCATCCTCCTTCGCCTTGTCGCCTCGCAGCACGAGCAGTTCGGATAGTCCGAGAAACTGCAGGTCGAGCAGGTTGTACTCCAGCTCCTCCTTGGTCATGCCGCTCACCACGATGTGAGGCACGACATTGATGTCGTACTTCTGCATGATGGCGCTTGCCACGGCTACGGTGCCAGGACGGCGTCGCACGGAGCTGCGCAGGAAGGAGCCATCGTCCTGTTCGGTGTAGACGAACTCGCTGCGATGGGTGGTGATATTTATGCTTTGAGGATTGAATTCCTTGAGGGTGTCGATGGTCTTGAACAGACTGGAAGTGCCTGTGCCCTTGAGTGGTGGAAGCACTTCGAACGAGAATCCGGTAGTAGCCATGCTAATATGTTATTTGACGTTTGGTTGGGGGGATAAGGACGGCTGTGAAGGCTGCCGTCGTACGTTTACTCTGCAAAGGTAGTAAAAACATTTGTATAAACGGGCGGAGTGGATGACTTTTTTGCCTTAACGCAGTTTATTTAGTAAAAAATGCTGTCTGGCGGCTACAAAAAAGAAAAATACACCAACGACGTTGACTATCCATGCTGCCCAGAATGCGCTCGAGTAGCCCGCATATTCCACCAGCGCTCCTCCGGTGAGCACGCCGAATCCGATGCCCGTGTCCCAGGCGGTGAGCAGGGTGCTGTTGGCTGTGCCTCGCTTATTGTTGGGAGCCAGGTTGATGAACATGGTCTGGAATGCAGGCCACATGTGTCCGTTGCCCCAACCGATGATGAGTGCAGCACCGTAGTAGCCCCATTGGTTGTGTACGGCGGCAAAAGCCAGATAGCCGAACAGGCTCAGCAGCATGCCACCGCTGGCATTCTGCAACGCCTTGCCACGGCGCAGGCTGCGTGCACCGACGAGGCGTGACGACATGAGGCCCACGCACAGCAGGGTGAACCATAGGCCAGTGCCCGTGGTCATGCCCAGCACCTCCTTGCCATACACGGCAAGATAGGTGGAGATGACTCCATAGCCGAAGGCGAGGCAAGCCATGCAGATGGCGAGTCGCCAACCCTTGAGCAGGAAGAAGCGGTCGAGCGATATCGGGTCCTTATTGAGCGCCACGGCACGCTTCGGTACCTGCAGCGTAGTGTTGATGGCAAAACCGATGCCTGCCGCTATCAGGGCTATGATGAAAATGAAATCGTAGCTGCCGGTGGTGTGGTACACCCACAGTCCTACGCTTGGTGCAAAGGCGGTGGCAAGATTGTTCGACAATCCGTAGTAGCCTATGCCCTCGCTGCGGCGCTCAGGGTGAAGCACATCGATGGCCATCGTGCTGTTGGCCACGGCGGTAGCCCCCATCGGTGCGCCGTGCATGGTGCGTACTATGGCAAAGAGAGTCATGCTGCCAGCCACGAGATAGCCGGCAAACATGGCAAAGAATAGGAAATAGCAGATGAGCAGCACCGCCTTGCGCGAGAAGCTGTCGACTATGTATCCGCTGAAGGGGCGCGCCAAGAGGGCCGTCAGGGTGTAGCCCGACAGCACCAGTCCTATCGTATCCTTGTCTGCTGCAAAGGTGTCGCCCATGTAGAGAGGAAGGAGAGGGGTGGTGATCATGAATGAGAAGAAGATCATGAAATTGGCCCACCACACCTTAGTATAATTTAAGTTCCAAAGCTTTTCCACGTTGCAAAATTACGAAAAATACTGCAAAACGCCGACTTGAAATCTTAATTCTTGTTTCTTTTGCAGAAAAAGCATGGAAAAACGACAACATAATTCATAATTCTTTACTACCTTTGCATCGCAACAAACAAAAATTAATGTAATTGAACTATGAATATCAAATCATTCATCTTGCCATCAGTACTATGCGTAGGAATGCTGATGACCTCATGCTCTCCAAAGACTACTGCTATCAACAACCTCCGCTCACTCACCTACGACATTCGCGATCATGGGGCAGAGTATACGGTAAGGGACTGGAAGGAAGTGAAGGAACGCTTCGACAAGCTGTCGAACAAGCTCAATACCTACGACCTCACCCGCGAGGAGAACGATGAGATAGGCCGTCTCAAGGGACAGTGCGTCTCATACTTTGCCAAGGGAGTGTTCGAGAACGTATCGACCAAGGTGGTCAACACCGCAGCACAGGCAAAGGGCATCATCGAAGGCATCAAGGAAGGTCTGAAGGACAAGAAATAGACAAATACTCCCCCATACATCATCATTTTAACTCTGAAAGAAATATGAAGACAAACCGCAATGCAATCGCCATCCTTGCCGTGGCATCGATCGTCACGCTGGGAGCTTGCCAATCCAAGCAAAAGAGTCAGCCCGCATCAGCAGCGGAGCAGACCGAGCAGGCAGAGAGTGCCGCACAGAAGATGTACGACTTCACCATGCCCGATCCTGACGGACAGATGCTCACCATGTCCAACATCGTGGGCGCCAACCGATACACCCTTATCGACTTCTGGGCATCGTGGTGCGGTCCTTGCCGTGCCGAACTGCCAAACGTACAGTCAGCCTACGAGCGTTTCCATCCGCAGGGGCTGGAAGTGGTGGGAGTGTCGCTCGACAACGACCGGGACGCATGGACAGGCTGCATCGAGAGCATGCAACTCGTATGGCCAAATGTCAGCGACCTGAAGGGATGGGAATCGGCAGCAGCCCGTCTCTACCGCATCGACGCCATTCCGAGCAATGTGCTTGTGGACAGCACCGGAACCATCGTAGCCACCGATCTCCGAGGCGCGGCCCTGCACAGCAAGCTTGCTGAGCTGTTCAACTGATGCTCTTTTCTCCTCCCCCTGAATGTGCTGGTATGCAAGCTTTGTATGTCCTTGCAAAAAATATAAATGTAAACTACACGTAGTGACAGCTGACGATGAAAAGAATCCTGTTGATCATCCACATCGCCCTCGTATCAATCGTGAAGCTCTACCCCAACGAAAAGCCCCCCATGTACATCACTCCTTCAGTATCTCCGCAGGCTCCTCCTTCATAGCTTTGCGTACCTGCCAATAGATGGTGACAAAAGTGAGCAGAAGCATGGTGAGGAATGCGGCAATAAAGTACCCCGGTGTGAGGGCAACGTGGTGGGCATAGCCTTCGATGTAGAAGTGGAGAGCATAGATGGCAAGAGGTGTGCCAACCGCTGTGGCGATGATCAGGGCAATCATGTATCGCTTCATCATCAGTCGCAGCACATCGGCGAGCATGGCACCATGCACACGGCGAAGGGCTATCTCACGACGGCGATGCTGAATGTCGTAGAGCGAGATGCCGAAGAGACCGAGGCATGAGATGAGGATGGAGAGTAGGGCGAAAGTGGTGTAGATGAGCGTAGTGCGGCTATCGTCCTCATATACCTTCGCGATGTCATCCTCTATCAGCTTGTAAGGCATGTCGCCACCATTGTCGTTGAGTTCGTCGAAAATGCCTTGTAGGAAAGCCAATGCCTCCTTTCGCATCCCTGGCTTGTACTCTGCAAGGAAATATGTATATACATTAAACCTTACCTGACTTCCTATTTGGATGTAGAACGGAATATCCTTCATTCCCAAGTGCGTAAGCTTGATGTCGTCATACACACCTACGATGGTGAATGGAGGGTTGCCGTTGGTGTAATTGCCTTCCTGATCATACCCATGCCAAAGTCTATCTTCGAATTGTATCATATCGCCATTGCCATAGTGTGCCCCCAGCATCTCCATGGCACTCTTTGACATGTAGATACGGTAGTTCGTGTATTCGTCACGATCAGGCTGAGGCTTCTCGCCCTCCAGCAGCTTCAGCCCGTACATCTCTATGTCGTCCATGTTGAGGCTTATGCCGGCTATTGGCTTGAATGTCCCATTGCCGCCAGCCACCTTCGCCTTCTGTCCATATTCCTCTACAGTAGAACGTCCAGAAGTGAGCGAAGGGCTCTCGTCATGGTGGTAGCAAGCCTGCACAAAGAGGGGCGACTCCTTGATGCGTCGCATTGCCTCATCGGCTTTGGCAGCCATTTCTTCCTGCTTCTTCATCAGCTTGTCGAATGCTTCGCTCGTCATGGCGCCAATAGTCGGGTTGCGGCTTTCGGGCAGAAGGTCAAACCACACGATGTTCTCCGTCTTGTAGCCCATATCCGCGTTAAGCAAATAGCGCAACTGGCATATAGAATAGGCGCTCACCACGATGAGGAAGAAAGTGATGACATACTGCAACCATAGCGACACGTGTCTGCCCCATTGGTGACTGCCACCCACATTGAGGTTGCGTATGTCCTCCTCACGCCTTGTGCTGTACATGCCTGCTACTGCGTAGGTGCTGATGGCAAGTGGGAAGAGCAGAATTATGGCAAGCGAGAGCATGACGTCAAACTGCGGAGATGCAATCTGCGACAAACTGTAGAAGCGACTCATGGCAGGCGAAACCAGAGCGATGACGCACCAGCTCAATGCCACAGCAATGGCTGCCACGATGACGTTCTCCACGTATGTCTGTCCGAAGAGCGTTCCGATGCTTGCGCCGAACACCCTGCGCACGCCCATGCTGCGGCGACGCTGACTCTGCACCACTACGAAGATGTTGAAGAAGTTGAACAAGCCTACGAACAGCAGCATCACCGCTCCTGCTACGAGGTAGCTTACGCTCTGCCTGTTGCCTGCCAGGAGGAACTGCCCCGCCACTCCGTAATCCTTGACCGGACAATCAAAGTAAGCATCAGCCAACGGGAATAGCTGGAAGTTCCACAGGTATGTGTAGTCCATACCCTCGTACGACTCGACGAATGGAGTCCTGCGCTTGTTGTACTCCTGCCAGTCCTCGCCCTCTTTCAGGCGAATCAGGCTCCATCCCGTGTAGCCGAACATCTTCAGGTCCTCATGCACCAGCAGGTCGTAGTCGAAGTTGCACTTTACGGATGCCTTGTCCACCATGCCGACGATGTTCAGCGTCAGTCCGTCATGCTCCAGTGTCTTGCCTATAGGGTGCTCGCCTGGCCATAGCCTTTCGGCAAACTCCCTTGCTATCACCGCATCGGTAGGAGCCTTCATCTCCGTTGTGCCGGCAAGCACATCGCGTGGTAGCATCTCCAGAAACATGCTATCTACAGCAATAGCCTTAGCCTGATAGAAATGTCCATCGCATGTAATTCCCATGCCATTGTAGATGCAGGTGAAACGTGTGAAGCACTCCACAGCTGGGTCTGCCATCGGGTCCTCCCAGTTCTCTGTGTGATTGTGGTTAACAGCCTCGGTATGTGATGTGCCTTCATCCTGCACATTGGTCAGCATGAAGGTGCGGTCAAGGTGCGGTATGTAATGATCCACCGTCAGCTCCTGATGCACATATCTCGCGATGATGATGGCACCCGTGAGGCTCACTATGAGTCCCACTATATTTATAAAGGTATATGTGCGCATGCGAGTCAATTGACGCCATGCATGCTTGAAAAGAAATGATAACTTCATTTATAATTTTAATATTCACAGTTTACAATTTAATTTTTTCTGCATGGTACTCCCTCGCCCTATGGGGGAGAGGGTCGGGGTGAGGGGCTTTATTCCTTCAGCACCATCTCTGCTTCGACCTTTGCCACCTTCCTGATCTGCCAGAACACGGTGAGGAAGATGAGGAGCGCCATGGCTGTGAGTATGGCAGGGTAGAGCCAGAGAGGAACAGGAGCCTGCCGGACGTACTGCATCTGCCACAGGTGCATGAGGTAGTAGCCGATAGGGAAGGCGATGATGCCGCCGATGATGAGCATGTACATGTACTCGCGTAGGAACAGACGGTAGATGTCCCATGTGCCAGCACCATGTATCTTGCGCAGAGCGACCTCCTTGCGGCGGCGCTCACAGGCGAGGCTTATGGTGCTGAACATGCCGAAGACGGCTATGAGGACACACACGACGGTGACGAGCATGAGGAGGCGGCAGAGGGTGCGCTCGGATTGAAGGAATGTATCGTACTCTTCCTCTGCGGAGTATGTCCAGATATGGGCATTAGGATCATCATCGCAAATGCCTGATGCTCCCTCTATTTTCTCCCTCAACTCTTCCCAATTAGTACCTTCTTTCCAGTGTATAGGTATATCAATCATATAGTTGTTCTGCAGGTTAGATTCGCGGTGAGTGAAGAGCAGGGGTTGCGTTGGGGTGGTTGGCGACATGTATGAGAGATCTTTCACTATGCCTTTCACCACATACTCACTATCGTAATATGTCCTCTTCACTGTGCTTCCCACTTTGCCTTGGTCGCCTAACATGCGGGCAGCCGTCTCGTTGATGCACACCATCTTTGGGTCATCCTTGGACGTGATGAATTCACCATCCACCATCTGCAGTTCCATGAAGCGGAAGTAATGTTCATCGGCTTCGGTATAGAGGAATTGCAGTTGTTCTTCATTCTCAGTGCTAACATCTGTCGTATGCTGGAAACCATAAGGAATCGGATATGTGTAATCAACAATGAACTCCTCTATCTCAGGCATTTTCTTCAACTCCTGTTCCAAGATGCTTGCGTAGTGGTCGCCGCTATCCAGCACTTGCAGCGAAATGGCACCACGGTTGTGCTTGGCAAAGCCCATGTCGGGCGAGGAGAAGAGGAAGTGTATTTGGTTCATCATGACGAACGAGCAGAACACTGTGCCCATGCTCACAGCAAGCTGAACAATCATAAGGATGCCACGGAAACCTCCCAGCAGTTTCCTTCCTTCTGGCTTCTGTTGTTTGTCAAGTGTTATGCGCATTTGCCTGCGACTGCAAACATAAACGATGATTGCTGTGATGGCAAGCGACGCCAATGCTGCGGAAAGGGCAAAGACGAGGAACCAACCAAGGATATACGACAGAGGCTCATCAACGCCGCTCAGCACTCTGAAGTCTTCGTACACATAGCTTACGATGCCAGTGGCAAGGAGCATTGAGGTGACGAGAATAAGCATCAACTCCGTGGCAATGAGTGTGATGAGGCTGCCCATCGAAGCGCCATGCACATAGCGCAGAGCCAGTTCGCGCTGACGGATGCGGATGCGAGTGACGAGCATTGTGAAGTAGTTGAACATGGCGCAGCAGATGACGATGATGCCCAGGATGACGAACAGGCGCAAGTGGCTGCGCTCGACGGTTCTAAACACATTCTTTACTTTGTCGCTAACCTGGCAGAGGGGAATGAGCTTGCAGGAGTAGTCGCGTGTCCAGCTATCGTTAGCAACGTGTTCGGGATGCAGAAAGTCTTCCTTGTGAAATGTTATCTTCGCATCTTCAAGGGCCTTAGTCACCTTATCCACATTCTCGGGCATAATCCTTACAAAGCCATTAGCCACAGAAAAGTCATCATTGTCAAAGATTGGATTGATCCCCATAATGAAATCGTACGGGAAGGATGTTGGTTTCATCGGATCCTCCACGACAGCCACGACCGTCAGGTAGCATTCCGTTCCGTAGTTTCGTTCGGGATACCACACCTTCTCTCCCACGGCACTCTTTCGGGGCAAGCCCTCAAGCGACTGCGTCGATGACTTGCCACGGAAGAGGCGCTCGGCTGTAGTGCGTGTGAGAGCAACTTCATCAGGAGCTAAGACAAGCTTCTTCCTTCCCTCCAGCACCTTGATGTCGAACATCTCCTGCGCATGTTCATCAATCTGCATGTAGAACGCCCCGCATCTCTCTTCCGACTCAGGAGTCAGCATCAGATTGCCATCAAAAAACACCATTCCCGACCATAGGTCAATGTCCGGATTGCTCTCTGCAATCTTCTTTCCGACAGGCAGAGGCATATAGTTGGTGTAGCCATGCTCCAGATTGTAACCAGTGTCGCTTTTATACTGCAGCATATACACATCGTCATACTCTGGCCACCATGCGTCATAACTGTCCTCGTACCTCAGCCACAGCGCCGAGAGCGCGAAGCACACCATGCCCACTGCAAGCGAGATAATGCTGATGGAGGTCTGCAACTTGTACTTCATGAGATTGCGCCATGCGATTGTTAGGTTGTGGAGTATCATATTTATATTTACTATTGATAAAGTCACCATTTTACTCATAATAACTGTTTTATATTCAATATCTACGTCAAATAATAACTTTTTTACTATTATTTTTTGAGTGTTAATAGTAAAAGTACTATCTTTGCATCGCTGAATAACATTAAAGAAGCGTTCTTAAATCATGAAAAATGTAAAAGTTTCCGTGATTTTGAAGGAACTCCACAAGGACGGATGGTACCTTGATACCATTGTCGGAGACCATAGACAGTTCAAACATCCTACTAAGAAAGGCAAGGTGACTGTAAATGGTAAACCTTCTATCTCCATCTGCGGATGGTTACTTCGGAGCATCGAGGAGCAATCGGGATTAAAGTTCTAAGCTTTATGGCCGAGAGCCCTCAGGCTCCTTGGAAGGACGTTTCAAGTGTTCAGCACCAAAGCGGTAGCGGTTTCGGCCGCTCCGCTTTTACGGAGAAAAATCTATAACGTACATACATATCTATATCTTTATGCAAAAAGTAATCATGAATACATCCTACAGCGATACTGGGTTCTGCTGTGCTTGTGACCTGCTTCCAGGATGGGTTGTTGGCGGAAGTGATGACTTTGACACATTCAGACGCGAAGTCAAGGAAAGTGTAGAATTTTACATTGAGTGTGCAAAGAAGGATGGTGATGAATATCCATCTGTTTTTGACGAAGAGTATGAAATAGTGTATAAGTTCGATGTCCAAGGACTGCTGCAAATGTACCAAGGCATATTCTCCTTTTCTGCCTTACAAACTATTACTGGTATCAACCAAAAGCAACTTGCGCACTATGCTGCTGGAAGAAGCAAACCGAGACCTTTGCAAAGTCAGAAGATTGCTTCCGGCCTTCACCGCCTTGCCAACCAGCTGCAGAATGTTACCGTTTAGGATTCAACGCTCCGAAGTAACTCTTTAATATGTTCAGCACCCGACTCTCATGCTACTCCCTCACCCTATGGGGGAGAGGGCCGGGGTGAGGGGCTTCCTACTCCTTCAGCACCATCTCAGCTTCGACCTTAGCCACCTTGCGTATCTGCCAGAACACGGTGAGGAAGATGAGGAGCGCCATGGCTGTGAGTATGGCTGGATAGAGCCAAAGAGGAACAGGGGCCTGCCGGACGTACTGCATCTGCCACTGGTGCATGAGGTAGTACCCGATAGGGAAGGCGATGATGCCTCCGATGATGAGCATGTACATGTACTCGCGGAGGAACAGACGGTAGATGTCCCACGTGCCAGCACCATGTATCTTGCGCAGAGCGACCTCCTTGCGGCGGCGCTCGCAGGCGAGGCTTATGGTACTGAACATGCCGAACACAGAGATGAGGATGCAGACCAGCGTCGTGAGGCTGAGCATACGAGCCAGAGCCTCCTCGCTCGATATCATCTTGCTGTACATCTCCTCGGCATTGTATATTCCACCTATGTCGCTCATGCCGAAGTACTTCTCCTGTATGGCGGCTATCTTCTCTTTCAGCTGTTGCCAATTGGTGCCCTCCTTGACGCGGAAGGTGCAGAAGTTCTGGGCAAACAGGTCGTCGTCGCCTCCTACTTTTGCACGGAAGAAGAGTCCGACGGGCTGCTGCGTTGGTAATCCGAAGTACATGTCCTTCACCACACCCTTGATGGTGTAGTACCGCCCCGTGAAGTAGCCCCACAGCTTCTCACCGACAGGGTGCTCCAACCCAAGCATGCGGGCGGCTGTCTCGTTCACCAGTATCTTGTCAGCCTCGCCGGGCTTCACCATCTCGCCCTCCAGGAGCTGCATGCCTATCATGTCGCAGTACTCCTGGCTTACGTGTGGCATACACAGGTCGACACCTTTACTATCTTCTGCCTTCTCGGGCCTTACCCACAGGTTCTCGGGAAATACCCATCTCTGCAACGGGTAGCTGTAGCCATCCATCACCATGTCCATCTCGGGTAGCTTGCGCAGGTCGTCTGCCATGCCAGGACTGTCCAGCGTCAACACGCCTATGTTGTGCTTGGTGTAGCCCATGTCGGGCGATGTGAACAGATGGTGAATCTGCAAGAGCATCACCACGGCGCAGAATATGGTACACAGGCTGACTGCCACCTGGGTAGTGAGGTTGAGGCGGTGGTTCCATGCCGACTGCCGATGCATCTGCTGTCTGCCTAACGACTGCTGCAACTGCCTGCCACACGCTATGTGGATGATGACCATGGTGACCACCAGCGAAACCGCTATAACAGCCACGGCATAGGCCATGACTCCGACGAGGAAGAAACTTTCGTTCTGCTCTATACAGCATATTTCGCGGAACTGGGGCAGAAACCATGCCGTAATCAGCAATGCAAGCGCCGTTGCCACCATCATGATGATGAGCAGCTCGGTAGCGAACAGCTGCAGCAGCTGCCATCGATCGGCACCATTCACGTACCTAAGCACTATCTCGCGCTGACGCATACGGATGCGAGTCAGAAGCATGGTGAAGTAGTTGAGCAGTCCGCACACTATCACCAGCACTCCCAAGCCCATGAAGAAGTACAGGTAGTCGATGCTTACATTCATGTCCTGCAGGGGAGTCTCGGTTCGTATCTTGCTGATGTGTATGAGGTCGTTCGGGTTAGGGTACATGACCATTGTCCTGAAGTATCGCTCACCGTCGTATGCCATTCCGTTCTCATCCTTGATAGTGTCGTTCTGAGTTTTCAGGCGCAATGACTCGACATTCTCAGGCTTCACCTTCACGAATGTGTGTGCAACATGGTAATCCATCCTCTTCCATTGCTCATCGATGCCGCACATATAGTCGAACGGAATGCTGGTGGGTTGCTGCGTGTCCTCCACGATGGCTACCACCCGGTACTTCCTGGCATGCTCGTTGTCGCATACCTCCATACCCAATGCTCGTCCGTCGGGGAATATACGCTTGGCAAGCGACTGCGTAAGGGCTATCTCGCCTTCGTGCAGCTGAAAGTGCGGATTGCCCTCCAGCACCTTGATGCCGAAGAAGCGCACGAATGTGCTGTCCACCTCGATGCCCTTGGCATTGTAGTGTGTGCTGTCCACCGACAGGGGGTTCTGGTCGCGAATGCAGCAGCAGTTGTCCATCACTTCGGGGAACGACGTCTTGAGGTGCTTGCCCATAGGTGCGGCTGTGTAGCCTGTCTTCTCGTACGATCCCTCCATGTCGTTCTTTTGGTTGGAGTTCTGCACCATGTAGATGTTCTCTGCATCGGGCCAGAAGTTGTCGTAGCTCAGCTCCCACCTCAGCCACAGAGTGGAGAGCGCGAAACACACCATACCCACCGCAAGCGATAGGATGGAGATGCACGACTGCTGCTTGTATTTCCACAGATTGCGCCACGCAATCGTAAGATAATGTTTTATCATAAATGAATGCAAAGCCCTGAGGGGGTCTGTCTTCTTACATTTCTACTTCGTTTACTATCTGTCCGTCAAACAGGTTGATGATACGATCGGCATAGCTTGCGTCACGCTGAGAGTGGGTAACCATTACGATGGTGGTGCCTTCCTGGTGCAGTTCCTTGAGCAGTTCCATCACCTCCTTGCCATTCTTGGAGTCGAGGTTACCTGTAGGCTCATCGGCAAGGATCAGTTTAGGATTGGCTACTACGGCACGAGCGATGGCTACACGCTGCTGCTGACCACCAGAGAGCTGTGCTGGGTAGTGCTTGGCGCGATGTCCCATAGCCACACGGTCAATAACCTTCTTGATTGCTTCCTTGCGATCCTTCGATGGCACGTTCATGTAGAGCAGAGGCAGCTCGATGTTCTCAGTCACATTGAGTTCGTCGATGAGGTTGAACGACTGGAACACGAAGCCGAGTGCTCCCTTGCGCAGCTTGATGCGGTCGCTCTCGCTGAGAGTGCTTACATCTTTGCCATCGAGCATGTATGTACCCTCGGTTGGTGATGACAGCAGACCGAGGATGTTGAGCAATGTTGACTTGCCGCATCCCGAAGGACCCATGATGGCTACAAATTCACCAGCCTTAACTTCAAGGCTAACTTCACGCAGAGCCCATGTCTCTACGTCTTCAGTACGAAATACTTTCTTGATGTCTGTTAATTTAATCATAACTATTTCAAATTTAGTTGCAAAGTTACACATTTTATTTTATTACGAGTTCTTCTATATCGCCAAACTTATCATATCCGCTTACTATCACGCGGTCTCCCTCGTTGAGTCCACTCACAATCTCATAGTGCTGTGGATTCTGACGACCAATCTCGATATCCACCTTCGTGGCTTTCTTGCCATCGGAGGAGAGGCGGTAGATCCACCTTCCGCTGGTGTGCTGGTAGAAGTCGCCACGAGGAATGATGATAGCACGCTCAGGTTTGCCAAGCTCTATCTGCACACGGTAGCTCTTGCCCAGGCGTATATTGGATGGCTTTTGTCCCGAGAAGACGAGGTCGACATCGAAGCTGCGCTCCTTCACCTCAGGCACAACCCTCGATATGCTGAGAGGGAAGGTCTTGTCCTGATAGTTTATCTTGGCAGGGAGTCCTGCAGTTATGCGGTCGATGTAGTATTCGTTCAGCGCTGTGTGAACCTTGTACTGCGACAAGTCCTTGATCTGACCTATGCTCATGCCCGACGACACTTGCTGGCCTGGGGTGACGGCAAGGT
This sequence comes from Bacteroidaceae bacterium, assembly GCA_024401225.1. Taxonomy (GTDB): domain Bacteria; phylum Bacteroidota; class Bacteroidia; order Bacteroidales; family Bacteroidaceae; genus Minthosoma. The sequence continues at coordinate 42,036 of JAKSLM010000007.1, read as the reverse complement.
AGCTCAGCTGACCAGAGATGGGGGCACGCACCACGAGTCCGTTGGTGCGACTGTTGGCACGACTCAGCTTCTTGTCCTCTGCCTCACGGTTGCTGACCACCATCTCACGGCGCAGGCGTGTGGCGATGGAGTCGTGACGCAGACTCTGCATCTGCAGCAGAGTCTTCTGCTTCTGGTACTCATACTCCTCCTCTGCCACCTCAAGCTCAGCCTTGCTCTTTATGCCCATGCGGTACTCCTCGCGGCTCTGCTTGAGCGACTTGTCGAGGCTCGCCATCTGGTGCGAAGCATCGAGTGCCTGCTGGCGCAGCGTGATGCTCTTCTGCTCCATCTCTATCTCCTGCTCACGATAGTTGCGCTGGCTGTTCTGCCATGAGTCGCGCTCATCCTCGATGGAGCGTAGCAGTTCGGGGTTGGTAAGCACGAGTATCGTGTCGCCCTCATGGAGCAAGGCGCCCTCCTCAGCTACGATGCGGCTCACGAATCCGCTCTCCATAGCATTGATCTGGAGTGTGAGGATAGGTTGGGTGACGCCCTCCACATCCACGTACTCCATGAAGTGTCCGTTCTCCACCTCCACTATCTTATATTCCTCGGCATCAATGCTCAGTTGGCGAGGACCGACTATCAGCGTGATGACATACACCACGAAGGCGAGGAACACCACGCCCGATGCGATGTAGTAGCGGTACTTGATGTACCATGGTTTGGGTTTTAGTTGTATATCCATTTAGAGGAATGAAGAATTAAAAATTAAGAATTATGAATTATGATTTGTGATTTATAATTTATAAGTTACGCCTTCGGCGGACGAAGAAAAAATAGGTAAAAATAAGATAAAACATTAAAAATATGTTCTTCTTGTTCTATACTGTTTCGAAAGAGATGTTTTTATTATTTTTCTGTATCTTTATTTGTTTTTCTTTCGTCCGCTTTGGCGCAGCCAATCTAGCGTAAAAATAACTAATGATCTATGATTTCCTATAGCAAAATAGATGCCAAAAGGTTAAAGTGCTGATTGTGTGTGGATAAGGTAAAAATGGTACTTTCGGCATGTGTGCGTTATCGCACGTCAGGTGTGCGATATCGCACGGTGCGCACACCTCCTTTACCGCCTTCTACATATTTTTATCTATTGATGTCGCATGCCTCAAGGAAGGTTGGCGAGCTTCTGGTGCTTGAGGTACAAAACAAGATATACTATCTTATGGGATAATGTAGTATATCTTATCGCACAAGATAGTATATCTTATTATGGTCACGAACTAACGTGATGGGATGGTTCAAGTAGGGGGAGTGGACTTTTAGTGGTAATGTAGAGACATTCTTTTCTTGTGAATGGTTCTGGATAATAAGTCATGAAGGAGATTACTGAATCTCACTCATGATAATGGTGTGCATCTTCTCCACCACCTCCTTCAACTTTTTTCGGTAGTCGGTGATCTGCTCCATTATCTCTTCCCCCAAATTGTAGTTGTTACACGAGTTGTATTCTGTCGTCAGACGTGTAATCTCACTATTGTATTTGTCGGCAAGTCGCTCCAGGATCGCCAGCTTGTCGGCCACTTTGGAAGGTATGATGTCGGTTAGGTTGCCTTTGTTCGGAGTCGCTTTCGCATTGGCTTCGTCCTGCTCAATGAGGTCGGGGCGCTTGGATGTGATGAAGTCGAAGGCTCCGACCATTGTCTCATCCATCTGCTTCCAACTTACGCAGTAGAACTCACGCATGGTAGGATTGTTAGGCTTCTTGACCTCCATATAGATGTAGTTGTAGTCCTGGCTTGGTACTATCTGCTTGAAGGTGCTCATGCTGTTGCCGGTTGTGGTGCCAAAGCGGGCATTGCTTGAACCTGCACGTACGAAACCGTAGCTGTAGGCTGTGCCGCGCTCGTACTCGAAGGCATCGATGAGGGCGTTGAGGAGGGTATCGATGGTTACTGGCCATCCGTTAGGCTGTGAGAGCAATGTGGCTTCGTGCTCAACCTTGAAAGGTAGACGGAACTCAGTACCGATGATGTTACCACCTTCGGGCGTGGTGTTCTGCTTTACTTGTGCCAGATCAGGGACGCATGCATGATCAATGAGTGTGTTGAGGAGGGTTTTCGTCTTTGTGTGGATGGTGTACATGGTGGGATGGACGGGGAAGGCGCCATTGCCACCCCATGTGTCCATCACCTCGGTTGAGTCGATGTAGGCTATGTCGGCTTTACGGAGTGTCAAGGCTGTGTCGGCTTTCTTTACATCGCTCTTCGACTTGCGTTTCTGTGCCTGTGTGCCCATAGTGAAGGTCATGAGGGCAAGGCATATCAAGATGATCTTTTTCATACGTTTTATTATGTTTATTGTTATTCTATATTGTTTGCGCAAGTTAATAGTTTTAGATTTTTATTAAGATTTTAGCTTGGATTTCGAGGAGCGTAGCGACGATCCCCCTCAAAAGACCTCCTAAAAGCGAGGTATTCGAGCGTATTTTTAATTGAGATTTTTAGTTTTAGATTATAGTGAAGATAAAAATCTTTAACTAACATCCTTACAAAAAATGCGCTCCAGTTCGTCGCTTTTGAGAAGTATTTTATTCGGGATCGCCCTTTGGGCTCGAAATCTTAACGAAAATCATAATAAAAATCAATGAACGATCTACTTGCGAAAGTTGAATTATTCTATATTGTTTGCGGTATTGTTTTCTTCAAGGTCCATGATCTCGCGCTCCAGCTGTATCCATTCCAGATATTTCTCCTTAGCTCGTTGCTTGAGGGCTTCCACCTCTTCGGGTGTGTAGGCCAGACGCTCTGGGTGCAGGATGGGCGGTAGCTGTATCTGGTTGGAGTCGGCTGCCGATTCGTTGCCAGAGGCAAGGTGGGCATTGTGGTCGGGTGTCAGTTGCGCCGTCTGTGTGGTGCGGGCTGGGAGGACCGTTTCTGTTGCGATGCCATGTTCCTCTATTGTGGTAGGGGGTGGGGTAGGAGGGTCCACTGTAGGTGTGGTGACCTGTTGAGAGGTGATGTCCGTCGGTGTTGTCTCCATTGCCATCTCTACCTGGCTGGTCAGGCTGCTGTCTTCAATCCGTGGTGGCATCAGGAACATGATCAACACTCCTGCCACGCAGGCTGCTGCTGCCCAAGGCCACATGCGGACGGTGCGTGCAGGCTTTACCACCTTGTCGTATTCGGCGGAATGATCCACGGAGAAAATATCCTCCTCGTCTTCTTCTTGTTCAGAATATGACAGCAGTTGGAGGATGCTCAGCTCATCTTGCGACAGCTGGTCCTGAGGCACAGCAAGAAGCAGGTCGAGCAACTTGCGCTCCTCGCTGGTAGAGCTTTCGCCCTTCAGGTATTTGTCTATTAGTGTCTGCTTCATAATTCGAGTTTTTTGATGAGTTTCTTTCTTGCCATCGAGAGCATGCTTCGTACGGAATTGAGTTTTATGCCGGTGATGATGGCTATCTGTTCGGCATCAAGGCCTTTGTCATGCTTCATGCGGACTATTCGTTGTTCGGAGTGGGTCAGGGTGCTTATGGCAAGTTCTATCATCATGCTTTGTTCCCTGGTCAGTATAGCCTGGTCGGTTTCTTCCTGACTCAGACAACGGTGAGCCCCCTCCTCCAGTGGTATCGATTGCCGCAACCGCTGTTTGCGTGCCATCGATACGCATTGGTTCTTCGTGGCTCGCACGGCAAGAGCCTTGATGTCGTCGTCGGGCTTCCACTCACGCTTCCACATCTTGACCAATACATCCTGCACGGCATCCTCGGCATCCTCCTCGTTATGGAAGAAATCGAGTGCCACCCTCATCATCCGAGGGCGTAACTGCAGGGCTATATGTTCAAATTCTGTGGGTGTCATCTATACTATAAACGCAAAAAACGGGATTTATTAAGTGAAAAAGCAGATTTTTTTCAAAAAAAAAGAAAGGGAGAGCATATGCCCTCCTTATATATATTAATATAGCAAGCCAAACATCCGTAACGGAATGCGATTATTGTGTCTTTCTGAAGTCGAGCGTGCAAAGAATCGTTCCTTGCACGCTCGTATTTCTTACAGTGGATCCTTGTAATACACCTTTTCACCGTTCACCATCGACTTCAGAGTCTTCCATTCGTGAGGGAAGGTTTCGTCGCCATGATTGATGCTGATGATTATGTAGAAACCTTCGGTATCCATGAAACTCTTGATGTCCATCTTCTTCACCACATCACGTTTGCCATCGTAGTAATCTAGATAGGACTGTGAACAAGGACATCCCGAGAAGATGTCTTTGGCATAACTTGTGTTGAAGTATGCATCGGATTCTACCTCGTACGCTTGCTCGGGATCGTCTTTTATCTGCTGATTCACACAGTCCAGAACTTGGCTCAGGACGGCTTTTGCATGTTCCTCGTTGGTGAGCTTATAGATGGTGTAATGACTTTCTCCGCCTGGCCCCATGCTGCTTGTCGTCATCATCTGGATGCCCTTGGAGTATTGCCCGATGCGATTGAGACTGTCGTTGTAGGCGCTACGGTTGAAGGTGGAATCGTGGAGGCAAAGCAGTTCGCGGCGTTTGATGCGCTTGTCCTTGAGGATGGGTGCCAGCTTCTTTTGCAATGCAGCTATATCAAAATCCTTGGTTGGCTTTGGCACGTTGCTGACTATGCCGTCGTATATGAAACTCAAAAAACCTAATGGCACGTATGGACTTATTTTCACCGTCTCTTTTGACAGATTGTAATATCTGAGATACACAGTCTCTGGAGCGTTATGAATCTCAGGCACAGGGCTTAATGGAGTTTTATAGGAACGCACATTGGCATCGGTGTTGGCTGGGTTCTTCAATGCCATGGTGGTGATAATGGTGTCGGCTCCGTGCTGATGGTATTCGTAGCTATAGCTCTCAACGGCTTCCTCCTGCAACTCGCTGAGTGTGCGGCGTATCTGCTTATAGGCTTCACGGTTTCTGGCTGCCTTTGCCCGATAGGCACTATCTATTTTTGACTCTGTTTTTTTGACGGCTACCATACCATCAAGCGAAATCTCCTTGCCATCTACCAGCAACTTCTTCACTTTCTTGCCATTGATGGTAGGATTGCCCTCAGCATCCACCTCTGCACCAGGGAGGCGACTGAGGATGGAGTCAATATTGTATTGTTTGGCGAGTGGAGCGTCAAAACGGCTCTCGTCGTACATATCCAAACTGACCTCAAATCGTTTGCGAAGTCCGTTGCCATAAGTGTTGTTGAGTTTGCATGAATGTACTACGCCCTGAGCCTTGAGATAGGCATAGAGGGCTTCTATCTTGGGATTGGTTTGGGCAGAAACTGATAGCTGAGTTGCTGCTAATATAATAAGGATAAATATGCGTTTCATAATCTATGAGTTTTTAAGATATTGAGTTTTTGATTTTTTTATACATTTTTTACGCTAGATTGGCTTTGCCAAAGCGGACGAAAGAAAAATAAATAAAAATAGGTATTACAGAAATTAGTGTGAAGGTGCGCTTATCGCGAAGCGCTTTGCTCGCAAAGAACCGCCAATTAGAAAAACATTGAAGAAACAGAACAAAAACAAGAAAAAACAATAATTGAACTGTTTTTTTATGTTTTTTATGGTTGATTTTTTTGTTTTTTCAATTGGCCCGATAGGGCACTTTCATACAAAATCCAGTAGAACATAATATTTTCACCTATTTTTTCTTCGTCCGCCGAAGGCGTAAATCATAAATTATTAAGTTCTTAAGTTCTTAGTTATCACCCTTGCACATGCTGAGTAGGTGTTCTCCACGTTGGCGGAGTTTTCGAATCTCTTCCTCGTGGTCGATTTCCCTCGGCATTTGTTCCTCGGGACTTAGGTAGGCCATGAGCAGTTCCATCTTTGTCTCCTCACTCATCTGCACAGGTTCTTCATCTGGTTCGGATTCTTCGGTTGGCTGAGCAGGAGCAACTTCGTTCGGTGATTTGTTTTGACTTCGAGGCGCAATGGTTTCGCTTCCTGCTTCTTCCGACGTGGTTCCCTCCACTTGCTCATTGATTGAAGTAGACGTTGTCGGCTGTTCTGCCTTAGCAATCGTATGCGTGTCCTCTACCACGCCATCGTTAGTTTTTGGTGGCATCAGGAACATGATCAGCACTCCTGCCACGCAGGCTGCTGCTGCCCAAGGCCACATGCGGATGGAGCGGCGTGGTGCAACTTCTGCCTTCGCCTTGCGGAGTACTTCGTCCTTCAACGTGTTCGAAGCCTTGAACTCGCATTGAGGCTTGAGCATCTGCTCGATGTCCTCAAAACCATCGTTGAAGTTATCTTTATCGTTATATTTGTCATTGTTCATCTTTCGTCTCCTTTCTTTTTAATCATTTGCTGGATATGCATTATTGCGTATCGGTATCTTGACTTTGCCGTTGGCTCAGGAATATGGAGCAGTTCTGCAATCTGCTTGAATGTCAGTTCGTCGTAACATTTCAATCGTACTATCTCTGCTTGTTCATCGGGCAGGGAGTCGAGCAGTTTGCTTATCCTCATGTATTCCTCGCGAATCTGTCGGTCGCTTTCGTTTACGGGGATATGTTCTACATCGTCGAGCGAAACGATCTTCATGGGCTTTCGACGGAAGTAGTCGGTACAAGCGTTGCTTACCGATCGGATGAGGTATTGCTCCATGCTGTCCACCTTCGTCTTTTCCCGCAATCGCCGGAACACTCCAAGCAGCGCTTCCTGCACCACATCCTCGGCGTCTTCCCTGTTGCCAATTCGCATATAGGCAAAACGGAACAGCCAGTCTTGCCGCTCAGCGACAATCCTCTCCAATTCTGCAATCAGCTGTTCTGTTTCTCTATTCATTATTTATAATATATATGTATTTCTGCCTATTACTTGCAATGCTTTCTACCTATAAGACGCAAAGATAGGGAAAAAGATTTAATCGAGTCCATTTTTTTTCGTGCTGTACGGATAAAATATGTTTTTTTATAACGTAAATGCGTAAACCTTTAGCTGGGCGTAGCCAATTGCCCGTAAATTTGTTTAACATACCGTGAGCAAAAATAAAATTTACGCATTTACGTACGCCGAAGGCAAAAAAAGAAAAACAATTATTTTAAGGTACAGTTCGCAATAGTTAGAAAGGATAGTAGGGAAACAGGAAAGTCCTTGCAAGGAGTTGGCGATGTCCTTGCAAGGAGTTAGGCATTTCCTTGCAAGGAGTTCGTGATGTTTCAGTAAGGACATTGCAATGCTTCAAGGAAGTCATAAAATCGTGCAAAAATATGCTTTTTTATATACACTTTATACACAAGAGCATTTATCATGCTAAGATATAGAGATTTAGGTTGATGTATATAATGATGTATTTAAATGTTTTTATATACATTATATACACCAACTGATGATGTATATAAATTTTATATACACCATTGTATACACACTTATATACATCGGTTTACGTTGTGGTTTATAGGCGTTTACAATATTGATGTATACAATGTATATAAAATAGCACTTTTCGCATATAAGTAAACTTCTGCTGGAATTTATGCGCCATATACCATCTCCAGGACACTGGACTACGACGTAATAATCGTTTTTCAACGAATAAGATGTGCACGGAACTATTTAGTACCCAATATTATACGGCAAAATACAGCACGCCTCAACACTCTCAGCCATCATCTCTGCATCGAGGTTTCAAGCATAGCAAAAGGTGCATTTTACACGCGCTATTGCCCTATTTTAGTCCTCTACATCCCACTTATATCGCCCAAAATCCACTTGCAAACGCAGTTTTGAGGCAAAAAAATAGGCGTGTACAGAGAGAAAATAGATTGCATAGCCCTCTCACCTTGTGATGAGTTTATTTTTCTCCTTTTATCACAGGATAAGTCCGTACATCGATAACACCATTCATTGCCTTATCTCCATACTTCTTCTTGTACTCTAAAGCCTTCAAGTACTCATCATCATCGTATGTGATTTTCCTAAGGTCTAATTTTTTGTTGATAAAAGGCTTGAGATTTTCCAAGTTGACAACCTTGGCTACAGTTCCTTCTTGGGCAACAAATCGTTCCATCTGCTTTGCAGTGACCACTTTGCCTTCAATAAGTAAGAGCACATCGTCAAGGCTGCTAACCTTTGGGAACTCAAACTCAATGTCGTACCATTCCTTCTTGTAGTTGTGGCAGGTCTTAACCTCTGTCCATCTGACAGGAATATAGACATACGGACCTGCTGTCAGACGCATGAGATGCAATCCCTTAGGAGTGAGTTCTGCCGTCCAGTAATAGGTGCGCATCCGAGGGCCGTTCTTTTTGAAATAGTCTTGCATCGTTCCTGATTTCACGAAGTTCTCAAACGATATAGGTTCCATGCCACCATCAAAGTATGTTGCAGTAATTGAAAATACAGGATGACTGTAAATTACATCTTCATACATACAATACTGATTAAGACAAAAATCAGAATGGCGATGTGTATGACAGTAGTCTGCAAGTCGTGATTGCAATTCTGAAGTCAATTCATGTCTTTCTTCCATTGTCAGAGGAATGAAATAATGCTTGCCTTTTGCTTTCTTCTCTTTTTTGGCGAATTGTTCATGTCCCATGACTAAGATTACATCCTGTGGATCAGAGCAGAATGTCGAGTCGTAGCGGAAACTGACATCAATGGATTTTGCCTTGTATTTGCTGATGGCATTCATAATGATACCATCAATGGCCGATGTATCAACATCATGAGGTACAATAGATTCTCTGTCATCCTCCTGAGGGCGTCGAGTGTACATCACACTAATCGAATCTTCGTTCTTCCCTTTTTGTATTCTTACGGTAAGCAAGTCGGATGAAAATCCATGCAAACTTGAGTAATTACCATCGTTGGCTCTTCTGATAGCCTTATCCACTTCGTCAGGGATAGTGTCAAAAGACACGGCAGCAAGGATGGTGTCCCTTCCTCCCTTGTGGTATTCATATCGGTAGCTCGCCTCAGCCGAAGCGTTCAACTTGTCGAGATATTTGAGAATTATGTCGTACGACTTTTCAAAATTTGCCTTGGCTGCTTTCTGGATGCTGTCTGCTTTCACGAAGGCATACCTTGCCTTGTTTTTCTGTTTGCCATCAGTACTCTTGTTATATACAGCCACCAACTTCTCTGGAGCCTGGACATTATGCGGGCATATCATATATACTTCCGACTCAACAAGCGTGCTAAAATAGAAGCTTGTCACCCCCTTCTGTTGGTTGCAACCAGCATCTTTCAGTTCGTTCAGCAATGCAAGGGCGTCAGGATTGCCAATCTTGTCAAGATCTGTACTTTCACAGATGCTGTCAGAAGGTTGTACGTGCTGTACATTGTCAGTCTTGTTATTGCAAGAGACAAGTATCAGTGCAAAAACAGCTAAATAAATCAACTTTCTCATATAATGTAATTATTGGATTTGTGAGTGCAAGTATGCCTCTCGTTGTTTAATATCGTCTAATATTTCTTTGGCATTCATTTCATGCCGATTTCTATAGTAATACTCACCTGCCACTTCTGAGAGATAAGCATTTATCTCTTTGTCCGTGATAGTGAGACTCGCATTTATCCGAGCCTGTTCCCTTTGTGACTCACTTTCAAACCTGAACAGCGAAATGGCGCAAGTGCCTATTATGGCTATCGAGGCTGCCACGCTTGCATATCTGCTCCATTTGATGGAAGAGAGAGAAAATACACGAGTATGCCTTGCCGGCAGTTCCGCCTTCTCCGTACATTCTACCTCACCATTGTCAAAGAGTGCAAACATATCCTTGTACTCTTTCCATTCCTCATCTACATCGTGGGTGCGGAAATACAGAGCGAGGGCAGATTCCTCTTCGAGCGATGATGTACCGTCCATAAAGTGGTCAAGCATCAGCTCTATATCCTTTGTTGTATATTGAATGTTCATGTTCATTGTCTGTTGCGTTTTTTGAGGTCGTTGAGCAATTGCCGTCTTGCTCTTGACAGGAGTGTGGAAACCGATGATTTGTTTATTCCGAGAATATCAGCAATCTCATCAAGTTCACGGTTCTCAATCTGTCTCATCGTAAGAATGAGTTTGTTGGTTTCGGGCAATGCATCAATACGTTTCGACAACCATTGCTCCAGTTCTTGATATTCCAACCAACTCTGCTGCTCAGCTTCAACCGCTATGCTCATACTCTCATCATACTCACCCTCTTCGCGTCGGTTTCGTATGCGGTCGATACACAGATGCTTTGATACTACAGCCGCATACGACTCCACAGGTCCGTCGGGATCTATGTCGTCATGCATACTCCACAGTTTCAGCATCACATCTTGTGCCACATCCTCGGCATCATCAACCGAGAGATGATGCCAGTGTGCCACTTCCAATGCCTTGCTGCGAAGTCTTTTGGCTATTTGTTCAAATGTTTCCTGTGTCATACATCTATATTACGAAGAGTAGATGCAAAGTTAAACAAAAAAAATCACTTTTTTTTGAAGAAAAGTGGAAGAATGATAAAATATGAAGGTTTGATACATCTTCATGCGCCCTAATGCATCGATAATCATATAGTACGCCCAAAAGAGCATGGAGATTGGCAAAAAAAGCTTTTGGAAAAGTTGTTTTTGCCACAAAAAGAACTTTTCCAAAAGCTAAAGCGCGTTTTGATTATCAATTTTGTTTTGTATGGACAACAAAATTGAATTGTTTTTGCTTTTTATTGTGTATAAACAACAAAATTGCAAGAAAACAAACGTAATATGAGTCAATATTTGGATTTTCTTATCTCTATTCCAACTTCTTCAAGAACTCAACCATGCTGTCAAGGTCGAGAGGGTTGGCATCCACATCGAGGATGTTGCCCTGCTTGTCAATGAGCTTGTAGGTTGGGTACTGATAGATGCTCATGAAGTTCTGGATGGCGTATTGCTGGGCATCTGGGAGGTTGTAGTGAACGATGTTGTCGCCCAGAAGGTCGTATTCCTTGATGACATTCTGCCATGCATCTTCAGGGCTTCTATTTGCCAAGTAGAGATAGACGATGTCAATATCCTTCAATGCTTTGCGCATCTCTCCTGCGTGTGAAAGGGCTTCCTTGCAAGGACCGCACCATGTGCCCCAGAAGTCGATGAGAACGAACTTACCTTTGTATGGCTCTATGATCTTGCGAAGCAGCTGTTCGCCATCGCTCATGCCCTCAAGATTGTCGTTCTTCTTCAGGCTTGCCAACTTACTGATGTCGCGCCGCTCCAGGGCAAGATACTTCTCTTGCTCACGATTGATGATGTCCCTTGCCAATTGCGATTTGACATTCTCATCGAAGAACTCCATCACCTCATCGCTGAAAGACTGGCGGTCTTGCTCAATACGTTTGTACAATTTATGAGTGATGATAATCTCCCTGAGCATTTCGTCGTTAATCACAGAATCGCCAATGGATAGAGATTGGAACACTGGTATAAGAGGAAGCGTTTTCATGAACAACTCGCTTATGTCGTCTCTTTCATTTATTTCAGTTGCCTTCTTTACTATTTCGTTATTGTCGTATTCATCTTCCAGTCTTGTCTTTTCTTCCTCATCTTCCGTCTGAGCAAGTTTTCTGTTGAGTGCGATGTTCAATTCTGACTCGCGCCTCATTATGTCGAGCTCCTCGTCAGTAATTTCTATATTTTTTGCTTTGCGGAAATACTTGAAGATGGACGGAATGGCATCGCCAGGGTTGGTAATCAAATACTGACCAAAGTTTACGCTATACTTGTCATCCACAAACTGGTCCACATAATCTCTCATGAATGTGCCATAATCACGATTGAGCGTGTAAGGTTTAGGTACAGCGTTCCACAGTTCACTTGCAAAAGCCATATATCCTTTTGACAGTTCACGATTCTTGATACTGAATTTGCCTTGCATAAGTTCGCGGCCAATACCTACGGCATAATTTCCCTTCAGGTATTCCTTGTATCTCTCCGAAAGGTTAGGGTGCTTGCTGATGCGCTCGTTGAGTTCGTCCATGTTGTCATCGTAAACAGCCTTTGCGCCCTTCATGTATTCGTCAGAAGTAAGTTTCTTTTCTTCTTCATAAGGGGTAACATAAGAGCTCCAAGCAAGCGGAAGAGCCAGCATCTCGTTCTGCAAGCGTGCGTTCTTGCCCATGAAGAGCTTATGTCCGCTCTTGAAGTCATAAAGAAGGAAGTACGTCTCGCCTGCCTCGAAGAGTGTGCGTATGAATGTTCTCTGCCAATCGAAGAACACCTCAGAGGAGTTGATCAATGGAATCTTCATAGTGAAGCGTCCCAGTGAGTCCATCTTTGTATAGCTCTTGTCCTGTTTGTTTGTTATGATATTCTGATAGGAGACCGAATACTCGTCGCCCATATTCTTCATCTCCTCCGGAATACCTCTCAGCCAACCAACAAGAGTGACGGTGTCGCCCGGCTGATAGTGGGTATCGGCAAATCCCGTGCGAGTGTCCTTTGTTGGATAATCGGGCAAGGTGATAGAGGAAATGAGTGAGCAAGACACCGACTTGTCGCCAATCCTGATTGTGCGCTTGCTATGCTTTGCCTTGTTTACAGTTACTGTCAATTCTTCTCCATTCGATTCAAGCACAAGCACATACTTGCCACCCTTGTCCGTCCTTTGCTTGTAGTTCCAGAAACGACAATCGTAGATGGCACATTCATCATAGAAAGCAATCTCCCAATCGCCTGTGGCATCATTGCGCCAGCAAGAAGGGAAGAGGTTCTTTGCCTTTGTCTCTGCATTCTCAATGCCCAGCACCTTGAAAGCCCTTTCGCCGTCGCCCTCTATGAAGTCAAACTTCTGCGTGTTCTGTGGCAAAGGCTCAAAATGGAACACGACATTTGCTCTGCCCCTGTTCGTCAGCGATGTCCACTCGTCAAGTGTCAAGCCTTCACAACTCTTCACTGTGTATCGTTTCCCATCAGCCAGCAGGTAAGTATCCTTTGCAAACCTCAAAGAGTTGTCGTCCCTCTCTGCCAGATGCACAAACAGACGCGTCTCGTCTTTGTCCATTTCCACACGAGTCACTTCAATAAGCGTTTGGAAATACCCTTCAATTTGTTCATTTTCATCTACGGCAGGGGTGTCCCACACCACAGCCTTCTTTTGTGCCCATCCGCATATTGCGATGAGCACCATGAGTAATGATAAGATTGTTCGTTTCATAAATTATATAATTTATGTGTCATTTTGCCTACTGTTTGCAATGCTTTCTACCTATAAGACGCAAAGATAGGGAAAAAGATTTGATTGAGCGTTTTTTTTCAATAAAATAGTTTTGTCAGTAAAGAGCGCACCTAACTTCACAGCCGGGTGCGTGGAAAATTTATCAACTAATTTATTATTTATGAATTGTTACTCTATCGTTCCCGGTTTGCCTGGTCGCCCACGAATGCGGTGAGCGGCGCGTGGCGCTGGAAGTCGTACTGGGTCATGCTTCGCAGGGTGTAGTAGAGGGTCCAGTAAGTCTGCATGGCATAGATGTGGTTGCGACGCGCTGAGTTCTTCTCGTTGATGGAGGAGTTGAGGTCGAGTATGGAGTTGCGCCCCATGACATAGAGGCGACGTGCCACTGAGTGACGATGCTCGGCGCGCTGGGCGGTGAGATGGGCTATGTGTACCTTCCTGGCCTGCATGTTGAACTGCATGACAAGTTTCTGTACGTTCTGATCGAAGTCCTTCATGCCTTGCTCTGCCTGTGTGTTGATGAGGTCGAGCTGCGAACGTGCCACCTTCACTTGTCCTTTGCCTCGTCCCCAATCGAGGACGGGGAGGGTGAGGGAGATGCTGGCGAAGGTCTGGTTCATGGGGTCGCGGTAGACGGAGGCTACGCTTTTGCCCGTTTGCGAGAGTCCAAGCTGCAGGTAGATGTCGGCCTTGAGCCCTGCGCTGGCTTTTCGGGCTGCGAGCACGCTCTCGCCCTCTTTGCGTATGCGGCGATAGTATTCGGGGTCGGGACTGTTCTCGGTGGCCAAGCGCAATGCCTCGTGCAGCGGCACTTCAAACTGTGGTACGCTGTCGGGGAGTGTAAGTTGCAGGTCCACCATAGGCTCAAGTCCAAGGAAGGAACGGAACGACTGCTGCTGCTCTTCGAGGGCAATGCGTGCATCCATCACGTTGGTCTCCTCGTTGAGGCGGTTGATCTCCAGCTGCAGCATCTCGTTTTCTGTTATGGTGCCGATGGCGTAGCGTCCCTGTGCCATGCGGTAGAGGGTGTCGGCCGAGGCGAAGTTCTGGCGTGCCATCTCGAGTTCGGTCTGCGCTGAGGCAAGTGAGAAGAAATGGCGGCAGGCGCTTACGGCTACGAGTTCAAGTGCCTCGGCATACTCCTTCTTTGCCTCGCGAAAGCGGAGTGGCTCGATGCGGCGATCCCACTTCAAGCTGTTGTAGCCGAAGAGGCTCTGCTGATAGCCTACGATGAGCGGTGAGCTGCTATAGAAGGTCTCTTTGCCTCGCAGTTCGTCGAGCCGGTTGAGCGTGCTCTTCACGAAGAGGCTACCGCCCGTCCATGCTATGTTCTGACTGACAGAGAGCGTGAGGTCGGCTCCAAACTGGTCCTGCTTCAGAAATTGCGCCGTTCCGTCCGACTGCGTGATCTTGTTGATCTCTTTATTTAAATAAGGAGAAGAAGAGAGGGTGACGGATGGCAGATAGTTGGCCTTGAAGTAACGGTAGTTCCAGTAGGCTGAGAGGTATGCGCCACGAGCACTCTTGGCCGATGGCGATTGCTCCTGTGCCAGCGTAATGGCTGAATGGAGGGAGAGGGATAGTGTGTCGCCCACCGATGCCCACGAATGGGTGGCAAGAAGAAGCATGAATAGGTATAGATGCCGATGGAATGTAAACATAATTGCGTGAAGTTTACTTCTACATACAGCAAAATAGATGCCAAAGACGTAAGTGGTTGTGTATTAGACTGAAGGGCGGTTTTGGGTGTTTCGGAGGATGTGCGATTCCGCACGTCATGTGTGCGAAACCGCACGGTGCGCACACTTTGTTATGCAGGAAGGAGGATGGTGAACAAGGTGCCTTCACCCAGGGTGGACGATGCGCTGATCGTACCACCATGGAGGGAAATGATCTGCTTGCAGATGCTGAGACCGATGCCCGATCCTCCTGTCTTGGTGGTGAAGAATGGCACGAAGATGCTGCTCAGCACGTTGGCATCGATGCCTGTGCCATTGTCCTCGACGGTGATGCTGACTTCGCGGCCTCGCGACTGTTGCTTTACGGAAAGGGTGATGCAAGGGGCGCTGCAGTCCACGGTAGCCTCGAGTGCGTTCTTGATAAGGTTGATGAGTACCTGCTCTATCTGTGTGCGGTCGATGTGCAGGAGCTGACTCTCGTCGTCAGCCACAAAGTGTATGTGGTCGGAGATGTAGAGCTGCTTGAGGTCGGCAAGAAGTCTGCCAACCGTAACATCATCATACTGCGGAGCAGAGATGTGCTGCAACTTGCGGTAGTTCTCCACAAACTGCAATAGTCCTCCTGCCCGTCGGTTGATGGCACAGATGGCGGCAAGCATGTCGTCATCTTTCTGATAGCTCTGCTGCATGCTGTCGCAGAGGGTATCGGAAAGTGAGATGATAGGCGTGAGTGAGTTCATGATCTCGTGTGTGAGTACTCGCACCAGTTTCTGCTGTGCTTCAGCCTCACTCTGTTGGACAATGGTCTGTACGTTCTGTATGGTATAGATGTGGAGCGTCAGTCCCTTTGTGTATAGATAGGACATGCTGACCACATAGTCCTTTACGGAACTGGCTGATCGTGGCTGGAAATGTACAAGGTGCTGTATGCCTGGGCGCAACTGCTGCAGAGCGGATGGTAGTTCGGCATTGACGACCGCCAGATCGTTCAGGTGTTGAATCTTGAATCCGCACAGACCTTCTACTGCCGATTGGTTCATCCAACTAACCTTGCCAGATGAGTCGGCAACAATCAGCATGGCGCTGACGGTGTTGAGAAGCGTTTCGAAGTATTGGTACTGCTTCTCTTGCCTCATCATGTCTTCGCGAAACTCATTGATCACGGCATTCATCTCCTCCGCGAGCTTACGTTCCTCGCCCTTCATGCCATCAAGGTTGTACTGAAGGGTTAGGTCGCGAGTGCGCAGCGAGTCAAGCATGAATCGAAGTCGCTTTATGCTCTTGCCATGAAGAAGGTTTTCGAAGAATGACATATATGTATGATAAAATAAAAACTTAAAATTGTTTAGCCTCCAAAGAGGAAGAAGATTGAATAATAAATCATAAATTTCTTCTTCTATGTTCTTGGCAAGCCAAGCGCTTCGCGATGACTTTCTCTTCGGATGCCGCCCCCTCACACCCCTAATTTCTCAATCTTGCGGTATAAGGCAAAGCGTGTGATGCCCAATAGTTCAGCTGCACGAGTGAGATTGCCATTGCTTGCTGTTATGGCACGAGCGATAGCTTTGCGTTCAAGTTCCTCAAGATTGAAGGTTATTCCACCTTCATCCTGAGAGCTAACGCCAAAGAGACTTCCTTCTCCCTCCTGCTGTGGGGTAGGGGATGGGCTTTTTGCCTCCAATGGGATGTCGTCAGCTTCAAGGATAGCCTTGCCAGAAAGGACGATGGCTCTTTCCATACTGTGCTGCAGTTCACGGATATTGCCTGGCCATGGGTGTTGCATGAGTTTTTGCTTAGCCGATTCGGCAAGCGTCGGAACGGTCTTCCCGTATTTTGAAGCCATGATGCGGATGAAGTGCTCCGCAAGCAGAATGACATCCATACCGCGTGCACGCAAAGGTGGCAGGTGAAGTTCTATTGTGTTGATGCGATACAGCAGGTCCTGACGGAACTCACCCTCTCTAACCTTGGCATAGAGGTCGGCATTGGTTGCACAGATGAGTCGCACATCGACATTCTTTGACTTGTTGCTTCCGATGCGCGACACCACTCGCTTCTCTATCACCGTCAAGAGTTTCTGCTGAGTCTGGGCAGAAAGGTTGCCTATCTCATCAAGGAACAACGTGCCACCATCGGCAGCCTCGACTCTTCCCTCCTTTGAGGTCTTGGCATCGGTAAAGGCTCCACGTTCGTAGCCGAAGAGCTCGCTTTCGAATAGCATCTCGGGAATGCATCCAAGATCGATGCAGACGAACTGCTTGCCGCTGCGTGCGGAAAGCTCGTGAAGGGCATGTGCTGCCACATCCTTGCCTGTGCCGTTCTCGCCCGTTATCAGCACATTGGCATCAGTAACAGCTACTCGTGCTATCTGGCGTTTCACATCAAGTATGGCGGGACATTCGCCTATCATACGACTGAAGGTCTCGTCCTGAACGGACTGTACAGCCTCTTTGCCCTGTCGGCTATAGCTGAGAGCGATGGCACTGTGCACGGTATCAAGCATTTTCTGCTTGTCCCATGGTTTAGGGATGAAGTCGATGGCTCCTGCCTTGATGGCACGAACCGCCTTCTCCGTATCGACGTATGCCGTTATGAACAGTACCACGCTTCGTGGATTGTGCTTCATTATGGCAGCAAGCCATTCGTAGCCTTCCTCGCCACTTATCGCATCGCGGCGGAAGTTCATGTCAAGAAGTATCACGTCGGGTGCAAAACTATCCATGAACTCTATGATTCGTTCGGGCTTGGTTATTGCTCTGATAGCTTCGACATGAGGCTTCAGCAACAGGTTGAGCGACAAGAGGACATCCTCGTTGTCGTCGACTAAGAGTATTTTGCCTTTTTTCTGTTCTTCCATATTTGTTTGCGAACTTTTCTATACTTGTGCTCTGGCTATTGTGGACATGTGTCGCCCCAATGATGATGTGGTTCCTGCTATTGTGGCATCACTGGCGCTTCAGGTTGCGCTCGGCATCCATCCTAAGGAAGATGAAGAGCAGGATGGTGAATCCCCATAGCGAACTGCCTCCATAGGAGAAGAAGGGCAATGGGATGCCGATGACTGGCGTGAGGCCAAGCACCATGCCCACGTTGATGAAGAGGTGGAAGAGGAAGATGCTCACCACGCTGTAACCATACACTCGTCCCATGGTGTCGGGCTGGCGTTCGGCAACTGCTATCAGGCGCCAGATGAAGAGGAGGTAGAACAGCAGCACTCCCGTACAGCCCACGAAGCCTTCTTCCTCGCCCACGGTGCAGAAGATGAAGTCGGTGTGCTGCTCGGGCACGTACTTGAGCTTGGTCTGGGTGCCGTTGAGGAATCCCTTGCCGTACATGCCTCCCGAGCCGATGGCTATCTTCGCCTGATTGACATTGTAGCCGGCACCGCGGAGGTCTTCCTTCATGCCAAGCAGCACCTCGATACGTATGCGCTGATGGTCGGCAAGGTGCTCGAAGGCGGTGTGGCAGATGTAGAACGACACGGTGGAGCAGAGGGCAAAGCCTGCTATGAGGATGTATTTGTAGAGGCGCTCGTGTATCCACAGCCCGATGAGTAGCACTATCTGACCGATGCATACTGCGAGGAGCAGGTTGCAGATGTCGAACGGTATGACGTAGATGGAGAACAGGATGGAGACTGTTGTGATGCCTATGCCTCCCAATCCCATGACCTTGAGTGCAAACACGTTTTTAGTGTATACCCAGGTCATGACGGTGGTGAAGATCTGTGCCAGCAGCAGCACGGCAAATTCGCCTATGATGACGGGCAGATGGTCGCTGACGATGTCGCCGCTATACTTCATGCCCACTACGAAGTAGACCACGGCTGCAAATGCCGAGAAGAGCAGGCTGCCCGTCATGCCCTCGCGGTAGAGGACGAGGAAGAAGGTGAGGTAGACGAGTGCCGTACCCGTCTCCTTCTGCAGGATGATGATGACGATGGGCACGAGTATCATTGCCACGGTGACGATGAAGTCCTTGGTGCGGTGGATGTTGAACTCGAACGAGTCCATGTACTTGCCCAGCGCAAGGGCTACGGCAAACTTGGCAAACTCGGCTGGCTGGATCTTGACGGGACCAATAGGTATCCAGGATCGCGATCCCTTGGTGTCGGGGGCAATGACTATGGTGACGAGCAGGGCAAGTAGCATCGTGCCGTATATCACGTATGCTCCCGTGTCGTAGAATTTCTTTTCCACCATCATGAGCATGGCTGCAAGGCCGAGCGAGGTGAATGCCCACACCATCTGCTTGCCGCTGTTGCTCTCGAATCCGAACAGGTCGGGATTGTTGAAGTCGTAGCAGGCTCCGCACACAGAGAACCAACCCCACGTGATGAGTATCACGTAGAGGAGGATGGTGATCCAGTCGATGCTGAGGAATATGCCTTTGTTATCGTTCTCTTGTACCATAGAAGATTCGTTTGTTTGCAAATGTCTCTGCCTTTGCCTGGCTGCCAGGGGAGAGCTTTCCGTTGATGAACTGCTCCATCATCAGGGCTCCGATAGGTACGCCGAAGTGGGCACCGAATCCTCCGTTCTCCACATAGACGGCAATGGCTATCTTTGGCTCGTTCATCGGCGCGAAGCCCATGAACACGGAGTGGTCGTGACCTCGGTTCTGTGCCGTACCGGTCTTTCCGCACACTTCGTACATTCCTGTGTTGGCACTCTTACAGGTACCTCCAAGCACGGCGCGGCGCATGCCGGCTACGACCATCTCGTAGTACTTCGTGTCGACCTTGGTGGTGTGCTTGACGGTGAGCGAGTCGGCTATGTGTCCGTGCTCAATCGATTTCACCACGTGAGGGGTGATGTAGTAGCCGCGGTTGGCAATGGTGGCCCCAAGGTTGGCTATCTGCAGCGGGGTGAGCGTCACCTCTCCCTGTCCGATGGCGATGGAGATGATGGAGAGTGGCGACCATCCGCTCTTGAATGCGTTGGTGTAGTAGTCGGCATTAGGTATCATGCCTCGTGCCTCGGATGGCATGTCGATGCCCAGCTTGTAGCCGAAGCCCATGCTTACCATGTAGTCCTTCCATGTGGTCATGGCCTCGTGGAGGGTGCTGTACTTTGTTCGGTTGCTGAGCATGTGGTAGAGTCCCCAGCAGAAGTAACCGTTGCATGAGGTTGCGATGGCTGGCACGAGTGGCAGCGGTGCCGCATGTCCGTGGCATCCCACCTTCAGGCGGCCGAAGCGGAATCCGCGGCTGCAAGGGTAGGCGGTGCTGCCCGTGATCACTCCCTCCTGAAGGAAGGTGAGTGCCTGTGAGGTCTTGAATGTCGATCCAGGAGGGTAGGTGCCGAGTATGGCACGGTTGAGCATTGGCTTCATCGGGTCCTTCTGCATCTGCACCATGTTCTTGCCTCGCTGCTTGCCTTCCATACGCCTTGCATCGTACGATGGGGCGGACACCATGCACAGCACCTCGCCCGTGCTTGGCTCAATGGCTACGATGCTGCCCATCTTGCCTCGCATGAGTTTCTCGCCAAGCTTCTGCAGTTCAAGGTCGATGGACAGGGTGATGTTCTTGCCCGGTTCGGGGCTCTGGTCGAATGCTCCGTTCTTGTAGTGGCCCTGTATGCGGCCTCGGGCATCGCGCAGGAGCACCTGCACGCCCTTCTTGCCTCGCAGTATAGGCTCGTACGATCGCTCCACGCCCTGCTTGCCTATGTAGTCGCCCGACTCGTAGTAGTCATCGAGCTCGATGTCCTTGGGCGACACTTCTGCCACATCGCCCAGCACATGGGCGGCGTAAGGGAAGTTGTAGCGGCGTATGGCACGTTCGCGTACGTAGAATCCATGGTAGCGGAACAGTTTCTCCTGGAAGGTGGAAAATTCCTCAGCAGGGATCTGCGACATAAAGAGCTGCTGGGTGTAGGATGAATAGCCTGGGTTGCGGCTCCTGTCCTTTATGACTTCCATCTTGTGGTCGAAGTCGTCGGGCGTAATGCCCAGTGTGCTGCAGAAGTCGAGGGTGTCGAGGTCGGTCACCTCGCGCATCACTACCATGATGTCGTAGGCAGGCTGATTGTATACGAGCAGTTCGCCGTTGCGATCGTAGATGACGCCTCGCGAAGGGAAGATCACGTTGTTGAGGAAGGCATTGCTGTCAGCATGCGCTTTGTAGTCCTCGCTCATGAGCTGAAGGAATGCAAGGCGTATGATGTAGCAGACGACGATGACCAGTGCAATGCCGCCAATTACAAACTTCCTGTATTCGTGGCTGTGATCTTTCATTTGAAACGTACGAAGAGCTCAGTGGCTATGCAGAGCAGCGTGGCAAGTGCTGCGCTCGAGCCTATGGCTATGAGGGTGAGTTGCCAGTCGTTGATGGTGAATGCATCGAGTGAGTAGAAAGTGGCATGGAGGATGAGCATGCCCAGAAAGGCATAGAGCAGATATTTCCAGAAGCCCATCGAACTGAGGGATGGCTTGAAGTCCTCGTCGGCATCGCGTGGGAGGAACATCTGCATCAGCTTGGGCTGCATCATGGCAAGCAGGGTGCATGAGGCTGATGCCATGCCGGCGGTGTTGGAGAAGACGTCGAACACGATGCCGATGACGAAGCCCCAAAGCAGCAATCCTATTCGTGACGATCCGCGCTCAAAGCACAGGAGCATGTATCCGATGAGGAGCGGAGTGGCGTAGCCCATCAGATGGATGTTGTTGAACACCAGTATCTGCAGTATGAGCAGGATGGTGAGGCGGAGCAGTCGGATGAAGAATGTGGAGTTCAATGTGTCGAATGGTTGTAATGAGGGGTTTGTAATCGGTCAGCAGGAGCATCGAATGTGAGTGGGGAGCGCATTGGCCATCGGGACATCAGTCGTCGAGTGTGAGCGAGTCGGCCTTCTGCTCCAGGGTGATGCGCTCAGGCTGGGTGTAGTCGGTTATCACGCTTACGTTGCGCAGACGCTTGAAGTCGGTGTAGAGCTGCAGGCGGAGCTGGTAGCTCATGCCGTCGGGCGAGTTCTGAACCTTGAACACATAGCCGATAGGGATGCCTTCGGGGAAGATGTCGGAAAATCCGTTGGTCTCCACCACCTCGCCCACCTTGAGCTTGGCATGGCGTGGGAATCCTGATGCTACTGCCACATCGGTCTTGCCTCGTTCCCACTGCAGCGTGCCGAAGTATTCCGACCCCTTGACGCGGCAACTGATCTTCGAGTGCTCGTTGAGCAGCGGCATGACGATGGAGTAGTGGTCGGACACCATGTAGACGATGCCTACCACTCCGCTCGAGCTTACCACGCCCATCTCGGGAGCTATGCCGTCGGCGCGTCCCTTGTTGATGGTGATGAGGTTGTTGCTGCGGTGGAGTGAGTTGTTGACCACCAGTGCATTGATGATGGTGTAGGGCTGAACGGCCTCCATCATCTCCATCGAGTCGAGCCCTGCCTCGAGGAGCTGTTGTTGCAACACCTGTACCTGCTGGCGGAGGGTCTCGTTGTCGGCCTCAAGCTGATTGTTGACATCCTTGAGGTCAATGTATGACGAAACACTGCTAATGGCGGAGTAGACAGTGCCTACTACGCTATTAGCAGTAGTGAAATATACACTCTTCTGATATCCATTGTAGCTGAACAGCGAGACGAGGCTCACTATCTCGAGCATGATGAATACGAACCAGTGTTTGTAGTTGATGAAGAAATCAAATAGATTCTGCATTTATTATCTCATGAGGAACTGGAAGTTGTGCACGTTCTTGAGTGCAATACCTGTACCTTTGGCTACAGAGTGCAATGGGTCGTCATCAACGTGGAATGGAATCTTGATCTTGTCTGTGAGACGACGGTCAAGGCCACGAAGCAATGCACCGCCACCTGTGAGCCAGATACCGTTCTTTACGATGTCGGCATAGAGCTCAGGAGGAGTCTGCTCGAGTGCCTGGAGCACGGCAGTCTCAATCTTTGCAAGTGTCTTGTCGATGCAGTGAGCGATCTCCTGATAGCATACGCTGATCTCCATTGGAAGGAAGGTGATACGGTTAGGACCGTGTACGAGGTAGTCCTCAGGAGCCTCATCGCCAAGGTCGGTAAGAGCCGAGCCTACGTTGATCTTGATGCGCTCAGCCATACGCTCCGATACCCTCACGTTGTGCTGGCGGCTCATGTAGTCCTGAATGTCGGCAGTGAGTTCGTCGCCTGCTACGCGGATGGAGTTGTTGGTTACGATACCGCCGAGCGAGATGACAGCGATCTCTGTTGATCCACCGCCGATATCAACTACCATGCTGCCCTCAGGCGCTTCAACGTCGATACCGCAACCGATGGCTGCTGCCATTGGCTCGTAGATCAGATATACGTCGCGTCCCTTTGAGCGCTCAGCACTATCGCGTACGGCACGGAGCTCAACTTCTGTGCTGCCTGATGGCACGCCGATCACCATGCGGAGCGAAGGAGTGAAGAGGTGACGTCCGGCATTGACCATGTCAATGAGTCCGCGCATCATCTTCTCGCATGCATCGAAGTCGGCGATGACTCCGTCGCGGAGTGGACGGCAGGTGCGGATGTTGTCATGTGTCTTCTCGTACATCATCTTCGCCTTCTGACCTACGGCAATCATCTTGTTTGTCTTCTTGTCGAGGGCTACGACCGATGGTTCGTCGACTACAATCTTACCATTGCAAGTGATGATGGTATTTGCAGTACCGAGGTCCATCGCAATATCCTGTGTGAGTGAGAAAAATCCCATGTTGTAATGAATCGAAGATTAAAATGATAATGAAATCTGAAACGTTAGTCTGCCTCCAATGCTATTACTTTGCGAAGTAAGCGTGGATAGCTGTGTCGTAGTGTGATGACACTCCGAATGCACGCTCGGCAAACTGCTTGCGCTGTGCCTTGGTAGTCTCTGCGCCCTGTGCCTTGACGATGTCTGTGAGCATCTGGTATTCAGCCTTTGAAGGTACGATGACTACGTCGTTGAAATTCTTGGCAGCTGCACGGATGAGCGAGATACCGCCTATGTCGATCTTTTCGATGATGGTTGGCTCGTCGTTAGTGTTGGCAACTGTCTCCTCGAATGGGTAGAGGTCTACGACTACGAGGTCGATCTCTGGGATCTCGTACTGTGCCATCTCCTTCTGGTCGCTTTCGAGTTCACGACGACCGAGGATGCCACCAAATACTTTTGGATGGAGAGTCTTTACGCGTCCACCGAGGATGGAAGGGTATGTAGTGAGGTCTTCAACCTTGTCACACTTGTAGCCAAGGCTTTCGATAAATGATTGTGTACCGCCTGTAGAGAGGAACTTCACGCCCTGAGCGTTGAGTGCAGAAAGAAGTTCGTCAAGCCCGTCCTTGTGATAGACGGAGATAAGTGCTGTCTTGATTTTCTTGATGTCAGCCATAAAAATTAATACTTCAAAAAATGATGTTATACTGTTGTGATTTTATTTCATTCAAGTCTCATCTGGAGCATGTATGGAACGTGCCGTTTGCACGATGAAAAGTACATGACGACCCAAAATTGCCGCAAAATTACTACTTTTTTTTGAGGTTTATGTAATAAAGAGTGAACTTTTTAGGCTTTGTCATCCATTTTTTTTCGTTAAAAGCCCGAAAAGTCGTTTTAATGCTGTAATTTTGTAGTCGAAATTACAAAACACGATAATTATTTTATGAAACGAGTCACCATACTACTGCTTCTTGCCGTGATGCAATGGGTGCTTGCCGGTAGCGCAAACGCCCAGTATTTTTCGTTCGATGATGCCATGCCTCAGCGCCGTGCACAGCGCAATGACGATCAACCTCGCGAGGCACCCAAGTACAAGGGTGGCAATAAGGGATTGAACCGCTTTCTGGAGAAGAACTTTCACAGCCCATCGGACCGCAAGAAGGTCGACGGGCGCATCGTTGTGGCTGTGCTGATAGGTACAAAAGGCAAAGTAGAACAGACTCAGCTTCTGCAGAGCGTTGATCCGGCTCTGGATGCTGAGGCTGTACGTGTAGCTAAGATGTTGAAATTCAAACCTGCAAAGCAAGGAAAGAAGAAGGTCCGCTCACGCTACGATGTGGTGTTCCCAATACGCAGTGGTCGCCTCTCCTTCCTCAATCTTCCTACGATAGAGTTGTAGGTCGGAGAATTGTTTTTGCTTCCAAAGTAAGATAGGTATTGCCTCCAAAGAGATTGAATGATAAAGCATAACTTATAACTCTTTCTTCTTCCTCTTCGGAGGCATTTTTTTACTCTCACCTCTCACCTTTAACCTCTAACCTCTCACCTCTAACCTTTAACCTCTAACCTTTAACCTCTCACCTCTCACCTCTTCACTCATCCTCATCGATTTCGATCGCTTCCTTCTTCTTGAATGGTGAAGTGATCACCTTCACGATGAAGCGGCCGAAACTGCGCATCAGGGTGCGCTGGTAAGAGAAGCGTGGGTCATCGAGCGAACCTGTGACAGGGAGGTCGATCTCGCAGCGGTCGTGCTTATCCTTCAGGAAATAGAGTGCCGTCTTGAGAGGTATGCTCTTGTACTCAGGCTTGAAGGAGAGTCCCTTCACTTTCTTCACCTCTGGGCGGTCGATGAGGATATGGTTGTCAGCATTGATGTGACGATTGAGGATTGCCACTTCCGAGTGCATACTGAACGTGCCCGATGTCACTTCGCGTCCGAACATCTGTATGAACATAGGCGAGAGGGCAGTGAGGTCCACGTCCTCAATGTTAAGCTTCAGGGTGGCATCGTCCATGCTGGTTATCGAACCGTCGTACACCGCTTCCACCTCGCCGTCCTTTCCAAGCTCGGCATTGATTTCTATGTGGTTATAACCTGTCGTGGTGAAATTCTCTGCTTCGAGTTCGAAGTCGTGAATCTCGTACGAGAAAGGCATTGAAGGCTCTGTGAGGTCGGTGTAGATGATGTCGCATCCATCCAGTTCGAGGTCTCCGATCTTGTACTCCGAAGCCTCCTCGTCGGAAGCGAAAAACTCTACCATGTCGTCGAAATTGAACTTCGAACCCTTCTGTGTAACGTATATTTTTGCATCTTCGATGTCGAGGCTCTCAATGTCGATGTTGCCTCGCAGCAGTTCTATCATAGAGAGGTTGAGGTCGAGATCCTCAATCTGCATGAATACCGCCTCGCCATCCTTCTCATAGACGGTGAGGTCATTGAGCGAAGCGCATCCGGTGAGATAATTGAACGTGAAGCCTTCCAGTTCAAGTTTGCGACCTATGAGTTCCTCTCCGTGGCTGTTGACGTAGCGTCGTCCTACTGGAGCGGCGGCAATCATGATGACTACCATCAGTACCAGAGGAATGATAATGATGGCTGATAGTACTTTCTTGTAAGTTTTCATGTTGATGTTATTGTTGTTTTAGTATGGTTCTTGCTGTCTCAATGAGGGTGTCACGCTGCCGTTGAGTGTCAGCCCCGCTCATCTCACAATGTATATCGGGCTCAATGCCGAACTCGGTGTGATTCATGTTCTTATCATAGTTTACTACAGCCGAGTAGCGTACGCTCCAACCGTTGGGCAACTCGCTCGTGAATGGCATACCCGATCCGCCGCCAGTCTTGTCGCCCATGATGGTGCAGTGTGGAGCGAGCTTCATGCATCGCACGAAGTCGTTGGTGGCTGAGTAGCATTCGCGGTTCGTGAGCACTATGACTTGCTTCTGCCATCGCATTCCTGATCCTGGGTTTAGGTATTCGGGCTGTGGGGTGGAGAAGGCATCGTGCGCCTTGCCGGTCTTGTGACTTATGTAGCCGATGAGTGTGCGCTCGTTGATGAAGTGTGATGCAAGGTTGTGAGCATTGGTCAGTTCGCCGCCACCATTCGCGCGTACATCTATTATAATACCCGTGCACGTAGCAAGGTCTTCAAGCATGTACGACACGTTGCCGTGCCCCACACCGCTGTTGAAGCTTGCACAGCGTACGTAGCCTATGTTGTCATCGAGCAACTTGTACTTCAGTCCTGCAGCAATCTTGTAGTCGTGACCGAGGTATGTAGCCATGATGATGCTGTCGTTGTAGTTGCGAGGATAGTCCTCGTGGTAACTCCAGTTGCGACCGAGGTCGAAGGCGGCACCCAGGTTCACGTGACCGTCCTTCAGTTCGCCAATCATGTTGCACAGCACTTCAAACAGCTGCTGAGGTGTCATCGCATCGTCCACTTGCTTTGCGTAGCGTGCGTGGATCTCGTTCCAGTCCACTCCCAGAGCCTCCTTTTTGTAGTCGAAGAAGCAGTAGTGCTCGTCCATCAGACGCCACAGGGCTTCGAAGTTTCCGGTTCTCGTAGCGTCGGGGTAGTCTTCCTTGATGCATGAAGATAGCGACAGCGCTGTAAAAAGTATGATGAGTGATAGAAGTCGTTTCATGGTGATAATTGCTTTTTAACGGTGCAAATATATGACAATTTCTGTAAATAGACTAATAAATATGTTCAATACGAGATGAAATATATTCAAAATGTATTGTTATTTAAATTATTTAACGTACCTTTGCAGCGCAATCGGTAAAACGACTACAGATTGAATACATTATAATCAGGTAACAAACATTAAGGTAAAAAATGATGAAAAGGATTTTTGCGGCAGCATCACTTGCTGCAGTGTGCAGCACTTCTGCACTTGCTGGTGGTTATCTCACCAATACTAATCAGAGCATTGCTTTCCTTCGCAACCCAAGTCAGGATGCCATGATCGGCATTTCTGCATTGTACAATAACCCTGCCGGAGTGACATTCCTCGACAAAGGTTTCCACTTCTCACTGGGACTGATGAACGTCAATCAGCAGCGTAACGTGACCAGTTCGTTCGCTCCATTTGCTTACGGTGTGCGAAATGCTGGCTACGACAACAAGGTTGGCAAGCTCTTCAAGGGTGAAGCCATCGCTCCTATCGTACCATCACTTCAGGCATCTTACAACTTCAACGACAAGTGGGCGGTAAGTTTCGACTTCGGTATCGTAGGCGGTGGCGGTAAATGCGAGTTTGC
This sequence comes from Bacteroidaceae bacterium, assembly GCA_024401225.1. Lineage (GTDB taxonomy): Bacteria > Bacteroidota > Bacteroidia > Bacteroidales > Bacteroidaceae > Minthosoma. The sequence continues at coordinate 14,244 of JAKSLM010000007.1, read as the reverse complement.
ACAGGGCCTCGGTTCGTTCGAGAGCCAGGTGGCACTCCTCCCAGTGCTTGGCAGCAAGGTGGGCATCAAGGCCTACGATGTAGAGTCGTATATGCGTGGACGTGCCTATCAGTTCGGTTTCCAGCTCGGTGCAGGCTATAAGATTACTGACAACCTCAGCCTCTACGGTGGTGTGCGTGTATCATATTCAACCAACAACTACTTCGGATACCTTCGCAACATTTCAGTTGCCGTAGAGGGTGCAACAGGCATGCTGAACGCCAACGAGTACTTTACAAACCTCTCATCGCAGGCACAGTTCAATGCAGGACAGGCTGCATTGAAAGCAGAGCAGTTGGCTGAGGAGGGTGCTATTGAGCAGGCACAGGAGTATGCTGCTATGGCCGAGGAACTGAAGCAGAGCGCCATCACTACAGGTACGCTTGCTGTAGCAACTCAGGATGTTGAGCTCAACTGCGACCAGGTAGCTTGGGGACTCACACCAGTCATCGGTCTCGACTGGAAGCTCAACGAGCACTGGAACTTCGCTGCCAAGTATGAGTTCAAGACAAAGATTCGCTTAAAGAACGAGAGTGCCAACAGTGCCAGTGCAGACAACCTTGCTGCACTCAATCAGTTCAAACATGGCAATAAGGTTGCCGATGATGTGCCAGCTATCCTGACTCTGGGTGCACAGTACTCGCCAATCTCATCCGTTCGCATCAATGCTGGTTACCACTACTATTGGGACAAGCAGGCTACTCGCTATGGTGAAGCCAACAAACTCCTGAGTGGTGGCACATTCGAAGTGACTGCTGGTGCTGAGTGGGACATCACAAAGGCTCTTACCGTAAGTGCAGGATGGCAGTTGACCAACTATCCTAACACCGACCCAGTAATGCGTGACATCTCGTTCGCAACCAACTCCAATTCGTTCGGCATCGGTGTAAAGTATCAGATCAACAAGACCATCGGCGTTGAGGCTGGCTATTTACAGACCTTCTACCAGCAGTACGACAAAGTATCGGCTGACTACAATGGTACGAGCAGCATAGCAGGACTTGCTGCAGGTCCTGAGGCAGCTGGTGCCCTCGTGGCAAGCGGTGCCCTCACAGGTACAGACCACTTCAAGCGCGAGAACCGCGTGATTGGTCTTGGTGTTACACTCGACTTCTAATGTCCCCTTCATCTTCTGTCATCGCTTGTCCGCAGGGTGCGAGAATAGTAGAACAGTTATTCTTCGCTTAAAATTGGATAATTAACGTTAAATATCAGATGTCGACTGCTCCTTATTGAATTAAATGTCGTATCTTTGCCGCACCATCACGAAGCGTGAATGGCATTTGAATAAATAATTTTTTTAAGGTCATGAAGAAATTTGGATTTATCATGTTAATGCTGATGGCAGGCGTACTGAGCGTCAGCGCACAAAAGAAGACAAGTACAGACGCTGTGCTGAAGAAGTTTCAGGTACTCGTGGCTGAGATGAAATGCTATGAGAAGGATGAACTCAATGATTCGTTGGTCAGCATCTGGAAAGAGCGCTACAGCAAGATCTCGAAGGAATTCAAGGCAAGCTCAGACGCTGAGAACAACGACAAGATAAAGGAATACACATCGTTGCAGACTCAGTATCGCAAGGTCATAGCCAAGAACACGATGAACAATGCCGAAGTCGTGATGGACACCATCGGATCGAAGGTGGAGCGCGGCGTGAAGAAAGGCGTAGCCAAGGTGAAAGGAGTCATCGAAGGCATGAAGAAGAAATAAACAATAATAACGAAGAGGCAAGAGCAGTTCGCTCTTGCCTCTTTGCTGTTTCTATTTGTCATTCTTCTGTTAGTGCGACCTTACGAATTGGCCTTCTGCCATTTCGCCAAAGCAGCGTCCATCCATGTCATCGAGCATGTCGTCGAGCTGCTGCTGGCAGTAGATTTCATAATCAGTGAGTGGGCGTGCTGGGGGGACACTGCAGGAATCCCTGCTGCTGAAGTGCCTCAAGCATGCCGTCGGACATGGCTTCGTTGTCCTTGCGGGTGTAGCGGCAGTCGGTGAATACCTGTGCAAGGGTGGTCTTGCCGTTGACCTCAACGAAGTGCTTGTTCTCTGGTAGGGACTCCTTGTAGGCGAACATGGATTTGATCTCCTCGTCCGAAGCATCGTGGTATGTCTCCTCGTGGATGATGGCAGAGATGTCGAGACGGTCGGTCTGCGCTGGGTCCTCATCAGGCCATCCTACGGTGATGGTAGCTACAGGGAAGGTGAGACGTGGCAGTTGCAATGCCTCGATGACTCCCTTTGGATTGTAGACCGTGGTGCCGAGGAAGCATGTGCCCAGTCCTGCCTCCTCAGCAAGGGTGCAGAAGTTCTGGCAGAAGAGCATGCAGTCGGTCATCGCATTGGTGAAGGACAGGAAGTTGTCGTAGCCGGCATCGGCATCGGAAACGTCGCACCAATGGGTAAAGCGGCGGAAGTCGGCTATGAAGGTGAGCACTACGGCTGCGCCTTTCACCATTGGCTGGTTGAAATGGAGCGGTGCAAGGCGTTCCTTGCCTTCGGCCGTGCGTGTCTCAACGACTGAGTAGAGCTGCATGTTGCCCATGGTGGCAGCACGCGATGCTGTAGCAAGAAGGCTATGGATGAGAGCCTTGTCTACATCCATAGCCTTGTATTTACGTATTGTTTTGCGTTCTTGAATAGTCATGACTGAAGTGCGTTAGGTTACTTCAAGCGTGCAAGGGTGTCCTTGATGCGCTTCATTGCCTCGATGATGTTCTCATCGCTTGTGGCGTAGCTCATGCGGAAGCACTCAGGGCTGCCGAATGCGTCGCCGCCTACAGTTGCTACGTGGCCCACCTCGAGGAGGTACATTGCAAGGTCGGTAGAGTTGTTGATGACGCGGTCGCCATCCTTCTTGCCGAAGAAGCTTGAGCACTTAGGGAAGAGGTAGAATGCTCCCTGTGGCATGTTGACCTCAAGTCCAGGTATCTCCTTGGCAAGGCTTACGATGAGGTTCTTGCGGCGCTCGAATGCTACGCGCATGTCCTCGACACACTGCTGGTCGCCTGCGAATGCAGCCTCAGCAGCCTTCTGCGATACGGAGCATGGACCACTGGTGTACTGTCCCTGAAGCTTGTTGCATCCCTTTACGATCCAGTCTGGGGCTGCGATGAATCCGATGCGCCAGCCTGTCATAGCGTATGCCTTTGAAACACCGTTGATGATGACTACGCGATCCTTGATGTCATCGAACGATGCCATTGATGCATGAGCACCTACGTAGTTGATGTGCTCGTAGATCTCGTCGGCGATAACGATGACGCGCTCGTGCTTGAGGAGTACGTTCTTGAGTCCTTCGAGCTCTTCCTTTGAGTATACAGAACCTGTAGGGTTGGATGGAGAGCAGAGGATGAGGGCGCGAGTGGCAGGAGTGATGGCTGCCTCGAGCTGCTCAGGTGTGATCTTGAAGTCCTGCTCGATAGGTGCGTCGATGAATACTGGTGTACCCTCAGCAAGGAGTACCATCTGTGGGTATGACACCCAATAAGGTGCTGGGATGATAACCTCGTCGCCTGCGTTTACGAGTGCCATGATGGCGTTGCAGACTGACTGCTTGGCACCATTGGAGCAGAGGATCTGCGATGGCTTGTAGTCGAGTCCGTTCTCGTTCTTGAGCTTATTGACGATGGCGTTCTTGAGCTCTGGATAGCCTGGTACAGGACTGTAGCGGCTCCAGTTCTCTTCCACAGCCTTGATGGCTGCTGCCTTTATGTGGTCAGGAGTGTTGAAGTCTGGTTCGCCAACTGACATGTTGATGATGTCGATGCCTTGAGCCTTGAGCTCAGAACTCTTCTGACTCATAGCGAGAGTGGCAGAAGGAGATAGTCTGTTGAGACGTTCTGAAAGAATTTCCATAGGTTTTATATGTTTGTATTTGTTTTTATTCCTTATATATTATTTATTCTTTTTCCATTTTCAACTTATAACTCATAATTTGTAACTTACTTGTTAAAGTTGAGCGTGTGTCCCATACGGTCGCGCTTGGTTCGGAGGTAGCGCTCGTTGTATTGGTTGGGTGTGACCTCTACTGGTACGTTCTCCACAATCTCGATGCCGTAGCCCTCGAGTCCTACGCGCTTGGTAGGGTTGTTGGTGAGCAGGCGGAGCTTGCTGATGCCGAGTTCGCGGAGTATCTGTGCTCCAACTCCGTAGTCGCGTAGGTCAGGATCGAATCCGAGGTGTATGTTTGCATCCACGGTGTCGTCGCCCTGCTCCTGAAGCACGTAGGCGGCAATCTTGTTCATCAGCCCTATGCCTCTTCCTTCCTGAATAAGGTACACGATGGCTCCCTTGCCTTCCTTCTCGATGAGCTCCATCGACTTGTGGAGCTGCTCGCCGCAGTCGCATCGCTGGCTTCCGAATATGTCGCCCGTAGCGCAGCTTGAGTGCATGCGTACCAATACTGGTTCGTCCTCCTTCCATTCGCCCTTGATAAGTGCGATGTGCTCGAGGCCGTTGCTCTTCTGACGGAATGGGATGATGCGGAAATGTCCATAGGCGGTAGGCATGTCGGCTTCGACTCCCTTCTCCACGAGTGATTCCTGCTTGAGGCGGTAAGCGATGAGGTCCTTGATCTGGATAAGCTTCATGCCAAACTCCTTAGCCTTCTCGATGAGCTGTGGCATGCGTGCCATGGTGCCATCGGGATTGAGGATCTCGATGAGGGCGGCTGCAGGCTTCAGTCCTGCCAAGCGGGCAAGGTCGATGGCTGCCTCGGTGTGGCCGCTGCGTCGCAGCACTCCGCCATCCTGGGCGTAGAGCGGGTTGATGTGACCAGGACGTCCGAAGTCGGCTGGCTTGGCATCAGGATTGGCAAGCCACTGGATGGTGGCAGCACGATCGTACGAGCTTACGCCGGTAGTACATCCCTCCAGTTTGTCAACTGTCACGGTGAAAGGTGTGCCCAGCACGGATGTGTTGTCTTCTACCTGATGGGCAAGGTCGAGCTCCTTGGCACGTGAGATGGTGATAGGGGCACAGAGCACACCTCGTCCCTCACGGAGCATGAAGTTGACCTTATCGGGGGTGATAAGTTCGGCAGGAGTTATGAAGTCGCCTTCGTTCTCGCGGTCTTCGTCGTCTACCACGATGACAAACTTGCCTTGGCGGAAGTCTTCGATGGCTTCTTCCACTTTACTGAATATGGAGGATGTTTGCATGTATATGATTTCTTAATTCTTTAGAATAGTGAATAATCTGTTTGAAGTCTTTCTTCCTGCGTCGGTAGAATCGTATCGACTTGGTGTCCATCACAGGGAAGTAGTTGAGGAGCATCAGCACCTTTCGGTCCTTACTGTTGGAGAGAACGTCGATGGTGTACTCCATGAGACGGTTGATGTCGTTTGCTTCGGTGTCCTCCTGACGTCGGAAGATGCTGCGGATGGCATGGAAGAAGTAACCTATGATGGATGTTCTCGACAATGACTTGAGGTATGCACGCGATGCGGTCTCGAGCTGTGTGAGCATCTCGGCCGTCTCGCTGTAGTTAGGGTCGTCGATGATCACCTCCTTGCGGGTGATGTGGCGCTTGGCACGGATGCCGAACAGACGGTTGAAGAAGTTCTTGTACGAGTCCATGTTGAACACGGCTGAGTCGTTGTTGGACTTTACCGTGAACCATATGCCCAGCGGTGTCATCACGATTGTGCTCAGCCACATACCGATCCATACAGGAATACTACCTTCACGTCCCGATCGCATACCACCGGTGTTGATGATGTAGTAGACGATGAAGATTACTACGGCTATGATGACAGGCATACCGAGTCCTCCCTTGCGGATGATGGCTCCAAGTGGAGCACCGATGAAGAAGAACAACAAGCATGCGAGTGCCATTGTGATCTTGGTCCAGAACTGTACCCAGTGGGTGCGCAGCTGGTGGTCGCCCTCCTTCATGGTCTGCACGTTCCAGTTGAGGTCCATCTGCACCACATTGACCTTCTGCAGGGCTGCCATCACGGCTCCCTGGCGGTTGGATATCGGCTGACTATTATAGAGGCTGTCGAAGTCGATCTTCTTGACTGATGCCGGCGCCTTCCAAGCGGAGTCACGCACAGCCATGTAGGCTTGCTTCTTCACTACCATCTTGGATGAATCGACGATGATCGTATCGACCATGTCGGCCGTGAGTTTTGGGTATTTGAACGAGCGTGAGGTGTTGGCTACGCCGAGCTGTCTTACCACGTGGTCGTTGTAGAACTCTATAGCGAGGCTGTCGCAGTAGTATTCGTAGTATTTGGCTCCCTCCATGATCTTGTTCATGTTCTTCGTGTTGGCTTGGTTGCCGATGGCCTCGTTCTCCTGCATGTTGAAGTTGGTGTCGAAGTCGATGATGAAGCGCTTGTTGACGAATGTCTCACGGCGATAAGGCACGTTGCGAGCCTGCAAGGCGTTAGAGCCCATGTTTTCAAACTGCTCACCGCTGTAGAGATGCAGCAGCATGTGGGTTTTGTCGCTCGAGGTCTCCAGCTTGGCAGAGTCGGCAAGGATGATGTGGGCATTGTTGACTCCATCGGTGAGGTTGTATATCACCACATCGTACAACATGCGCGTATCCTTATTCTTCTTCTTGACGTAGAGGTTCATCCTGTCGATACCGCTGTAGAACACGCCTTCTGGTATCTCCACTTCAGGCGACTTCTGCCTCATGCTGTAGATGAGTGTCATCAGGTTTTCCTCAGCCTTCGGCGCTATGTTGTTCTGGAAGTAGAACGACACGCACATCACCAGTGCATTGAAGATGATGAGAGGCCTGAGGGTGCGGAACAATGAGATGCCGGCAGCCTTGATGGCCAGCAGTTCAAGTCGCTCACCGAGGTTACCGAACGATATCAGCGATGCCAGCAGCACAGCCAACGGCAGGGCAAGCGACACCAGCGTCTCGCCTGAATAGAAGAAGAACTTGGCAAGCACATCGAACGACAGGCCTTTTCCCACAAGTTCATCAACCCATCGCCAAAGGAACTGCATCATGACGACAAAGAGGCTGACACAGAATGTGCCGGCAAACAATATCAGGTAGTTCTTGAGGATGAATATGTCGAGCTTTTTAATTAATTTCACGTCTATACGTAGTATTTCAAGGTGCAAAGGTAGTGCTTTTAATTAAGAATTAAGAATTAAGAATGAGGATTTTTTCTTTTCATACAGTTTTTTTACCCTTTTTTCAAAATTCTTTTGTATCTTTGCACGCAAATTGAACAGTCAGTATGATAACAGCAGACCAATTAAAGGATATAAAAGAGCGTGTTGAGGCGCTTCATCGCTACCTCAACATCGATGCAAAGCAGGTGGAGTTTGAGGAAGAGCAGTTGCGTACCCAGGCTCCAGATTTTTGGGACGACCAGAAGCGTGCCGAGGCACAGATGAAGAAGGTCAAGGACATACAGAAGTGGATAGATGGCTACAATGCCGTCAAGTCGGCTACTGAGGACACGGAGGTGGCATTCGACTTCTACAAGGAGGAGATGAGCACCGAGGAAGAGGTGGATCAGTACTATTCAACCGCCATTGAACTCATTGAGGCACTCGAACTCAAGAACATGCTTCGCGAAGAGGCTGACGGCATGGATGCCGTGCTCAAGATCAACGCCGGAGCAGGAGGAACTGAGGCTCAGGACTGGGCTCAGCAGCTAATGCGTATGTACCAGCGTTGGGCTGAGGCTCATAAATATAAGGTCACCATATCCAACTATCTCGATGGCGATGATGCTGGTATAAAGACCGTTACCATGGAGATTGAGGGCGATCAGGCATACGGATTCCTCAAGGGTGAGAACGGTGTGCACCGTCTGGTTCGCGTGTCACCTTACAATGCCCAGGGCAAGCGAATGACTTCGTTCGCCAGCGTGTTTGTCACTCCACTCGTTGATGACAGCATTGAGGTCGTGATTGACAAGAGCAAGATCAGCTGGGATACGTTCCGTTCGTCGGGTGCTGGTGGACAGAATGTCAATAAGGTAGAGACCGGTGTGCGTCTCCGCTATCAGTATGTCGACCCAGATACAGGCGAGGAAGAGGAGATCCTCATCGAAAATACAGAGACACGAAAGCAGCAGGAGAACCGTGAGAACGCACTTCGCTTGCTCCGCTCGCAGCTCTATGATCGTGCGCTCCGCAAGAAGATGGAGAAGCAGCAGGAGATTGAGGCTGGCAAGAAAAAGATAGAGTGGGGTAGTCAGATTCGTTCGTATGTGTTTGACGATCGCCGTGTTAAGGATCATCGCACCAACTATCAGACAAGTGATGTGGGTGGCGTGATGGATGGTAAGATCGATGACTTCATCAAGGCGTTCCTCATGGAGTTTGCCGGAACTGGCAATTCGTAATTGGTTCGCCTCCAAAGAGGAATAAGATAGAAACATCATTTGTAAATTGTAAAATTCTTCTTTCTCTTTGGATGCCAAAAAAAACTCATAACTCAAAGATCCATGCACAACGAAATAGAACGAAAATTTCTGGTTAGAGGTGAGTTCAAGCATCTTGCCTACGAAGTGACTCACATCGAGCAGGGGTACTTCCAAACTGCCCCTGGTCGCACCGTCCGCATCCGTATACGTGGTGAGAAGGCCTACCTTACCATCAAGGGACCTTCAGTTACGGGTCTTTCGCGCTATGAGTTTGAGACTGAGATTCCTATGGACGATGCTCATCAGCTCATGTCGCTTTGCATGCCTGGCCAGGTGGTTAAGGATCGCTACCTCATACAGAATGGTAAGCATACCATCGAGGTGGATGAGTTTTTCGGTGATAACGAAGGACTCGTCATGGCTGAGATCGAACTTGAAAGCGAAGACGAAGAATACGTGCGTCCCGACTTTTTGTATAAGGAGGTCACGGGCGACTACCACTACTATAATAAGTACATGATCAATCACCCATATAAGGAGTGGAAGGATGAAGTATAGATTGACCATACTGCTTACCGTCGTCATCACCATCTTGTGTACCATTCCGGTACCGGAGGTTCCTGAACTCGATGATGTCCCATTCTTCGACAAGTGGGTGCACTTTGTGATGTTTGGCGCCTTGGCGGTGACGATGTACATCGACCGTAGGTTGGCACGACAAGGCACGACTCCTTTATTTATTCTTTCCGCATTCCTGTTTCCATCATTCTGGGGCGGACTCATGGAATTGGTACAAGCCTATCTTACCACTTGTCGTTCAGGTGAATGGCTTGACTTTTATGCAGACACATTCGGTGCGTTGCTTGGCACCATAATATCGTACACAACATGGAAAATAACAGAGAGAATTTCGGTTCGAAATTAGGAGCCATACTTGCAGCAGCTGGTTCGGCGGTTGGTCTTGGCAACGTATGGCGCTTTCCTATCGAGACGGGACAGAACGGAGGTGCTGCCTTCATCATCATATACATCGTATGTATCCTCATGCTGGGTTTGCCTATCATGATCAGCGAATTCCTTATCGGCCGCCACACACATTCCAATACGGCGGGAGCTTATCGCATCCTGTCGAATGGTGGACGTTGGAAATGGGTTGGACGCCTTGGAGTGTTCTGCGGATGGTTCATCCTGTGCTACTACTCCGTGGTTGGTGCGTGGACCATGCACTACACCTACCTCTCGCTCACCAATGCATTCTCCGACATTCCTGCCACTCAGTATGGTGAGATATTCTCAGCCTTCACTTCCGATCCATGGATTCCTACTCTGTGGCTTGCAGCTTTCATACTCATAGCACATTATGTCATTACACGAGGAGTGCAGTCGGGCATTGAGAAGTTCTCAAAACTCATGATGCCTACGCTCTTTATCATCACCATCGTGCTCGTGGTGTGCTCAGTCATGCTGCCAGGCGCTTCGCAAGGCATCGAGTTCCTTCTTCGCCCCGACTGGTCGAAGGTCAACAGTACCGTCATTCTCGGTGCCATGGGACAGGCATTCTTCTCCCTGTCGCTTGGTATGGGATGCCTTTGCACCTATGCAAGCTACTTTGAGCCGTCTACGCCTCTCGCGAAGACTGCAGTCCATGTGAGTGTCATCGATACACTCATTGCCATCATGGCAGGTTTCATCATCTTCCCTTCAGTATTTAATATAGGTATGGATCCCAATGAGGTAGGTGCAGGCGCAAGTCTCACCTTCATCTCGCTGCCTAACGTGTTCAACCAGTCGTTCGGCAATGGTACCTTCCTTGCTATCATCTTCTCTACGCTGTTCTATTTCCTCCTGTTTGTGGCAGCACTCACGAGTGCCATTTCGCTCCATGAGGTTGCCACGGCGTATATTACTGAGGAGTTCAAGTTTAGCCGTCGCCGTGGTGCTACACTCATCACGGTTTCGCTACTCGTGCTTGGCACGGTGTGCAGTCTCTCGTTCGGTCCGTTGGCGGATGTTCAGATCTTTGGTCGCAACATCTTCTCCCTGTTCGACGACTTCTCGGGCATGGTGCTTCTCCCTCTTGGCGGAATGCTCATATCCATCTTTGCCGGATGGATACTTGACCGTCAGCTCTATCGTGACGAGATAAGCAATCGTGGCGACATACCTACTCCTTATTTCAAGGTGCTTATCTTCTCGTTGCGTTACATTGCGCCACTCGCCATTGGACTTGTGTTCCTTGATCAGCTTGGAGCCTTCGATATCTTAAAGAAGTGATGGTATGATTAAAGCAATCTTCTTCGATATCGATGGTACGCTTGTGTCGTTCAAGACTCACGCCATCCCCGAGTCCACCCTTCAGGCGGTTCGTGAAGTGCACCAACGGGGCATTAAGGTGTTCATAGCTACAGGTCGCCCTATACCATTCATCAACAATATTGCCGACTTGGAGTACGACGGTATCATGTCGTCCAATGGCGCCAGCATCTGCACGGCCGATGGAGATGTGATCAGTCATGTACCTGTGGATAAGGACGATGTGCGTCGCATGGTCGCCTATCAGCAGCACACGCCAATCGCAGTCACTTATGCCACCGGCGATGAAGCTTTCGTGACTCACTACAACGAGAATTTCCAGGAAGTGTTCGAACTGCTCGACCTTCAGACACCTCGTGTCCTGCAGCCTGAGGAAGCACTCAATAAGGACATCGTGCAGGTCATCGCATTCTTCGATATCAATCAGGAACCTCACATCATGAACGAGGTGCTGCAGAACTGCGACGCTCAGCGTTGGCACCCTTATTTTGCCGACTGCATACGCAAGGGACTCAGCAAGGCGACGGGTATTGATGCTGTGTGCCAGTACCTTGGCATCGACATCAGTCAGACTATGGCTTTTGGCGATGGAGGCAACGATAAGCAGATGCTTCTGCATGCCGGAATAGGTGTGGCTATGGGCAATGCGAGCGATGAAGTTAAGGCATGTGCCGATATCGTGACGGATACGGTTGATGACGAAGGAATAGCAAAGATACTTCGTAATATAGACCAATATTAAAGGAAAACAAACAAAAAAACAATATTGCTCGGCAAAAAAAGCGCAAAATATTTGTCAGTTAGAAAAAACTGTCGTACCTTTGCACTCGCTAAACAAAAATGATGGCGCGGTAGCTCAGCTGGTTAGAGCGTCGGATTCATAATCCGGAGGTCGAGGGATCGTGACCCCCCCGCGCTACAAAAAGCACTTACGAACATTTCGTAAGTGCTTTTTTGTTTGCTTTAATCTGCTTTATCTGACCTTGTTGAGCTCTTCGTGCGTTGGGCTTCTGTACAGTCCTACGTTCAGTCGGCTGTTCTTGCATTCATCCAGAGTGTGGGTAGGTGGCTCGAGGAAGTCAGGGAATGACATTCCGTGCAATGTCTGGAAATAGAGCAGGCAACCGTCCTTCCACCATTCTGCATCGCGAGTTTGTGTCATAAGGCGCACCTGTACATCGTGGAAGATGTCAGGATCTATTGCTCCTTCGAGCGAGTTCCAGTCGCGCTGCAGCTGACGTGCCTCGTTTATGCCATTCTGGAAGCGATAGCAAAGTTCCTCCCATACGGTTCGTCCAGTTTGGCACTTGTGGTTCCAACTCACGTGATGGAACCAAAGAAGATATTTGTCAGGACAGGTCCTGATGTCCTCTACCATGTCTCCGAATTCTGGGTTGTATTGCGATGTGTTGTCGGTTCCTGTAGCCTTTGTGCGGTCGAATCCGATGCCGTTGGCGTCTGCCTGATTGTAGAACACAGGGAGCCAGTCGCGTCGTATTGGACGGTTGTCCCATGCTCCGGGAGCATAGTGCGAATCGCCAAACTGGTGATGAAGGCCAATAGGCATCTCGTAGTCCACCACAGCCTCTCGGCTGCGCATGAGCATAGAGACGAGGGTGGCGTGTTGCTTGTCGTCGAGCGATGGGTATGTGAGATGTACCCATTCGTCAGCAATGCTTTTGGCATCCAGGTCAGGGTTCCATGCCATGCGACCGAATGCATACCAGTTTGACTGTGCTAACGGATGTCCGGTCCAGTCGGCGTCGGTGCCTGTGTTTGCCACACCAGCGATGGCATTGTAACGGGCACGAAGCTGGTTTTGCTTATAGTTGGCGTAAGTCATCACTTCCTTGAAGAATTCTTCCCACATGGTTCCCAGATAGGCGAGGTGATTGGCTTGTCCGAGGTATTCCTGTGTGATTTGGAATTCTGGCATCTCGGCAGTCTTGTGGAGAGCGTCGAAGAGGGCGTTGAATGGCTCGCGTGGCTGGAAATCGATTGGGCCATTCTTCACCTGTATGATTACATTGTCAAGAAACTGTCCGTCGAGATGTTCAAACTCAATACGTGCTTGCTTTGCACGGTCGGGATCGGTAGGATTGTTGATAAATGCTCGCCACATCACTATGCCGCCGTAAGGGCGAAGGGCGCGTGCGAGGAGGTTTGCGCCATCGGCATGTGTGCGTCCGTAGTCCATAGGTCCTGGCTGGCCTTCGCTGTTGGCCTTCACGAGAAATCCTCCGAAGTCAGGTATCATGCTGTAGATCTCCTTTGCCTTGTTCTTCCACCAGTTCTGCACCTCCTTGTCCATAGGGTCGGCAGTCTTCAGTCCGCCTACCACTACAGGGCTGGAGAAGTTTACTGCAAGGTATACGCGGATGCCGTATGGGCGAAGCACGTTGGCATACTGGCTTGCCATGCGCAGCACTTCCGTAGTCAGAACCTTTGGCGATGCATTGACATTGTTGAGTACAGCACCGTTGATGCCCACTGATGCGTTGGCACGAGCATAGGCGGTATTGTTAAGAGGGTTATTGCGTATGTCGGCTGTGGCATTCTCGCCAATCGTCCTGGGGAAACCTTGCACTTTCCAGAATATGCTCTTGCCGGCATAGCCGCGTTCGCTGTTTCCGTCCAGGTTGTCCCAGTGGTTCAGCAGACGGATGTCATGGAATGGACTTTCTGTGATGCTGAAATTGGCAGTCGCGCTTCCCACGGTCTGCAATTGCAGGAGCTTGTATGCGCCGTATAGCAGTCCTATGTCGGATGGTGATGATATGGTTACGGTGCCGTTCTTGCTGCTGATGGTGAAAGCATCGCGCTTCATGCCCTTCTGCTTCTTGATTTCAAGATTCACCTGGCCTCCATTCCATCCGTCCTTCAGCTCCTGAACAGCAATGTCGGTAGTTGGTGTGCTCTTTGTTCGTAGGTAGATGCTTGCATCACCTTTTGAGCTCTGTTGAAGCCATAGGCGCGAGCCGTCGTCAGCATGGGCGCCCATACTGAATCCCCAGAAACTGAGGCCCGTCAGCAGTAATGTGATAAGATTCTTTTTAATCATAGTAGGTATTGTATTATTTATATAGGTGTTTTATTTTTTTTCGCTTGTTCAGTCGTGTTACTTGTTGACGATGCAAAAATACAACATTTATCCGGAACCAGCAAGTATACGGGAGATTAATTTGAAAATCTATATAAAAATCTTCAACAAACTTGACAGCCTAAGTAGGACCCCTTGATTATCCATTTTCTCCTGCTTCTTACTTAAAATCGCATTACTCCTTGCAAGGACATCGCCAACTCCTTGCAAGGACTCGGGCAACTCCTTGCAAGGACTTCATCGTTTCCTTGCAAGGAGTTTTTCTTTTGATTGCTGAATGTCGTTCGTAAGACAGATTATGCCATTTCACTCTTTCTCCGTACCTTTGCATCATAACCAAAACACCCTCGGGGTTATTATTAATCAAAAAACAAAAATCGAGGACATATTGATGGGATTTGGTTGCTTCAAGTTCGATACTATGTCAAGGGTTTCACTCAGCGA
>JAKSLM010000069.1 GCA_024401225.1 Bacteroidaceae bacterium | reverse complement strand
ATTTATTTTTCTTTCGTCCGCTTTGGCGCAGCCAATCTAGCGTAAAGCTTAAAGATTTATTGTTCAATCTTCTTTTTTCTTTACAGAGTCGATAACGCAACCGTAAACACCGAGAAAATAAAAGACTTGGTCAAAAAAGTCAGTTTCAAGAAGTGATAATACTGATAACATCTCTAATCTCAAGTCTTACAGGCTTGCCGTTTATGATAGAAACAAGCTGAGGTGTGCCGCATTTATGACCTATTAGAGATTTGTGGTGCAAATCGTAGTAATTAACACCATCAAGCGTCTTGAACAGATAAACATAGTCATATTTTTCTGGCAACGAAGCAGCCCATGGACGGATGATTGCCAATTCTTGTTCTTGTGTCATAATTGTTAGAATTTGAACGCCAGCTGCCCAGACTTCTCACGCACCACATGGAAGGGAGCGGGAGATAAAAAATCTTTTAGACAATTCACTATTTTTTGTTTTGTTCGTTCGTTTGTTTGTTTGTTTTGTTTTGTTTGCCTCCGAAGAGGAAGAAGATTGATTTATGATTTATACGCCTTCGGCGGACGAAGAAAAAACAAGTAAAAATATGATAAAACATTAAAAATATATTCTTCTTGTTCTAAGATTTTTACGAAAGAAATGTTTTTATTATTTTTCTGTATTTTTATTTGTTTTTCTTTCGTCCGCTTTGGCGAAGCCAATCTAGCGTAAAGCTTAAAGATTTATTGTTCAATGTTCTTGCCTTGCTCATCGCCTTGGCGCTTTCTCAGAAAGAACCGCTTCGCGATAACTTTTTCTTTGGAGATAAAAAATCTTTTAGACAATGCCACTATATTTTTGTTTTGTTCGTTTGTTTGTTTGTTTTGTTTTTTTGAGGATAGTAATCTGATGCGTCGGTGCAAATATAAGAAAACTATTTGAAAAAAGCATTAACGAGGCACCATATTTCTTGTTCAAACACGAAAAGAGACCAAAATGGATGGAGCGGCATGTACAAAGGCTTGTATTTTACCCTCCATGGCAGGCAGGTGCTGGTGTCGATGGAACGCCACGCATTGTGGATGGTGCCGATGATGCTGGACTGCTCGGCAGGGGTGAACGCATCCTTGCTACGAAGGTAGAGGCGGATGCACTCCAGGAGGTTGTAGTAGCGCTGCTCCTCGTAGAGGTCGATGATGTCGTGGGGCATCTGCCACAGGACGAGACGCTGGTGCATGGCCTCGTTAGCCTTCAGCCAGTCGAACCGGCGGATGGACAGCCCTCGGGTGCACGAGTCGGGATGCTGGATGAAGTAGTAGCGCGCATCGCACCATCTCACCTCGCGCGAGTGGAGGTAGTGCTCCATTGTGGTGTTGTCATCGCTGTACGAATGGCACGTGTCGTCGAACGGATAGGTGCGGTACAGTTCGGTACGGGCTACGTACCATCCATGTACATCCCATGTCAAGGCACGCTTGAAGGCTTCGTAGCCGGTGAGCACGTCGAATGGCGGGTCGATGTCCTCCCTGTCCGAACGGTAGGCATGGCGGCGCCCATCGGGATATTCAAATATGGTGTTGAGTAGCACGCAGTCGGTAGTGGGATTGCTGCGGAAGGTGCGTTCCACCTTCTCGATGCAATCGGGTGCCATGCGGTCGTCGCTGTCGAGGAATGCCGTGTATTCGCCACGTATGAGGGGGATGCCCTGATTGCGTGCAAAGGCCTGGCCGTGGTTCTCGTTGAGGAGCACGAGGTCGATGTTGGCATGGCGTGAGGCATAGTCGCGGAGTATGCTGACCGATGAGTCGGTCGATGCGTCATCGATGCAGATGATCTGAATGTCATCGGCCGATTGATGGAGCAGAGAGTCGAGGCATGTGCTCAGCGTCTGCTCTGCATTGTAGACGGCTACGAGTATGCTTGTCATTTCCTGCGAAGCTTTTTCTGATGTATGATTTCCTTAAGGTTCAGTCGGCGATCAAGCTGAATGTATGAGTATACGCAGCACAGGAGGGTGGTGATGGCCATCACCTGAAACGACATCTGCTGCTCGCAGATGAACGAACCGCCTATGCACACGACTGCCATGATCAGGCATGGGACGAACAGCTTCAGGTAGGTATAGCTGTAGTGAACCTTGAATCGCCACTGGTTGAGGATGGCGCTCGACAGGATGTCGATCACGCTGTTGGCGATGGCTGCATAGCCCAGACCTTCGAATCCGAACAGGTAGTAGCCGGCACCGAAGAGCAGCAGCGTCTTCACATTGGTGTATACGCCTTCCACCCAGAAGAAGAACGACTTGTCGCCCTTGGCTATGCAGACATAGTCCTGAGGGAAACAGAATGCTCGGGCTATGAAGCTGATGCTTATCATGCGAAGGGTAGGGATGATGGTAGCAAACTGAGGCGTGAGGAGCACGTACACGATGGTAGGGGCAAAGAGGATGAGGAGGAGGGTGACTGGAGTCATGATGAGCAGCACGATCTCACCTTCCTGTTCCACCAGCTGGCGCGTGTCCTTGATGTCGTTCACTACGGTCGATAGGTGTGGGAAATAGTCGGCAGCCATGGATGCAAAGATCATGGATGTGCATTGGAGCGTAATGCTGATGGCTGCCTGATACATGCCTACATCCTCCATGCTGTAGGTGCGGATGAAGGTGTTGAGCAGGTAGGTCACCACGGTGCCGATGAAGCTCGACAGCATCATGGCAGCTCCAAGAGTCAGCATGCCACGGCCTATGCGCCAAGTGCTCCTGCGCGACTGGAACAGTCCCTTCGGACGAAGGTCGCGAGTGAAGTAGCGTGCCGTGATCCACGATGCGAAGTTGATGATTATCATGGCAGGAACGATGCCTTCCACGTTCCAATAGTAATAGAGTGGAATGCCGATGATCAGTCCCAGAGCCGGTGCCACGACGGCTACCGTGGCGAGTTGCTTGATCTTGCGGAATCCCTGCAGTATGGCGCTCTCGCCTGCAGTCATCATCAGGAAGAATAGGGAGACGGCGAGTCCGCAGAACCACAGCTGATGCTCATCATCGCCAAATGTGAACTGGCTAAGCCACGAGGATGTGACCATCATGGTCAGCATGCCTGCTAAGGACAGCCATAGGAGTATGCGCTGGAAGGCGAGGATGGTGTGCAGACGGTTGTTGCCCGTCTCCAGCGATATGCTGCGCACAGCCGATGTAGGCAGACTGAGCGAGAAGAGTTGCTGGAATGGGTTGATGGCCGACTGAAGGAGCGAAGACACTCCCATGCCGTAGGCCCCGAGTATCATGGCAATAAGCTTGCCCCTCACCACGTTGATGAGTATGGTGAGCGTCTGGCTTCCACCAAAAATGATGGTGCCCTTCATGATGCTTCGGAATATGGATTTCTTATCTGACAATGATTTTGTGATTTATGATTTATGAATTATGAATTATGATTATACGCCTTCGGCGGACGAAGAAAAAACAAGTAAAAATAAGATAAAACATTAAAAATATATTCTTCTTGTTCTAATATTCTTACGAAAGAAATGTTTTTATTATTTTTCTGTATTTTTATTTGTTTTTCTTTCGTCCGCTTTGGCGAAGCCAATCTAGCGTAAAGCTTAAAGATTTATTGTTCAATGTTCTTGCCTTGCTCATCGCCTTGGCGCTTTCTCAGAAAGAACCGCTTCGCGATAACTTTTTCTTTGGAGATAAAAATTTTTAGACAATTCACTATATTTTTGTTTGTTCGTTTGTTCGTTTGTTTGTTTTGTTTGTTTGCCTCCGAAGAGGAAGAAGATTGGTTTATGATTTATACGCCTTCGGCGGACGAAGAAAAAACAAGTAAAAATAAGATAAAACATTAAAAATATATTCTTCTTGTTCTAATATTCTTACGAAAGAAATGTTTTTATTATTTTTCTGTATTTTTATTTGTTTTTCTTTCGTCCGCTTTGGCGAAGCCAATCTAGCGTAAAGCTTAAAGATTTATTGTTCAATCTTCTTTTTCTTTGGAGGCAAAACTTTTTTTCGCTTCACCCCTCTCACCTCTAACCTAACAAACGGTCGGTTGTAAACCTTTGATGCCGCCAGAGGATAACCACTTGGGTGAATCCATTGCCCGTCGATGCGATAGATGGCTTTGGCGTTGGCTATCATAAAGAAGTCGAGCATGGTCTTCTCGTAGAGCGAATAGGTGTCGAGAGTGCTGCCGGAAGCCACGTCAAGGTGGATAATCTCACCCGGAATGACGTAGGTGTAGTCCAATCGACCCACTGCCTCAAGAAACGTCTTGCTGTCCGAATTGACCAGAATTCTGCTCTCTGGGTGCCGTTCGTGTATGCGCTTTACGGCTTGTATGCATCGTTCTATCAGCAGTTTGCGAAGGTGTGGAGGCAGAGGCTCCGTCTTCTGAGTGTCGGTGAAGTCGCCGAGTGCCTCAATGAATCGGGCTGAGATGCTGATGTAGTCCTTGCCCAGGAGTGCCATCTGCTTTCCAATCGACTGCTCCAGCCTTGGAGAAGGGCGAAACAGCGCGTTGAACATACCCGAGAAGTCGCCATAGTATGAACTCATGGCATTGCAGTACACATGTATCTGTTCTGCCTTGGAGTCTCTCAGCCTCTGCCTCAGCAACTGCTTCTGCTTCATGGCTTGATACTTGGATTCCTGGCCAATCTCGAATGCCACAACCTCAGTATGTGGACACTCAAATATGACCTTGTCCCCTGGGATGGTCCAGTCGTAGGTGTTAGGAAGAAGATAATCCGTAAGTTGGAATGGCGAAGTGAATAGAAGACGAAACGCGATGCCCTCCTCCTTGCATACCTCGTAGGTGGATAGTATGCCTTTCAGTCTGTCTGCCCATCCTCCACTCTCGTTGTTTCCATTACATACGAAGACCACAGTCTTGCCCTCGGTGCTATCATGGCTGGTTGCATCATAAGGCTTGTGAGTGTAGCTCTTCATAACTGTTGCCTCAAGCTTCTGGCTCAAATGGTGGCTGAATACATACCAGTTGTAGTATTTGTTTGCTTTGAGGCTTTGTTGCAACAGTCTGATTATATGTATTGGAATGGATTTTATTCTCATAACAATAATTTAAACGCAAAAAAGCATTAATTATTGTGATATTTTATTTTTATTCATTAACTTTGTAGCCAAAACGTAAATACATACACGATTATGACATTGAAAGATTTGTGCGCAGAGCGTTTCTCTGCACGAAAGTATACCGCCGAACCAGTATCGGATGCTGACCTGAACTATATCCTCGAGTGTGTGCGTCTTGCCCCATCAGCAGTCAACTTCCAGCCATGGAAATTCGTGGTGGTGAAGAGCGAGGAGGCGAAGGCAAAGTTGCAGAAGGCTTATGCCCGTGAATGGTTTGCCACTGCACCTTTATATATTATAGGATATAAGAACAAGGCGACCAACTGGGTGCGCTCCTACGACAGCAAGGCTCATGGCGATGTGGATGTAAGCATTGCTACCGAGCATCTGTGCCTGGCTGCTACGGAGCGTGGTCTCGGTACATGCTGGGTGTGCAACTACGATCCACAGATTCTGGCTGATGAGTTGCCACAGGCAGAGGACTGGGAGGCTGTGGTCATTGTGCCAGTAGGTCACATTGCCGACGATTGCCCTCGCAAGGAGAAGCAGCGCAAGGCTATGGATGAGATAGTTGAAGTGCTGTAGGATGGCTGCAATAGTTGGAGTGCTGTAGGATGAGGATTCTTCTGCTGGGCGACTATAGCAATGTGCATGCTACATTGGCTGAGGGCTTGAAGGCTCTTGGCCATGAATGCGTTGTGGCAAGCGATGGCGACCATTGGAAGGATTACCCTCGCGACATTGACCTTCGGCGAGAACTTTCGCTCCGGGGCAACATGTCGTTCCTATGGCGACTGATGAAGTCCCTTCCTGCGATGAAGGGATTCGACATCGTTCAGCTTATCAATCCTATGTTCTTGGAACTGAAGGCAGAACGTATTGCTCCCTTCTACCGATATCTGCGAAAGCATAACCGCAAGATTGTGATGGGTGCTTTCGGCATGGATTACTATTGGGCTGATGTGAACACGAGGATTCGTCCACTACGTTATAGCGATTTCAACATAGGCGACACCGTTCGCATGGATGAACCAGCAGAACTGTTCCGCAATGAATGGGTGGGTACGCCGAAGGAAGATGTGTGCCGCCTCGTTGCTAACGATTGCGACTGGATAGTGGCTGGACTTCAGGAGTATTGGGCGACTTATGATAGTGTGCCGGAACTGAAGGGTAAGATGTCGTACATCCCTTTCCCTATCCGAATGCCAGAGGGTAGGGAAGTGGATGGAAAGCCTTCGGATAGGGTTCGATTGTTTGTCGGCTTGAGCAAGGGACGCATAGCCTACAAGGGACTTGACATTATGCTTGCTGCAGCCAAGGCTGTGCAGGAGAAGTACCCTGAGAGGGTGGAACTGAAGATTGCCGACAGCGTTCCGTTTGCTCAGTATCAACGGATGATGGACGAGAGCGATGCTATTCTCGATCAGTTGTATTCCTACACTCCTGCCATGAATTCGCTCCTGGCAATGTCGAAGGGCATAATCGATATTGGTGGAGGCGAACCAGAGAATTATGAGATACTTGGCGAGACGGAGCTGCGTCCTATCATCAATGTGGAACCAAACTACGACTCCTGTTACCATGAGATAGAACAACTGGTTCTTCATCCTGAACGCATCCCGGAATTGAAGCGCCAGAGCATAGAATATGTACATCGTCACCACGACTATATCAAAGTGGCACGACAATACGAATCTCTCTACGAATGTCTGTTACGATAATATTGGCCGAATGTCTTTCATGATAAGCTTGCTCAAATATCTTTTACGATAAGTTTTCCCGAATATCTTTTACGATAATATTACCCGAATGTCAGTTACGATAATTATACCCGTATACAACCGTAAGGATGTGGTACTGCGCACCTTGCAGTCCATCCCTTCATCATATCCGCTGATTATTGTCGACAATGGCAGTACCGACGGATCGTATGAACTGTGCCGCCAATGGATGCTGAACGACCACCGCCAGAATGTGCGAGTTGAACGAGAGTTCAATCGTGGTGCTGCAGCAGCTCGCAACAAGGGACTTTCATTGTGTACTACGGAATGGGTGTACTTCTTCGATTCGGACGATGTGTTTACGGGGTTGCCAAAGTCATGGAATGACAGTCTTGACATGGTCTGCTTCCCAGTCAACATGATTGTGAACGGAAAGAAGAAGGTGCGTGACTATAGTCCTGTGGCCGACCCTTATGTACATGTTCTTAATCTTATGCTTGGCACGCATAGCATGCTGTTCCGCACCGAATGGTTGAAGTCAATAGGAGGATGGAACGAGAAGTGCATGATCTGGGACGACTGGGAACTGGGTTTGCGTTCTCTCATAAATCGTCCTCGTCTTCAATGGATTACGGATGCTGCCTACCATCAAGTATATGTAAAGCCTGATGGATTGACGGGTGAGTCGTTTTCAAAACGGTTTGATGAGGAAATGAAAGTCATGTCCATCATGTTTGATGAGATTCATGACATGGAACCAGGTACAAGGCGCCAAAAGGCAATGTTTGCCTTGTTTCTCAGGTGCTACATCTTTAGCGGACAGTTGCAAAATGAAGGCAATAGTGCAGCATCGGACGAAGTGGTGGAGTTTGTTTACGACAAGTTCCGTGTAAACAGCATGAGCTACCGTCTTGGATCGCTCATTCGATGGTATGTAGGCAAAGGAGGTAAGCGTGCCTGGCAGTTCGCTTTGAAGTTGGTCTCTCTCACCTCATAACTTTAACCTCTCCCCTCTAACCTTTAACCTCTCCCCTCTAACCTCTAACCTTTAACCTTTAACCTCTCCCCTCTAACCTCTAACCTTTAACCACTTCACTCCCTTCACCATATTATATAATATAGGTGTAGGATTGCATCCTTTGTGAAGCATCCACCAGAGTGATTCCTTCACGCTTCTGTATATGGCATTTGGTTTGCCGAATAGATAAGCAAACGTTGCGCCTTTCGACATTTGCATCTTCTTGTTGTCGGCAAAGTGCGAACCAGTAGTGTCGAACTCCGATCGTACTATGACATCAGGGCAAAACAAAGCATTGTATCCATTGTCAATGCAGTCCTTCAAGAACACAGCCTCTTCTCCTGCACACAGCGTTTCGCTTCCGAGTCCGAAGCGTTCATCAAACTTTACGTCTACACCTTTCTTCATCGTTATCTCCATCGAAGTAGGGTAGTAGCCTCGTTTGAATGCCTCTGTGTAAGGCATCTTTGCTTGTGGATATACCTTCATAGGTTTGCCTTCGTAGCTTTCGGCGGCAAAGCATATAATGTCGGCATCAGGATTTGCAGCGTAAGCATTACGAATACGTTCTATGTATTCTGGCTGATAACGATTGTCGTCGTCTGCAATGACAATGATGTCGGCTTCTGCCCATTCGAGAGCGAAGTTACGGTTTTTTGAGAGTCCGCATCCCTCATGAACGTATAGTTTTACATCCTTTCGGATCATCATCTTCATAGGCACTTTCTCCAAAGCTGCCTCATCGGTGTATTGCATGCACACGACATAGCGTACACCTTCCATTGGAGGCATCAAAACAAAGGGAACCTTTTGGATCCCCTCGTTTATAGTGCATATTAGGATGTCTATAGTCATTTTTTAGAACTGCTCCAATATTCTTATTCGTTCCTGTGTGTCAGGATGGGTACTGAACAACTGACTGAATGATTTTTCGAAAAATCCTTCCTTCAACTGGTCAGGTTTGCAGATGAATAGCTGAGCCACATCGGCACGCGACACGTTGTCGAGTCCAGGGTCGTTGCTTATCTTCCTGAGTGCAGAAGCAAGTGCATGCGGATTGCCACAGAGTTCTGCACCTCCGGCATCGGCCATGAATTCACGCTTGCGGGAGATGGCAAAGCGAGTCATGATAGTGAAGAAGTAAGCAATGGCTGTACACACTATCGCAACGACGATGGCAATGAGAATGGCACCCGATCCGCCTCCACCTTCACCTTTTACATTGCTGCGGCGGTTGCCACGGTCGCTAAAGTAGAAGATTCGGTAGATGTTGTTGGTAAGAATGTTAAGTGCCGCAGATATGATGCCGACAAACACGATACTTGTAATGAGCACCTTGGTGTCTCGGTTGCGGATGTGAGTGAGCTCATGGCCTATCACTCCTGCAAGTTCTTCATCGTTCAGGCGTTCACATATTCCGGTTGTTACGGTCACGGTATAAGTGCTATCGTTTATTCCGCTTGCGTATGCATTGAGTTGTGGGTCGTCAACCACATTGATCTTAGGCATTTCCATGCCGCATGTCATGCAGAGGTTCTCCACAATGTTGTAGATGCGCGGATTCTCCTTACGTGTCACGGAGTGAGCACCCGTTGCACTCTGTATCATGGCCGTATTGCTGAAGTATGCTATTGCAAACCATATTCCTACAGCTCCGACAACCCATGGTACGGTTACGAGGAAACCTTGGTTCACGCTGTCGAGGTCGAAGGATTGTGTCTGCGAATAGTACTGCTCGTTCGATACGAATGCAAGGCCGAGGGCGTTAAGCACAGCAATGATCACCCATACCAAGATCAGTATGATGCATGGAAACGACAGGAGTAGCATGACGCTATTCCTGTTGTTTTTATCTATCTGTGACTGTATACCTACGTATTTCATTTAGAACTTGATCTCTGGAGCCTTGTCTACGATAGCACGCTCTTCAGGAGCAATCTCGAACATTGGCTCCTTGTGGAAACCGAATGCGCCAGCGAAGAGAGATGCAGGGAATACCTGAACTGCGTTGTTGTATTCCTTAGTTGCAGAGTTGAAGAAACGGCGAACAGCAGCAAGCTTGTTCTCGATGTCAGAAAGTTCGCCCTGAAGCTGGAGGAAGTTCTGGTTAGCCTTGAGATCTGGATAAGCCTCAACGCTTACCTTGAGTCCTGCAAGAGCTGAGCTGAGCTGATTGTCTGCTGCAATCTTGTCGTTGATTGATGTTGCTGACATTGCTGCCGAACGAGCCATGGTGATCTTCTCAAGAAGCTCCTTCTCGTGTGAAGCATAACCCTTTACTGTTGCAACCAACTGTGGTACGAGGTCGTAACGCTGCTTGAGCTGTACGTCGATATTTGCAAATGCGTTTTCACGATTGTTACGAAGCTTTACAAGGCTGTTGTAGATTGAGATGACCCACAAAACCAAAACGGCTACTACCGCTAAAATAATGATTCCTGTTGACATAGTTGTTCTGTTTTATTGTTTTTATTGTTTTGGTAATTCTGGCAATAATGTGTATTATTACATTGCAAAGGAACAAAATCCTGCTAACATAACCAAAAAAATCCCATTAAAATGTGTGAAAATACACATAAGAGTCTCCTTTTTCCAAAATTCTTACACGATTTTAGTGTGTATATTATTTAAAAGGTGTAACTTTGCACTTTGAAAGTGGAAATAACACCATAAGCGGAAATAATATCAAATATAAATATGACAGCAAAAGAAATACGTGAATCTTTCAAATCATTCTTTGAAAGCAAGCAGCACCTCATTGTGCCATCAGCACCAATGGTAGTCAAGGACGACCCAACGCTGATGTTTACCAATGCAGGTATGAATCAGTTCAAGGATATTATCCTTGGTAATACAACACCAAAGTCTCGTCGTCAGGCTGATACGCAGAAGTGTCTTCGCGTGAGCGGTAAGCACAACGACCTTGAAGAGGTAGGTCACGACACATATCACCATACTATGTTCGAGATGCTTGGAAACTGGTCGTTTGGAGATTATTTCAAGAAGGAAGCTATCTCATGGGCATGGGAATACATCGTTGACGTACTCAAAATCAATCCTGAGGGCCTTTATGCCACAGTGTTCGAAGGCTCTCCAGAAGAAGGACTTGCACGCGATGATGAGGCAGCTTCAATTTGGGAGCAGTTCCTTCCAAAGGATCATATTATAAATGGTAATAAGCACGATAACTTCTGGGAGATGGGCGACACAGGTCCTTGCGGTCCATGCTCTGAGCTTCATGTCGACTCTCGTCCAGCAGAGGAGAAGGCTAAGATTCCTGGACGTGAACTTGTAAACAAGGATCACCCACAGGTTATTGAGATTTGGAATCTCGTGTTCATGCAGTTCAACCGTAAGGCTGATGGTTCCCTTGAGGGACTTCCAGCAAAGGTTATCGATACTGGTATGGGCTTCGAACGTCTTGTTCGTACTCTTCAGGGAAAGACTTCCAACTATGATACCGATGTCTTCCAGCCTCTCATCAAGGTTATGGCCGATATGGCAGGCGTGAAGTATGGTGACAAGGAAGAGACAGATGTTGCTCTCCGTGTTATCGTCGATCACCTCCGTGCCATTGCGTTTGCAATAGCTGATGGTCAGCTCCCATCCAATGCGAAGGCTGGTTATGTTATCCGTCGTATCCTTCGTCGTGCTGTTCGTTATGGCTATACATTCCTCGGTCAGAAGGAAGCATTTATTTATAAGCTTGTCCCAACTCTCGTGGCAGAGATGGGCGATGCCTTCCCAGAGATCGCAGCACAGCAGAAGCTCGTCATGAAGGTTATGCAGGAAGAGGAGAATTCATTCCTTCGCACACTTGAGAATGGTATCCGTCTCCTTCAGGGCGTTATTGACGACACAAAGAAGGAAGGCAAGACAGAGATTGCTGGCGACAAGGCGTTCACTCTCTTCGATACCTTTGGTTTCCCTCTTGACCTCACAGAACTTATCTGCCGTGAGCAGAACATGACAGTCGACGAGAAGGGCTTCGATGTGTGCATGCAGGAGCAGAAGAACCGTGCCCGCAATGCAGCAGAGGTTCATCTTGGCGACTGGGTTACTATCAATGAAGCAGAAAGCGAGTTCGTTGGTTACGATTATACAGAGTATCAGGCACGTATCATCAAGTATCGTGAAGTGAAGCAGAAGAAGGGCGTTGCTTACGAGATGATTCTCGATCACACTCCTTTCTATGGAGAGATGGGTGGTGAGATCGGTGATACAGGTGTACTTGTTTCTGAAAATGAGACCATCACAGTTCTCGATACAAAGAAGGAGAATGGTGTGGCTATCCATATTGTTGATAAACTCCCAGAGAATCCAGAGGCAGAGTTCATGGCATGTGTTGATGTTGATCGTCGTCGTGCCATCGAAGCAAATCACACATGTACTCACCTTCTTGATGAGGCACTTCGTGAGGTTCTCGGTACTCATGTAGAACAGAAGGGTTCGCTCGTTACTGCCGATAGTCTCCGTTTCGACTTCTCTCATTTCGAAAAGGTTAC
>JAKSLM010000068.1 GCA_024401225.1 Bacteroidaceae bacterium | reverse complement strand
CTCTGCCCACTGTGATACGCCTCAAAGTATCGTTTTCGGACGGCCTGGGGGGGGGCGAGAAGAATTACTTACTATTGAGTATTGTGGGGTAAAGAAAATTGTCGTACCTTTGCACGCTCTATATTGCTTTTAACATAAAAGAACACGATCAGGATTATTATGAAGTTTATATTTTTAGTTGCCTGCTGCCTCTGCATAGCCAATGTGATGGCACAGAACGATGACACGAGGAAGGTGGAACTTGGGGCTGAGTTGACATCGGAACTGCAGGCTACGGACAAGGGCAACTATAACTTTGCCAACCTTCTGAGGCTTGAAGTCTCATTGCCTATCAGCAGCAGTATCAGCATTGATGCAGCTTCTATCAGCGCCTATATGACGGCAGATGAGAGCATTGGTGGTGATATGCAGACATTCTCAAATATCGATGCAGGAACCATTCCCTTTACACTTAGCATCTGCAATGTGGCGTGGCAGATAGACGACCGCCATACATTCTATGCAGGCATAAGGAACATGAACGTGGATTACTTCACAAGTCCGGCGACCTCACTCTTCACCAACAGTTCGTGTGGCATCTACCCTACAATCAGCGCCAACTACCCCATCGCAAACTATCCCGTAGCATCAGTCGGTATTCACTATAGATACAGATCTACTTCCTCCCTCACAGAAAGGGACGGGGTGGGTATTCAGGCATCACTATACAACGGTACGGGTTACAATCGCTTCACAGGGCGAGACAACATATTCCGCTTCTGCCCCGAGGATGATGGCATATTCGGCCTTACAGAGGTGACATACACCCGTGGAGGCAGTTTCTATTCGCTGGGCAATGCCTTATATTGCAAGGATGGAGTAAGCGCCACGCCATGGCTGTACACGGAGCAAAGCATCAGCCGTAGCCTCACCCTCCTTGCCGGCTACTCCCATGCCTTCAGCGCCGATGCCGTGTGCAAGGACTTCATTGGTTGTGGCATCACTTATCAGTTGGGGAGATGCCAGCTTGGAGCCTTTACGGATTACGCCCACTTTGCGGAAGGGGATGAATACGCGACCGAACTGACCTGCAAGATTCCCATCTTTCAGCACATGGACATACAACCGACCACCCATCTTATTGCCTTCGATGGCAGATTGCATTGTGCTGCAACGCTACGCATGATATTGTCATTTTAAATAATTATAGCACAAAATGATGAATTTGGGCAGATAATTTGGAATTATGGGGAAAAAGTGGTATCTTTGCAATGTTATTGACAAAAGCAACGCATAACGATTTTTACTTGACAAATTACCAACCAAATAAAACAAAAAGAACAAATGAACAAAAGAGTATTCTCGCTCGCATCGTGCGCCTTCGGATCCATGTTGATGGCTCTGACAGCCAATGCTCAGAACGTAGAGTTCTACACTCCTTCGATAGTCCGCATTACCAAAATGGCACCGGGCAAGGCTGATGCCAACAAGACGAATCTCGTCGTGACTGCCACACCTGAGAAGGTGAAGGTAAGCAAGCAGCAGACAGCAGCCGGCACCGTATACAAGTCGTCGGCGCTCACCGTGACCGTAAAGGACGGCAACGTGACATTTGCCGACAACAAGGGCAACAAACTCATGCAGGAGGGCAAGCACAGCTTCACTGCCCGCACAGCCGGACCCGACAAGAATGCCTACAAGGTGGGACAGTCGTTCTCGTGCGATGCTGACGAGGGCATATACGGCGTTGGTATGCTGCAGAACGGCAAGATGAGCCAGCGCGACGAGAACCGACGCATGGAGCAGTCAAACCTCGATGACTATACACACTTCTACCAGAGCATCAAGGGCTACGGCATATACTGGGACAACTATTCCCCTACCCAACTCGTCACTCCTAAGGAGGGTGAGGCTGGCTACGTGCAGCTGGAGTCGGAGGTAGGTGACATGGTCGACTACTACTTCATGTATGGTGGCAATGCTGACGGCGTGATAGCCGACATGCGCCACCTCACCGGTTCGGTGCCTATGTTCCCACTCTGGTCGTTCGGTTTCCACCAGTGCCGTGAGCGCTACAAGAGCCAGCAGGAGCTGCTTGAGGTGGTACACAAGTACCGCGACCAGAAGGTGCCATTCGACGGCATCATACAGGACTGGCAGTACTGGGGAAGCAACTACAACTGGAATGCAATGGAGTTCCTCAACCCTGACTTCGACCGCGCACAGGACATGATCAACGAGGTACACAAGCAGAATGCTCACATCAGCATCTCAATCTGGGCTTCGTTCGGTCCTGAGACCAAGGCTTTCCGCGAACTCAAGGAGAAGAACCACCTGCTCAGCTTCACCACATGGCCTGAGAGCGGATTGCCACAGTGGCCACCACGTACTGACTACCTCAGCGGTGTGCGCTGCTACGACGTATACTCACAGGAGGCACGCGACATATACTGGAAGAACCTCTCACATCTGCACAAGATGGGCATCGACGCATGGTGGATGGACTCTACCGACCCTGACCACATGAACTACAAGGACTCTGACCTCGATGAGATGACTGCCCTTGGTTCATACCGCAGCGTGCGCAATGCCTTCCCTCTCATGACCGTAGGCGGCGTATACACAAGCCAGCGTGCGGTGGACGAGAGCAAGCGCCTCTTCATCCTCACACGTTCATTCTTCTCAGGTCAGCAGCGCTACGGTTCGATGACATGGTCGGGCGACATCGGCTCGTCATGGGACTCATTCCGCAAGCAGGTGCCTATCATGCTCAACCACACTCTCTGTGCCAATCCTAACACCAATGCCGACATAGGCGGATTCTTTGCCGGCTCATACAACACCCAGGGCGGCAACTCTGCACCTCGCAATCCTCAGTACCAGGAACTTATGGTACGATGGATGCAGTTCGGCGCCTTCACTCCTATGATGCGCAGCCACGGTGCCGACATCAAGCGTGAGATCTACTACTTCGGCAAGCCAGGCGAACCAGTATACGACGCCCTCGTGGATGCCGTGAAGCTTCGCTACCACTTCCTCCCTTACATCTACAGCCAGGCATGGCAGGTGTCAAAGTACAACGACTCGTATATGCGTGCCCTCTTCATGGACTTCAAGGACGACCGTCAGACATGGAACAACAATCGTGAGTACATGTTCGGCCACAACATCCTTGTATGTCCTATAGTCGACCCTCTCTACACAAAGGAGAAGATCGTGAAGACCGACGCCCTGTCAGGATGGAACAAGCAGAACAACACCCGCGAGGAGTACCCAGCCGTCAACTGGAACGAGCAGAAGCAGTACAAGGTGTATCTCCCAGCATTCTCAGCATCATCGAAGGGCATCTGGTACGACTACTGGACTGACAAGACATTCGAAGGCGGACAGGAACTTACAGCCAATGCAACCATAGCCCACTCCCCTCTCTACATCAAGGCAGGAAGTATCATCCCTACCGGTCCTGAGGTACAGTACTCGAACGAGAAGGCATGGGATAACCTCACTATCAATGTCTACCCTGGTGCCGACGCTTCGTTCATCCTCTATGAGGACGAAGGCGACAACTACAACTACGAGAAGGGCATGTACACCGAGATCCCAATGAAGTGGAACGACAAGTCGCACACGCTCACTATCGGTGCACGCAAGGGTCGCTACGACGGCATGATTGCTCAGCGCAAGTTCACTATCGTAGTGCATGGCACATCGGCTACCAAGACTGTAAACTACAATGGCAAGTCGGTAAGCGCAAAGCTATAGGATGTGTGCTAAACGTCCGAACATGGATGGACTCTTGACCAATAGAAAGACTCGTGGAAAAGTTGATAATTAGTTACACAATACAAGGATATAAGACATGAGAAGAAGCATCATCTCGGCCTTCGCCATGCTTATGGCATCCATGGCCTATGCACAGGACATCAATCTGCCTGCGCCAAACATTCATCAGACGTCAATGTCGGTAGTGGAAACGCTTCAGACTCGCCACTCCACACGTGAATACAATTCGGATCCCCTCACCTTGCAAGAGATAAGCAATGTGTGCTGGGCTGCATGCGGAAAGCAGCGCGACGATCAGCACATCACCGCCCCAACGGCTATGAACCGACAGGAGATACGCCTCTTTGCCTTCTTGCCAGACGGCGTGTACGAATACAAGGCAAAGACCAACACCCTGGAGAAGAAGGTCGATGGCGACCATCGCAAGCTCCTTGCCGGCGGTCAGAACTTTGTGCTCGATGCCCCACTCTCCCTGCTGATGGTAATTGACTTCGACCTCATGGGCAGCAACAGCGACGGATCGCGCATGATGGCTTGCGTAGACGCAGGAAACGTGAGCGAGAATATCAACCTATATTGTCAGTCGGTAGGACTCTCGACCGTGCCTCGTGGCACAATGGACAGCAAGGCCATAAGCCAGTTGCTCGGATTCACAGACAAGCAGTTGCCTATCATGAACAATCCTGTTGGATATGCAAAAGGTGTAGACCGATTCACCACAAAGAGCGGTGCAAACGTGATATTGAATTGCATCAAGCATGGTTCGCTGAGCATGCAGATAGGAGACAAATGGATCTATGTAGACCCTGTGACTGACAAGGTTCAGCCAGTAACAGACTATACCAACATGCCTAAGGCTGACATCATCTTCATCACCCACGAGCATGCTGACCATCTCGATGCAAAGGCTATAAGCCAGCTCTCGACTCCAAGCACAGAAGTGATAGCCAACCCTCGCAGCAGCGAACAGCTGAAAGGCGCAATCCACGTGATGAAGAATGGCGACGAAATCAATATTCTCAAAATGGTGGCAAACGGAATGAACGTAAAGGCAGTACCTGCTTACAACAATTCTGCCGACAAGCAGCAGTTCCACCCAAAGGGACGCGACAATGGCTATGTGCTTACCATCGACGGACTTCGCATCTACATTGCTGGCGACACAGAGGACATCACCGAGATGGCACAGCTGAAGGACATAGATGTTGCCTTCCTCCCATGCAACCTCCCATTCACAATGACACCAGAGCAGTTGGCAAAAGCAGCAAAGACCATCAAGCCTCGCGTGCTCTTCCCTTACCACTACGGCCAGACCGACATTCAGCAGGTAGTGAAGCTTCTTGAAGGCTCAGGCATCGATGTACGCATTCGCCAATATCAGTAAATACAGCATCATGACACATATAGAACTCAATAACGGCGGCCATCAATGCGCTGAACCAGAACCTCCGCAGCAACGTACTGAACGACCCAGAGACTTTCCCTTGGTAAGCGTCAGCTATTACTCTTCTCCTGCAAACTCGATGGCACGGTTCACGAAGTCGAGCAGAGGCTTCGTGACGCGGAAATCGCGAGCCACACGCTCTGCCAAGTTTGGTTGTAGCAAGTAGTCGTTATCCATCGATCGCACCACACAGTAGACTTTGTACTTGAGATAGTCAGCCATAGGCGAATCGGGCGAGAAGCCCTGAGGTACTCGCTTGAGCTTGTATTCATCATCAAGTACAAAGCCTTCTTTTTTCATCGACTCCACCATGCTTAGGAACGAGTCGGCCTCAAACTCAATGTCTTCACGAATTATCTTCAGAGCCTTTGGGTCGGCACAATAGTCGCCCGCAGCCATCATGTGCATGCCTGGATAGGAGTCGCCCTCCCCCGTGCCGATGTGGAAGTAGTAGCCACTATAGCCCGACTTCTTGCCTCCACGGCAGATGTAGATGCCTATGTGAGTCTTGTAAGGCGACTTGTCCTTCGAGAATCGCACATCGCGGTAGATGCGGTAGGTGCAGTCCTTTGGAGTAAGCCCACGGACCGTTTCATCATATTCACCGATGCGTGCAATGAGTTCTGCAGCAAGGGCATCAACCTTTGCCTTGATGGCTTTGTACTCGTCCTTGTGAGCTTCAAACCACTCCTTGGTATTGTTTGCCTGCAACTGGCGCAGGAATTTAAGTATCTGTTTCATATAGAGGAATCTGTTGGTCGTTTTATAATCATTTACGCAAACAAAGGTAGGGATTTTTTCGTTCAGGACAAGTGTCATTGTACTTATTTCTTGCCAAAAAGTGATAAATAGGTCACATTTACATCAAATACACATGGTCAATTCGTGATTTTATCATAACTTTGCAGTCATATTCCAAAAGTGCATCGGCAAAAACAGAGCATTGCACAATGCTTCCGCATAGTACATAACAGCAGACTCGCCTCAAGTCTATAAATAAGTGGGGGATTGCAAATGCGATCCCCCTTTCTATGTGTCTTTATATGTCAAATGAACGAATTAGAAGCGTCTCTTATATTCCGAAGGAGTCATGCCGGTGAGTTTCTTGAAGAAATTGGCAAGGTGAGCCTGCGATGAGAATTCAAGTTCATAGGCAATCTCCTGAATGGAGCGGCTTGTGGAGAGCAATTCCTTGATGCGCTCGAGAAGTGTGGCATCGATGATGGACTTAGGAGAAAGTTGAGCCACCTTGCGTGTGACCTGAGCCAGATAGCGGCTCGTAACGTTGAGCTGATCGGCATAGAAGTTGACATCGTGACTGTTCTTGCACATAGCCTCCTGCATCTCAACAAACTGGCGATAGAGACTGAGGCTACGGCCCGACTGTTCAGTATCGAGCACAGCAGGCATGAGGCGAAGGGCCTTACGTATAGCCTCATCCATCGGTATGCCCTCCGCAAGGTAGACTGCTATGGCCGATGAGAGCTCATTACAGCGTCCGTGCGAGTCGCCTGCCTCAATGATGTTGGGAGCAAAGAAACACTCAGCATCACGCTTACGCACCACAACAAGCGAACAGAGAGGTATGAGGCGTGTCTGAATGTTGGCTATGAGTTCGTCGTCCATCAGCTGGTCCTCATGGCTTGATCTCACTACAGGCGAGAAGATAACCCACTCCGGACGATAGCGCATAATACAACGTACTATGGCCTCCAAGGTGTAGACATTGCGTATCATACCTATCTTCACCACCGTTGGCATGATGTCGTCGGCCAAAGCATCGATCTGGCGTTCCACCACCTCGGCAGGGATGTCATAAAACTCCTGGATACCAAGCGTATTCTGCATGGTAAGCGTGGTGACAACCGACATAGCATTGCCACCAAGGCGTGAGATTGCCTTGATGTCTGCCTGAATACCAGCACCGCCGGTACTGTCGGATCCTGTTATGGTAAGTATTGCTGCCATATTACTTCGGCAAATATACATCTTTTTTTCGATATAAGAGGGAGAGTATTTCCCGATTTTGCAATTTTTCCCTACGAATTTGTAAAAAATGGTTTGCTGCAATAGTTTTTTTCGACTTCTCACCCACATTTTTCCCCTTGACATTTTGCCAATATATATATAAGGTGTACATTTGCATAGGAATAACCGCATGCGGTAATCAAACCGGCACTGAAGCCACCGACTAATTCCCTCCACACGACATGAAAAGAACAATGATAACGATGGCGCTTGCCATGTTCGGATGCATGGCAAATGCACAGACCGAAGTATTGGAACTCACGGTGAAGAAAATGGTACAGGTCACCGTGAAGAACAGCAGCAATCTGGCCAAGGCAAATGAGCCTGTAGTGGTGAAACTGGCAGACATCAAGGACATGAGCTTTACGCCCGAGCACGCCCTGGTGAAGAATGGTAACGAGATGGTAAGATGCCAGTTGGACGATATGGACGGCGACCTTCGTGCCGACGAACTCTTCTTCCTTACCGACCTGAAGCCGAAAGAGAGCAAGACCTTCAACGTGGAGCTTGCCATAAGCCCAACCTCTGCGATGACAGAGGCAGAGAAGGCAGAGCCTCGCATCTACACCGCCTTGCAGATACGCGACAAGAAGGATCTTCATCCTGATGTGCGATGCATTGAGGCACCAGCTACGAGCAACATATTCAACGATGTGTACATGCACGGCATGACAATCGAAAGCGAACTGTGCGGTTACCGCATCTACTTCGATCATCGCCAGAACATAGACCTCTATGGCAAGAAGTACAGACGCATTGAGTTGCCTGAGACACAGTTCTACACTACTGCCGACCAGATAGCGAAAGGCTACGGAGTCGATGTGCTCTGGGCTGGACAAGCCATAGGATGCGGTTCGTTCAAGAACTGGACTGGATCCAATCCCGACAACTGGACCAATCTCAAGGTGAGAGGCCAGAGGGTGGTAACCTCTGGTCCGCTTCGCACCGTAGTGGAACTCTACGACCTGGGCATCAACTACACAAAGGACGTGAAGCCTGGCTACAAGGATCAGTACGACATACGCCAATACTACACGATGTATGCCGGCCACCGCGACCTGAAGGTCGACATCGTGTTCAGCAAGCAGGTTAAGGACCAATTCTGTACGGGTGTTCAGAAGGTGGGCGTTACGGCCGAGGATAGCGTAAGGCGCGGTCACAAGCCAGAGGGCATACTTCGTGCCGACGGCATCGTAGCATCGTGGGGATGCGACTATCCAGACATGGGCAAGAAGCAACTATGGGGGCCAGAGGCCATCGGTATGGCGGTCTATATGCCAAAGGAATACATCAAGGACAGCAAGGAGGACGAGCTTAATTATGTCTATGTTGTAGAACCTAAGGACGCAGCTATACACTACTACTTATCGTTCTGTGCCGACAAGGAAGAACAGGGTTACCACACGGCAAAGGAGTGGTTTGCTTCGCTCGACCAATGGAAGCAGAACATCACATCGCCTGTTCAGGTGACAATAAAATAAAAGATCAATAACATACAATAGATATGAACGGATTATACACAGTGTTACTACTGATAGGAAGTAACATCTTCATGACATTTGCATGGTACGGCCATCTGAAACTGCAGCAAATGAACATCTCCAACTCATGGCCACTGATTGGCGTCATCGTATTCTCATGGTCCATTGCCCTGTTTGAGTACTCGCTCATGGTACCAGCCAACAAGATCGGATTTGTAGACAATGGCGGCCCTTTCAACCTGATGCAGTTGAAGGTGATACAGGAGGTCATCTCGCTTACGGTATTCACCGTCGTGGCTGGTATGCTATTTCAAGGCCAGGAACTGCATTGGAACCACTTTGCTGCGTTCCTCTGCCTCATCGCCGCAGTATATTTCGTATTCATGAAGTAAAATTAACACAAGAAGAAGATGAAAGATTCACTGATAGTAGTATCGGGAGGTATGGACTCCATCACGATGCTTTACGAGTATGCCGACAGCATTGCGCTCGGAGTCAGCTTCGACTACGGCAGCAAGCACAACGACAAGGAGATTCCGCTGGCAAAGATGCATTGCGAGCGCCTGGGCATTCGCCACATCACCATCCCGCTGAAGTTTATGGAAGAGTATTTCGTGTCGTCACTCCTCAATGGAGGTGAGGAAATACCTGAAGGCCACTACACGGAGGAGAACATGAAATCGACCGTGGTGCCTTTCCGCAACGGCATCATGCTCTCGGTGGCATGCGGACTGGCGGAAAGCAACGGTCTGAAGCGCGTGATGATAGCCAACCACGGAGGCGACCACACCATCTACCCCGATTGCCGTCCAGAGTTTATTGACTCCATGTCGGCTGCCATGTGTGCCGGAACAGACACCAACGTGGAGATCTTCGCTCCCTACACCACCATCACCAAGACCAACATCGCAGAGCATGGCAAGCGACTGGGCATCAACTATGCCGAGACATGGTCGTGCTACAAGGGAGGCGACAAGCATTGTGGCAAGTGCGGCACATGCGTTGAGAGAATGGAAGCTCTGCAGGAAGCAGGAATAGAGGACTTAACAGAATACGAATCATGACACCTTATATAATAATAGCAGTTGCTGCCGTGATCATCATCTACGGCATCGTAGCCTACAATCGCATGATTCAGGCAAGCAATAAGGTCAAGGAGGGTTTCGGTGTGATGGACATCTACCTCCTGAATCGTGCCAACCTGGTACCGATGCTCTCTGCCACAGTCAAGGGGTATGCGCAGCACGAGATCAAGACACTCGAAGAACTTACCCTGCGACGCTCGAACGCCGTCAATACGGCCGACAAGGTGGAGGTGGAGAACGAGATGACTGCCTGCATCAACCAAGCCGTCGTTGTGGCAGAGAAATATCCGGAACTGAAGGCAAGCGAGAATTTCCTTGCCCTGCAAAAGCAACTGGTGGAGATAGAGATGAACCTCGAACATTCGCGCCGATACTACAACGGCAGCGTTAGACAATACAATACGCTATGCGAAAGTTTCCCTACAAACATTTTTGCCGGTCTGCTACACTTCCAAAGGATGCCGATGTTTGAAGCCGGAGAAAAAGAACGAAAGGTTGTAAGTGCTGCTATTTAAGCACTTACAACCTTTTTCTTTAAACACGCACGCACGATAGACTATCCTTATCACAAATGGTTTAAAAGGGAGAAATCCTATATTTTATACCGAATTTCCCCTACCCTTTAGGAAAATCAATTTCATACGGTTGCGAAAAGGTCGTAACTTTGCAGCGTAATCAAAAAAATAATAACAATTAAAACAAAATTAAGAAAGGAAACAAGTTATGAAAAAGATCATCGCAGCAATCGCAACAGCAATCGTAAGTCTTACAGCTACAGCTCAGAACTCAGAAGTATTCTACTCTCCAGTCAACGAGACTATGGAAATCGGTATCGGCATGGATCGCCAGTCGCACAAGGTCGTTCTTTCCATCATCGAGGAGTCGAAGAAGGACGTTGATTTCAGCATCGATATCGTAGGCAAGGAAGGCAACAGCATCATGATCCAGAACCTCAACGAGGGTTCGCTCAACGTGATTCCAAAGAGCCGCAAGGTCAACTACTATCTCTGCAACTACGAAATCTCAATGCCACAGCTCATGCAGCTCGTTATGTCGGCAAAGAACAACGAGAAGATCATGATCAACGGTCAGGAGATTGAAGGCAGCGTACTCGCTCAAGCACTCGACAACATCCAGCAGGAGATGCCTCGCATCGAGCGCCGTCCTACACGTATGCCTCATCGCCCAATGATGGGATTCCACTTCCGTGGCACACGAGCATAACGCAAATATGTGGTATAAATTAGGATGAATTAATGAATATGGTTCGGAATATTAACGTATTCCGAACTATTTTTTTATAATGTTTGCGTAAAGCATTTTTATTTTCTATCTTTGCAATGAAAATAATTAATACCTAACAATCATTAACACTCTTATGAAAAAACTTTTAATGGGCATCGCTCTCATGGCTGCCGGACTGAATGCACAGGCACAGACATCATGGACTGCCGACAATGGTAATGGAACATTCACCAACCCACTCTTCTACGATGAGTTCTCTGACCCTGACATCCTCCGTGTAGGCGACGACTACTACCTGGCAGGAACCACAATGCATTCCGTACCAGGACTCGTGATTCTCCACTCGCGCGACCTGGTCAACTGGGAGAACATTTCCTACTGCTTCGACCGCTTCGACTTCAATGACGATGCCTTCTCGCTCAAGAACCATAAAGAAGTATACGGACAGGGCATCTGGGCCCCTGCCATCAGATATGCCAACGGCCAGTTCTACATCTTCTCCAACGTAAATGGAAAGGGTCTCCAGTGCTATACAAGCAAGGACATCCATGGCCCATGGAAGCACCACAACATGGAAGGACGCATCTACGACCTCAGCGTCCTCTTCGATGACGATGGCAAGATCTATGCCATTCACGGCTACGGAGAGGTGCATTGCACAGAGCTCAAGGCCGACATGAGCGGTCCGAAGGAGGAGACCGACCGCGTCATCATCCCTGAAGGCAACGCTGTTGGCGAAGGTCACCACATGTACAAGATAGATGGCATGTACTATCTGATTTCTACCGACTACAAACCAAACGGACGCACCCTCTGCTCGCGCTCAAAGAGCATCTGGGGACCATACGAGACCATCACCATCACAGCCGACGAGACATTCGGCTACCATGCAGCATCGCTCACCCAGGTGAATGGACGCATCGAACCTGACGGCACTAAGTTTGCCCCTGGTCCTCTCGATGTCAATGCTACTGCCTGCACCAACATCCATCAGGGTGGTATTGTGCAGACTCAGACAGGCGAATGGTACGCACTCCTCATGATGGACTTCCACTCTATAGGTCGCACCACAACCCTCGCCCCTATCACATGGAAGGACGGATGGCCAATGCTTGGCCTGGAGGGCAACCTGGGACGAGCACCTCGCACATGGATCAAGCCAAACATTCCTGGTGCAGAGGACATCAAGCCTCATGCTCCATACGAACGCAACGAGAACTTCAACGGCAAGCAACTCGGTCGCGTATGGCAGTGGAACCACAATCCTGACGACACCAAGTGGCGCCTGA
>JAKSLM010000067.1 GCA_024401225.1 Bacteroidaceae bacterium | reverse complement strand
CAGGAATAACAGGACCAGAATCTGTTGTGTTGCCAATTACACCATATCCCAATTACGTGACATATCAACCTCAAACAATCATCGTCTGAAGGTTGGGATACCCGGGCTCGAACCAGGAATAACAGGACCAGAATCTGTTGTGTTGCCAATTACACCATATCCCAATTATATGTCTGCTTTCGTCGTACGAGCACCGCTCATTTTTCAAAAGCGATGCAAAGGTACGACTTTTTTGCTTTTCGGCAAATGTTTTTAAGTGTTTTTTTGTGCAAAGCAATGTTTTTGAGCGTTGCGGAACGCAAAAAGTACATCACTTTTCCAATTCTTGGAGTTTTGCAATGCTATCGTAGTCGGTAAAGTCGAGCTTTATCGGGGTGATTGCCACGTACTCGTGCTGCATGGCCCAAGTGTCGGTTTGTTCATCGTCTGGGTTGGCAGGATCATAGTAGCCTGCAATCCAATAGTATGTCCATCCGTGAGGATGAATAGCCTCCTGCCACTCCTGTCGCCACTCTCCCATTCCCATCTTGCAGATGCGTATGCCCTTGTATTGGGGATAGTCGCCAGCATTGACATTGAGGAATGTGCCATTTGGTAATCCTTGCGCCAGCACTTGCTGTACGATCTGCTTGACGTACACCGTCATGGCAGAAAAGTCTGCATCAGCACAAGGGTTTGCATTGGAAAAGGCAATGGAAGGCACACCCTTCATGCATCCCTCGATAGCAATGCCTACCGTACCGGAATAGTGGGCATTGATGGCACAGTTGTCACCATGGTTGATGCCACCGATGACAAGATCGGGACGACGAGGAAGGAGTTTTTCGAACGCCATCTTTACGCAGTCGTCGGGAGTACCGGAGCACGACCATACTGTGAGAGAGCCAAGGCCGTCCGACGCATCCTCCGATCGTATCAGTCGGTTGCGCACAGGAGTATGAGCACTTATTGACAACGATGCACCTGAACGGGCACTATCCGGAGCCACCACGAAGATGTCTGCCATGGGACGAAGCATCTCTATCAACTGATTGATGCCCGAGGCTTGATAGCCATCATCATTTGAGAGTAGGAATAACATCTTTTATTTTTTATCTATTATCTTTTAACTTTAACCTCTATCCTTTAACCTTTAACCTTTAACCTAATCTCCCTTGCAGCACGTACGGAAGCACCTGGTCCACCCAGTATCTTATTCATCTCGTCGTAATCATCGAGCATCGTCTGTCGGTCACTGCCTCCTGGCAGGATGCGTGACAGATACGTACGCACATTATCTACCGTCATTCGGTTCAGGATCAGTTCTTCCACTATCGGCTTGTCAGCCACGAGGTTTACAAGCGATATGTATGGACACTTTATCAGGAAAGGTCGGATAAGAGTCATCACTCGCCTCATAGCCATGTTATAGCACACCACCTGCGGCACACGTAGTATCGCCGTTTCGAGCGTAGCCGTGCCCGATGTCACCAAGGCTGCAGCACTATTGAGGAGTATGTCGTACGTCTTGCCGAACTCGATCTTCACGTCCACGCCCTCTGGTATGAACTTGCGGTAATATGCTTCATCGATATTTGGCGCACCAGCGATTACCAGCTTATAGTCGCGGAAGGTTGAAGCCGCCTTCAACATGATGGCAAGATTGTCGCTGATCTCCTGCTTTCGGCTGCCAGACAGAATGGCAATCTGACGACTGTTCTCCACGCGCGCTGCATCATACTTGCTAATGTATGGTTCGAGCGCATCCACGCATGGGTTACCCACATAGTGTATTTGATAGTCACGGTCGGCAAACCATTTCACCTCAAATGGGAGAATGGAGAACATTTCGTCCACATCCCTGCGAATTGCCTTGATGCGGTACTCTTTCCATGCCCATATCTTTGGTGCGATGTAATAGAACACCTTTGGCGACTTGGCATCTCCTCTCATACGATGCAGATACTTTGCTATGTCGAGGTTGAAGCCAGGGTAATCCACCAGTATCACCACATCGGGTTGCCACTTCATGATGTCAGCCTTGCACATGGCCATATTCTTTAATATGGTACGCGCGTGCATGATGACAGGGATGATGCCCATATATGCCAAGTCGCGGTAATGCTTCACAAGCGTTCCGCCTACGGCAAGCATCTTGTCGCCTCCGAAGAATCGGAACTCAGCTTCCCTATCCTCTTCCTTCAGGGCTGCCATAAGGTTGGAAGCGTGCAGGTCGCCCGATGGTTCGCCAGCTATGAGATAGTATTTCATACGTATTCGCTAACCCTGTTTGTAAGTTCTATGAAATCCTGTACGGAAAGTTGTTCCGGACGCTTGTTGAACACATCGTCTGCCAGTATTGGGCATCCCTTAGGGAGAATCTGCTTCATTGGGTTGCGAAGCATCTTTCTGCGCTGAGTGAACACAGTCTTCACTATGCGGCGGAACAATGCCTCGTCGCATCCGAGCGACTGCTTTCCATTGCGAGTAAGTCGTATCACGGCCGACTTCACCTTTGGCGGAGGATTAAACACGTT
This sequence comes from Bacteroidaceae bacterium, assembly GCA_024401225.1. Taxonomy (GTDB): domain Bacteria; phylum Bacteroidota; class Bacteroidia; order Bacteroidales; family Bacteroidaceae; genus Minthosoma. Next base: position 10,346 of record JAKSLM010000067.1, on the reverse strand, counting down.
CTCGTGCACCGTAAACAAGTATTCCACATCGTACCATGCCTGTATCAAAACCGACAGCACGCCGTACACCTTAGATCCTGGCTCGGCAGCCATGCGTTCTGCTACCTCCTTCTGAATCATGCCTGTACAGCAAGGTATCAGTTGCTTGTGCTCCACCATGCGGAAGAAGATCTGCGACGATATGTTGTAAGGATAATTGCCAGTCAGCACAAACGGCTTGCCTCCGAACGCCTCGTTCAAATCCATCTTAAGGAAGTCGCCAAGGATAATGTTATCTCCCAACTCCGGGAAATGCTCATGAAGATATGGCACCGACTCATAGTCGATCTCAATGACCTTGAACGGACGGTTCTTCTTCAGCAGATATTGAGTCAGCACACCCATACCAGGTCCTACTTCGAGCACAGGCAGATCAGGACATGCATCTACCGTATCAGCGATGTCGGATGCCACTTTGAGGTCGGTCAGAAAGTGCTGGCCCAGGAATTTCTTTGGTTTAACTTGATTCATTCTATTAATATAAATTCTGCACGCTTAATTGTAATTTGGGCGTCAAAACGTTTTTTTATGTAAAGAAAATGCAAATTCTCGCATATTTCTCCCTACATAAAGTATATTTTTTGTATTTTTGCAATTGAAATTCTTTGCAAAGATAAACAATTTTTGAATCACTTGACCATTGAATCACAATAAATATATAAAAAAAGCATTAAACATCTTCATTCCCATCGTGCTGGGAGGGGGAATTCTCTATTGGATGTACAGAGGTTTCGACTTCCGCGCCATGGAGCATACCCTTACCGACGAGATGAATTGGGGGTGGATGATATTCTCAATGGTATTCGGCATCACGGCTCAGTTGTTCCGCGGTTTGCGTTGGCGGCAGACCCTCGAGCCACTGGGTGAGCATCCAAGCACCATGGACTGCATACATGCCGTATTCATATCGTATGCTTCGAGCCTCATCATACCTCGCAGCGGTGAATTGGCACGTTGTGGAGTACTGAGCAAATACGATGGCACATCCTTTTCCAAGGCTCTGGGCACCGTGGTTACCGAGCGTATCATCGACTCGTTGCTCATCCTCCTCATCACGGCGCTGGTCATCCTTTCGCAGATAGGAGTGTTCTCGCGTTTCTTCGATGCTACAGGCACCAACATTGAGGACACGTTGCGAGGATTCACAGCTACAGGCTACCTTGTCACCGCACTATGTGGCATCATCACCATAGCCTTCATGCTCTATGCCATACGGCGATTCGCATTTATGGCAAAGCTGCGCCAGAAGGTCGACAATGTCAAGGATGGCATCATGTCGCTGAAGGATGTGAGCAACAAACCGCTCTTCATCTTCTACACACTTGCCATCTGGCTGTCCTATTTTATCCATTATTGGATGACCTTCCTGTGCTTCGACTTCATGGCACCACTTGGATTTACTGCAGCCATCGTCAGTTTCATAGTGGGCAGCATATCTGTCATCGTACCAACCCCTAACGGTGCAGGGCCATGGCACTTTGCTGTAAAGACCATACTCATCCTCTATGGAATAGCCGACACCGATGCGGTGACATTCGTGCTCATCGTGCACACCCTTCAGACGGCACTCGTACCGCTTCTCGGAGCCTTCTCCCTCATCTGTTTGGCTGCGAAGAAAGAGAGAGCGAAGTCGTAAATCATAATCAAATGATCGAACAATCGAAATAATCGAATAAAAACTCAATAAAAAACAAAACCATATGAATCCAATCGAGCAACTTACCCCACAGATTGTATGGAAGAACTTCCATGCACTTACACAGATTCCACGTCCATCAGGACACGTTGATAAGGTAGCCGCTTTTCTCGTTGACTTTGCCAAGCAGCATGGTGCTGATGCACATATCGACGAGGCAGGCAATGTAATCATGACCAAGGGAGCTACTCCTGGCTATGAGAACCGTGCAGTCACAGTACTTCAGGCACACATGGACATGGTACCACAGAAGACAAAGGAAAGCAAGCACAACTTCGAAACCGATCCACTCGATGTCTATATCGATGGCGAATGGGTAACTGCCCGCGACACCACCCTCGGAGCCGACGATGGCATGGGAGTGGCAGCAGCTATGGCTGTCATCGAGGACGAAACCGTGGAGCATGGTCCTATCGAAGTGCTCATCACAAAGGATGAGGAGACAGGCATGTACGGAGCCTTTGGACTGAAGGCTGGCGAACTGAAGGGCAAGTACCTTCTCAACCTCGACTCGGAAGAGGAAGGTGAGATCACCATCGGTTGTGCCGGAGGTATGGATGTAGTATGCACCATGGAGTACCAGCCACTCAATGTTGAAGCTGACAACATGAAGGCATATCGCATCAACATCAAGGGACTCTATGGAGGTCACTCTGGACTCGAGATCTGCAAAGGCCGCGCCAATGCCAACAAGCTCATGGCCCGCATCCTCTTTGCAGCAGTCAACACACAGCTTGCATGGGTAAGCACATGGCATGGAGGCAACATGCGCAATGCCATACCACGCGATGGCGAAGCAGTAGTGCTCGTACCAGCAGCTGCCGAGGATAAGTTCCTTGCCCTCATCGACAAGTGTCGCACCACATTCACACAGGAGTACGGCGACATCGAGAAGGACGGCATCCAACTCACAGCAACCCTGCTCGACACAGTTCCTGCCACAGCCATCCCACAGGAGATCCAGGAAAACCTCATCAACGCAGTTCTCGCAGCTCACGACGGCGTACTTCGCTACACACCTACCATGCCTGACCTCGTTGAGACATCAAGTAACCTTGCCATCATCAACATCGCCGACGGCAAGGCTGAAATCGACATACTCGCACGCTCATCGCAGGACAGCATGAAACTTGCACTCTGCAACTCACTCCTCGCGTGCTTCTCAATGGCAGGCATGCAAGTCAAGTTCGAGGGAGGCTACAGCGGTTGGACACCTAATCCATCAAGCCCACTCGTAGCCATGATGTCCGATGTATATGAGAAGATGTACGGCAAGCGCCCAGTAGTATCAGCATGTCATGCCGGACTCGAGTGCGGCATCATCGGTGTCAACTATCCTGAAATGGACATGGCAAGCTTCGGTCCTACCCTCGTCTCTCCTCACACACCAAGCGAGGCATGCTTCATCCCAAGCGTAGAGAAGTTCTACAACTTCATCCTTGAGATCCTGAAGAACATACCTGAAGCATAATGAATGAGGATAAAGGTTAGAGTGGAGAGGTTAAAGGTTTGAGGTTTGAGCCGACTCATAACCGTCTCTTACTTCTTACTAAATACTTCTTACTTAAAAACTTCAAAAACATGGCACTAAAGAAAGATAAAGACCTCAAGCTCTACTACACCATTAGCGAAGTTGCGGAAATGTTTGGCATAGCAGAATCCGCCCTCCGCTTTTGGGAGAAAGAGTTTCCTCAGATTACACCTGAGAAGAATGCCCGCGGTGTTCGCCGTTACAACAAGGAGAACATCGAGCAGATACGCATCATTCATCATCTCGTCAAGGAGAAGGGAATGACTATTGCAGGTGCTCGCGAAACCATGAAGCATGGCAACTCCATCGACATTGCCACCCAGCACACCGATGTCATCGACCGCCTCATCAAGGTGCGCAACACCCTTCAGGAGCTCAACCGCCACCTCGGAGAACTGGCATAGCATCACTCCCTCATAATCATAATAAAGTCTCCCTTGAAACATCGCATCGTTTCAAGGGAGACTTTTATATTTTTCAAGGGATGTTATGCTGTTCTTCAATTGGCCTTAATGCGGCTCAACTTATTTTCGCAAAAAGCATTTGACCGATCAGTTTCTGATCACTTCGTCAACGTCAGGGATTTGCTTCAGACTGAGCATGATGTCTTTGAGTTCGCGAGTGTTGTGAACGTAGAGATGGACATGGCAGTCAAAGATGCCTTGGTCACACTCCACGGAAAGGCCACGAATGTTGCAGCCGTGAAGCTGGGAGATGACCTGGGTGATCTGGTTGAGGATACCTATCTTGTCAAGTCCCTTGAGCTGGATGTCTGCCTGGAAGAGCATCAGGTGGCCCATGTCCCAACGGGCACCGAGGATGCGGTTGCCATAGGTCGCCTTGAGATGCTGAGCCGTAGAGCATTGCACCTTGTGAATGGTGATGCTGCCATCATCCTCAACGAATCCCATGACTGGATCACCAGGTATCGGTTTGCAACATTCAGAAAGCTTATAGTCGTGCTCAACGCTGTTTTCGGTGAGTGAGAGGATCTTCTTCTTATCGATGGACTTGATGTCTACTGTCGATGGGAGTTCGAGACGCACTTCCTGCGTTTTCTTCTTACCGAAGGAGAAGAATTTGCGCCATCCTGCACTCTCGGTCTTGCCTGAGAGAACATCGAGATCCTTCTGGCCGAGTTCAATCTTGCCTGCACCAACAGCCACGAAGAACTGGTCGATACGTGAGATTTCGTGGTAAACGCACAGACGCTCTATGCTCACGGTGTCCTTGATCAGTTTGTGTTCCTCGAAGAATCGTTCGACAATCTCTTCACCCTTGCGATGGGCATCGCGTTCCTCCTTACGAAGGATGGCAAGGATCTTGGTTGTAGCCTTGGCTGTAGTGGCTATAGACAACCACGATCGTTCTACCTTGGCATTGCGCGAGGTGAGAATCTCGACTTGATCGCCACTCTGCAGTTTCTGCCCGATAGGCACGAGTGTATGATTAACCTTGGCGCCTATGCAATGGCTACCCACAAAGGTATGGATGGAGAAGGCGAAGTCGAGTGCTGTACTACCTGCTGGCAGGGTGCGGATATCGCCCTTTGGGGTGAAGACAAAGATCTCGGATGCAAAGAGGTTGAGCTTGATGGTGTCGAGGAAGTCCATCGCATCTGGCTGAGGATCATCAAGTATCTCCTTGATGGTGACGAGCCACTTATCGAGTTCCTGTTCTGCTGCGTTCTCGCTCTTGTCACCATCCTTGTATTTCCAATGGGCAGCAAATCCCTTCTCTGCAATTTCATCCATGCGACGCGAACGGATCTGTGCTTCAATCCATTCACCCTTGTTGGACATGAGTGTGACATGAAGTGCCTGATAGCCGTTTGCCTTTGGACGACTCACCCAATCGCGCAGGCGATCAGGATGCGACTTGTAGATCTTACATATGCTGACATAAATATTAAAGCACTCATTGAGTTCGGTCGTTGGGTCGGCAGGATCGAATATGATGCGGACGGCAAGGATGTCGTATATCTCCTCGAAGGTTGTATGCTTGTTTTGCATCTTGCGCCAGATGGAGTATGGCGACTTGATGCGCTGCTTTATCTCATATTTCAATCCCTTCTCATCGAGGGCCTTGCGGATTGGTGCTGTAAACTCATCGAACACGGTGTTGCGCTCTGCCTCTGTGTCCTTGAGCTTGTCCTGAATGGCTGCATAATCCTCTGGATGTTCGTACTTGAAACTGAGGTCCTCAAGTTCGGTCTTGATGACATTCAATCCCAATCGATGAGCCAAAGGGGCATAGATATACAAGGTCTCGCCTGCAATCTTGTAGCGCTTGTTGACAGGTTGCGAGCCGAGAGTACGCATATTGTGCAAGCGATCGGCGATCTTGATGAGAATGACACGGATGTCCTCACTCATAGTAAGCAAGAGTTTCTTGAAGTTCTCTGCCTGAGCCGATGCATGATCACCAAAGATGCCACCCGAGATCTTGGTAAGTCCATCAACAATCTGTGCAATCTTGGGACCGAACATATTCTCTATGTCTTCGACCGTATAGTCGGTGTCCTCGACCACATCGTGAAGGAGGGCGGCACAAATGCTCGTGCTTCCCAATCCTATCTCCGAACATACAATCTGTGCTACGGATATAGGATGCATAATATATGGCTCACCCGACAAACGACGCACTCCCTTGTGGGCGTGCTTGGCAAAGTTGAATGCCTTGGTGATTATCTCAACCTTCTTGCGATGCTTTGTCTGAAGATAGGAATCAACAAGATGCTGAAAGGCTTCATCGACAAGTTTCTCTTCCTGTATATCTTCCATTGTGATGGTGGGATTACTTTACACGAATTTTCTGACCTGGACGTATCATGTCACCCTTCAAGCCATTAAGGCGACGAAGATTGGCAACTGTGGTACCATTGCGCTTTGCGATGGTAGAGAGGCTATCACCGCTCTTTACTGCCACCGACTTGTTTTGGGCACTACTACGACTTGAGCGCGATGAGCGTGACGAACGGCTTGACTTGGATGATGATGACACCTGAGTGTCACCAAGATCCTCGGTTACTGCACGACGAACGGTGGATGATGAGATGTCAACATTTGGCGCACCATTCATGATGCTGTCCTCCATGACAATATATGGCTCGACGGCAGTATCCGGCAATCGCAGAGCACTACCTGCTGGCACGATATCCTTGCGGTACTGTGGATTGAGCGAACGAAGTTCATCGACCGAGACATTGCATTGTGATGAGATCTGGGCAAAGCGGATCTCGTTGGCAACCATCACTGTGTCAGACTCGGCTGGAAGGGTGGCATCATGAGGCACAATGCCATGCTCGCAGTAATAGGTCATTATATAGTTTGCTGCAATAAATGCTGGCACGTATCCGCGAGTCTCGTGTGGCAGACGGTTGTAGACAGTCCAGAAGTCAGCACCTTCCTGGTTGCCATTGCGAATGAGTGCTTTCTGCACATTGCCCTCACCGCAGTTATAGGCAGCAATGGCAAGTCCCCAGTCACCAAACATGGCATAGAGGTCACGCAGATAGCGGGCAGCGGCATCGCTCGACTTGATAGGATCGCGGCGCTCGTCGACCAACGTATTGATCTCAAGACCATAGCGCTTACCTGTAGCAATCATAAACTGCCACAGACCTGCAGCACCAACACGACTGGTTGCACTTGGGCGGAGAGCCGACTCAATGACAGGAAGATACTTGAGTTCCAATGGCAATCCATAGCGTTCAAGTGCCTCTTCAAATATCGGCATATAGAAATTGCACGCTCCAAGCATGACTGACACCGAGTTTTTCATGCGGGTAGAGTACATATCGATGTACTTGCGAGTGACGTTGTTGAGCGGCATCTCGATAGTGGTTGGTATACGAGACAATCGCGAGATGATGAGCGAATCGTCGGCCGAGAGTTCACGAGCCGTGCCTGTACCAGGGGTAAGGTTGGTCCTATTGGTATAGTCGCTCATCAAGTCCTCCTCGCTGACCATCATGCCTTCAGGAATGTCGATGATTTCGTTCTTTACGCTATCATCATCGACTGTTACCTCTGTCTGTGCACTGGCACACATAGCGGAAACAAACGCAAATGACAGCATTATGAGTTTTTTCATTTTCATCTTTATATTAATAAGGTGTTAATAAAATATCGAGTCGAAATGTGTATCTATTATATAAATGTGTATCTATTATATCTATTATATAAATATGTGTACGTACGCATCAGAAATGCAGACTGCAACCTATGCCGTACGAGTTGCCATTCATGCCCGAGCCTGCCACGTATCGCTTGGCATCGTTCAGGATGGCTGGATGAATCTTCATTGAGAGGTCATCGTTGATCTCAAAGCTTGACAGCTCAGCGTCAACGTATGCATCCACCACGGAGAGAGCGTAGACACCAATGATGCAGAATATGCTCAGGTCGCGGTATCGGCGATAGTAGTCCTTCTTACGTTTGAAGATGTCCTTGAGGCGCTGCATGTTGCCTTTGACATCATAGTTGGAAGGAAGGAAGTTCATGTAGCTCTGAGTGTTAGGGTCAGAGTCCATGATATCGATATATGCCTGCGAGTAGTCGCGGTACATGGAGTTGTTCCAATTGACAGCATAGATACAACCCAGGAATCCACCATAGATGATAGGGATCTTCCAGTACTTGCGGTTGTAGATCTGACCTCCCCCCGGGATGGCTAAGGCAAGCCACAATGCACGCTTGGAGTCAGGTACCCATCGCTGCACCTTCACCTCAGTAAGGTCAAGCTGCACATCTTGCTTTGGAGTACCAACGAGGTGCGAGCTGTCAGCAATCAAGGAGTCGACAACAGCATCGATGTCGGCACGATCGTCCTTCACCGCTACTCTATTGCCAAGGCTGTCGGGAGTAGCCTCACGATGCTGCTGGGCCTTAGGGCGTTCGGTCTGGACGTCCTGTGCCTGAGCACCATTGCCGACAGTCATCAGCAGGATGAGGAGCAATAAGCGGTATATGTGTAGTCGAATGCTCATTATCGTCTTTAAATGTAGTAGCAGTATAATATAGAATGTTACGTCCGTCGTTTACTTGATCAGAGCAAGGATGCGGCGAAGGTCATCGAGATCCTTGAATGGGATAGACACCTTGCCTTTGCCTCCTGAAGCATAGGTCATCTTCACTTGCGAACCAATACGCTCCGACAACTGCGAACGGATGGAATCGTATTCAGCAGGGATGTAAGAAGCAGACTTCTGCACATCATCCTTCTTTGGAGTGTCAGCTTTTCCGTTCCTCTGCTTTATGATATCCTCGACCATACGAACAGAATAGCCGTTCTGCTGTATCTCCTTGAAGAGCTTGACCTGCTCCTTTGGATCCTCAAGACCCAAGATGGCACGAGCATGGCCATTATCGATCTGATGGTTCTGCAGCGCCACCTGCACAGGAGCAGGAAGCTTGAGAAGACGAAGATAGTTGGCAACGGTGGCACGCTTCTTACCCACACGGTCGGCAAGCTTCTCCTGAGTCAGCTTGTACTGATCTATGAGATGCTGATAAGCAAGGGCAATTTCGATGGAGTTGAGATCCTGTCGCTGAATATTCTCGACAAGTGCCATCTCCATCACGTTCTCGTCGTTGGCTGTACGGATGTAAGCAGGGATGTGCGTCAGTCCTGCTCGCTGCGAAGCACGCCAACGTCGCTCACCAGCAATGATCTGGTAGCGACCATTCTCCATCTCACGCAATGTGATAGGCTGCACAATGCCTATCTCGAGAATAGAGTCGGACAATTCCTTCAGAGCTTCCTCATCAAACTCTCTACGAGGCTGATTTGGGTTAGCCTCTATCAGATTGATGTCAATCTCATTGATAGTAGAAGAACCTTCAGTACGTACATCTTCTGTTGATATCAATGCATCCAGTCCACGACCGAGTGCAAACTTCTTCTTTACTGCCACCTATTATATTGTTTTTATAAGATTATACAATTGTATTATTAATGTCCAACCAGAACACAAGTATCACAAACACTTATTCGTCTCTGGCTGCAATTTCTTTTGCAAGAGCTATATAGTTCTTCGCTCCTGTGGACGTTGCATCGTACAAGATGCATGGTATGCCATGGCTTGGAGCCTCGCTCAACTTCACATTGCGCTGGATAACAGACTTGAACACCAGTTCCTGGAAGTGGCGCTTCACCTCTTCGTAAATCTGATTTGCAAGGCGAAGGCGGGAGTCAAACATGGTGAGAAGGAATCCCTCAATCTCAAGACCGCGATTGAGCTTCGACTTGATGATCTTGATAGTGTTCAACAGTTTGCTGATGCCTTCCAATGCAAAGTACTCACACTGCACAGGTATAATTACAGAATCGGCAGCTGTCAACGAATTGACTGTGATAAGTCCCAACGATGGAGAACAGTCGATCAGAATGTAATCATACTCCTTGCGCAACGGATCAAGCACCTTCTTCAGCACCTTCTCGCGCTGCTCTACATTGAGCATTTCAATCTCGGCACCTACGAGGTCAATATGACTCGGTATGATATCAAGTCCATCAATGTCAGTAGTATATATCGATTCATGAGGATCCATGTTGCTCACAATGCAATCGTAGACTGATGTATCCACCTGCTGAATGTCCACACCAAGACCGGACGAAGCATTAGCCTGTGGATCAGCATCGACCACAAGCACCTTCTTCTCTAATGTAGCCAACGATGCTGCAAGATTAATCGCAGTGGTAGTCTTTCCAACTCCACCCTTTTGGTTTGCCAAAGCTATAATCTTTCCCATATTACATTTCTTTTTGGTTCATTCAATTCCGTTTCAACGCTGAATATCGTCAGGGAAAAGACGTAATATTACCATAATTGAAACTGAATGCAAAGGTAAGAAAAATATGTGGAACAACAAAAGGTTTTCGTGGAACATTATAAGTTTTTGAGTTTTTTATAAAAAACTTTACTCGAAATGTAAGAAATTGCCAATACAAAGTCTGTAAAGGCAAAAGGGATAAAGGGAACGATAGCTTACAAAACAAAAAAAAGAGGAAGTGAACTTCCTCTTTGTGGGCGTTGACGGATTCGAACCGCCGACCCTCTGCTTGTAAGGCAGATGC
>JAKSLM010000066.1 GCA_024401225.1 Bacteroidaceae bacterium | reverse complement strand
CTGGGATTACACCACCACCGATTACGAGGATATCCTCGCGACCGAGCTTCTTGAGTTCTTCGATTACCTGTGGCATGAGAGTCTTGTGACCTGCAGCGAGTGAAGATGCACCGAGAACGTCAACGTCGTTTTCAACAGCCTGACGAGCTGCTTCCTCTGGAGTCTGGAAGAGTGGTCCCATATCTACGTCGAAACCACAGTCTGCATAACCTGTTGCACAAACCTTGGCACCACGGTCGTGACCATCCTGACCCATCTTAGCGATCATGATACGAGGACGGCGTCCGTTAGCCTGAGCGAACTTCTCTGTAGCGGCACAAGCATCTTCGAATGCCTTGTCACCCTTTGATTCTGATGAGTACACGTTGCTAATAGTTCTAATGATTGCCTTATAACGACCTACGACAGCTTCGCAAGCGTCTGAAATCTCACCGAGAGTACAACGGAGACCTGCAGCCTTGACTGCGAGGTCGAGGAGGTTGTTCTCTGACTTCTTGCCGTCCTGGAATTCCTGAACACACTTTGTGATCTCTGCGAGAGCTGCCTGACAAGCAGCCTCGTCACGATTTGCGCGGAGCTCCTTGAGGTTGTCCTCCTGCTGGAGACGAACGGCTGTATTATCGATCTCGAGGATGTCGAGTGGATCCTCATGCTCAAGGCGATACTTGTTGGTACCAACGATAGTCTGGTTGCCAGAGTCGATACGAGCCTGAGTACGTGCAGCAGCCTCTTCGATACGCATCTTTGGCAGACCAGTCTCGATAGCCTTAGCCATACCGCCGAGCTTCTCGATCTCCTGGATGTGAGCCCAAGCCTTCTGAACGAGCTCGTTGGTCAAAGTCTCAACATAGTAAGAACCTGCCCATGGGTCGATCTGCTTGCACACCTTAGTCTCGTTCTGGATGTAGATCTGAGTGTTACGAGCGATACGAGCCGAGAAGTCAGTAGGAAGAGCGATAGCCTCGTCGAGGGCGTTTGTATGAAGCGACTGAGTGTGACCGAGCACAGCAGCCATAGCCTCGATACATGTACGACCTACGTTGTTGAATGGATCCTGCTCTGTGAGCGACCAACCTGAAGTCTGTGAGTGAGTACGGAGAGCCATTGACTTAGGGTTCTTAGCACCGAATGACTTCACGATCTTAGCCCAGAGAAGACGACCTGCACGCATCTTTGCAATCTCCATGAAGTGGTTCATACCGATAGCCCAGAAGAATGAGAGGCGTGGAGCGAAAGCGTCAACATCAATACCTGCGTTAACACCAGCGCGGAGGTAGTCCATACCATCGGCGAGAGTGTAAGCGAGCTCGATATCTGCTGTAGCACCTGCTTCCTGCATGTGGTAACCAGAGATAGAGATTGAGTTGAACTTAGGCATCTTCTGCGATGTGAACTCGAAGATATCAGCGATGATCTTCATTGAGAATGCAGGTGGGTAGATATATGTGTTACGCACCATGAACTCCTTGAGGATGTCGTTCTGGATTGTACCAGCCATTTCCTCGAGCTTAGCACCCTGCTCAAGACCTGCGTTGATGTAGAATGCGAGTACAGGAAGCACACCGCCGTTCATTGTCATAGACACAGACATCTTGTTCAATGGAATACCTGCGAAGAGAACCTTCATGTTCTCGAGCGAACAGATTGATACACCAGCCTTACCAACATCACCAACCACACGAGCGTTGTCTGGGTCGTAACCACGGTGAGTAGGGAGGTCGAATGCTACTGAAAGACCCTTCTGTCCTGATGCGAGGTTACGGCGATAGAATGCGTTCGATTCTTCTGCTGTAGAGAAACCTGCATACTGACGGATTGTCCATGGACGGAATGGGTACATCATTGAATAAGGACCACGGAGGAATGGAGGAATACCTGCTGCGAAGTCAAGGTGTTCCATGCCTTCGAGGTCTTCCTTAGTATATACTGGCTGAATGTCGATCTGCTCTGGAGTACGCCAGTTAGCGCTGATGCCATTCTCTTTCTGCCACTGCTGACCATTCTTTGCCTCAATGCCAGCATAGATATCAATTGAATTAAAATCTTTTCTTGCCATAATTAGATACCGAGTTTAGCATTGTACTCCTTGAGAGTTGCGAGCTGGTTAGACTTAACGTTGATGAAGTTCTCGATACCAGCAGCCTTAAGGTCTTCTGAACATGCAGGAGCACCTGCAACTACATACATTGCACGACCGTTGAGGTACTGGTAAGCTGGGATTGCATACTCTGCATACTCGTCGTCCGATGAACAGATGACTACGATGTCAGCGCCTGCTGCGAGAGCAGCGTCAACACCTTCTTCTACAGTCTTGAATCCGAGGTTGTCCATTACCTTGTAGCCTGCAGCAGCGAGGAAGTTGCACGAGAACTGTGCACGTGCCTGACGCATAGCGAGGTTACCGATAGTGAGCATGAATGCGATTGGCTGCTTTGGAGCTGCCTCAGTAGCGAGGCGGAGGTTCTCGAAGTCAGAAGCCATGCGAGCTGTGCAGAGCTTAGCGATCTCGCCTTCTGCAACTTCGCAACCGCAAGTGCAAGTAGCGTTGATAGGCTTCTTGCCTTCCGATACTTCAGTGAAGTTAGGGAACTGGTTAGTACCGAGGATGAATTCCTTACGCTTAGCAGTATCTTCGTGACGCTTCTTGTTTGAAGCATTAACAGCGTTCTGTATGTTGCCATTGAGCGACTCAGCGAGGAAACCGCCTGCGTTCTCAACTGCGAGGAAGAGCTTCCATCCTTCCTGAGCGATAGCGTCAGTAAGGTGCTCGATAGTGTACGAACCGCCGGCTACGTCAACGAGCTTGTCGAAGTGAGCCTCTTCCTTGAGGAGGAGCTGCTGATTGCGAGCGATGCGCTCTGCGAATTCAGTTGGCTGCTCATATGGAGTGTCGAATGGAGTTACTACGATTGAGTCAACGTTTGCGATTGATGCTGACATTGCCTCAGTCTGTGAACGGAGAAGGTTCACATAAGAGTCGAATACTGTCTGGTTGTATTCTGAAGTGATGGCACAAACGTGCATCTGGCAAGCGCAGTCGCACTTTGGCTCATACTGCTTTACGATCTGAGCCCAGAGCATACGTGCTGCACGGAACTTAGCGATCTCCATGAAGTAGTTGTCGCTTACGCCCATGTTGAACTTGATGCGCTTAGCAGCTTCAGTTGCGTCAACACCGGCAGTAGTGAGCTGCTCCATGTACTCAGCACCCCATGCGAGAGCATAGCCGAGCTCCTGGTAGATGTAAGCACCGCAGTTGTTGAGAGCTATTGAATTTACGTTGATGCACTTGAACTTTGGCAGTTCTGCGAGAGCCTCGATGAGAGCCTTGCCTTCTGCGATAATTGCTGACTTGTCCTTACCCTTTGTGAGAATCTTAGAGATAGGGTCGAAGTTGATAGAACCAGCACACTCCTCGAGAGGGTAGTTGTTCTCCTTGAAGTACTCAACGAGAATCTTTGCGAGCTCTACCGACTTGCAGAGGCAAGTGGTGAAGTTGAGTTCTACATACTGTGGAAGGATGCCATTCAAAAGTTCTGCGATGAACTCCTTGCTAACCTTTTCAGGTGCAAAGTCGAAACCGATCGAGTCAACACCCTTGTTGAGGATGTCGAGTGCCTTTGCATTAGCTTCCTTTGGACATTCTACTGCGATGTTCTGACGAACATACCAGACGTTGTTGTCCTTCTTGTTACCACGGACGAATGGGAATTCGCCAGGGAGAGAGTTTACTGCCTTGAGGTTCTCATTGTCCTCACGACGGTAGAAAGGCTGTACATTGAAGCCTTCGTTGGTTCTCCAAACCATCTTCTTGTTGAAGTCCGCGCCCTTGAGGTCAACCTCAATCTTTGCCAACCACTCTTCGGTGGTAGGGGCTTGAAACTCCGAGAAGAGTTTTTCGTTGTTATTAGCCATAAAATATCAATTAAAGTTGTTGTGTATGTCTACATTCTTTGATTGTCGGAACAAGTCGCACATGCACCGCTTGGATGCCTTTTGGCTCGAAAACATCCCAGCAGGTCTATGCCGACTTTATTTCTAAGTTGCAAAGATAGATATTTTATTCGAAACTAACCAAACGAAAACTGCAAAATTTTCCGTTCCATCGAAGAAAGTTATTTTTTTTACACCTTTTTAAATATATTATGCTTAACTTTGTACCGTGCATCGAATGTGTAGTTGTCAAATTCGGTATCTGCACATGTCAACATCAGATAATATTAACACATAAATCATACATAATTTGGAACCAACAGCTATACTCCTTTTGCATTGTCCGGACAAGCAGGGTATCATTACAGAGATTACAAAATTCATAACTGACAACAATGGTAATATCGTCTACCTTGACCAGTATGTAGACAAGGTTGATGAGATGTTCTTCATGCGTGTGGAATGGGAACTCAAGGGCTTCCTTATCCCTCGTGATAAGATTGCAGAGTATATCGATACACTCTACAGCAAGCGCTACGACATGACATCCAATCTTTACTTCAGCGATGTCAAGCCTCGCATGGCACTCTTCGTGAGCAAGATGTCACATTGTCTTTACGACCTCCTTGCACGCTATAAGGCAGGCGAGCTCAATGTTGACATACCTTGCATTGTCAGCAACCATGAGGACCTTCGCTATGTCGGCGAACAGTTCGACATCCCATACTATGTATGGAGCATCAAGAAGGATCATTCCAACAAGGCTGAGGTAGAGGCTGCGGAGATGGAACTCCTTCGCAAGGAGAAGGTGACATTCATCGTCCTTGCTCGCTACATGCAGATCATCAGCGACGAGATGATTGAGAATTATCCTAACCACATCATCAATATCCATCACTCGTTCCTTCCTGCGTTCATAGGTGCCAAGCCATATCATCAGGCATACGAGCGTGGTGTGAAGATCATCGGAGCCACAAGCCACTATGTCACAGCTGAACTCGATGCTGGTCCAATCATTGAGCAGGATGTAGTACGCATCACTCACAAGGATACACCGGAGTCGCTTGTCCTCAAGGGAAAGGACCTTGAGAAAATCGTCCTTTCACGTGCCGTAAAGAAGCACATCGAGCGTAAGATTCTTACTTATCACAATAAGACTATTATCTTCAGCTAAAGACTCGTGAGGATAGGTTGCCTTACCACGTAATCCAGCTCAACAAGAATCTTATTTATTAATTAAGTACGCGCGCTGTAAAGGTAATCTTGTTCTATGAAAACTCCCTTGCAAGGAAACGACAAACTCCTTGCAAGGAAATGGTTAACTCCTTGCAAGGACTTCGCTAACTCCTTGCAAGGAGTTTCTTGTCTTCTTACTATACGTCTACTTGGTATGAATGACAAGCAACGGTAAAGGCTTTGGATACAAATGGAACTATATTACAACAGATCTGATTTAAGAACATTTGCTCGTCCTATCCGTGCTGTAATTTATTAATAAATTTACAGGGTTGCCCCACCTAAAAACATATAAAGTTCACTGGTTTGTGCTTCACAAGCTTGTGAACTTTGTTTTCGTAAAAACTACCAAGCCGTAGGAAAAAATAGTGTACGTTAGAAAAACTTGTTAAAGTTTTAACAAAATAAATCGAAAATGAATGAGAATTGAAGAAAATTCATTACCTTTGCAGCAATAACCTTATTAGCATTAAGCAAATGCCAAACTGATTAACACACAAACGATAATCGATTATAAACCTAATAATACAACAAACAATGAACCTAAAACAAATCGTTACAGCATCGATGCTGGTTGCTGCATCGTCAGCCTTCGCACAGAAGACTGCACCTTGGCAGGACCCAGCAGTCAATGCGATCAACCGCCAGGTGGATCATGCAAGCTACTTTGCATACGAGAGTGAGGCTCTCGCCATGAAGGACGTGAATGTGAAGGCTAATGCAAAGGCTCAGTCCAAGCGTTTTCTCTCAATCGATGGCACATGGAAGTTCTACTGGGTAGAGAGTGCCAATCAGCGTCTCAAGGATTACTATTCAACAAAGGTGGACGACTCGAAGTGGGCTACAATGCCAGTTCCTGGAATGTGGGAACTCAATGGCTTCGGCGACGCTATCTACGTAAACAACCACTATGCTTGGAGAAGCGACTGGATCGGTCAGCCTCCTACTGTTCAGGACAAGGGCAATCACGTTGGTGTGTACCGTAAGTCGTTTGCCGTACCTGCCGACTGGAAGGGAGAACAGGTGTACATGCACATCGGTTCTGCAACTTCAAACGTAGAGGTATACGTCAACGGTAAGTATGTAGGCTATTCGGAGGATTCGAAGGTCGCTCCAGAGTTTGATATCACAAAGTATATCGTACCAGGCAAGGAGAACCTGATTGCAATGCAGGTGATGCGTTGGTGCGATGGATCGTGGAATGAGGACCAGGACTTCTGGCGCCTCTCGGGTATTGCACGCGAGTCGTACCTCTATGCTCGTCCAAAGGCTCACATCGAAGATGTCTTTATCACTCCTGACCTTACTGATAATTACACTAATGGTAAGCTTACTTTCAAGATTGATGCACCAACAGCAGTTGGTAAGAAGTATACAGTCAAGCTTTATGATCCAAATGGTAAGGATGTTACTCCAATTCAATTAAATGCTCTTGAAATCAAGAAGGATGGAAAGGGAGATGCTGAGATTCTCTATCCAAATCCAGAGAAGTGGACAGCAGAAACACCTAATCTCTATACCGCTTACATCACTCTTTATGACGGTGACAAAGTTCTTGAAGTTATCCCACAGCGTGTAGGTTTCCGTAAGGTTGAAATTAAGAACGCTCAGCTTCTCGTAAACGGACAGCCTATCCTTATCAAGGGTGCAGACCGTCACGAATTGGACCCAGATGGCGGTTATGTGGTCAGCGTAGATCGCATGATCCAGGACATCAAGGTTATGAAGCAGCTCAACGTAAATGCCGTTCGTACTTGCCACTATCCTGACGATCCACGTTGGTACGAGCTCTGCGATGAGTACGGTATCTACCTTACTGCAGAGTCGAACATCGAAAGTCACGGTATGGGCTACGGTAAGGAGTCGCTCTCGAAGGATCCTCGTTTCCACGATATGCACACAGAGCGTCAGCAGCACAACGTACGCGTACATAAGAATCACCCTTCAATCATCGTTTGGTCGCTCGGTAACGAGTCGGGCTACGGTAAGAACTTTGAGGATGCATACGACTGGGTGAAGGCTTACGATCCTTCTCGTCCATGTCAGTACGAACAGGCTCACCGCGAAGGTCGTGCTTCTGACATCTATTGCCCAATGTACGAAGGCTACGAAGGCAACATCAACTATTGCGAAAACGATAAGTACCAGAAGCCTCTCATCCAGTGTGAATATTGCCACACCATGGGTAACTCAGGCGGTGGCTTGAAGGAGTACTGGGACATCATCCGCAAGTACCCTAAGTATCAGGGTGGCTATGTATGGGACTATGTAGACCAGGGTCTGCGTGCCAAGTCGAAGGTGACTGGTAAGGATATCATGGCATACGGTGGTGACTTCGGCCGTTTCCCAGCATCGGACAACAACTTCAACATGAATGGTATGATCAGCGCTGATCGCCATCCTCATCCACATGCTTATGAGATCAAGTATTGCTACCAGAACATCTGGACTACACTCAAGGATGCCAAGGCTGGCACAGTTGAAGTGTACAACGAGAATTTCTTCACTCCACTCTGGGGCGTAGTGCTCGAGTACCAGCTTCTTGCTGATGGTAAGCAGGTGGCAAAGGGTGATGTAAACGTAGGTCGCATGCGCATCGTTCCTCAGGGACGTCAGCTCGTAACTCTCGAAGGTGTTGCTTCGCAGGTTGCAGATGCTGCCAACAATGGTAAGGAACTCGTTCTCCGTTGTAAGTATATTCTTACTGAGGACACTCAGCTTCAGAAGCGTGGCGAGTGCATTGCTCACGAGGAGTTTGTACTCTCTCAGTATTCTTACCCAGATGTTGCTGCTATTACAGCACAGCCAGTGGTTGACAAGAAGGCTAAGACAACTCCTGCATCGGCTCAGCTCGATGTTCGTGAGGTATATGCAGTAGCATCGGCAGCAGGACTTGCAGTTACATTCGACAAGGGTACAGGTTATATTGCTTACGTTGATGTGGATGGCAAGCAGCTCACACAGGATGGCAGTCAGGTCGTTCCAAACTTCTGGCGCGCTCCAACCGACAATGATTATGGTGCACAGATGCACAATCGTCTTGCTCAGTGGCAGAACCCACGCCTCGAGAAGAAGTCGTTCGACATCAAGCAGGATGGCGTCAACGTAGTAGCAACAGCCGAATACGAGATTCGCAATCTTGCTGCAAAGCTCACCCTTTCTTATACTCTCACACCTGCAGGCAAGCTTGTCGTAACTCAGGCTATGACTATCGATCCTAACAACAAGGATGTGCCACAGATGCTTCGCTACGGTATGAACCTCCAGCTCCAGAAGCAGTACGACCAGATCAAGTACTACGGTGAGGGTCCAGGCGAGAGCTACATAGATCGCAACAATTCAACTCTCCTCGGCGAGTGGAATCAGACAGTCGCTCAGCAGTACTGGCCAGAGTACCCACGTCCTCAGGAGTCAGGTACTAAGTCAGGTGTTCGCTACTGGCAGATGACCGATACCAAGGGATTAGGTCTCCTCTTCGAGGGAACAGAACCACTCGAGTGCCAGGCTCTCCCTTACACAGTCAAGGATCTTCAGCCTACACGTGACAAGCAGCAGTTCCACTCAGGCGACCTCATCGAGCGTCCATTCAACGATGTTCACATCTCTGCCCGTTCAATGGGTATCGGTTGTGTAAACTCATGGGGTGCATGGCCACGCAATGAGTACCAGATGAATGCAAAGGAATATAAGTACACTTACATTATTTCTGCAGTGCGATAACTGGATTGAAGTGAAAAGTGAATATTGGAAAGACAAAAATAACAATCCAATTTGATAATAACAAAGAAAACCGGGCAGTTGATGTCCGGTTTTCTTTGTTATATATGTTTTGCAGTTATTTTTATATATGTTTAGTCGTTACTTTGTTACGGTCTTGCAAGCAGAGGTGACATCGTCGAGAGTAATCTGTGAAAGCTCATCGGCTGTGAGGTTCTGGCTGTTGCCGAGTCGGTTGGCTTGATTGGTTATGACCTTCTCAAACAGATTGCGAACGTAACGTGCATTACCGAAGTTGCGCGACTTGTGGGCAACAGTCTGAGCAAGGTCGTTGCGTAGGAACTTCTCAGCATCAGCATCGAGCTTGTAGCTATACTTGTTGATACGTGTCATGAAAATCTTGTAGAGATCGTCGGCCGAATAGTCAGGGAAGTTGATGTAGCGAGTGAAACGTGACTGCAATCCTGGATTGGCATCGATGAAACGCTTCATCTCGTTGGTGTAGCCGGCTACGATTACTACGAGGCGGTCGCGGTCGTCCTCCATACGCTTGAGCAGAGTGGCTATCGCTTCGTCGCCATATCCACCATTGCCATCGAGAAGGGCATAGGCCTCATCGATGAAGAGGATACCATTGAGAGCGGAATCGACTACGGCATTGGTCTTCACGGCAGTTTGTCCCACATACTCAGCAATGAGACCAGAACGGTCGGTCTCAACGAGGTGTCCTTTCTTCACAATGCCGAGATCCTTGTAGATTCGTGCCAGGATGCGTGCTACTGTAGTCTTACCAGTACCTGGGTTGCCGGTGAAGACGCAATGATAGGACACCGATGATGTCTTGAGCCCACGTGCCTCACGCTGCTTCTGTACGCGTACGAAGTTGGCAAGCGAATTGACCTCTTCCTTCACCGATTCGAGACCGATGAGTGAGTTGAGTTCTTCGTAAGGATCGCCCTCGATAGGTGTTGATACATGGACATTCTGGTTGTCACCAGATTCTGTCTGGCTAAGGTCCTTGAGTTCTTGCTGAAGGATGTCCTGTACTCTTCGATTGTTTTCGCTCGAGGTAACTAAAGTCGAGTCAGATGATGTGCCCGACTTTCCATCTTCGTCTGTAGGAACGCAGACCGTGAGAATGGCTGAAGCGATGAAACCTCCAATAATGAGACTGTTTCTTAATGATTTGTCCATTGTCTTATATTACTTTTCGCTATTACTTATTACTTTTTCACTAATAACTTATATATTATATCTTATATCTTTTAATTTGTATACAATAATACATGATTAAAGGCAGCGAGTAACTCACCAGATCGAGCGGATCGAAATGCCCGGGAAGGATGTGGCTGGCCTGCATCAGTTCGCTTGCGATGCCAATGATAGGAATGACGCTGGTCCATGCTATGCGTGAGCGCAAGGTGGAGTGGCGGTTGGCATGATCGGCAAAGAGAATGTAGGATGTGGTCCAGAGACCATCGGGCAGGCAGTAGCGGACGAAGTCGGGCAGATGAATGAATGCTACCGATTGTCGCAGTTCATCGACCACATTGCCGAGTCCCACAGCATCCACAACCATGAATCCGAGGTGCTGGCGCGAACGGAAGAGCATATAGATGGCTATGCCTACAAGGAGGCATGCCCATGCTATGGCTACTCCCTTATCTTTCTTATCCACGAGCAGCATTCTCGTTGCGTTCCTGATTGCCAGGGAGCGTGATCCATCCGTCAAGCTCATCCACGTTGGTCTGCTTCTTGACCTTTACCTGCTTCTTGAAGTCCTTTTCGGATACAGTCTTGCCATCGATGGTGAAGTTGTTGATCTTGGCGCGTGTCATGGCAGCCTTGAATACCATCTTGCCGCCTTCAAGCTTGTAGTAGGTATCGGTGTCGCGTGTGCCGCGGTTGTTCTTCACGTTCGTGATCACATAGCCATCGGCAATGTAGAGCGTTTCATCATCGTCGGAAATGCATGCTATGCATTCGAGTTTGCCATCGTTGCAGGTGAACACAGCCTGACGCTTGCCGCGTACCTCGTAGAGGCTTGTCTTGTCTGGGATGTAGCGGGCAATGTATTCAGGATTGCCATCGTGGTCGATATCGGTAGCGACAATCTCGTCAGGGAATGTGGTCTCTCCACCTACACCATGTTCCCATTCTTCGTTGAGGGCAAACATGGTGAATGGATAGTCCTTGCTGAACTCCTGCTCCTCATCGAATGCATGGAGAATGTCGCCTGTCACTTCCTCTTTAGTCTTGAGATATATGCCTTCGATGTCGGCTCCCATACCAAAGTTTTCGCATGGGCCCTCATCAGGATTGTCGCGCTTGATGTAGACGCAGTCCTGATAGGTGAGTATTCTGTAGCGTGCGTTTGCAATTGTGATGTAGCAAGTGTTCTTGTAGTACTCGGAAGTGCGTCCATGAGTCTCGGCAATGTTAGGAGTGACCTGCGAGATATCGTATGCGATGTTCTTGGCATCAGCATAGATCTGCACGTAGCCACCATACTCAGGCATGCTCTCATTGCTGGAAGGACGGCTGAACTTATATACGCCCTGTGCCTGGTCCATATCAATCTCATGGATGAAACCCTGCTTTGGAGTCACGTCTTCGAACGAGTTGAGTGGATAGGTCTTATCGCCAAAGGTCCATTCTCCCTCCCTGAATGAAAGGTCATGGTTGAGTACGAGGATGTATATACCGCACTCCTTTGTGCCATTGAACTCTTCAAGTATCATGATGTGGACCTTGTCGCCTTCATGCTCTCCGAAAAATCCACGACCATAGATCTTGATGACAGAGGTCTTGCCGTTCTTGCGGAAGTAGGTGGTCTGACCCACTATGAGTCCATCCTCGTCCTCTTCGAGGTCGAGACGTATGTTTATGTCGTCGCCCATCTTGCCATTCCATGCAAAGTGGTAGTTGTCAGCCATGAGGTGGAGCGAGACGAGGCAGAGTAGGGTGAAAATAAAGTGTCGCATAGAGAGTAGTATTGTAAGTTATTAGTATGCAAAAATGCTGTTTTCATCATGCTCAAAAGCATTGCCTACATCGCCATCGTGCTGGATGATGCAACGGCGGAGTATCACATCCTTCGATACGATGTTGAAGAGTACACCGTGGTTCTTAGTGAATACGCAGTGGTCGAAGAGGATCTTCTCGCTGCTCTCATCTATGTTGACCTGTTCGTACTCCTTGTTCTGATAGAACGCGCAGTTGAGGAACTTGCAGTTGCTACTACCATAGATGTGCATGATGTGGTAAGAGCAATGGAAGATCTCAGAGTCAGTCATTGTGAAGTTGTGGCTCTGACGGAGCTCGATGCCTTCTGTGCCGCAACCGAAGAGTCCGCAGTTGGTGATGTTGATGTTGCGGCAGTCGTCAAATCCCAGCACACCATTGTCGCAATAGCCTTCATCGGTGTGACCGATGTAGAGGTTGGTGAGGTTGATGTTCTCGCAACTGATGAACGTGATCACGTTGACATAGCGTGGTGTTACCTCGATCGAGAGTCGGTCGTCCGAGTTGGTGCAGATGGTGAGGTTCTTGAAACCAGATACCACGAGCTGAGGACCATCGGTGTTGTTTTCATAGAGCACACCTTCCTGGCGGGCACGCGACCAACGGTCGAATTCCTTCAGCTTGCCTTTCTCGATCATCTCTACGATAGTAGGGGTGAGAAGCAGACCTTCTTCGTTGCATACCACAATCTCGCGGTTGGAACCGAGAGCATTGATAAATTCCTCTGGAGTGTTGACCAGTATTCGTTTCTGTGCAGCAAGAGCTACGATAGCTGTGCAGAATGCTGCTACAAGCGTAAGTATTGTTCGTTTCATATGTTGTAAGATATAAGTTTTTAAGTTAAGAGGTTAGAGGTTAAAGGTTAGAGGTTAAAGTTTTGTGGTTGATGTTAATAAGTTCAAAGGTAGCTACTCTAACCTTTAACCTATAACCTATAACCTCTATTTTCTATTCTTTTTACAATAAAGGTATATGATTCGTATGATAATGATTATTGCGCTGATGAGCATCACACAGGCTGTGATTGCCATGGCAAACATCA
>JAKSLM010000065.1 GCA_024401225.1 Bacteroidaceae bacterium | reverse complement strand
TTTGACGCTGCAAAGGTACGGACTTTTCACAGGGTGCGGCGTGTTCGTTGTGAAAACCGAACGTACAATTTGTGAACTTCACAACGTGTACGTTTCTTTCACGAAATGTACGGAAATATGATGGTTTTTGAGCTATGATTTATGAGTTATAAATGCAAAAAGGGCTTCCAACACGAATAAGATGTGTTGGAAGCCCTTGAGACGTTATATAATAAACGTGGATGGCTGTTTAGAGTTCCTTCTTGAAGCAACGGCGGCGCTTGTGGACGCGTGGATTGAATGCCGACCACTGGGTGAGGTTCTTGAGGTTGTCCTCAAGGATGATGTTGGTCTCTGCCCACTTGAAGCCCATGTTGATGTAGACCTGAGTGAGGTCGTTGAAGATGAGGGATGTGATGCCCTTTGCCTGATAGTCAGGACGCACGGCAATGAGAAGGAGCTCCACATTCTCCTCATGCTTGATGAAGAGGGACTTGATGAGGTGGAACCATCCGAATGGGAAGAGTTTTCCACCACTCTTCTGCATGGCGCGCACGATGGATGGCATAGAGATGCCGCAACCTACGAGCTCGTGGGTGTCGTCGGTCTCAACGAGCGAGATCATACGGAGGTCGAGCATTGGGAGGTATTCCTTGATGAGCTGATCAATCTGGCGCTGTGTCATCTTCGAATATCCGAAGAGAGGGGCGTAGGACTCGTTGACAAGGTCGAAGATCTTCTGGCCATAGCCGTTCTGGAAGATGTCCTTTTTGCCATTGAGCTTTTTTACGTGTACGTGCGAGCGCTTCATGACGAGGTCGACTGTGCGTGTGTAGCGTTCAGGCACCTCTGCAGGCACATCCATCTTGAGCTCGTGCCAGTCGGTCTCCTTCACGTAGCCGAGTTGCTCGAGGTGCTGTGGGTAGTAAGGATAGTTGTATAGGGAGCCGAAGGTTCCGATCTCATCAAAACCATCGATGAGCATACCTTCGTTGTCCATATCGGTGATGCCGAGCGGACCTTGAATCTGGGTCATGCCATGGTCGCGGCCGAACTTTTCAACCATATCGAGCAATGCCTTTGTGACTTCAATGTCATCGATGAAGTCGATCCAACCGAAGCGGACATTCTTCACGTTCCATGTCTCGTTGGCACGATGATTGATGATGGCTGCTACACGACCAGCAAGCTTGCCATCCTTGTAGGCAAGGTAGAGCTGGATGTCGGAAAATTCCGCACCTGCATTCTTGTTCTTGTCGAATGTCTTCTCAAGGTCCATCTTGAGGTCTGGCACAGAATACTTGTCGTCCTTGTAGAGCTGGTAGTTGAACTCGATGAAGTCGCTGAGGTCCTTCTTCGTCTTTACTTCTTTGATAGTTACTGACATATTATTCTATTGTTTTCTATATATTCTTTATTGTTCGTCCTCTGGCAAGAGCACAACTCCTTCCTGCTTCATGCCATCGACCTTGATGAAGATTGGCGAACGGAAGCGGACATGGCGCACATGCTCGGTCTCCTCGATGGCCTCCATAGAGTTGAGGAGCGACTGGCGGTAGACTCCATCGTCCATGAAGTCGTTGACCGTGAAGTAGCCCACACCGAAGGAGGTGAGGTTCTGGAAGAAGTGGGTACCCTGGCTTGGATCGACACGGTAGTTCTGCAATCCAGCCTCAACGATAACCTTGGCAGCGGAGATGTTTGGCCACTTGACTGGCACGCCAAGCCATGGATCGCTTGAGCCCCAACGGCCAGGACCAATGAGTACATAGTTCTCGCCGCGCTCGAGGAAGGCGCGGTTAATGCGCTCAATCTCATCGGCTATGCGAGGGTTGTTGGATGCAGAGTAGTTGTCGGTCTTGATGTAGACGACATCGCACACATCGTTGGTGATGCCGTGGCCAATGGCCGTGTGGCTGCGTACGAGGCATGCTGAGTCAGGGAGAGCACAGAGGTCCTCATCGAGCTGCATCTTGTTGTCGACCATAGGGCGGATCTGAAGGAGATAGAATTCGCCCGTCTTGTCGGCATTGAGATTGACTGCAAACTCGATCTCGACTGGGCGTCCCATCTCCAGCTGTCCGTACTCGAGCGACTTGCGCAGAAGCTCTGGGAGTGGGAACACTCCATTCTGCAGGACGCCGGAGAAGGAGATGATCTTACGGTTCTTGCCTTCGTAGTAGCCATCGTAGATGCACTGGTCGTAAGGATCGTAGGTGCTGACTATCCATTGCAGCGCTCCATCCTGATCAGCATCGCGTACGGTAACGGTCTTGAGGTTGAAGGCATCATCGACCTGGAAGTTCAAGTTCTCGCTCGACTCTGGGGTGTTGACCTCGAGGGCATAGAACTTGGTCTGAGTCTCGCGAAGGGCTATCTCCATCTCGCTCGTCTGGAGCACCTTGTCGGGATGATAAGGGCAGACGCGAAGGCAGAGGCCTCCATCGACGATGTACTTTCCAAGTCCGAGTGCGAGCTGCACGGTACCCTCCTCGGCCTTCTCATCGCCAATAGGATAGTAGTTGATGCTACGGCCCACACCTGAGATGGTTGGATAGAAACGGTTGCCATAGGTCTGGCCCACCACTTCCTGAAGGATGACAGCCATCTTCTCCTGGTCGATGACGTTGGAGGTGGCAACCATGTAGTCCTTGGATGCACGGTAGAAGACACTTGCGTACACGCTCTTGATGGCGTTGGAAAGCATTTCAAGACGCACATACTTGTCCTCAACGTATGGGATCATATAGGTAGAGTAGATGCCTGCGAACGGCTGATAGTGGCTGTCCTCAAGGAGTGAGGATGAACGGATGGCAAGCGGTCCCTTGACTACATCCATGAACGACATGAGGTCGTCGGCCAAGCTCTCAGGCAAGCGGCCATGAAGGAAGTGGTTGAGGATCTCATCGTCTGGGATATCGCTGAGGGCTATCTCATAGAGACCATTGGTATCCATGAAGCGATCGAAGATGTCGGTACAGAGCACCACCGTCTTCGGTATCATAACGTGGGCGTTGGGGTACTCGTTGAGGTCCTCGCGGCGCTTGATGATGTTGTCAAGGAATGCCAGACCTCTACCCTTGCCTCCCAACGAACCCTCACCGATGCGGGCGAACTGGCTGTAGGAGTCGAAGCGGTCGCGGTGGAACACGGCTACCACGCCCTGATTCTTCATGCGGCGATAGGATACGATGGCATCAAAGATGAGCTGGCGGTGCTCATCGACATTGTCGAGCTTGTCCCACGTGATCTTCTTAAGGAATTCGGCTACCGGGAAGAGTGCTCGCGAGCCGAGCCAACGCGACACATTGTTGCGCATGAGGTGGTAGCGGAGCGAGTCGGTAGGGATGTCGAAGATGTTGTCCTGAAGCTGCTTGAGGTTGTGCACTCGGCGCACCTCATGGAGGGTTTCAGGATTGCGGAAGATGAAGTCACCAAATCCGAAGTTCTTGTTGAGTACGGCCTTGAGGTCGTAGTCGAGTTTTTTGGAGTTCTTATCGATGAATGCCGCACGGCAACGGTCGGCGTATGGTTTCTTGTCGGTCTCGCTTGAGTCGAGAACGAGCGGCAGGTACTCATCGACCGAACGGATGGCGGTAAAGAGCTTGAAGCCGGCAAGCTCGTCCTTCTCTGCCCCATCCTCGCTGGTGAGCGGATAGCGGCAGTCGCTGATGACTCCGAGCACATTGTCCTTGAAGCGGGTATAGAGATCCCATGCCTCCTCGTAGTTGCGGGCAAGCACAATCTTTGGGCGGCCTCGCATGCGGAGCATCTCGAGCTGTGAGTTGAGTGCCTCGGTGGCAAACTCAAGACTCTGCTGGAGCACGAACTGGTAGAGGTTGGTGAGGAGCGACGAATAGAAGCGGATGCTGTCCTCAACGACAAGGATCATCTGCACTCCGGCATTGAGGTCGTTCTCAAGGTTCATCTTGTCCTCTATCAGCTTGATGATGGTGAGCAGGAGGTCGGTGTTGCCCAACCAGCAGAACACGTACTCGAAGACGCTGAGGTCTTCGTTCTCCATGCGCTTGGTGATACCGTGAGAGAACGGTGTGAGGACGACAATAGGGATGTCGGGCAACTGCATCTTCACATCGCGAGCGATATCGAACACGTTGTTGTCGGCTGTACCCGGCATACAGATGATGAGGTCGAACTTGGTGTTCTCGACCAGACGGCCTACATCCTCCTGCGACGCTGCCCTGAAGAAGCGAGGAGGGAATCGGAGTCCGAGCTTTGCATATTCGTCGAAGATCTTCTCATCGACTCGGCCATCGTCCTCGAGCATAAATGCATCGTAAGGATTGGCAATGATAAGAACGTTAAAGATACGTCGTTGCATGAGATCAACAAACGACGTATCTTTAAGTCTTGGATATTTATCTTCCGAGAAAAACATTATCCTTTATGGTATATATTACTGGTTCTGCTGTGCTGTGCCTGTATATTTGACAACGAAACTCTCCTCGCCGATGAATACTTCTGCCTCGATGGAAACGGCATTGTCCTTTACGGTTCCTACTGCTGTACCGTAGTAGTTGTCGTAGTCCTGGAGAGTAGCTGTGTCGTAAGCTTTTGCCTCGCCATTGTAAGTACGGATGAGCGAGTAGTTGTACATTTGATCGTCGCTTCCGATCTTGATGAATGTAGTATTTGTTTCGGTATCTTTAACGTAGTCAGCAATGATAGTAAGGCTGCTGATCTGCACACCACCAACGGTGAATGGGTCGAAAGTGATAGTGACCTGCTGATTCTTTGCTGTAAGGGAGCAGTTCTGTACGCGTACCACCGACTTACCCTTACCATCAGCCTCAAGGTAATCGTGCTTGTCGCCATCAGCGTAGAAATATACGTAGTTCTCGCCCTGATAGCCATACCAACGACGCTCGAAGGCTGCATTTCCTGTGTAGACAGTTGTCTTACCGTTGAGGAAGTTCTCAATGAGTGTAGGAAGGATGGTATTGATAATCTCCTTGATTTCCTCCGAGCCACAGCTTACGGTTGTGAGACCAGTGGAAAGCAGCATTACGACTGCCATTGCTTTTGTAAAAATCTTTTTCATTATGATAGTTGTTTTGTTAAGTAAGTGTACAAAATTATTTTAATAATAGATGAGTTCATTAATGTTACAGATTTTGGCTTTCAAAAAAGGGCGTGTAGTGACTCCTACATAACCGTTTTGAAGGACTAAAGATGTTCAGTAAGGGATGCAGATATTATAAAAATAATTCTGTACACTTACTTAATATGGGTGCAAAGTTACAATTTTTATTTGGAACGAGACGACACAACAAGTCATTTTTAGGCTTATAGCCTATGGAATAGCGCTTTTTTAACTTAAATCGTAGGTATGGACGCTCATTCCCTGCGCACTTGGCAAGTAATTAATTCCCCACCAACACATCTGGATGCACATGTAGCTGACTATGAGCATCACCATAGCAAGGCGCACTCGATGAGGGCTGACAAGACGCAGATGGATGTAGGTGAGATAGAGCAGCCAGGTGGTGGCAGCCCATGTCTCCTTTGGGTCCCAAGCCCAGTAGTGCCCCCACGCTTCCTTGGCCCATACGGCTCCCATCAGCATGCCAACGGTCATGAATGCAAGACCTACATACACAAGCTGGTCGGCAACCGCTATCATCGATAAGGAAACTGGATGCCCTCTCCACTCGCGCACGAGCTGAGCGATGGCTATCAGCATAGCGATGCCCAGAGCGGTGTAGCAGAACATATAGACCGTAACATGGGGAGCAAACCACAAGCTTTGAAGTGCTGGTACGAGCGGCTTGGCATCCATACCATGCTTAAAGAGCCATCCCACTACGCACACAGACACAATCAACACAACATCAGCGATATAGAAGCGACGCTTCCACCGCTTATAGATGGTGGAGAAGAGCATGCACAAGGCGCCTGCGAAGAGCATAGCGATGCCAAGATAGACGGCAGGAAGCCAAGGGTCGCGCACCAGTTCGAGGATGCTGACTGGACTCTCATCGCCCATCGACTTGTCGTAGCTGAACTGGTAGATGGCCCATCCATCCACAATCAGCGGATGATTGACACCAATCACAGCATGCATAGCGTCTTTCTGCTCACGTAGCACATCGACTTCGCTTGCAAAGCGACGAGGTTCGCCCGATGGATAACGCTCGAGTATGAACCGATGGAGTTTGATAACAAAGGGAAGGTCGTGCACAAGGCGATCGTCATCGATGGCTCTCCACTCTGGCACATCGACCACAGCCTGCATCTTGAGGCGTTGCATATCCGCACTGCCCAGCGTGGCTGAGACGAGGGCGATGAAGAGGCCCAAGTGATTGAGCAGGAACGGAACCCTACCCCAGGTGAAGTGCGCAAGGCGATCGATGCTTACCAAGCCTACAATGGTGGCAACCCACAGATAAACAAGCACAAAGGGCCAGCATCGCAGGGTGCCATCCCAATTGGTCAGTCCGTGAAGCAGAGTAGCAATGGAAGCTACAAGGAGCGCAGGAACCGCAGCCTTGTAGCACATAGACCAACGTACAGCAGGTAACTTGCGACGATAGGCATAGGCGCCAATCAATGCTCCTACGTACACTATCAGAAGTATGAGATTGAACGGCCAAGCGAGATGCTGCCAGCATACGGGTCCCACAAGAAGCTGGAGGACCAATCCGATGGCAACAAGACCTAAGGCGACAATCGTTCCCATACGTTTTTACTTGTTAGGAGTATTCCACTTATAGGTCTGGTCGCAATGGATTTTAACCATCTGACCACCTATCTGCATATTGAAGTCGCCCTCCTCAAGTACCCACTTGTTGTCGTAGCCTACGAACGCAAGGTCGGATGCTGGAATGGTGAAGGTGACGGTCTTTGTCTCGCCAGCCTTGAGATCAACCTTTGTGAAGGCACGAAGTCGCTTGTTGTCTGGAACGACTGATGCCACGAGGTCGGACGAATAGAGGAGAACTGGCTCCTTGCCGTCCACGGAGCCGGTGTTCTTCACATCAACGCTGATGGTAAGCTGGTCATCGGCTTTGAACGATGTTTTATCAACGCGGAGGTTGCTATAGGCAAAGGTTGTGTAACTGAGTCCGTATCCGAATGGCCAAAGGAGGCTAACCTTGGCATCGTAGTTGTAGGCTCCAGCCATGGTGCCCACCTCTTCGCTGACCTTGTAGTCGTAGTTGTTGAGCGAGTTGATCTCACGTGGATAGGTATAAGGCATCTTGGCTGAGAAGTTTGCATCGCCAGCAAGGAGGTTGGCAAGTGCATCGGCTCCATAGTTGCCAGGGAGGAACACGTGAACAACGGCTTTTGCAAGAGGTTCGATATCGGTCATAAGGCGTGGGCGACCCTCGTTGAGAACGAGGATGATAGGTTTGCCGGTCTTGGCAAGTTCCTTCACGAGATTGCGCTGATTG
Organism: Bacteroidaceae bacterium; assembly: GCA_024401225.1. GTDB lineage: Bacteria > Bacteroidota > Bacteroidia > Bacteroidales > Bacteroidaceae > Minthosoma. The sequence goes on along the minus strand of JAKSLM010000065.1, from coordinate 6,070 downwards.
TCTGACATCCAGAGGTCGGTGAGGTTACCAGGAGTCTCGCAGTAGCTGTTCTCGCCTATGCAAGCAATGATGATATCTGCCTGCGAAGCGGCATTCACGGCTTTCTGTATCTGCGGCTCGTTCTCATCGTAGTACTGTCCTCGCTCGTTGTAGGTAACACCTTGCTCAAGGATCACGTTATCCTTTCCATACTTGTTGCAGAGGGATTCGTAGATGGTGTTGTACTTCTCCGAAAGATCCTCTGCATTAGAGCCTTGCCAAGTGTAGCTCCAACCACCATTGAGGCAGCGCATCTGGTTGGCGTTAGGACCAGTGAGGAGTATCTTCTTCCCCTTGGCAAGAGGAAGGATGTTGTCTTCGTTCTTAAGGAGCACTTCGCTCTCCTCGGCTGCAGCAAGCGCTTTCTGTGCGTGCTCTTCACTTCCGAACTTGCTGTATTCCTTCTGCTTTGTGCCTGTGTTTGGAGCATCGAAAAGACCAAGGCGATACTTGAGGCGGAGGATGCGTCGAACAGCATCATCGATTCGTTCCTGGCTCACTTTGCCTTCCTGAACGAGTTCCTTGAGAAGAACGCAGAACTCGATGCTGTAAGGATCCATGCTCATATCGATACCGGCATTGATAGCTATGCGTATGGCATCCTTCTTGTCCTTAGCAACCTTCTCGCGAGTATAAAGATTGTTGATGTCGGCCCAATCGGTGATGATCATTCCATCCCAATTGAGGTCGTTCTTCAACCACTGAGTGAGGTACTCATAGCTGGCATGAACAGGCACGCCATTGATGCTTGCAGAGTTGACCATGATGGTGAGAGCACCAGCGCGGATAGCAGCACGGAATGGTTCGAAGTACTTCTCACGAAGCATGTTAGGAGCGATGTAGGCAGGTGTACGGTCCTTACCCGAAAATGGAGCACCGTAAGCGAAGTAATGCTTCACGCTTGTGGCAACATTGTACTTGCCAAGGTGGTTATTGTCCTCTCCTTGATAGCCACGAATCTCTGCTTCTGCCATTCGAGCATTTACGATGGCATCCTCACCGAAGCTTTCCCAAATGCGCGACCAGCGAGGATCACGACCAAGGTCAAGCACAGGGTTGTAAACCCAAGGGCAATTGGCTGCACGGCTCTCGTAGGCTGTGATTTCTGCACCAATGCGAGCAAGTTCGGTATTGAATGAAGCTGCGATGTTGATAGGCTGCGGAAAGAGGATTCCGTCCTGAACGTATGTAACGCCATGATTATTATCAAGTCCATAGACCTGAGGTATGCCAATGTGTTTCATCGACTTCTTCTGGATGGTACCGATAATCTCCTGCCACTGAGCTACCGAGGCTGCACGAGGGCCTGGAGTGTTGAGCACCGATCCGATCTTCCACTTTGAGAGGACGGTATCGAGCTTTGCCTCATCGAGCACCCATGTAGAGACGCCATTGATTTTATCATACTTGCCAAGCACATCGAGATTGAGCTCGAGCATCTGGCCTACTTTCTCGTCCAGAGTCATTTTGGACAATGTATTCTCCACCTTTGCCTCAAGAGCAGCATCGCGAGGAATGGCTGGAGATGAAACTGATTGAGCGAAGCCCGCAAAGGCTACGCTCAATGAGAATATTGTTGAAATAAGTTTCTTCATTTCGTTTTACTATTGATTAGAGTAATCCTGTCTGTCCTACAAAGATAAGCAGTGCATATCCAATTACAAGACCTGTGATACCCATGATAAGACCTGTACGTACCATCTGCTTCTGCTCGATGAGTCCTGTAGCATGAGCAAGGGCATTAGGAGGAGTACTGATAGGGAGTACCATAGCAAGGCTTGAACCGAGAGCCACACCGATAAGGAGTGTGCTGACGCCACCGAGGCCAGCAAGATTGGCAGCACAGCTAGTACCTGCAACGGCAAGGATTGGCACGAGGAGGTTGGCTGTCGCTGTATGGCTGATGAAGTTGGCCATAGCGTAGCAGAGTACACCGGAACCTACGATCATGATCACTGGTGGCCATGTATCGAATGGGATGGTCTGGATGAGGTGGGTAGCAAGACCTGTGTCCTGAAGTGCAACACCAAGGGCAAAACCACCAGCAACCATCCAAAGCACAGACCAGTTGATTTCCTCAAGGTCAGTACGGGTGATGATGCCACAGATACTGAACACACCTACTGGAAGCATGGCTACAACGTTTGAGTTGACACCTGTAATCTTATCAAGCATCCAAAGAAGAATAGTGATGGCAAAGGTAACATAAACAACAACGCTCTGCCATGAGTACCAACCTTCTTTCTTCTCTGCTTCTTCAATCTTGAGTTCGATGGTCTTCTGTGTGAATGGGAACATCTTCTGAAGCATGATCCAAGCAATGAAGAGGAGTGCAATGGCAAATGGAGTCATGATCATCATCCACTGACCAAAACCGATATTCATATTAAGTCCTTCAGGATCATTAAGGAACTTGAGTGCAATAGCATTAGGAGGAGTACCGATAGGAGTACCGATACCACCGATATTTGCGCCGATAGGGATAGCCATTGCAAGGCATATCTTTCCTTTACCATTGGCAGGAAGGCTCTTGAGTACTGGAGCAAGGAATGTGAGCATCATGGCTGCAGTGGCTGTATTGCTAAGGAACATCGAGAAGATACCTGTAACGAGGAGGAATCCAAGCAGTACATTCTCAGACTTTGTGCCAAACGGTTTCAACATCACCTTTGCCAATTTCACATCCAATCCACTCTTTGTTGCAGCAATAGCAAGAATGAATCCTCCGATAAAGAGCATAATGATTGGATCGGCAAAACATGCCATGAGTTTCTTATACGAGATGAGCGTTCCCAAGTCGCCATCAGCATATCCGCTTACCATATACGTCAAACTACTATCGGAACAGCAGAATAGCAGTATCACTATTATCGCCACGGAGGTATTCCAAGCAGGAACGGCTTCCATTATCCACATCAATGTTGCAAAACAGAAGCAAGCAATGACTCTCTGTTCGATAACTGTAAGATCCGGGATACCAAACCATTGATTTGGCATGTTCCAAAGAATGACGAACGACAGCACAGCAATGATGATCTTTACAAGACGGCTCTTCGCCCTCAAGGCACGAAGTTTGTTCTTTGCCTCTCGACGCTGCGCTTCAAGGTTGTAACCAACGTAGGCTTTACGCATAATTTTTAAGTATTAGTAAGTTATTGTTATTAGTTCTTTTATTAAGCCAAAGAGCCATGTATCATGGCACTTGCAACGCTCCTTTGGCACTATCAATGTGCAAAGATACAAAAAAGTACGGTAACTTGACAAAAAATGTTAAAGAAAGATGATAAAGTGTCTCATATACTGACACCAAATATCCTATTTTTTGCCTATCAGCGTAATTTGTAGTCTTTTTGCACTCTAATCTCAAAATAAAAACTTATCTTTGTACGTTGTATATAATATACATACGCACATTATCTTAAACTCTGAATAAATGTTAGAAAAAAGTTGCAAAATATATGTTGCCGGCCATCACGGATTGGTAGGTTCGGCAATATGGAACAATCTCAAGGCACGTGGATATGAAAACCTCGTAGGCCGTTCGCATCACGAACTCGATCTTCTCGATCCTGTAGCCGTAAAGAAGTTTTTCGATGACGAGCAGCCAGATGCTGTTGTTCTCGCAGCAGCACATGTAGGTGGCATAATGGCAAACCTTCAGTATCGTGCTGATTTCATTTACCAGAATCTTCAAATCCAACAGAATGTGATAGGAGAAGCATGGAAGCATGGTGTAAAGAAACTCCTCTTTCTCGGTAGTACATGTATTTACCCAGGCGAAGCTCCACAGCCTATGCCTGAGGATTGCTTACTCGCCTCCCCGCTTGAATACACCAATGAACCTTATGCAATTGCAAAGATAGCTGGTCTCAAGATGTGCGAGTCGTTCAATCTCCAGTATGGCACAAACTACATAGCAGTAATGCCTACTAATCTATATGGTCCGAACGACAATTTCCATCTTGAGAATTCTCATGTACTCCCTGCCATGATACGTAAGATTTTTCTTGCAAAGTGTCTCAACGAAGGCAACTGGGATGCAGTACGCAAGGATCTCAGTCTGCGTCCTGTCAGTATGAAGGTGCCTAAGATGGTTGATGGGCAGGGATCGCCAACTTCTACTGAAGCAAAAGCAGAGCAGGTGATATACGCAACAGCCATGAGCGACGAGATGACTATCCTACAGGTACTACGTCATTACGGCATCACACCTCAAGCTGTCACCCTTTGGGGCACAGGCGCACCAATGCGCGAATTCCTTTGGAGCGAGGAGATGGCAGATGCTTCCGTACATTGTCTTCTCAACGTTGACTTCCAGGACATCATCGATAACAGTGATTTCATCAACAACCGTGATGGTATCAAGGAAATACTCAACTGCCACATCAACGTGGGTACAGGAAAAGAGATTTCCATCCGTGAGGTTGCAGAGAAGATCATGAAAGAGATCGACTTTAAGGGTGAACTTCGCTGGGATTCATCAAAACCAGATGGAACGCTCAAGAAACTCTGCAACGTAGACAAGCTTCACCGTCTTGGATGGCACCACACCATTGAAATTGAGGAAGGTATCCACCGCCTCTACGAATGGTATAAACAGGGCATCTGCATCAACCACAAGAACGCATAGCATATATTTGCGATTTCATGAACATAAGCCAACAAAGATAGAAGCCACAAAAGTAACAAGTCAACAAGTAAACAAGTAAATAAGTAAACAAGCCTATAAGGCAATAAGAAATAATACAACAATGGCAAACAAGAACATCGCTCTCATCACTGGTGTTACAGGACAGGATGGCTCATACCTCTCTGAGTTCCTCCTTGCTAAAGGATACGAAGTACATGGCATCATCCGCCGTTCATCAGTCGACTATCGCGAACGCATCGCACATCTCGAAGGCACACCAAACTTCCACATACATTATGCCGATATGGGTGACTCTATGTCACTCGTAAAACTCGTAGGCAAAGTGCAGCCAACAGAGATTTACAACCTTGCAGCTCAGAGTCATGTACAGGTATCGTTTGATGCTCCTGAGTTTACAGCTGATGTTGATGCTGTAGGCGTACTCCGTATCCTCGAAGCAGTACGTACCAATCATCTCGAAAAGACTTGTAAGATTTATCAAGCATCAACTTCTGAACTCTATGGAAAGGTAGAGGAAGTGCCACAAAACGAAAACACTCCTTTCCACCCATATTCTCCATACGCAGTAGCAAAACTCTATGGTTACTGGATTATCAAGGAGTATCGTGAGGCTTACGATATGTTCTGCTGTTCTGGTATACTTTTCAATCATGAGTCAGAGCGTCGCGGTGAAACTTTCGTAACTCGTAAGATTACTCTTGCAGCAGCACGCATAGCACAAGGTAAACAGGACAAACTTTTCCTTGGCAATCTCGATTCACTTCGCGACTGGGGATATGCTAAGGACTACGTTGAGTGTATGTGGCTCATCCTTCAGCACGATAACCCCGAGGATTTCGTTATCGCAACTGGCGTACAGCATTCAGTACGTGAATTTACATACGCAGCATTCAAGGCAGCTGGTATTGAACTCAAGTTTGAAGGAAAGGACATGGATGAAAAAGGCATTTGCGTATCAGGTCCTGCAGAACTCATAGGCAAGACTCTTGTAGAAGTTTCACCAGACTTCTATCGTCCTACAGACGTCGTAAACCTATGGGGCGACCCAACCAAGGCAAAGAAAGAACTTGGATGGAATCCACAGTCTACAACATTCGAGCAACTTGTACAAATCATGGTAAAGCACGACATGGAAAAGGTTGCAGCCGATCATGTAGCTTCCGTAATGCGTACAAACCTTGCGGAATACCTTGAGAAGGGACTCGTAAAGTAACGTACTACCTTGCACAAAGACTCAAAACTATTATAATACAATGTAAAAGGGCACCAACAACGGTGCCCTTTTACTATCATACCTAGATTGTTGTAAATCAAAACAAAAAAAGGACACTCTCAGGAAATTGATCCTGAAAGTGTCCCCTGAAGAAGGCGGCGACCTAC
>JAKSLM010000064.1 GCA_024401225.1 Bacteroidaceae bacterium | reverse complement strand
TACAGAGCAAGGCTCAGCTGTTGCAATGCCAACTTACATATTTATACAAGACACGCATGTTGAATTATTACAAAGGAACACCACTATGGACAGAATAATAGAAAAGAAACGAGGGCTGCAGAAGAAGCACATCCCTTACATAGCAGGAGGAGCATTCGTGCTGATAGTTCTGTTGTGGATTGTATTCGGCAATCACCAGAGCACCTTGCAGGTTGATGCAGAGGATGTCACCATCAGCAATGTTACGCAAGGCGAGTTCAAGGACTATGTCCGACTGAACGGGACGGTCATCCCCATCCAAGTGGTGCATATCTCTCCCGAAGAGGGTGGCATCGTGATGGAGAAGGTGGCAGAGGAAGGTCAGAAAGTAAAGAAAGGCGATGTCATCATCCGTCTCTCCAACAGCAACCTCGACCTGCAGATTCTCAATGCCGAAGCTGAATTAGCAGAGAAACAGAACCTCCTTCGCAATACGCAGGTGGCGATGCAGCAAGACAAGTTGAACAACGAGACAGAGAATGCCTCATTAGAGATGGATGTAGTGCGCAAGCGCAGAGCCTTCGAACAGAACGAACGACTCTACAAGGAGAAACTTATATCCAAGGAAACCTATCTTCAAGCAAAGGAAGACTACGAACTTTCCCAGAAGAAGCAGACTCTCATCGGTGAGCGACTGAAGAAGGATGCCCAGTACCGCAGCATACAGATGGAGCAGATGGAGGACAACCTTGCCAACATGCAACGCAATGTGGTGTTGGTGCGCGAACGCAAAAGTAAGCTTGAGGTACGCTCCACGATTGATGGTGAGTTAGGATTGCTGGATGTGGCGCTTGGACAGAGCATCACGCCCGGTCAGACGATAGGTCAGGTGAATGACCTGAGTGATTTCAAAATAGAGGCACAGATTGATGAGCACTACATCGACCGGATCAAGGTAGGCCTCTCTGCTACCTTCGAGCGCGATGGCAAGACGTATAACCTCACTGTTCGCAAGGTTTATCCCGAGGTTCGCGAAGGCAAGTTCCGCACCGACTTGGTGTTCAAGGGCACACGCCCAGACAACATCCGTTCAGGTCAAACCTATTACCTAAACCTTGAATTAGGCAAACCCACTGGGGCTGTCCTCATCCCGAAAGGCACCTTCTTCCAAACCACAGGTGGCAACTGGATATTCGTGCTCGATAAGAGCGGTACTACAGCCTATCGTCGTAATATCCGCATCGGTCGTCAGAATCCTCAGTATTATGAGGTGGAGGAAGGCCTGGAGCCCGGCGAACGAGTCATCACAAGTGGCTATGAAGCAGTTAAGGACAATGAAGTATTAAAATTGAAGTAAAGCGTAAATATGAAAAGTTATTTTACATTCTTATCAAGAAACAAGCTCTATGCTGTCATTGAGATGTTGGGATTGGCTCTTGCATTCGGATTCATAATCATTCTTGCAGCATACGCAAGAACAGAATTCAGCGTAGGTACTAAGCAACCACTTTCCAAGCAACTCTATGCCATCGGTCGGGAAGACAGTTTTGGCATGACGCTCGGCACGGCAGAGGAGTTCTTTCCCTCGATTCCGGAAATCAAGTCATGGACAAGAATTGCTTATCTGGGAGACAATGACATTACGATTGGTGACAATTACTATTTGGTGAAGGCTGTGGCTGTGGACAGCAACTTTTTACAGCTGTTTGACTATCGCTTGACGGGGTGCAACAAGAATAGAATTCTAACATCTGCTGATGAAATCCTTATCTCGGAGAACTTTGCCAAGAAGGCTTTTGCTGGCGAGGATCCTATTGGACGTACCATCACCCAAAAGGACAAAAACTACACTATCGCAGGAATCATAGAGGACTTCGGACCGTGTGACGTGTTCTGTTACTGTGATGTCTTTATGTGCATGAGTGTCATGGAAGGCACTGTGTCAAAGATGGATCAGTTTGGCTCGACTCAAACTTTTGTCACCTTAGCTGATGGTGCAACCCCTGACAGCATCGCCCGAAAGCTCCTTGACAAGTATTGCGGCTATTGGGACTTCTACAAGCGTGATGCATCCCATGGTGACTTGTTCTATGGTTCTTCTCTTACCCGTCTGGATAATATCTATTTCAGCGGATTTAAGTCGTGGGACGACATCAGGGTTGGAAACAAGAAGACCGTGGAGATACTGCTTGCCGTTGCATTAGTGCTGCTTGTCTCCGCTATCTTCAATTACATTAACCTCACGGTTGCGCAAGCAGGAAAAAGGGCGAAAGAGATGGCAACACGAAGGCTTATGGGAGAATCACAGATGGGCATTATGCAGCGCTATATCCGCGAGTCCTTTGTATTCACATTTGGATGTTTTGCTCTTGGTTGTGTTCCCGCATACTGCCTAAAACCATTAATGAATGAGTTGCTCACTACTGACATACTACTTCAAGTTGACTGTACTTCAGCCATTCTTGCTTTAATGCTCATCTGTATTATTTCGTTGATTTCAGGAACTCTTCCTGCATTGATTTCCTCACGGTTCAAACCAATCGATGTAGTTAAGGGCAGTTTCCGCTTCCGTAACAAGATGGTGTTTAGTAGAGTATTCATCGTGTGTCAGAACGTTATAAGCACAGTGCTGATAGCGGTCGCCTTGACCATGACCATTCAGATGCGGCATCTTGTCAATCTTCCTTGCGGATACAACACCGAAAACCTGATTGAACTGTATACGTACACTTTAGGATTCCCAGATATGGATGCACCAAACGAACTCGCCAAACGTCTGAGAAGTCTTCCCTGTGTTGAAGAAGTCGGCAGGTATATGAACAATCCTTTTCATTGTTCCCATAACGGCCTCCTCGAAGAAAATGAAAAGAATTCATGGATATCCTTGTCCTCTCTTGATTCAACAAGTTTCAAGTTATTAGGATTCAAAATCGTTGAACAATATTCTGCTCCGCTTAATGGAACTTGTTGGTTCACAGAAGATGCAAAGAAACGTTATGGCATTACTGAGCAGAATAGGAACTTAGGAGATATGCGAGAAGGTGTACCAGAATACCAATGTTGCGGAATCATTGCCGATTACCGCTCAAGAGATGCGCTAACCACACCGATGGATGATTCTCATAATGTGGTGATGCTCAAAAATGATCGATGTGCAGGATTGCTAATAAAGGTCACAGGCGATAGGAAGAAGGCATCCGATGCGGTGGCCGACGTTTGGCGAAAGGTGGCAAAGGAATACCTGGGTGTTCCAAAGGAACCAGAGATGAATTACCTTGATGACCAACTCAACAATGCCCTCATAGGAGATCGCAACACGATGACACTTGTCTGCATCTTTATGGGATTGTCTGTCCTTATCTCCGCTCTTGGTCTCTTCGCCATGTCCATCTATTACGCTGAACAACAGAAGAAGTCGATTGCCTTGCACAAGATAGCTGGAGCAGAGACGCATCAAGCTGTACTCAAACTGTCTCGCCCATTCATGGGTGCCTCACTCTTAGCCATAGTGATTGCAACTCCTATAAGCATAAAGTTGATGCAGAACTATCTTGAAGGTTTCTACAACAGAATATCGTTCCCTTGGTGGGTATTGATTGCTGCGGCGGTGATCTCCCTTGCCATAAGCGTACTTAGCATTCTGAGTCAAACCCTCAAAACAGCTTGGGCAAATCCGATAGAAAGCATCAAAACGGAATGAAAATAAATAGTACATCGTAAATGGTAAATCGTAAATGAAAAGTTTATTGTATTTATTCCGACGCTACAAGTTGGCGTCATCGCTCAACCTGTTTGGGCTCGTTATTGCATTCACGGGGTGTTACATCCTGCTTACTCAGATTAACTTTATCGGCAGTTACAACCATGGCATCAAGGACTACGAGAACATCCGCCGTGTCTATGTAAACGGAACAATTGGAGAAGGTGAATGGAGTTGGGTATGCGCTCGCGTGGTGGCGGAGAATTTCAAGAAATGTCCACAGGTGAAGAGTGTAGGTTATCTGCGTGATTACGGAGAGATTCGCTTCGACAAGGATGGGAGTCCGATTACCACTCCGTCGTATCTAATTAGCGATGATATGCTGACCACCATCAACACAGAACTTGTCGATGGTACGCTGGATGGGGCAAAAGCCATTGACGGTGGCATCATTATTCCTGCTTCATTGGCAGAAAAATACTTTGGCGAAATGATGGTGGCTGGCAGGTCAATGAAACTGTCGGATGGAGCTGTCAGAAATGTTGTTGGGGTATATAAGGATTTCCCAGTAAACTGCAATTTCGCCAATGCCGTTTATCTGTCAATGGGTGATGAAAACATTGACAATATCTCAAACTGGAATTACATGATCTACCTTTGCACAGACGGTGATGTGGACATAAACGCATTAAACACCACACTAAAGAATACTTATGGCGACTTGATGCGAACCTATTACGGGGATATAAAAGAGGTTAAGGAGTATATGCAAAAAATAAAGTTCTCTGTACTCTCACTGAATGAGACCTATATTAACGGCTACGATCCCTCGTGCGACAGAGGCAACAAGTTGGTGTATTACGTTCTGCAAATGGCAGTCGTCCTGCTTTTGCTCGTTGCGCTCATCAATTTCGCCAATTTCTCCATGGCCCAGGCTCCCATACGCCTACGCAATATCAATACGCGTAAGGTGATGGGAGAAAGCAACTGGGTTCTCCGCCTGCAGTTAGGGGCAGAAGGGTGCATTGTGAGCCTTGGTGCCTTTGTTGTAGCTATGCTACTGGCACGTGGCATCAGCAAGTGGGAATACATCGGTGAATACACAAACGGTTCGCTCGCTATTTCGGATAATATTGACATTGTATTCCTGCTGGCAGTCACCAGTATCATTCTGGGAGTACTTGCCACTTTCTACAGTGCCCGTTACATCACTTCCTTCCAACCCGCACTGGCCTTGAAGGGTAATTTCGGGTTAAATCCCAAAGGTCGGTTTCTGCGCCAGATCCTTGTCGGTCTGCAACTTGTCATGGCATTTATCATGGTCGTATTTGTCGGTATCATATATTGCCAACGTAACTACATCTATAACTCGGATTACGGATATGACAAGGACGAGGTGCTGTTTGCAGACTTGAACGAGATGCCGTCGGAACAATACTCTGCCGTGCGAAGCGAATTGGAAAAGATAAATGGTGTGGAGAGTGTTTCCTTCTCCTTTGACATCCTTGGAATGGGTGACCGTCACATGAAATGGGGCCGTGGAGATGGCAATGACAAATATGTGTTTGTAGCAATACCTGTTGATTGGAAATTCCTGCGCACCATTGGAATTGACATTGCAGTAGGACGCGACTTCATGGAGACGGATAAGGATGTCTATATTGTCAATGAAGCTATGAAAAAGAAATATCCAAAGATAGAAATCGACAAACCGCTCATTGGTGACGATTTGCCAGTATTGGGCGTTTGTAAGAACTTCCGTGCGAGCACCTTGCGTATGGATAACAACGCTGAACCTGTTGCATTGGTCATTTTTGGAGAGAAGTATGCTGATTGGGGCCATCAGACGCATATCCTGTATGTTCGTATGTGTGCCAATACGGATAAGAAAATATTGAGAAAGAAGATAAGTCAAACCCTGGCTTCATTTTACAAGGGTAATCCAGTACCAGATATTAAGTTTCTGGATGATATTCTGGAACAGGCATACGTGGACGAAATGCATTTCATAACACAAATGGAGTTCAGTGCCATCTTGGCATTCCTCATCACCATCATCGGTGTCTTCTGCCTCACGATGTTCGAGACGGAGTATCGCCGCAAGGAGATTGCCATCCGCAAGGTGATGGGCAGCAACGTAGGCGAGGTGTTGTCACTTTTCACCAGACGTTACGCAATTCCGCTGATTATCTCCTTCGTGATAGCAGCCCCTATCGGTTACTACATCAGCGAGCAATGGCTGCAGAACTTTGCCGAGCATACGCCTATTTATTGGTGGCTGTTCCCTCTGGCATTTATTATTGTCAGCACCGTTGTTCTCGCAACCGTCATCGTCCAAAGCTGGCGTGTGGCAACCATGAATCCTGTAGAAAGTATCAAAACGGAATAAACGAAATAAAAAAACAACATACAATTATGATTAAGATTGAAAATCTCTCAAAAGTATTCCGCACAGAGAATGTGGAGACAACAGCGTTGAATGGCGTTAGCCTGGAAGTGAAGGAAGGCGAGTTCGTAGCAGTCATGGGACCTTCGGGTTGTGGTAAATCTACGCTACTGAATATCCTCGGATTGCTCGACAATCCCGATAGTGGCAACTACTACCTCGCAGGCGAGGAAGTGGGGCACCTCAAGGAGAAGGATCGCACCAAGTACCGCAAGGGACGCATCGGCTTCGTGTTCCAGAGTTTCAACCTCATCGATGAACTGACCGTGGAGGAGAACATCGACCTGCAACTGAAGTATCTCAAGGTACCAAAGGCAGAGCGCAGGGAGCGTGTGCTTGACATCCTGCGCAAGGTAAACCTCTCACAGCGTGCCACCCACTATCCCCAACAACTCTCTGGTGGTCAGCAGCAACGTGTAGCCATAGCTCGTGCCGTGGTGGGTAAGCCAAAGCTGATCCTTGCCGATGAGCCAACGGGAAATCTCGACTCAAAGAATGGTCTCGAAATCATGGAGCTGCTCTCAAAGCTCAATGCCGAAGGCACAACCATCGTGATGGTTACCCACAGCCAGCACGATGCTGCCTACGCCAACCGCATCATCAACCTCTTCGACGGCGAGGTGGTGGAGAATACTATATTATAATAAGTGCCAATGAAAAGTTTATTGTATCAAATACGAGCGCACAAGTTGGCGTATGCCCTCAATGTGCTTGGATTGAGCATCGCTCTGGCTGCGTTTTATCTCTTTGCCACTCAGGTGGAGTTCAACCGGACGTACAACCATAGCATCAAGGACCATGAGCGCACCTATCGAATAGAGGTGGGCAGATTCACACAGAACAGCGAATGGTCGTGCTATCTGATTCGAGCCTTCGAGGCTCCGCTGAAAGGCATGACTCATGTCGAGGATGTTGTCAGTCACAACATGGTGCAATGGCATTTCCCTGTCTATGTCGGAGGCAATCAGTTCAACAACATCACGTCCGTCCAGATCGGTGACCCAGGCCTTGATTTCTTTGGTGTGAAGATGCTTGCGGGAACATCCCATTACAAGACACGCACCCAGGCGGTTGTGACTAAAAGTGTTGCCATGCAACTGTTTGGCACGGCTGATGCCGTGGGACAGAGATTCAGCATGCCACAGGTAATGCGTCTAACTGTAGGAGAAGACGAATCATCAGCCTCTCAGAATGATGAAGGCGAGCTGGAGGTGATAGGCGTTGCCGAAGACATGCCAGAGAACTGCTTTCTCCAGAATGGTATCTATCTCGGTATGAAGGATTTGTTCATCGACTCTTATCAGGAATGGAGTTATGTTACGTATGTGCGCCTTGATTCGCCTGCCAACAAGGAGTCAGTGGAGGAAGAGATACGCAAGATGCTGATGGAGGCATACGGTTTCCAGGATTGGAAGCAGTTCCACGAGTCGGTAGGGTTCGACATTCGTCTTGACTGTCTGGACGAGACCTACTACAGTGGTGCCAGCATCTACGACAAGGGGAGCAAGGGGCTTGTGAGCATCATCTTCTGGTCGGCCATCTTTGTGCTCATCGTGGCATTGCTCAACTATAGCAACTTCGTGTTGGCACAGGCTCCAAGCCGTATTCGTGGCATCAACACGCGCAAGGTGATGGGAGCATCTACATTCGGCCTTCGCATGGAGTTCATCGGCGAGTGTGTACTGGTTTCTCTTGTTGCCTTGCTTTTAGGCATGCTGTGGGCCAAGCTATTTTCTCTAAGCAATGATTGCATGTCCTTGATGTCTGGAAATATTAGTTTTTCAGAACACCCAGAGATACTGTGTGTTGCCTTTGTCAGTGCATTTTTGGTCGGTGTATTGGCAGGCATTTACCCAACCTACTTTGCCACATCATTTACACCAGCCCTTGCCCTAAAAGGCTCGTTTGGACTTTCACCAAAAGGTCGTCAGATTCGCATCCTAATGGTGTGCATGCAACTGGTGGTTGGTTTTGCGTTGAGCATCTACATCGGAGTGATGATCTGCCAAACACGCCACATCTACTCGTCTGACTATGGCTTCAACAAGGATGAAATCCTCTTCACCGCACTCTCGGGCGAAGGAATGGGCAAGAAGGATGTACTAAGCAAGGAGTTGGAAAGTCTGCCATGGGTTGAAAGCGTGGCATACGGAATGTCAGAATTGGGTGATGCCGACATGTTCATGCAGTGGGGAGCAAGGTATGAAGACGGTACTCGTAGAGACTTCTACATACTACCCGTGAACAAAGACTTTCCCGAGACAATGGGAATCAATATCACCGAAGGTCGAGACTTCAACGAGTCGGACAAGAACGGTGCTTTCATCATCAGCGAATCAACGGCACGTCGTTTCAAGGATTTCCACATAGGTCAACCTTTGGCTCCTGCCAGTGAGAATGACAATTACCTCCCTATCACCTATCCTGTAGTAGGTGTGTGCAAGGACTTCCAATATACCACCATGCGCATCAACAGTAATGCGAAGGATGTTGCATTCATCATCTATGGTGCAGGAATGGACGACTGGGCAGATGGTTGCAAGAAGATATTCATCCGAGCAAAGGCTGGCTACGACAAACTTGCTGCAAAGCAGGAGGCTGCAGAACTGCTCGACCGCCTCTGTCCCGACAAACAACATACCTTCTACTTTCATGATGATTGTCTGGAGAAGGCATACGAGGAGGAGTTCCGTTTCATCAGTCAGGTCAAGCTCTTTGCCTTCATCTGCATCTTCATCACGCTTATCGGTGTCTTCTGCCTCACGATGTTTGAGACGGAGTATCGCCGCAAGGAGATTGCCATCCGCAAGGTGATGGGCAGCAGCGTGGGCGAGGTGCTGTCGCTCTTCACCAAGCGTTATACTTTCCCGCTCATCCTCTCCTTTATTATAGCTGCCCCTATTGGTTACTACATCAGTGAGCAATGGCTGCAGAACTTTGCCGAGCATACACCTATCCACTGTTGGATATTCCCTCTGGCGTTCCTCATCGTAAGCCCCGTTGTCCTGCTCACCGTCATCATCCAATGTTGGCGTGTAGCAACAATGAATCCCGTGGAAAGCATAAAGACAGAGTAAAGGAAAAAGTATAAATTGTAAATGGAAAATGAAAATATGGACTTTATAATCTATGTTTTAGCTGCCATCAAGGCGTTGCCTGCCAAGGGACGCAGGAATGGTATCAAGATTCTCTCGTTGGGATTAGGACTTGCCGTGAGTTTGGTCCTTCTGACCAAGGTGTGCTTTGAGCAGACATACGACAGTTGTTTTGAAGGGGCGGATAGAATATGCTATGTGACTGAGAGTGCGACAATCAATGAGTCGGAACAAAGTCACGAGAGAACTCCTGGCGGCATAGCTCCACGAATGAAGGAATATTTCCCTTGCATTGAGGAGGCTTCAAGATGGACTCCCCTCACAAGCAACACGAAAGTGATACTTCAGGGCAGCAAGCACAAGGCAAGTGTGGAGCGTGTGATACTTGCTGATTCTTGTTTCTTCAAAATCCTTGATCGTAAGTGTCTGGCAGGAAGTCTTGTCGAACCTCTCGGCATGAAGGCAAATGCTGTGGTATCATCGTCCATGGCCATAAAACTATCCGGCAACGGTGATCCTGCAAACGCTGCGGAAAGTGTGTTGGGCAAAGTGTTCACCCTTGAAGATGATGTGAACAATGTTGCCGTCACTATATCCGGTGTCTTTGAGGACTATCCTGCCAACACGAGCTATCGTCCTGACATAGTGGTGTCTCTTTCAAGCATCAGTATGTACGGAATGGTGGATAAGTCGGATGGTGTCGTTGGCAATGACCGCTATATGTCGATGATAAAGCTTGCCGACAAATCTGCCGTGGAGCAGGTCAACAAGGGCATGAGTGGCTTCATCAAACGCAACATTTCATCCGAGGATTTGCAAGTGATAGGAGGATTTGAGATACATTTTGCTGCGCATCCTTACGAATATTACCATAACGAGAATGGCGACGCCAAGAACATGATGCTGGTTCTCACCTTTGTGGCGTTGGCACTTCTGATCACCGCAGTCCTGAACTATTTGCTCATCGTCATCTCCAACTCTGTGAGCAGGAGCCGAGAGATGGCATTGCGCAAATGTATGGGTAGCGACACATGGGATATGTATAGCATGATGACGGCAGAATCTCTCGTGCATACTGTTGCAGCTTGTATCATTGCCATACTCTTGGTTTACGCATCAAGGGGTACTGTAGAGACTCTCGCAGGCACATCGGTTGCTGATCTGTTTGCAGGAAAGCCTTTGTTGGTTGCGACCGCTGTAGTGATTCTTGTCTTCCTGCTCAATGCCATTATCCCTGCAGCTATGTATAACCGCATACCTGTGGCAACGGTATTCCGGAACTATGTGGCTGGAAAGAGAATGTGGAAGCGCGCATTGCTTGCTATAGAATTTTCGGCTGTGGCATTCCTTGGCGTGTTGCTTAGTATTGTCACTATGCAGTACAATCAACTCGTGACCACCGACTTGGGGTTCGACTGTGAGCATACCGCGATTGTGAATCTCAGCGGATTGGAGAGTTCGCAGAAGAAGAGTCTCATGGAAGAGATCCGCACCGTGCCGGATGTTGCAGATGCCACGTTCTGCAATCAGAATCCATTTGGTAGGTATTCCGGCAACAATGTGCAACTTCCTGGTAGCACGCAAGCACTGTTCAATATCTCCGATGCCTATTGGAACGATTCTCATTGGCTTGATGTCATGGGCATAAAGATTGTCAAGGGCAAGCCTTTCACCGAGGATAAATTCTATGACGATGAGGTGCTCATTGATACCAAGTTTGAGGAGATGCTCAAGGCAAACACCGGATGGGACGATGTTATCGGCAAGGAAATCATGGTGACCGAACATACTGATGGCAAAGCCACATCGGTTATCACGGGTGTCTTTGAACCAATAACGCAAGGACTATATGCCGGCGAAGAAGAATTTTTTGAGACAAGGCCTATGGCAGCGTTTTACATTAATCCCGACTTGACATGCCAGGCATTCAACCACATCATCATCAAGTATCACAACCTCACCTCTGAAGCTGTAGCAAAGACGAAGAAGGTTATAGAAAAGGCTGTACCAAACAGAGATATGGAGATTCGTCCATTCCGATATCTGCGTTTGGATGACTTCAAGGAGACACTCAATGTACGTAACACGATTCTCATTGGCGGTATTGTGACATTGCTCATCGCTATCATCGGGCTTATCGGCTATACCATTGATGAGGTAAAGCGTCGCAGTAAGGAAATAGCCATACGAAGAATAAGCGGTGCTCTTTTCTCAGAGATTCAAGGCTTGTTCGTTAAGGATATTATGCTGATAGCCGTTCCTTCGGTCATCGTAGGTTGCGTGTTGGCGGCTATAGTGGCAGAGCGTTGGCAGCAGCAGTTCATGGTGCATGTAGGTTTGCCGTGGTGGTCGTTTGTTCTTACTTCTACCTTGACTTTGTTGCTCGTAGCAATAACTTCTGTAACCTATGTTCACATCGTTGCCACAAGCAATCCTGCTGATAGCATCAAAACAGAATAACATAGGGATGACAGTATCCCTTTTCCCAAATTCATTTGAGCTCAACCCTCGCATGGTCAGCGATGATAGTGCGAGTTTTACATAGAAGAAATATATTTTACATAGTAAATAGTAAATGACATTATGATCAAGATTGAAAATCTCTCAAAAGTATTCCGCACAGAGAATGTGGAGACAACAGCGTTGAATGGCGTTAGCCTGGAAGTGAAGGAAGGCGAGTTCGTAGCAGTCATGGGACCTTCGGGTTGTGGTAAATCTACGCTACTGAATATCCTCGGATTGCTCGACAATCCCGATAGTGGCAACTACTACCTCGCAGGCGAGGAAGTGGGGCACCTCAAGGAGAAGGATCGCACCAAGTACCGCAAGGGACGCATCGGCTTCGTGTTCCAGAGTTTCAACCTCATCGATGAACTGACCGTGGAGGAGAACATCGACCTGCAACTGAAGTATCTCAAGGTACCAAAGGCAGAGCGCAGGGAGCGTGTGCTTGACATCCTGCGCAAGGTAAACCTCTCACAGCGTGCCACCCACTATCCCCAACAACTCTCTGGTGGTCAGCAGCAACGTGTAGCCATAGCTCGTGCCGTGGTGGGTAAGCCAAAGCTGATCCTTGCCGATGAGCCAACGGGAAACCTCGACTCAAAGAATGGTCTCGAAATCATGGAGCTGCTCTCAAGGCTCAATGCCGAAGGCACAACCATCGTGATGGTAACCCACAGCCAACATGATGCAGCCTACGCCCATCGCACGATCAATCTCTTTGACGGTGAGGTGGTGGAGAATACAATATTATAATGCAATAATCCTTTGATTTCTTCGTTTTTATATATAGGAGAATCAAGGGACATGCCAATGAACCGATAAATGCATTTCGTTTCGTTTGAGCCATGGGATATGTTCCATGGCTCTGCTTGGTTCTGAATGTTTAAGTATTGATACTGATATGGTTTTATTCTTGACAAGCAGCCCATGTATAGAAGGGAAGGGCGACATTAATCCTGCCAATGGATTGCGCGATGAACTGGGGGCAAGGATTGGGCACAATGCCCATGCCGTGTTTGTGACTGCCACCCCCGATGATGTGGGAATGACGGAATGGGCGGCATACAGCATGAAGCACAATCTGGAGGAGGTGGGACTGACTTTTGCCTCGTACGAGGTACTGGACAGGCGTTCGGCGGAGGAAGCGGAGGCTTTAGTGCAGAGGAGCAATCTCATCATCCTTGGTGGTGGGCATGTACCGACACAGAACAGATTCATGCATGAGATTCATCTTCGTGACCTTCTGCAATCGTATGATGGGGTAGTGGTGGGGATAAGTGCTGGATCGATGAACTGTGCTGACCCCGTCTACGCTCAACCTGAGGAGCCAGGAGAGTCGGTTAATGCCAACTACCGAAGGTTTCTGCATGGGCTAAGGCTTACCACGGTGCAGGTTCTGCCTCATTTCCATAAGACTCGCAAATATATGCTCGACGGGAGGCGACTGCTTGAGGACATTACTTTTGCCGACAGCAGGGGTCATCAGTTCTATGGGCTGCCCGACGGAAGCTACATATTCTCTGATGGGTGCAGGGAGGAGATACGAGGCGAGGCTTACCTTATCGCAAATGGAATGATAGATAGGGTGTGTAATGACAACGAGCGTCGTGTATTATGATTGGCATTGGTCTGCCGTAATGCTATAGTTTGCTGTTCAATATGCAGAAATTTGTATATATACGCCAGATAATGGGAAAACTATTTGGAATAGTTGAATAAAAGCGCTAACTTTGTCACACGACAAGAATTTATAATACAAGTTTCTTTCTATGAAAGCGCTTCGCGATAACGCATGCTCAACTTGTAAGTGAAGAACGAAGAGTGAAGAGTGAAGAATGGGAATACGCACACTCATTACTCTTCATTTAGAGGAGAATTATAAGCCGTGCAATTTGCATTCTTCACTCTTCGTTCTTCACTCTTCACTTTCAACGAGAGCAAGTTGGAAACTTGCGAAAGTTGAATATATGAGTCCACTTTAAAAAGTGGCTTTTGAGTTAAACATCTGCTCTGAAACAAAAAA
>JAKSLM010000063.1 GCA_024401225.1 Bacteroidaceae bacterium | reverse complement strand
AGGTCGTTAGTGAAAGATGCTTCTGGCTTTACTTCAGCCTCGTCTACGTTGAGCTTATCTACGATGATAGAAATTACTCTTGATTCAATTTCAGACATAATAATAAATGTTTTAATGTTGTTAATATTTGTTTCTTCCTATTTGATTAGTATACTCTTTTCTACTAATGATTGATGCGTATTCTCGCACTAATCGCCGGCAAAGGTATAAAATATTCTTGGAATACACCAAAAATATTTGGTAAAAATGCTATTTTTTGCACAAAAACCACAGAAAGTGCGCAACAAAACGACCCCAACACGCATTTTTCGTACATAGATATTACAAAAGTTGTAATTATTTCGTACCTTTGCATTCATCGTTTCATGCCACTTGAAAAGCGGCACCAACACATTAATATAATATAATGAATAAGTCCACATTATTATCTTTTATAGCAAGTATTATGTTTGCAGGATGTTCACACAATGAGTTATCAATTGAGCAGCAGGTCGACGAACTTTACAACCGTATGACCCAGGGCGAACGCATCGCTCAGCTCAGAAGTACGTATCTCAACGACTACTTTAGCGAAGACGGAACGCTTGACACCTTGAAGTGTCGGGAGGAACTGGCCGATGGCATTGGTCACTTCTCACAGTTTGCAAGCCAAATGTCGTTCGACCCTAATGACATCCGCGACCGAGTGGCCGTGATGCAGGAGTGGCTGATGAGCAATACCCCAAGCGGCATCCCAGCCCTCTTCCACGAGGAGGTGCTGACCGGAGCCTGCACCCGTGATGCTACGGTATACCCACAGCAGATTGGTCTGGCCTGCTCGTTCAACACCGAGCTGGCAGAGCAGAAGGCTGTGCAGACAGGACAGTCGCTCAGGAAGATTGGCGGATTGCTCTCGCTCTCGCCTATGGTCGATGTGGTACGCACCCCATCATTCAACCGCCTCGAAGAGTCGTATGGCGAGGATGCCTACCTCTCGGCTACGTTCGGTACAGCCTTCGTACACGGATTGCAGCAGGACGACCTCCGAAAGGGAGTGGGCACATGCAGCAAGCACTTCCTTGGCTACGGAGGTGGCGGCGATGCTGACGAGAAGGAACTGATGGAGGAGATCCTCCTTCCTCATGAGACCATGATACGCCTGGCTGGCAGCAAGGTGGTGATGACTGGCTATCATGCTGTACATGGCACCAACTGCGTTGCCAACGAGGAGATCCAGGAAGGCATACTGCGCCAGTACCTCGGATATGATGGAATGATGGTAAGCGACTACGGATCCGTGGATCAGATTCCGGGCTACGAGAGCGACATGGAACGAGGCATTGCAGCCATCAATGCCGGCAACGATGTGGAGTTCCCACGCGGTGCTTGCTACTCTCACCTTCAGGAAGCCATCGACAAGGGCCTCGTGTCTCAGGAGACACTTGAGAAAGCCGTGAAGCGCGTGCTTACCTACAAGGCAAGAGTGGGCCTGCTCGATAAGAATCCTAAACTCTACGACACAGGCAAGATCGTGTTTGACACCCCAGAGGAACGCCAGACGGCCTACACCCTGGCTACGCAGTCGATAGTGATGCTGAAGAATGATGGCGTACTGCCGCTGAAAGATACAAAGAAGATGTTCCTCACCGGTCCTAATGCCAACTCAATGTGGGCCATGCTGGGCGACTACACATTCCAGTCGATGCGTTACTTCTGGCAGATAAAGAATGAGGACGACATGCATCCAAAGATTGTAGGTTTGAAGGAAGGTCTGGAATCGAAGATGCCAAAGGACTTCAGCATGACTTACAGCCGTGGATGCGACTGGACCGAGATCATCGAGACATGGATTGAGGATGGAGGCGACCAGCGTGCCGAATGGATGCGCCAGATTCTGGACCGAAAGGTGAAGCACCCTGAGGAAGCCAACGCAGAGGAAGCACTTATGATGGCGCAGGACTGCGATGTCATCATTGCAGCTATGGGTGAGAACGTGCTGCTGTGTGGTGAGAACCGCGAGCGCCCTACCATGTATCTCCCAGGACGCCAGGAGGAATACGTTGAGAGTCTCATTGCCACAGGCAAACCAGTGGTGCTGGTAGTGTTTGGAGGCCGCGCTCAGATCATCTCACGCATCGCCGACCGCTGTGCTGCCGTGATTCAGGCATGGTACCCAGGCGAAGAGGGCGGTAATGCAGTAGCCGACATTCTCTACGGCAACGTATCGCCTTCAGGCAAACTCAGCGTGAGCTACCCTAACGTAGAGATCAAGGAACCTATCTGCTACAACTACTCGGCCGAGGCTGACCCTCGCATCGAATGGCCTTTCGGATATGGTCTCAGCTATACCACATTCGAGTATTCCAACCTTATCGCCGACAAGCAGGCTGCTACCGACGGCAACGTAGTAAACCTCTCGTTTGAGGTTAAGAACACAGGCAGCATGGAAGCTGACGAGGTGGCACAGATCTACCTCTCGCCTACTACCGAAGGTCAGAACATACGCCCTATCCAGCTCCAGGGCTTCAGCCGCGTTAGCCTCAAGCCAGGCGAGACACGCAAGGTCTGCGTGCAGATGTCGCTCGAGCAGTTTGGCTACTATGCCGATCGCCAGTGGAACATTGCCCCAGGACGCTTCTGCATCAAGGTTGGTGCTTCGTCAAGCGACATTCGCCTCACGCACGAGGTTGAGCTGACGGGAAAGACTGTCACCATGCCATTGCGAAAGGTTTACTTCTCGAGAAGTGCAGTCGAGAGCAAGTAAAAAGAAGAGAAGTCCCATCATAAAGCAATCAGCCCCCTCAGTCCAGTTGGACCGAGAGGGCTGATTGCTTTATATTTGCGCCTTATGCATTCGCCTTTTTCTCCTCCTCATTCTTCTTCCACTCCTCAAAGCCTTCGCGAGTGCGCTTCCATCGGTTGTGAGTCCAGAGCCAATACTGCGGAGCATTGCGGATGGTCTTCTCGAGTTCCTTGAAGTACATATCGGTGATGCTCCATTCAGGCGTATCCTTTGGATGGAGGCATAGCGTCTTGACCTCGAGGTTGTAGTAGCCTCGGCGAATGCGAGTGTAGTCGGCATACAAACATACGAAATCGAATTTGCGTGCCACCTGCTCGGTGCCTGTGATGACCAGCGTGTCCTTGTGGTTGAGGAAGTCGGTCCAGTGGCGAGTGGCCTGGTAGAGTGGCACCTGATCGCTATTGAAACCGAGGAGTATAGGCTGGTTGTTGCGGCGCTTCTCCACTACCTTGCGAAGCAGAATCTGCATCGAGATACTCTCCGTACCCATTGCCGAGCGGATCTTGAGGATGACGGCATTCATCACCTTGTTCTCCAGTATGTGATACACCTGCCCTACCTGGAACCCGTTGATGCAATGCAAGCCGATGCTTGTAAGCCACTCCCAGTTGCAGTAATGTCCGAAGTAGCAAATCATGTTGTTTCCCCTGCGCATGTGCTCGTGCAGCACCTCAAGATTGGAATAATTCACTCGTCGCCTCATCTCCTCCTTGCTCATGGATGCCAGCTTGAAGGTCTCCATGATGTAGTCGCAGAAGTAGTGGTAGAACTTGCGCTCGATGTCGAGCAGTTCGGCTTCCGACTTTTCAGGGAAACTGTCCCTGAGATTCTTTCTCGTAAGCGCTCTTCTGTACTTCGCCACCTTATATATAATAATATAAAGGAAGTCGGAGATGCCATATATGACTGGGAATGGTAGCAGCGACACGCTGTACACTATGCCCCACACCAGATAGTACATCACCTTCTGCCAAAGGTTCAGATCGGTAGTAAAATCAGTCTTTGAATAGTCCTGTTTCATTGTATAGTCAGATTATCGTTGATTATCCTGTCCATGTACGACTGTATGATGCCCTTCAGTCGTCTCACCATCGAAGCCTCGACCGTAGTCTTGCCCTTCAGGTTGGTGCGGAGCATCCAGTCGTCCTTGATGTTGTACACACCCTTCACGTTCTGTCCATCAAACTGCACCACATAGTCGCCCTGTACATACTGATAGATGCCATTGTTGTAGTTCACAGCCCAGGTCTCGTCCTCAGGGGTGGTCAGCAGATCCTTGCCGAACGCCACATACCGCTTGCCGTAGCCCAGGTAGCTGAGCACCGTAGGCATGATGTCTATCTGCTGGGCAATGGCGTGGCTTCTTCCCACAGGCATCTCGCCCGAAGGGTCGAAGAAGAGTATCGGTGCTCCGAACAGTCCAAGGTCGGTCTGATACTCCTCATGAGTGCTGAGGTTGGTGTGGTCGCTTGTCATCACGAACAGCGTGTTCTTATACCATGGCTGCTGCGCTGCATATTCGAAAAATCGCTTCATGGCGTAGTCCGTGTATCGTATGCACTTGTGGATCACATTGCCACCCTCCTCCGGGTACACATCCTTGTATTCATCAGGCACTACGAAGGGATGATGGCTCGAAGCCGTGAACACAGCCGTCATGAACGGCTCCTTCATGTCCGACATCACGGTACCGTAGTACTGCAGGAATGGTTCGTCCCATATAGCCCATGTGCCATCGAAGTCCTTCTCCCCATCAAATCGCTTGTCAGCATCGTACTCCGTGCGTCCATAGTACTCCTTGAATCCTGTGGCGCGTGCAAAGGCCTGGAAACCCATGCTGCCGTTTTCCGCTCCGTGGAAGAATGCCGTGTGATAGCCCTCCTTCGATAGTTCGCCCGCTATGCCGCTCACCTTGTTGAGCGATGCAGGGGTGAGGAAGAATGGTTCGACAAACATAGGTATGGACGACAATATGCTCGGCATTCCATCTATGCTCTTGCGACCATTGCAGAAAGTATAGTCGAAGCTCCACGAGTGCTCATAGAGCGAGTCGATAAATGGCGTGTAGCCCTTGTACTTGCCCCCCTCAAGGCGCTCATTGTAGCGGCCTATGTATTCGCGTCCGAAACTCTCCACTATCAGCACCACGACATTCTTGCGCTTCACCACCGCGCTGTCGGCTGGCACATGAAGCGGGGAATATATCTTGTCAAGCTGTGCACTGTCATAGTAGTTTGGATTGACGAATGTCTTCTTGCCTATGGTCCTGATTATCGAGAATGGAGTGTTGAGCACCACCGCTGCCTCGATAGGACGGTTCACGTACTGGTTGGCATTGCTTATCGTGATAGGGCGCACAGCCGTGGTCGCACCGCCTCTCATGCCGCATATAGCCAGAGGGACGAAGAGGGCAAACGACAAGATGGCAACTGAATAGTAGCGGAAATTATCCTTTGCACCGATAAGCTTCAGCACGCCCTTTGGCCTTCTGTACATCATCCACATGAGGGCTATCAGCACCACTCCCACGAGCACCAGATACCAATGGTTGGACAGTTCGGCGCCCATCACATCGGCAAGGTTGTTCTCATTCCTGAACTCCTGAAACACGCTTGCCGTAGTGCGCCTTCCAGTATATTTGAAATACACGGAGTCGGCCAGATTCATCACCACGCACAAGCCATTGCATATCATATACACCCACTTGGCAGCCATCTGCCATCCAGCCTTCTCCTTCAGATGGCATGGGAAGAGCATCATCAGGGCATAGAGCAGATTGACATATATGATAGCGGAGGTGTCAAACTTCCACACACCCGTAAGCAGGTCGGCATACGAATTGCGTCCCAGGCTCTCGCCGAAGGTGCTCCAGTTCTCCAGCACAAACTCCACATGACACAGAGCGCTGACCACGTAAGCCATCAGCATGTTCAGCACGAATGCAAGGGGCGAGGATGATGATTTATAATTCATAATTTGACAACTCATAAATGTATTAACGTCTAAACGTATAAACGTCTAAAACGCCTAACGACTCAAAAAAACTTTTTTATGATAAACTTCGGATTGATCTTCATGTACACTCCGAAGTTGCAGTCCACAGCACTATTAGGAGTGAAGTAATATGCTTCGGCACGTGCACCGAACGTGTAGCATCCGGCAAACGTGCGCGAGTACTCGATCGCTGTGCTGACCGTCTGCGCATTGCGGAACGTCGTACTCCTGTCGCTGCAGCTCACCGAACTGTACTGCCCGTTGCCAAACAGCGACACGAAGTCCTTCGACTTCAGGTATGCCAACTTAAATCGGATGCCAGGCGCGAAGTCAAGCAAAGCCTTTGCAAAGATGCCGTAGCCATTGTCCAACGGATACATGTGCCCACTCTGCTGCAGGTAGTACAGCCCATCGGCTTCGAGCGTCAGCCTCTTCAGCCACGATGTAGCCACAGGCTGCTCGTATCTCACACCTACGGCACCATTGATGAGCGTCTGCACGCCCACATGTGCGGAGTCCACCTGAATCTCACCGCCTCGATGCTGCACCACTGCTTGCACCGGAATGGTCAGACGGCCGAAGCGCAGTTCGCTATTGCCACCAAAGGTGAACGCCTCCTGATGCGTGTCATTGCGGAAGATGAACGACTGCCAGTTGACCCACACGTCCTGATGCCAATGCTTCATGTCCACCAGCATCTGCAGTCCCGCTTCAGGATCGCAGGTCAGTCCCAGCTCGGGCGAATAGAGCGGCTCCACCAGTCGGTGGTTCAATCCGCCGTAGATGTTGCCCAGCACCCAGTGTGTCTTGCCAATGCGCATGTTGGCACGGAAGTATGGCAGCACATGAGCACCCTCCATGTAGTCACGTCCCTTCCATGCACCGATGTCCTGATATGCCACCGTAGGGTACTTCGTCTTGCCGAAGTATATCAGCGAGTGCACACCCGCCTCAACCTTCAGATTGCCCAATGGCTGATAGGTCACCTTAGGTTGGATCCATAGTCCTGGAAGCGTGTAGCCCACCACTCGCGATCGGTCGTACTCATTGTCCTGGAAGAAGGTCACATTGTCCACCTCCACAGCCAACTTCCCCCTTGCCGTCGAGTCCAGCCCATACTGGCGGACGAACAGCAATGAGTCCATCTGTGCCCACGCGCCCATGGCAAACAGGCACGAATGGAGCAACAAGCTTGCAAAGAAGGATTTATAACTCATATTTTCTGTTTTGCCTACAAAGAAACAAGCATTCTCATCGCTTTCTCCACCACCATCTCAGGAGTGATGGCCTTCATGCATCGCATATCGCCATACTGGCATGGCTTATTGCCATATATCGAGCATGGTCGGCAAGGGAGGTCAGCCTGTACAATGCTATCCGGAGTCTGTCGCCATCCCGTAAATCCCGCCTTCGGATGCGTCGCGCCCCATATCGAGAGCACAGGCACGCCAAACAGCGAAGCAATGTGCATATTGGCAGAATCCATGCTGATCATCAGGTCGAGCTTGCTCATGAGCAGCATCTCGTCGTGCAGTCCGTTCAGTTGTCCGCACGTGCTCCTCATGCCGGCACACTCCCATCCCTTCAGTTCCTCGCTCTCCTTTGGTCCTGCGCCAAACAGGAACACCTTGCATCCCCTCTCCAGCAGCATCTGAGCCACCATGTTCATCCTGTCCAGAGGGTATACCTTCTGCTCGTGGGCAGCAAACGGAGCTATACCCACCCAGCGTTCGCCCTCCTCCTTGCGTCCTGCAAAAGCATTGACTGCAAGAAAATCCTCGCCCTTGGTGCTGAAAGGCTGGCATAGGCTCATATCCACCTCTATGCCCAACTGGCGGAACACATCAGCATACCTCTCCATCCCATGGCGCAGAGGCTCAGCATCCTGTCCGTGCCCCACGAGCGCATGCTTGTCCTTGCGTCCCTTATCAATCACGGCCACCCGTGTGCCTCCCATGCGGAAGCAGGTACGCACATACTTCGTGCGCAGCACATCGTGAAGGTCGGCCACGGCATCGTAGTCTGCCCGGCTCAGTTCCTTGTACAAGCGAGCCAGTCCAGTCAGTCCCTCATATTCTGTGAGGTCCAGCCCCATCACCTGCACGTTGGCAGGCATCCACTCAAACATCTTCACGAAGCGATTGCGAGTCACCACGGTCACCCTCAGATCCTTATTCTGCGTAGCCACGGCACCGATTACAGGCACCGTCATTGCTACGTCGCCCATGGCAGAGAGTCGCAGCACCAGCAGCCTCGTCAGCGATGATTTATTCTTTTTGAACAGCATTATCTCCTAAATTTTCGGCAAAGGTACTAAATTAATTCATTATTCCCAACCCTTTCGCACTTTATTTGCCAAAAAGGGCATAACAATCAAGGCACTCGACACGATGATGTGCCGGGAGCCTTGAATAGCAAGGACGGTTCCGCGATACGCTACCACAAAAAACCGTCCCATGGAGTAAAAATGTGTGGGGAGGGTGATTACTTGATGATTACCTTCTCAAATTGTTTCAAAACAAACAAACAAACAAACAAAAACGAGGCGCGCCATCACGACGAACCTCGTTGAAAAACGAAATTTCTAAACCGGAGTCCGAGTTTTCGCTAAAACTCATCAAACCTCGCAAACATATAATTTAATATATGACAAATAATTATTACTATTTACATTATGCTATCGCAACATGATAAAGCTTGAGAACACTTTGTTAAACTTCTTGTCCTGCCATTCGTGAGTGTCGAAGCGGAGATCCATAGTCACTTGGGCTGGAGGCTGGAGGGAGAACGTGCGTGCTGATTCGCCGATGATATCTACTATTAGCGATTGTTCTCTAATGAAGGTTGCACCGTCATGAGTGCGACCTTCTTCGCCCCATACTATCTTTACTGGCTGCACGTGATAGGTGCCGCTGCCATCTCTCTTTTGTCCTTCTATCTTAGGGAGGACTTCAATTATTTCACAATTGACTTTCATTTTAATTAAGAATTAAGAATTTTGAATTTTGAATTAAGAATTTTGAATTTTGTTATCGTCCGCAGGACGCTTGTAGCGAAGCGGAAAGAATTAATTTATCGACGCAGTCGCTTGTAGTACGACTCAGGTATCTTTGTTTTTGCCTTCGGCGAACGTGAATGCCCGTGAATTCCCCGTGAACCTTTAGCTCGGCGTAGCCAATTTGTTCGTAAATTGGTATATCTCTTGAACAAAATTAAATTCACGAAATAATTTACGGGCAATTTACGGACATTCACGTTAAAGAATTAAATATTTGGGAGGTTCCTGAGTAGTTACCGCTTGTAGCGAAAGAATTACGATTTATTAGTTTTGCTGTAGGTGCCTCGACCTTCGAGCGTGATGAGTCCTTGGTCGGCAAGTCGTTTCAGCAGTCCGCGGACGGATGACTGAGGCTTCTGCTTGAAGCAGCTGTAGGCTTCGCTCAGCGTGAACACAGGAGGCAAGAGGTTGAGTACAGGAGTCTTTTCGGTACCTTCCTTCAGTTCGTCCTCGGAGATGATGTTGTCGAGTTCTGCGCCAAACTTGAAGTCGTGCATCATGAGCGAGAAGGTTGCTACTTCCTCGGCGAAGGTGCAGACGATGCGCTGCATCTCCTTGGTCAGCCTACCTCCCTTTGCGCTCATCATGTAGATGGTGTGCGCCACCATTGCAGCACGGAAGCCGTTGAGTGCATCCCTTCGTCGCCATCGTTCCCACGATTCGCTGCCGATTTCCACACCTACGAGTCGCTGGCGTTCGAGCCACTTTGTGAGCGCACGATTGACATAGGAGAGGTCGATGGTCTGCTCGGGTGCTACCTCGCCATGCTCGTTGATGCAGAATCGTGAGTGGATGCGGTTGAGGAGCGTGAGCATGCGCATCTTTTGGCGGTCGGTAACCTTGTTGACTGGCATGCCTGGCGTTTCGAGCATCAGTTTGAAGAACATGGTGCGCGACACGAGTCCGTCCTCGGGGTCGTTGTAGAGCTTCCGTACTGCGCGTGGCGTTCCACACAGGAAGGTATTGAGGTAAAGGCGTCGCTCGCCTCGGAACTGCTTGTTCGATTGCAGGGTGCGTCCGTAGGCTGCATTGTCGTAGGCGAGTCGGAGAATATATGATAGTTCGCGCCATACGCTTGTGACCTCGTCGATCTCTGACACTCCCGACCAGATGTGGAGTCCCTTGGAGGTGTCGAGCGTTGCGTTGAATCCAGCCTCTGTGAATCGTCCTATCATCTTGCGCACGCATACATCAGGTGGTGCTGATATGGACTTTGCTCCGTTGGCTTGCTGTACCTCTTGGTTGTAGATGTTGAGCTTCGTGTTACCTTCGAGGTCGAGCTGAGTGATAGGCGTGAGGATGAAGTCGGCTATGTCGCTGAAGTTCTGCTTACCGCTTGCCATCTTGGCCTCTATCACGGTCTGGAATGATGGGGAGTGCATGCGTCCGTCGAGGTACTTGGCACGTAGTCGTGACATGAGGGTGCCGAGAGTAGGGAGGAGTGTCAGCACCACAGCCCATCGCCATTCGGGCTTGACTCCTCCGCAGAACTCTTCAAATATCGGTGGCACATGCTTTGGGAACATGATGAACTTCTGCTTTGATTCTTCTATGCCTTCAAGCAGTCGGACATCGGTTTCGAGGGTGGCAGCACGTACGGCTTCGGCATCCTCGCGTTCCGCTGTATCGTCGTAGCGTAGCTCGTTGAGTGTACGCTTTAGTGTCGGTGGGTAGGAGAAAGAGCAGTTGCGCTTGCAAGCACTCTTTATGAGTTCGATGACGCGCCCTGGTGCCTCGCGGTCGAGGTCGAGAGCCCACGATGGGGCGAGTGTGCGCATCCATTCGGGGTTGCTGTCGCATAGGTAGCGCAGCAGACAGCATACCTTGAAGAAGGTGTTGTCGCGGTGGCCTTCCCGTACGTTGCCTTGCTCGTCGAGTGCTCCCTTTGGTGCGCACTTGGCGGTAAGTGCCTTTACGATGTCAGCGAGTGGCAGACCATCGTACTCGGTCGGGAAGGTGCGGTCGGTGTGGGTAGTAACCACAGCGTCGGTGGCGGTTGCAGCATGGGGCGCGTCGCTTGGGACCTCTGCGAGGGCGGTACGCATTACCATGGCAGCGAGTCCGTTCTTCTCCATTGCGGAGAGGTTGAGTATCTTGAAGTAGTCGCGATGCACGAGGAATGAGCATCGGCTGAGGTCGTGGCATGCCTTGTCGTAGTCGGGCTTGCCGAGCATTTGCGCCATGTGCTCATGACATTCTGTCACGCTCTTGCATCCTGGTATCCATCGGTACCATACGTGTACGCCATGCATGCGAGGTGAGTAATGTACGGCGATGATGTACTCGCGTATCTCGTCATTCCTTATCCATGTATTTTGGATATCGTCCATGAGAGCGCGTGCATCTTCTTCGGTGGCGCAGTCGTCGTAGTCGAGCATAAGCACGCCAGTTGGTTCGCCTGTACCTTGCTTGCGAGGTGCACCTTCGGGGTAGAGTTCGGAGAGCACAATGGCAGGTAGCGAGGCTTTGACTTGTGATGCCATATCGGCATTGCCCATGTGGATGTAGGCCATGATGCTCTCGCACTTCTCTTTGAGGTGCTTGTCGCATATCGCATCGAGCAGTTGGGCTACGTTGAGTTGTTTGCACTTCTTCGATTTTACGCTTTCGAAGAAGGAGTATTTTGATTCTTCCATGGTGTGAAATGTGAATTAATAATTAAGATTTGCCTCCGAAGAGGAAGAAGATAGGTTTATGATTTATACGCCTTCGGCGGACGAAGAAAAAACAAGTAAAAATATGATAAAACATTAAAAATATATTCTTCTTGTTCTAAGATTTTTACGAAAGAAATGTTTTTATTATTTTTCTGTATTTTTATTTGTTTTTCTTTCGTCCGCTTTGGCGAAGCCAATCTAGCGTAAAACCTAATGATCTATGATTTTTATTGTTCAATGTTCTTGCCTTCGCGATAACTTTTTCATTGGAGGTACGATTATTTATTTGCCTTCGGCGAACGAAAATGTCCGTAAATTATCCGTGAATTGTTTCGTGAATTTAATTTTGTTCAATAGTTAAACCAATTTACGAACAAATTTACGGGCCATTCACGGGCATTCACGTTTGCCGAAGGCCTAAAATATTTTCCATTCTAGCGTAAACCTGATGATTATTATTCTTCATACGCCTTGACTATCTTTTCGTAGAGTCGCTGCACCTTAGGCGTGGCGGTCTGCGCAATAAGTTTGGCGAACGCGTTGGTAAACTTTGACTGGGCATCGTCGAGCGTGGTTCGGTCCATCGTGAGGACTACGCGAATCTTGTTCTTGCTTACCTCCATCTTGCCGAGTTCGACCGATGTGATGCCAGCCCATATTTGTTTGTCGGGGTTGCCCGTTGCATAGGGCGTGAAGATGTGGGTGCCATCCTCGAGGAAGATGGCTGAGCCTGGTATTGCTTTGTTACTCATCGCTATCCTCCTTTCCGTAGTATTTGAGATCTACTGAGATTGAGTTTCTGTAGGTGCGGTATGCGTCGAAGTGGTATGGCTGCATGATGATTACGTCTACAGAGATACCGATGCGCCATAGGCTGAAGTTGAAATAAGTGTTCATAATCGTTTTGTTTTTTAGTGAGTAATTTGATTTCGATGGTGCAAAGGTATGGATAAAGAAAATCCCCGGCAAGAAAAAATCTTGTCGGGGAAAATATGGGGAACATTTAGGGAAGATCTGGGGAAGATTGCTTTACAAGACCCTCTCGAAAGCGAATGCCAGCGTCTGATACGAACCGAAATTATGTACCTCATTCGTCACGTCGTCATACCATTCTTCCGGGTTGCCCTTCATGCCGCCTACGTTTATCTTCGAAATGTCCTTTACATCGATGGGTTTGGGGAGCGGATTGTTACCGTACGCTTCGAGAATCATATTGGCAGCAGCCTCGAAATCGCCAATGCCTACCTTGCGCGCCTTCATCAGCACCTTGCAGATGCTGAACCAGTGGCGATTGTTCTTGATAAGATGCTTCACGCTTTCTATCTTGTCCTTCAGCGATTGCGACGACAGGGGCTGACTCTCCTTGTCATCTTCCTTCGCTTCTTCAAAGTGAGTCACGCCCGGGAAATTGTTCTTAATATATGTGGCACCGCTCTCCACCTTTACGAAAGTGCCTACCGTTACGGGTGCGTTGAAATTGATTCCTAATCCTTTGTCTTCTGTCATAAGATTTTACTGTTTTTTTATTATTTGCGAGGGCAAGGTCTACAGTTCCACTTTGCCGTCGTTTTTGATGAGGTTCTCTATATGTGTACTTGCATTAAAGGACACGTTGCCCTTGAGATTCAGATTGAGGATGGCAGAACTGAGCGACGCCTTTGTCTCGCTGCACCTTGCGCGGGTCCT
Organism: Bacteroidaceae bacterium; assembly: GCA_024401225.1. Classification (GTDB taxonomy): domain Bacteria; phylum Bacteroidota; class Bacteroidia; order Bacteroidales; family Bacteroidaceae; genus Minthosoma. The sequence goes on along the minus strand of JAKSLM010000063.1, from coordinate 810 downwards.
CTCCAGGCAATACTCAGCAAGGTGGCGAAGCGACAGCCCGAACAGGCGGCACAACGCGGCCATCAGACTCGTTGCGATGCGATAAAGGTCGTGCTTGCTCATCCCGTAAGTGGCAGTATGAGCATTCATCCAGAAGCTGCATTGGGCCTCATACGCCCTGATCTGAGCCTCACATTCCTTCATGCGGGTGCGAAGCTCCATGCTATCCTCACGCAGCGCTGTCAGCCTCTCCTCGGCGTCAAGTCGCAGTACGTGCTCTTCCTTCAGCATCTCTCTCGTTTGCGCCAGCTGAGCGCAAGCATCCTCAGCCTGTGCAGCCCTCTGCCTTGCGGCCGACAGGAGGTAGCGTATAGTCTTGCTTGCGGCCAGATCCGTGATGGGAGTAAGAGGCCGGCATCCCTGGGCGAGGAATGTCACCGTCCTCGCCTCCTCGTCCGTCAGTTCGGCTCCTACTTGAATGTCTGCATATTGCTTGTGTGTGTCGGAGAGTTGTCTCATGCCTTTCATCTGCTTCTTCTTGGGTTGGTGATTTGTTTGCGGCTGCGAAGTTAGCAATAAGGCGCGAAACAGAAAAATCTTTTCCCATTTTTTTTGCGAACTGTTGATAACTTGTCGAGTTATCAACATTGTTTGTTCGTTTGTTTGTTTGTTTGTTCGTTCGGAGTTTTTTGTGTTCGGCTTTCGCTGATAGTTAATAAAGTAACCTAGTAATCATGATTACTAGGTATGCACTTAATCTATATAAATAACTTAATTATATATATAATAAAGACGTTCACCGCAAAACAAACAAACAAACAAACAAAACTC